>JBCQWG010000019.1:0-43777 GCA_047172325.1 Rikenellaceae bacterium | reverse complement strand
ATGCGACGCTTCAATCCATCGTGCAGACAGCCAAAAAATGCAATCAAGATCCGCTCGTGGCTTTACTCGCTGTTGCTGGACTGTAGGGGCTGAGTAGTTACCTTTTTAATTGTTACAACAAAGAGTAGAAGCTATTGGCAGAAATAGGTTAATGAGCTCCAAATTTTTATTCTACCACCTCTATTTGCCACTTTTTCTATACCTTTTTATAACGCTATATCTCTCTGCATTTTGGCAAAAATCATTGCATCTGTTTGTATAGAGCCAAAATCGAGCTATTTTTGGGCTGTGAAAACTGGAGGTGATTTTGGCTGAAGTTGTGCACTATCAAAGAGTGCAATATAAGCATCTACATATTGACTACCAAGTAGTTGCACCCGTATATGCACAAAAAAACCACAACCGAAATGATTGTGATTTTAAGTAGCGGGTCCGAGACTTGAACTCGGGACCTCATGATTATGAATCATGCGCTCTAACCAGCTGAGCTAACCCGCCATTGTTTCTTTTGCGATTGCAAAGGTAGTGTTTTTTTGTTTAATTCCAAAGGAAACTGAATAAAAAATCTTTTTTATTTTGCATTGATGGTGCTATGGTACTGAATTTGAATAGGTATGCTATCAAGAAAAATTAGATGAAAAAGAGAATTGATAATTTAGCTGTGGTGGGTAGTGTGATATTGCTTATTGCGCTCTCTTTTGAGATTGTCATGGGGGATCATCTTGATTTCACACCCTACTATATTGCTACCGAAGGGTTTATCTGTAGTGCCTATATCACAAAGTTTTTTCTTGATATGAATGAATCGCTTCATAGATGGCATTTTTTTTGGAGACGATTACCTATATTGTTAATTTCGATCCCCTATTTGGCTATCATTATGCTTTGCGGCGTAAGCGTCAAGAGGGAGGCGGCACTCTCTCTAGGGCTACTTCCTATTATGCGTGCAATTATATCTTTTTATAGACTATTTGTGCGGCTTGTTACGGCACAAAGCATTGATAAGATACTTATTGCTTATCTTATGGTCACTATACTTTTCACTTATGTTGCGGCTCTCATCTTTTATGATGTCGAATATCACGTCAATGATAATCTACATGGCTTAGGTAATGCAATATGGTGGGCATGGATGAGTCTAACGACCGTTGGCGCAGAGATATACCCTGTTACCACCATAGGCAAGATACTTTCGGTGGCTCTTCCCCTTGTTGGAATGATGCTTCTGCCTCTATTCACTAGCTACATCATTGCTTTGCATAAGCGCAGAGGATAGTGCTACATCCATCCTCTAAAAGATCTAGAACATAGTCGAAACCATCACTACCACCATAATAGGGATCTGGAATATAGTGAACATCTTCATGGCTGCGACATAGGGCTGCAAAGCGCTCAATCTTCTGCTCTGCTTCGGTAGAGGGTGCCATTTGTCGAAGATTCTCAAAATTATTATCATCCATTGCGATGATTCGATCAAATTCAAAAAAATCATCTATCTCCACAGGGCGTGAGTGATGCGTGAGTGAATATCCACGACGAGAGGCAGCTCTGCGCATACGTGCGTCGGGAAGCTCTCCAGCATGACCTGCATAGGTGCCTGCTGAATCTATTTTAAACATCTCGCTAAGTCCAGCCTCCGCGACTAACGCATGCAGCACGCCGTCAGCTGCTGGTGATCGGCATATGTTGCCGAGACATACAAATAAAATTCTCTGTTTCATAACGTAACTTCTTCCACACAATACAAATATAGATAATATTTCTGTAAAATAGCAACTCTTCATCCTCAAATTATATTAATTTATAATATTTTGAATAAAATAAAAACCTAAAAAAACCGATCTATAAGGCAAATAGAACAAAACACTTCATTTCCATAATTTTACGGATAGCTCAAAGTTACAATATGATAGCACCTCAAAAAAAATATAATTTTATTATAACAGAGATTGATATTACAATAAATTTTAAACTAACTTTGCAGCCACTACTACAAATATTAATTTTATTCAAAAACATTATGAAGAAACTTCAACTCTTCGCAGCTTGCGTAATATTGCTTCTTGCTGGAGCATGTAGCGAGCCAACAGCAACAATCACACTTCAGGTTGATAACCTTGAAGATGGCCACAAAGTAATACTAACTCTTGTTGAGAGTGACGAACAGATCAAATGTGAATTTGACCAAAATGGTCTCTGCAACATCACCCTATCGGACTTCTCGTCACAATACTTAACACTATCTTTTGGATGGCAAAAACAACCTCTATTCCTTAATCCATCAGAGGATCTTTCGATCTCGTTCGATATAAAGAGTGGATTTGAAGATATTACATTCGAGGGTTCTGCGGCAGAGGTAAACAGATACTTCATTAGCGACTTTGCAAAATTAGATCTTCGCACAGATTCTAAATTAGGTGAAGCAGCATTCCTTGCTAAATGTGACAGTGTATACAGTGCAAATGTTGCATTGATGGAGGCTACAGCACTACCAGCTGAGCTAAAAACTCTTGAGAAGCAACGACTAATCTTTGATCTATATCCCAACTTAACACAATACTCTTTATATCATCCTTATTATAGCGATGAGAAAGATTACACTCCATCGGAGGTATTCTACGCTAAGGTTGACAAAATTTACGTTGCAGATGGTGACCTATATAAGATACCGGGATACGACCAATTTATATCAACTTTTGTTCGCGAGAGAGCAACACGCGGCTTGAGTCTCGAGGAGCAATCCACAGAGCTTCTAGTAAAGTACATTGATGCAGAGGTGACAGATGCTAGAATTGCAACAGATCTCATTGAAGGTTTAGTATCAATGCAGGTTAAAAATAGCGGCAACGAAGGTGCTGAGGAGATCTTGAAGATATTCAAGAAACACGCGACCGATCCTGAAGTTATTGCCGATGTTGAAAAAACATGTGCTACATGGGATAGCATTAGCGCAGGTAACCAATCTCCTGAGTTTGAGTATCTAGATATCAATGGCAACACAGTTAAGCTAAGCGACCTAAGAGGCAAATTTGTCTATATCGACGTTTGGGCTACTTGGTGTGGACCTTGCCGTGGTGAGATCCCTTATCTTGAGAAGTTGGAGCATGCCTACGCCTCTAAAGATATTCACTTTGTAAGCCTCTCTGTTGACCAAGATAAAGCAGCTTGGGAGAAGATGGTAACCGAAGATAATATGGGTGGTATTCAAATCCACAATGGTGGCGATAGAACCTTTACAGATGCTTATGTAGTGTATGGCATTCCACGCTTCATCTTACTAGATCGCCAAGGTAAGATCATCAATGCAAATATGACTCGTCCATCAGACGAGGCTACAGCAGCTAAGTTTGACGAACTTTTGGCAAAATAGAGACCCCCAGTAAATACTCTCAATGCATCAGCGTAGAGAGTATTTACTATATTTTCTTAGAGCATATAAACATTTATTAATTATTAACACTTAAAGTATGAAGAAATTTTACGATGTAAAAAGATCTATCGCAACTAAGTGGGCACTACCTCTATTGGCAGTGTTGGCCCTTAGTGGTTCGGTAGAGGAGCTCCAAGCGAGCGAAAGTAAAAATGAGACTACAGAGGAGGTTGAACAAGCTTCTCGACGCACTATCAAAGGTGTTGTAGTTGATGGTGATGGCAATGCCCTTGTTGGCGTAGCTGTTATCGTAAAAGGTACAAGCTATGGAGTTAGCACAAACTCACAAGGTGAGTTCTATATTGACACCACAGTTCAAAGAGACCTAACACTAGAGTTCTCACTACTCGGAATGAAACCAGTAGAGGTAGTAGTAGGTACTCGTAGCAGCATCACTGTTACTATGTATGCTGACACCATGGAGTTGGAAAATGTAGTTGTAACTGGTTATCAAACTCTCTCTAAGGAGCGTGCTACAGGTTCATTCGGAACTGTAGGTAAGGATCAACTCGCTAAGCCATCATCGAGCATTGCTGAGCGTTTGGTTGGTTCAATGTCTGGTATTGCAGCAACTACAAATGACGATGGAGAGCTAGAGTTTGAGATTCGCGGTCAATCTTCTCTTAATGGTAACACATCTCCACTTGTCGTAGTTGACGGATTCCCAATTCAATCATCAATGAGCACAATCAACCCTAATGATGTTGCTAGCATCACAGTATTGAAAGATGCTGCGGCAGCTTCAATCTGGGGAGCACAATCTGCAAATGGTGTTATCGTAATCACTACGAAATCGGGTAAAGACCTCAAAAAAGGTGACGTGAAAGTTGAGTTCTCAACATTCTTGAAGTATTCACCTAAGTTTGACTATGAGTATTACAATCCTGTTGCCTCATCTGCTGAGGTTATCGAGTATGAGACTATGGGATTCAATGCTACAGGAAACGGCTACTACTTCGGTGGTCCATGGAGCGCTCCTTCTGACTCTGCATCAAGCATATCGGCTATAACATCAGCAACTACAGCTCTAAATGAGAATCGTTTAGGATATATGTCTGACAGCGAGTTGGCAGCAGAGTTAGCACGCCTCTCTTCATTGGATAACACCGATCAAATCTACGATTATTTGATCGACAATCCATTTACTCAACAATATAACTTGAGTATCACATCAGCTGGCGAGAGATCAACAAATGCTGTATCATTGCTATATGAGGATTCTCAAGGTAACTGGCAAGGATACGACTCAGAGAAGTATAACTTTAGCTACCGTAATAACACAAATATTACAAAATGGTTAGATTTCACATTCTCTGGTAACGTCAACTACGACGTATCGCACCAGAATACACCATACAACATGACAACATACACCTATGGTAGCTACTCTTACAGCTATATCACAGAGAGTATGGTGGGTACAGCTCCTTATGAGATGCTTCTAAACGACGATGGCACATACAACTATATCGACAAATTGTATATGCCAAATATGGAGAGATACTACAGCGATGTTGTCTTCCCTTATGACAACTATGGTGGATGGAATCCTATTGAGGAGATGAACAACAAGGATTATACAACCTCTGTATTGACCCTTAGAGCACAAGCTGGATTAACCGCTAAGATCATAGATGGTCTTACTGCATCTACACAGTTCTCATACGAGATGAATAGCTCTAACACAAAAAATATCACAGGCGAGGGTACATACGCTGCAAGAAGCATGATTATGAACTACTCGTTCTATGACTCTGCAACAGGTATATTGACTCCAAACATCCCTGCCGGAGACTATATGAACCTATCAGGTACTAGCACAAACTACTACAACTGGAGAACTCAACTATCGTTCGACAAAAACTTCGACGATATGAAGCACCAGATTACTGCAATTGCCGGTTTTGAGATCTCAGACAAGGTATATCAAACCTCTAGCTATCCAACCGTGTATGGCTACAACGATAATACACTACAAACTGGTTTAGTATCTCTATATGACTCTTACTATACTAACTATAAGGGTTCTTCTTATACTTATGTATCATCTACAACAAGCTCATTCACATACTCTCAGAGCCGTTATTTGTCAATATTTGCTAACGCATCATACACATACAATGAGAAGTATACCCTATCGGCTTCGGCTCGTAATGATGCTTCGAACTTGATTACAGACGACCCAAGTTATCGTTACTCTCCATTCTGGAGTGTGGGAGGTAGCTGGATGGCTACAAACGAGGATTTCCTCAACAATAACGATTGGCTGAACCGTTTGAACGTGAGAATGACATATGGTTACAATGGTAATGTCGACACCTCGACATCATTCAAACCACTTATCTCAATTGGCTCTTCAGCTAATACATACACTGATGAGTATATCGCAAGTATATACTCTTATGGTAACCCAACACTTCGCTGGGAGAAGACTGCAACATTTGACTTTGGTGTTGATTACAGCATGTTCAATGGCAAGCTTTATGGCTCTGTTGACCTCTACAATAAGAAAGGTAGTGACCTTATCGTATCTACAGCAATGTCATCGGTAAATGGTACAACTTCTCAAAGTATCAATGATGGTGAGATGGTTAACCGTGGTATTGACATCGAGGTGGGCACAAGACTTAGAATCGCTAAAAACATAAGCTTCACCGGAGGTGTTAACTTCTCATACAACTACAATGAGATCACCGACATGTTTAAAACTGATTATTCATGGTCTGAGCTCACAGGAGGTGGAACCTCAGCCTATATGAAGGGTCAAAATGCTAATTCACTTTGGGCTTGGAAATATGCTGGTTTGCAGAACTTCGGTACGAGCGACTCTCCAATATATCAGCCAGCTGTTTACGCAAGTGCTGACACTTATCAATCAATGGCTGCTCTCTCTTGGACTATTGATGGATTAGAGGCACTCGAAAACATGGGAACAACTGTTGCTCCTTATGTATATAGCTTCAATGGTAACTTCCAAATATACAACTTCAACCTATCGTTTATCTTCACAGGTAAGTTTGGCCATGTATTCCAAGGTTACAACTTCAACTACCCAGCAACAATTGGCGAAGCTCCAAATGATCTATACAGCACTGTGATGGCATCTGACCCAAGTGAGATGGTACCTATTCCTGTAGATGGAGAGTATAAATATTACTACTATACTAACTACTATGTTGGAAGCCTTAATTATGAAGTTCAAAGTGCATCTTATTTAAAATGTCAAGAGATCAACGTTACTTATACACTTCCTAAGAAGGCATTGACCAAGTTAGGTGTTAGCGGAGCATCTGTATACCTCCAAGGAAACAACCTATTTACAATTGTAAACAACACATATAACGAGGATCCAGAGTCTCCAATTGGAACTATCAAAACTCAAGCTTCGTACACATTGGGTATTAACTTAACACTATAATAAAAATGAAGAGACAATTATATATAATGACATTGGCTTGCTTCGCGCTCTTTGCGTTTAGCTCTTGCGACGAATATTTAGATGTTGAGCCAAATAAATCGACTTCAGTTGTTCCATCAACTGTAGATGAACTAGACTACCTACTCAATGGTTATGAGAGTGGAACCTCTTTTGCTATAGAGTATAACTATGCTGCTTTTGCCGCTTCGGATTCATTCGGTCTATATCCAGAGCTAGAGGCTGCCGTAGCAAATGCACACGCCTACAATTCTGTACTATTTGCAGTTTGGGATGCCGAAACTATCGCAGACTCTGTAGATGATTTATTCTTTAGCGGAGAGTACAAGAAGATCTTTACAGCCAATATGGTACTTTACTATCTTGACTCTGTAAGTGGCTCTGAGGAGCTTAAAGAGCAGTTGAGATTAGAGGCTAAATTCATACGTGCATACAGCCTTTGGCAACTTACTCAGGTCTATTGTCTACACTATGACAATGACAACAAAGATACCATGGGTAGCGAACTTGGAGTAACAATCAAGACAAGTACTTCATTCGAAGATTTGCAAGCTCGTAGCACTCTCGATGAGACATATGCTCAAATTGAGGCTGATCTTATTGAGGCTCTTGCTATCGACTACGATATGCCTGTTGTTAACGATATGAATCGTTGTTGGAGAGCTAGTAAAGCTGCCGTTAATGGATTTGCGGCTCGCTTCTACCTAGGTCTAGCAGATTACGACAAAGCTTTGACATATGCAAAAGCTGCGCTAGAGTCTCACAGTGACCTTGTTGATTACAACACAGAGATGTACTATACTAGCGCATATTCCGACTCATACTATACCAAAATCATTGACGGCGTAGAGTATTTCTTACTCTATCCATATACTTTCGACGGTCCGACAACTGATCGTTTAGGATGGAAAGAGACTCTATACTACAGATTTGTTAGTGATCGTTCATGGTGGTACTTGCCTAGCGAGGAGCTACTCGCTGCATATGACCAAGAGAACGACTTGCGTTTCACATACCACTTCATCGAGGACAACTCAATTGCTAGAACATCAGCCGTTGCTGGATATTATGGTTATATCGCTATGTACTACTACATCATCAGTGGTCCAACAACTGCCGAGATGCTTCTTATCAAAGCTGAGGCTGAGGCTCGCAACGGTTCTGTTGACACTGCAATGGCAACTGTAAACGAACTTCGTGCAGCTCGCATGCTCTCTACAGCATCTGACAGTGAAAAATATCTATCGGCATCATCTGCAACAGAGGCTGTCAATAAGATCATTGAGGAGAGATGGCGCGAAATGCCATTCACATTGCGTTGGTTCGACTGTCGTCGTTTGAATCACAATGCAGACTCTTCGGATGACATTGGTACTATCACTCGCTCATTCCAAACATATACAAGCAGTGCTGTAATTAGCTCAAGTGAGCCTGTAACGTATACTCTTGAGCCCGGCTCTCGCTACTACGCGTTCCCAATGAGCCAAGAGGAGATCAACTCTAGTGTTGGTGTAATCCAACAAAACATCTACTAAATAGATACTTACAACATACAACCTTGCATGGCTAAATCATGCAAGGTTGTGGTGTTTAAATAGATATTTACAACCTTAAACAAGAATCTATGAAAAGATTATTTTTGCTGCTACTCCTTCTTGGAATCTTTGGAGCAGCATCAGCTCAAAGCAAACAAGATCTCAAAGTGCTCTACGTAGGTGGATCAAGCGACAGTAATTCTAACGCGCCAGAGGATATCTATATCCGTACTATGTCGTTCAAGAATCTGCTCTCTCAATATTTCACTCTCGTGGACACAATCGGAGCTGTACGCTACCATCAAGAGCTCTCTGCGGAGTATGACGTAACAGTATTTGATGCTACGCCACCCTCTGTTCGCAAATATTCAATGGCACCCGGACAGGATGGCGCAATGATCTACTATCAGGCGCGAGTTATAGATGAAACATTTAGTTACCCTGCACTCTTTATTGGTGACTGCGCTGATAGAATTGGTGCTGGTGCCGGCAGCAAACTCGATTGGTACTGCCTCTGTCTTGATGCTCATGCCCATACAGCAAATACTGAGCATCAGATCTTTAAAGGTCCATTCGAAGTCAATCTAACATGGGAGGATCGTCCAACACCAGAGGACGCTAAGCACTATACATACTACTACGACGCTCCACTTCCTGAGCAGATTCCAATGTGGAGAGTGCAGACCAAGGGATATATGACCGACGAGGGTTTTAGAGTTGGTATGGTCTCTCGACCATGGGGATTCACCGATTCTCCTGACTGCGAGATGATCTCATCGGGCGTTTGCGCAAAGGTTATTGACGCTGTGGCTATCGGTCGCACCTCCAATCTATTCTTATGGGGATTTGCAGCCTCTCCAGACTATATGACAGATGAAGCAAAAGTTGTATTTGCAAACTCCGTAAGTTATATCTCTGGATTTAAAGGCAGACAGATTGCTCGCAAATATAACAATCGTATCGCAACTAGAAAGTTCATCAAGGAGATATCTTATCTTATCACCGAGGAGTATTACCAAATGCGTAAGGAGATGAACAAAGAGTTCTACGACACATACGAAAATGCAAAGCTCAAGGCCGAAGCAAAGGCTGAAAATGGCGAAACTCTAACCGCAGAGGAGCAGATGGTTCTTCAGTTCCAACGACCAAAGGAGATGAGCTACCAAGAGCATTTCGAGAAATATGCGAATGCTGAGTTGATTAAGGAGTTCGGTTACGATGCGCAAAAGCATATAGATTTTTATGCTGAGAACGCTGACTACATATATGGTGGCAAGGGTTCATATGTATTATCTCTCGACAAAGATGCAAAGAGCCTTGGCATAGCTAATAACGATGTTAAGTTACTCGACAAAGCTATTTCGATGCTCGAAGAGGCGAAGAGCGAGGAGGAGGTAGAGATGGCAAAACGAATCTTGGATAGATATACACTCTGCATATTCGACACAGCTCAAGAGTGGAGAGCGTGGTTTGACAAGAATCGAGATAAAATCTTCTTCACAGAGTCTGGTGGATGGTTATTTATGGTTGATACAAAGAGCTCGATCGAACCTGCCAACAACTATTTCGCTAAGGATATCAAACGTGGTGCTCAAGCAATAGAGCTAACTGAGCCTACCGAGTCTGAGCCAGTAAGTATAGGAGCTACACTTGTCACACTCCGCAATGGCTGCCAAGAGGTTATTCTCAAATTTAAAATGGCTACAACATACCATATCTACGCTAATGTTTCATCAAGCGATGGTTATATCGCAACTGCCGTTTCGCTAGAGCTACCCGAAGGCTATCAAGTGGAGAGTGATGTTAATATGCCAACACCTCAATATTACAACAACTCTGGCACCACCATATTAGAGGATGAGGCAGTATACACTCAGCGCATAGTTGGTGTAGGCGATGGCGAGATCGTCGTTAAATATAACTACCAATGTTGTAATTCGCAAGGATGTCGCATGCCTGTTGAGGGGGAGATACGAATCCCTACAACAATGAAATCAATAAGATAAATATATAATTATTATGAAAAAAAGTATCTTTTCGCTATTTATCACCTCGTGTATAGTAGCATTGGTAGCTGCTTGTTCAGCACCAGCACCACAAGGTGCACAACCTTTTACAATTCAAGGAGAGTTCACTGGTCTTGACAACACCTCTGGATATGTCTCCGTATTCAGCGTCGATGAAGCTGATTCTATTGGCGTTATATTTGCAGATGGTCGCTACATGATAAGCGATTCAATAGAGCATGCAACTGTCTTACGAGTTGGTGGCGACAAATCAAGTGAGCTCTTCAAAATGGTTGGTAGAGGTTACATCCCATCAAAGACACCATTTATGTGGGTTGTAGCAATTCCGGGAGAAGATGTCATCGTTAATGCCTCTTCAAATGGAAAATATATGTCAACGACCTCTACAGAGAAGGAGAATGCAGCACTAGCGGCAATCAACGCAGCAACATTCCCCCTATCTAACGAAGCGCTAGATCTCTCTGTTGAGTACTACGTAAATGAGGAGTTGACTCCAGAAGAGAAAGATGCTATTCGCGCAAAAGCGGAGGAGCTAAGCACAAAAGCTATTGCAGTTCAAAAAGAGTTCATAGAGAATAATCCATCATCATATGCTGCACTCTACTATATTGATGACATGCTCATTCGCCGCCAAATTGAGCCTGAAGAGATTGAGGCAATACTTGCGAATGTCAGCGAAGAGTACCACTCACACCCATACTACACTCGTTTAGTACAGAAGGTTGAAGGGGCTAAGGCTACAGTAGTCGGTGGCACAGCACCAAATATCATCTCAACACAAACTGTAGATGGCTCCACCTTTGATATGAGTACAATTACAGATAAATATATCATCATTGATTTCTGGGGAACTTGGTGCGGTCCATGTATGTCTGGTATGCCTCACCTGAAGGAGTACAAAGAGAAATATGCTGATAAATTAGAGGTTGTAGCTGTTGCTAAAGATAGTAAGGATAAGTGGTTGGCTGCTGCTCAAGATGGTTCTATGCCATGGATACATATCCTAAATGGTACTGACAATGAGGATTACATCTCACAATACAATGTACAGGGATACCCTACAAAATTAATTCTTGCTCCATCCACTCGCGAGATTCTATTCCGTGCAACGGGCGAGAGTGACGAGTTCTACGCAAAACTTGACGAACTTCTAAACTAAAAGATTATGAGAAACTTCTTTGCAACACTACTGCTACTATTCTCCATCACTCTTGTGCATGCTCAAGGCATCGTTTTTCACGAAGTCTCCTTAGATGAGGCTATGAAAATGGCTAAGACGGATAACAAGATGGTATTTGTAGATTGCTACACCTCGTGGTGTGTCCCTTGTAAGCAGATGGTTAAAAACATCTTTCCGCTTCAAGAGTGTGGCGATTATATGAACGATAAATTCATCTCAATCAAAAAAGATATGGAGAGTGAAGAGGGCAAGGTAATTCTAAATGATTACAATGTCAAGGTCTTTCCAACCTATCTAATCATAAAACCTTCGGGAGAGCTTCAATATAGCTTCTCAGGCTCTATGTCTCTTGAAGAGTTTATCGACAAGGTAGAGAGTGGTATAGCTCAAAAAAAAAGTTCTGACGAATTAATTGCAGCCTACAACAGCGGTAATCCATCGAAGGAGGATCTATATAACTACTTAATATTTCTCCACAACCGCTCCGACACTCGTGCAATGGAGCCAGTGCTTGAGGAGGTTAAAACAAAATTAACCACCGCAGATAAATGCACAGAAGAGTATTGGGAATTTATGGAAGTTACCACAGACCTAGGCTTTATCGCTAATAATTATGACGCTATCAAGGTGGGAGTTTCAGCTTCCACCTTGGAGGGTAGTATACCTTCTATTGCAGATAGCTACATATATAATCAGATAAGATATGAAGCTCGCAATCTACCATACGACAATTATGCACAGATGGCAGCAAACCTCAAGGTTGTCGGATTGGATAATGACGCATTCTTAGCTTATGCTAAAGCAGCAGATGCATGTTGTTCAGGCGATTATAAACAGTGCATGGAGATGGCACTAGATGTGATGGATCAACTGGATCCTTCCCATCAAATCACAACTCTTAGGTTTGTCTCATTTATCCTTCCTAAAGAGAAAAATGAGACTACATTTGCTGAGGTTACTAAATTTATCGCTGAGTACAAAAGCCATATGGGTAAGTACGAAGAGGATATGCAATCTGGATTTGACAATATAGTCAAAATGCTTAACAACTACTCAGACCCAAATGCTCAACCTCTCACTAGTAGCCACTAAAAAAATTAATATACAATGAGACTAAAACAATTATCTTTAACCCTATTATTATCTCTCTGTTGTTCTATCTTGGGCTTTGCTCAGGAGACTAGCTGGAGCGCCAAATGTCAACATATCTCCGGTGATGAGTATAATATTATAGTAACTGCTCAGATACCACCTTCATGGCATATATACGATATGAAGGAGTATAAAAATGGCCCTAACCCAACGGTAATAACCTTCTCTGAGGTCGATGGTGTAGAGTATATTGGGGAGATCTCAGCTGACTCTCAGCCAACAACCTACTATGATGATCTTTTTGAAACCGAAATCGGATACTTTGAGGGAACTGTAAAATTCTCGCAGAAACTGAAACTTTCGGCACCCTCAGCACAAATCGCCGTTCTTGCAGAGTCTATGATGTGTAACGATGGTAGCTGCATGCCCCCCTCTGAGGCGGAGATGACAGTGAATATTGGCGAGGCAGTGGCTCCTACTGCTGCTACCACCGCCTCCACTCCTGCCGATACTACCAAGTCGGAGAGCCATAGCAATATGTGGGGCCTTATTATCGAGGCTATCCTTTGGGGTCTTGCGGCACTTTTGACACCATGCGTATTCCCGATGATTCCAATGACAGTCTCATTCTTCATGAAGAGTAATGGTTCTGCGTCAAGAGGTCGATTTATGGCATTTATGTATGGAGTATTTATCGTTGCTTTCTATACGCTACCTATCGCTGCCATCATCCTTATAACTCGACTTGCGGGTGGAGAGGCCGTTACAACCGATATCTTCAATTGGCTCTCAACACACTGGATACCTAACGTCGTATTCTTTATCGTCTTTATGATCTTCGCAGCATCATTCTTCGGTGCTTTCGAGATCACATTACCTTCGTCGATAGTAAATAAGAGCGACGAGAAATCTGATAAAGGGGGTCTCGGTGGCTTGATGTTTATGTCGCTAACCTTGGTTCTAGTATCATTCTCCTGCACCGGTCCTATCGTAAGTTCAGTCTTGATTAAATCTACAGCGGGTGAGTTCTGGGAGCCCATCGTAACGATGTTTGCTTTTTCAGCTGCTTTCGCACTCCCCTTCGTCATCTTCGCATTCTTCCCATCAATGCTTAAGAAGATGCCTAAGAGCGGTGGTTGGTTAAACTCTGTGAAGGTCGTTCTAGGCTTTGTCGAAGTTGCTCTAGGTTTGAAGTTCCTTAGCGTAGCGGATCAGACATACCACTGGGGAATCTTGGATCGTGAGATCTATCTAGCGATATGGATTGTTGTATTCACACTCCTTGGCTTATATCTCCTTGGCAAATTGAAGTTTGCACACGATAGCGAGATGAAATATCTCGGTGTTCCACGCTTAGCCCTAGCGATCGTCACATTCAGCTTCGTGGTATACCTCATTCCGGGAATGTTCGGAGCACCTCTCCGCGGCCTTTCGGGATACCTGCCACCTCTTCACACCCAAGATTTCATCCTTTCGGCAGGCTCTGGCTCTTCTGCGCCTGTAGTGCACGACTCAACGCGCAAACATAGCGACTTCCTACACTTCCCCGCAGGAACCAATATTGATGGATTCTTCGACTACGAAGAGGCACAAGCCTACGCCAACAAAATTGGTAAACCTCTCTTCGTCGACTTCACTGGCCATGGCTGCGTCAACTGCCGTGAGATGGAGTCAAAGGTATGGAGCGACCCAGAGGTGCTTAAGCTCCTAGAGGAGGAGTTCGTCGTAGTGGCTCTCTATGCCGACGACAAGACTATCCTCGAAGAGAAGGAGTGGGTGACAACATCTAATGGCAGAGTGCTTAAGTCACTTGGTAAGATCAACTCCGACTTTGTGAAGAGACGATACAATGTAGCCTCACAACCGCACTACGTCGTAGTCGACAAAGAGGGCAACAAACTCACCTCAAGCAACTACAACCTCAACATAAGCGAATATGTACAATTCCTCCGCGAGGGCATAGACAAATACAATGCGAATTAATTAAAAGTAGGCTGTTCTCAATCATGATAGTGATTTTGAACAGCCTACTTTCTTAACGCCTCCTCCTCCCTTTCGCTTTTGTGGAGGGGCTCAAAGCAAGAGTAACATCGGTTGTTATGTATGGATGGTTGTTGTCAATTACAATATGACGTCTCATCAAACGGCATATTGCATCGACCATTGGTCTCTCTTCGGGGGTGAAGAGTGATATGGCACGACCCTTACGACCAACTCTGCCACAGCGCCCACACCTATGTATATATTGCTCTGCACTCTGAGGTAGTCCAAAGTTGAAAACATGGGTTACGGACTCTATATCTATGCCACGAGCAATAACATCGGTTGCCACAATGATAGTCGTCTCACGCTGACGGAAGCGCTCTAGGATATATTCGCGTGCCGCTTGCGAACGATCGCTATGCATAGCCTCAGCTGAGATATTGTTCTCTTGCAACACTCCAACTACCCTATCGGCCATCTTTCGAGAACGGGTAAAGATAATAGATTGCTCCGCAGCCTCACTACGTATAAGGTGCAACAGGAGATGATCCATCATCCCAAAAGAGACATAATAACCTAGGTGCTCAACGCTTGCAACAGATATAGATTGCCCCTCTATACTAAGCCTCATAACGGAGGGTGAGATAGATTCAACAATATCAATAACATCCTTGGGCAGGGTTGCCGAGAAACAGAGGATTTGTGCATCCACACCACACAAGGTCGAAAGTTGCATAATAGGCTCTTTGAAACCAAGGTCTAGCATCTGGTCAACCTCGTCTAGGATAAAGTAATCAAGATCATTTATCTCAGCAACACCCTGCTCTAAAAGATCTAGAAGACGACCAGAGGTTGCTATAACAATATCAGGAGAGTTTAACATAGATAATCTTTGCGACTCATACTCAACACCACCAACGATTACTGAGTGAGTTAAGTTTGTAGCTCCAATTATGGCGGAGCATACCACACCTATCTGCTGTGCTAGCTCTCGCGTTGGAACAAGGATCAAAGCTCTTGCACCTCTATTCTCACACCCATTAAGCAACTGCAAGATGGGCAGTAGATAGGCCAAAGTCTTTCCGCTACCTGTCTGCGAACCAACCAAAAGGCTCTTGCCGCACAAGGCCTCTGGCAGAACTAGCTGCTGAATTGGAAGCGGCTCAATGATATTCATCTCCGCCAATTTCAATATCAACGGTTCATCGATACCTAAATCTTTAAATGTAGTAGTTTTATCCATATCAAAAAATAACAAACAAATATATAGATATTGTAATAAAGATGCAAATTTTGGCATTAATAATTCCTACCTTTGCACCATGGAATTAACGAATAACGAAATAGTCGCATCCACTTTGCGCAATCTCAATATTGAGGAACTCAACCCAATGCAGCAGGAGACTCTTAATGAGTACTCTTCATATAAAGATATAGTATTGCTCTCTCCTACAGGGTCGGGTAAAACTATAGCTTTTTTACTACCACTGCTACTCTCTCTTGATGCTAATGACAAGTCCGTTCAGGCTCTAATCCTTGTTCCCTCTCGTGAGCTAGCACTACAGATTGAGAGCGTCTTTAGGAAAATGGGCAATTCGCACAAATGTTGTTGTTGTTATGGTGGTCACCCTATTGCTGAGGAGAAGAGAAGCATTATAGGCAACTCCCCATCAGTGATTATTGGCACTCCGGGACGTATTGGCGATCATATCGCAAAAGGGAACTTTGACCCTCGTACCATCCACACTCTAATTATTGATGAGTTTGATAAATCCTTGGAGTTTGGATTTCATGATGAGATGATCGATATCATCTCACAACTCAAAGGGCTCAAAAAACGCATGTTGCTCTCTGCGACTGACTCCAATGATATTTTGGAGTTTACCCCTAGTAGTGAGAGTATTCGCCTTAACTACCTCGTAGAGGAGCACGACAGCGAATCGAGGCTCACTGTAAAACGTGTAATCTCTCCATCTAAAGATAAGATCGAAACACTCTATAGATTGCTGTGCTCCTTGGGAAGCAGCTCTAGTATTGTCTTTCTCAATCACCGCGATGCCGTGGATAGAGTTAGTGGATTACTCAACGACAAACGCCTATATGCTGAAAGTTTCCACGGAGGCATGGAGCAGCCCGAAAGAGAGCGTGCACTCTATAAATATCGCAATGGCAGTTGTCACGTTCTAGTCTCAACAGACTTAGCAGCTAGAGGACTAGATATCCCAGAGGTTGAACACATCATCCACTACCATATGCCACTACAGGCAGACGCCTACACCCACCGCAATGGACGCACTGCACGATGGAGAGCATCTGGCACATCCTATATTCTTCTAAGCGAAGAGGAGGAGCTTCCAAAATATATTGACTCTTCGAATCAAATAGAGGAGCAGACGCTCCCCTCACAGATACCCCCTTCGCCGAAGCCTCTATGGGAGACTCTATATATTGGCCGAGGCAAAAAAGAGAAAATTAGCAAAATGGATGTCGCAGGCTTCCTCTACAAAAAAGGTGGATTGAAGCGCGAGGAGGTTGGCAATATTGATATCAAAGAGCATTATGGCTTCGTTGCCGTTAAACGAGATAAGCTAAAGAGTTTAATGAAAAATATTAAGGGAGAGAAACTAAAGGGGGCTAGAATCCTAATCGAAATAGCAAAATAGAGTATTAATGCGAATTTATTGTTGTAATAAATTCGCATTTTTAAAATATTTTTATTAATTTTGTGTTTTGTATAATTTACATTGAAGTTATAATATTAGCATATGTCAAACCAAACTGCTGAACCTCTTAAAGAGAGGTCTCTAAATTTTCTTGAGGAGATAATCGAGGAGTCAATCGCTGCGGGCGATAAACGAGTTCAAACGCGATTCCCACCAGAGCCAAATGGCTATCTACATATAGGTCACGCTAAGAGCATCTGTATCAACTTCGGATTAGCTCAAAAATATGGCGGATTATGTAACTTACGCTTCGACGACACCAACCCCACAAAGGAGGATGTCGAATATGTTGATGCCATAAAGCGAGACATTGAGTGGCTTGGCTTTAAGTGGGCTATAGAGCGTTATGCCTCTGACTATTTCGATCAACTTTATGATTGGGCCGTAGAACTTATTAAGCGCGGTGCAGCTTATGTAGACGACCAATCACAAGAGCAGATACGTGAAACTCGCGGCACAGTCTCTGTTCCCGGAACTAACTCACCATTCCGTGACAGATCTGTTGAGGAGAATTTGACACTCTTCGCAGAGATGAAAGAGGGAAAGCATCCAGATGGATCAAAGGTACTTCGTGCAAAGGTAGATATGGCACACCCAAATATGCTTATGCGCGACCCAATCATGTATCGCATATTGCACACTGAACACCACCGCACGGGTGACAAATGGTGCATCTATCCTATGTACGACTATGCACATGGTCAAAGCGACTCTCTAGAGAAGATTACACACTCAATATGTACTCTTGAATTTGATGTACATAGACCTCTATATGATTGGTTCATTAACGCCTTAGAGATCTTCCCATCACACCAATATGAGTTTGCACGTCTCAACTTAACATATACAATGATGTCTAAGCGACGTCTGCTTAAGCTTGTCGAGGAGGGTGCCGTAATGGGGTGGGATGACCCACGTATGCCAACTATCTGTGGCCTTCGTCGCAAGGGATATACCCCAGCCTCAGTTCGCGCATTTGCCGAGATGGTTGGAGTAGCTAAGCGTGACAACACTATTGACATTGGCAAATTGGAGTATTGCGTGCGCGAGGATCTCAACAAGATTGCTGAGCGTCGCATGGCTGTACTTAACCCTTTGAAGGTGACTGTAACCAACTATCAGGAGGGTGTAACAGAGATCTTCTCAGCGATCAACAACCCTGAGAATCCGGAAGCTGGCAGCCGAGAGGTACCATTCTCTAAGACTCTTTGGATTGAGCGTGACGACTTTATGGAGAACCCTCCTAAGAAGTTCTTCCGACTATCTATTGGCAAGGAGGTGCGCCTACGCTACTCATACCTACTTAAGTGTGATGATGTTGTGCGAGATGAAAATGGTGAGATCATAGAGCTCCTTTGCAGCATTGACCCAATGTCGGGCGGAGGTTCATCGAGTGATGGACGTCGAGTGAAAGGAGTTATCCACTGGGTATCGGCAGCACACGCGATAGAGTCAGAGATTAGACTCATCAACCCTCTCTTCACCAAAGAGAACCCAGATGACTGCGCTGAGGGGCAAACATGGGAGGATAACCTGAACCCTGAATCAATGGTTAAGATTACCGGATATCTTGAGCCTTCATTGGCAGAGGCTCCAATTGGTACAACATATCAATTTGAGCGCGTTGGTTATTTCTGTCCTGATAGTGACTCAGCTCCAGATAAGTTGATCTTTAATCGCACTGTGACCCTGAAGGACTCATGGGCTAAAGCTGTTGCGAAAAAATAATATTAATAGCAATAAACATCTCGCATTTTACGTTTTAGAAGAAATCTCAAACATTAAAACCCCAAAAAGATGAAAAAATTTACTCTTTTAGCAGTTATTTGCTTTACGATGGTTTCACTATGTAGTTTTGCACAACCCGGCGGTGGCGGCGGCATGGGTGGCGGTGGCGGCATGGGCGGCGGCATGGGCGGCGGTCAAGGCATGCAGCAACAGAAGCCTAGCTTCAAAATAAATGCAGCAGGCGCAGTGGGATACTTTGATATAGAGAGCGCCAAACTTCTTAAGAAGCTTAAAATTAAAAAAGATAAAGCTACAGAGAAGGCTGTAGTCGCAATCATTGATGATTATAACACCTCTAGACTAAAGCTTGTTGAGACACACAGAAAAGAGATGGATGCCATCGAGTTTGCACAAGAGAGTCTTGATGCTTGTGGCGAGGATATAACCTCAATACGTACTCTTATGACGCAGGTAGCAGAGAGTAGCGCTGTTATCAAACCATTAATGGTTGAAAAGCATAAGATCCTAAATGCTAGGATGGAGGAGTTATTATCTTCCAACGAGAAGTATCTAGATCGCTGGAGTAAATTCTACGAAGATCTCTGCGAAGATAATACATTTAATCCAGATGCACCAGTCCGCACACCCGGAATGCCTCAAGGAGGTCAAGGTGGACAAGGTGGCCCCGGTGGTCAAGGTGGTGGCCCCGGTGGTGGTCAAGGTGGCAGAATGTAATATATCCAACTAATAGAAAAAAGGCTGTTCAGAACGAAAGTTTAGGACAGTCTTTTCATCTCATAAAGAGAAAACAATGAGAAAATTTGACATACAACCACTCAATGAGACTCTTAGAGAGACTCTTCAAGCGAAAATTGACAACCTAACAAAGCCAAAAGGGTCTTTAGGATTATTAGAAGAGATCGCCTTGCAGGTGGGAATGATTCAAGAGAGTCTTACTCCGAAACTTTGCAACCCTCACCATATACTCTTTGCGGCGGATCATGGCATCGTTGCAGAGGGGGTAAGTTTATCTCCAAAAGAGGTTACCTACCAGATGCTATTTAACTTTATCGAGGGAGGTGCTGGATGCAACTTCTTAGCACGCCAACACAATATTACATTGGAGCTTTATGATATTGGTGTCGACTACAACCTACCTCCTCAATATGAATCATTATCACAATATAAGGTACGACACTCAACTCGCAACTATCTATATGAAGCTGCTATGACCCTTGAAGAGGCTGAAATGGCGATATTGGCAGGAGTCAAAGCTGTTGATTTCAGCTATGCGAAGAGGTGCAACATAATTAGCTTTGGGGAGATGGGCATCACAAATACCTCTTCCTCTGCGCTATGGATAAGCCTCCTAATGGGGCACCCTCTAGTCGATTGTGTTGGCGCTGGATGCGACCACTCTGGAGGTATCATAAAACATAAATATGATGTCTTGAGTCGTGCACTAAAAAATTATAAAGGTGATGGCTCCCCATTGGATGTCATGTGCTATTTTGGTGGCTATGAGATGGTTGCAGCCGTTGGCGCAATGCTTAGAGCAGCTGAATTAAAAATGAGCATAGTTGTGGATGGCTTCATCATGACCGCATGTATGATGATGGCCTCAGCAATTAACAAGGAGGTGCTAGGCTATGCGTTATATGGTCACCAAGGGGATGAAGCTGCTCATCGACTAGCCTTAGAGCATTTAGAAGCCAAACCTATTTTGCATCTTGACATGCGTTTAGGTGAGGGCACAGGAGCTCTATGCGCCTACCCTATCATCGAATCAGCCGTTAGAATGATAAATGAGATGAGTTCATTCAGCACTTTTGATGTTTCAAAATACTTTGATTAAGCAGGGATGAGGCCTATAATGTTTGTTGGAACTGGCTCCGACGTAGGGAAATCAATAATTAATGCTGGCTTCTGCCGCATCTTCAAGCAGGATGGATATAATCCAGCTCCATTCAAAGCACAAAACATGTCGCTTAATAGCTACCCCACCCCTGATAATCTAGAGATTGGGAGAGCTCAAGCTGTGCAAGCAGAGGCGGCAGGCATAGAGTGTTCGGTATTGATGAATCCACTACTACTTAAACCCATCTCAAAGTGCTCATCGCAGGTCATTTTGCATGGCAGGCCTATTGGCAATAAAAGTGCTGTTGAGTACTTTAGGCAAGGTCATCGAGATGAACTCTTCGACGAGGTTAAAGGCTCTTTTAGAGAGCTAGAGAGGCTCTACAGCCCAATCGTTATGGAGGGGGCAGGCAGCATATCTGAGATGAACCTTTGGCAACACGACATCACTAATATGCGTATGGCTCAATATGCAGATGCCGCAACAATATTAGTTGCCGATATTGACCGTGGTGGTGTCTTCGCCTCGACCTATGGTTCAATAATGTTACTCCCCGAAGAGCAGCGACAACTAATCAAGGGTATCATAATCAATAAATTTAGGGGTGATATTTCACTCTTTGACGAGGGACGACGCCTAATTGAGCAGATCACAAAGATCCCCGTTGTTGGCGTACTACCCTACTTCGAAGATATCTTCATTGAACAAGAGGATTCAGTATCTTTAAACTATACAGAGGCCTATAACAATGAGGCACACGGAGTAAATATAGCTGTTGTAAAGCTTCCTAGCATATCAAATTTTACAGATTTCAACACGCTTTCAAGGTGCAATGGGGTCAACCTCAGCTATACACAAAGTGCAAAAGAGATCGAAGATGCTGACATCGTAATTATACCCGGCTCAAAGAGTACTATCTCTGACCTACTATCGCTTCGACAAAGAGCCATAGATGGAGCTCTCCTAAGACGTCACAGAGCAGGCAAGCCCCTATATGGAATATGTGGTGGCTACCAGATGATGGGTGAAAAGATCTGTGATCCAGATCAGATTGAGGGTGATATAACAGAGGTCGCTGGATTAGGCATTTTCCCCATCTCGACAACAATCAATAGAGGCAAGGTGACACGACAATGCCATTTCAAGATGGTTAACAGCGAAGCAACGGGAGAGGGGTATGAGATACATGCAGGGGAGACACTAAGTGACTCACCATTAGCCATTATGGATAATGGCCAAAGTGACGGATATTATAAGAGTGAGAGTTGCTGGGGCAGTTATATTCATGGGATATTTGACAATGCAGGTGTCATTAACTCTCTGCTGCAAATAGGAGAGATTGAGGATTATCGCACCATGAAAGAGCGTAACTACAACCTGTTGGCAGATGCTATTCGCAAAAGTGTGGATATGGATTATATATATAAAATTATGGATGATGATTCTAGGACACGGTAATAATAGATACTATTACAAAGATAAAATCAAACATGATTTCAGCTCAAATATCGCATTCAATAACCACTCAAAGTTGATTGCTCAATATCTATGCAGCAGAATGATCGACATTGAGAATTATCCAGATCCAACTGCAAATATCCTTTCGCACAAAATTGCGAAACATCATTGCTGTGACGCTCGTTCAATTGTCGTCTGCAATGGCTCAGCCGAGGCGTTTTACATGATTGCTCACCTTATATCTCGCCAAACGAAGAGAGCCCGCAGCCTAATATTCACCCCATCATTCGCTGAATATGAAGATAGCTGCAAGCTTTATGACCACCAGATAGAGTATGCAGAGCTTAAAGAGTTCACAGCTATTGATTATTCTCTCTTCAATAGCGTATGGATTGGATCGCCCAATAACCCTGACGGCTACAGAGTCTCAAATAGAGATATTAGGAGCGTTGCAATAGCCAACCCAAATTGTCTATTTATCGTTGATAGAGCATATAACGATCTATCTACAAATTGCGAGCAAGAGGAGAGTATACATATAAAAAATGCCATTCTAGTACACTCATTAACAAAATCATTCGGCATCCCCGGAGTGCGCCTTGGATATATCATCGCTCACCCCGATATAAACGAGCACCTCAAAGAGTTGCGACCACCATGGAGCGTTAATGCGCTCTCATTGGCTGCTGGTGAGTACATTATGGACAACTACCGTGTACTTAATATAGATCTTGATGAACTTCTACAACAATCACTTTTTCTACAACAATCACTCTCTAAAATCAGCTATCTAGAGGTCACCCCATCAGACTCCAACTTCTTCTTATGTCGCATAGTTGATGGTCGCACCGCAGATGAGCTACACACATATCTCATTGAGGAGCACGGCATACTTATACGTGACGCCTCCAATTTCAGAGGGCTAACCCCCTACCATTTTCGAGTAGCGGCACAATGCGAAGAGGTGAATAAAATATTAATAGAGTCACTGCAACAATGGATCTAAACTCTCAACTTATAATAGCTTCCGCTATAGCATTTATCCTTGATAGCATCATTGGGGATCCTCACTGGGCACCACACCCCATTCGCCTCTTTGGAAACGCTATATCGCTATGCGAGAAGAGGCTAAATAATGGTCGTTATCGTCGCCTAAAAGGGGGCGCCGTGTGGTTACTGCTTATCCTCTGTAGCTACTATATATTCCACTCTTTTAACCAAATACTACTTCACTACCCCACCGTATGGAGTATCTTCACCACACTCACAATATTCTGGGGCATAAGCAGCCGCTGCCTAATTAATGAGGGGTTAAAGGTCGAGAAGATCTTAAGACGTGGGGATATCGAAGGGGCGAGAAAGCAACTTCGCATGATCGTTGGGCGAGATACATCTCAACTATCACCAACTCAAATCAGAGCTGCCGTAATAGAGACCCTCGCGGAGAATCTGAGCGATGGAACCATTGCTCCCCTCTTCTTCTTTGTGATAGGTGGCACACCTCTTATGATGTGCTACAAGATGATTAATACTCTTGACTCAATGGTGGGATACAAGAGTGATAGATTTATAGATTTCGGATTTGTCTCCGCAAAGATGGACGACGTTGCAAACTACATACCTGCACGAATTACAGCTCTACTAATGGCTATTGTGTCACTAAGCAGAAGAGCTATACGATTCATAATAAAATATGGCAATAAACATGCAAGCCCAAATGCAGGCTACCCAGAAGCAGCTATTGCAGGCATCCTCAACTGTCGATTAGGTGGAGCAAACATCTATTTTGGCAAAGTTGTCGAGAAACCACACATCGGCGACAACAACAGAGATCTTAACCACAGAGATCTCATAACTTGCTGCTACGTCAATGCAAAAGTTGCGACATTAGCATATATCATCGTGCTACTTCTAATCGCTTAGAGCTCTATTTTCGGAGTGTGAGCACCCTAAAGCTCCAACCATTCATCAACTCATTAACCTTGCGCGGTAGTATACAATCCTCACCGGTGATAGCATCAATATAGTGACCTTCATATATTCCGGTATCATAATGGCAATCAATAGTATATGGGGATAAATTAAGTATTGCAACGACTCTATCCTCGGAGCTTTCGCGCACCAAGATCAATAAACAATCATCTGCATTTGTATTGATCGTAAACCACACACCACCTCTTTCACCAGCTGCTAGAGAGGTGAAACTATGCTTCATCTCAATTAACTTGCGATAAAATTCCGTTGTCTGATTTGACACATATCTATCCTCTGGAATGAAATCACGATGGAAAAATTCAAACGAGTGATCGTAACCAACCTCCTGTCCCGTATAGATCAGAGGCATGGAGTAAGGGGCTACAAATGACAATACACGCATCACATCGAGTGATTTATTGAAGATCTGTTGTTCACACCCCTGCCATGAATTTTCATCATGGTTAGATGTAAACGACATACGCATAGCCCACGATGGATACTCTGAAGCGTTGCGATATAGATAATCTCGAATAGAAGTAGTCCTTTTCTCGCCCGTGGCAACATCTACCATTAAGTGATGTAGCTCCCAGCCATAACAACAGTCAAATGCTCGATCAAAGAGATTCTGCTGCTCCGCTTCAGCTAGCATAAAAATATCTGGATTCACCCTATGTAAAGCTTCGGAGACCTCACGCCAAAACTCAATTGGAACAAGCATCGCCATATCGCAACGGAAACCATCTACACCACGCTTAGCCCAAAATATCATAGAGTTAATTTGGCCATGCCACACCTCATAGTTAGCATAGTTTAACTTAGCAGTATCGCTCCAATCCCAAGGAACTACCGCCACACCATTTTCATCTCGCTCATACCAATCGAGAGGCTTCTCGCTCTCCCAACGTGCATCACGAGCCGTGTGATTGGCCACCCAGTCGAGAATGACCTTCATTCCCAAGCGATGTGCCTCACACAGGAAGCTATCAAAATCTGCCATCGAACCCATCTCTGGATTGACATCGCAATAATCTTGAATCGAATAATAGGAACCTAAACTACCCTTGCGGCTCTCCTCTCCAATGGGATAGATCGGCATAAGCCAAATTGCATCAATTCCTAAATCTCGTAAGAAACCAAGCCTAGATTGAGCTGCACGAATAGTGCCCTCTGGGGTTAACTGTCGAATATTCATCTCATAGAGCACTGCTCCATAGCTCCAAGCCGGGTGTATCATGTTTTGAATCGCATTTATAAAAGCTCGCACTAAGGCTTACTCTTGTTAATTTATTTTTAGCTTTGCAAAGATAGTACTTTTAATGAGACTTTAACCGTTTAGATATAAAAATTAGTTGATAAACGCTCGAAATGTAAGTTTTTTTATGTAAGTTTGCACTTTTGAGACTGATAATATTTCGAGATGAATTTTATAAAAAACATAAGCCTTTGGTGGCGTTTGGCAAATCGACGTCGTAAGGTGAGTATCTCCACACCTACAAGTGGCAAGGAGTGGCATACGCACATCTCACCCGTGCGTGTAGTGATGGTTATTGTTGCTATTGTTGTCTCTCTCTTTCTACTATTACTTGCTCTGGTTGGTTACACCTCCATCCTTGAGATTCTGCCCGTTTACCGCACCGCAGCTGATCGTTCACGCGAAAGAGTAATTGAGAATATTACAAAGATTGACTCCATGGAGAGAGTCATAAGCGACATTATCATATATAACGAAAATGTCGGATTGATAATGGAGGGTAAGACACCTGTTGTACGCACAACGCTAACTAGCGATAGCGTAAAAGTAAATCGCACCTTTACACCTAGCAACTCTATTGACTCTGCTCTAAGAGCTCAGATGGAGGGTGAAGGAGCTTATAACCTCAATGAGGCGCTAGCCGCTGAGAGCAAAAATACCAATAATGCCATCACCCTATCATCTCCCATCGAAGGAATTATCACCGAACGCTTCGATCTTCGCGAGAATCGTTATGGAGTACGTATTGCTGCAATCTCTGGAGCGCGTATAGTTGCAGTAGAGGAGGGTATTGTTATGATCTCTATGTGGAGCCCAGAGAGTGGTAATATTGTCCAAATATTACACCCAAACAACACCATATCTATCTACAAAAATATGTCTCAAGCACTTGTCTCAAAGGGAGAGGCCGTCAAACGAGGTGAGATCATCGGATACAATAATAAGGCTGCCGACAACTCCACAGAACAACTTTTCGAATTTGAGATGTGGAGCGATGGTAAACCTATTAACCCTGAGCGATTTATCATCTTCTAAGTCAACTAACACTAAACTATGAAACAAAAAATTGCAATACTTGGCTCTACTGGATCTATAGGAGTCCAAACACTCGATATAATCAGAGAGAACCCAGAACTGTTCGAAGCTAGAATACTAACTGCAAATTACTCATGGGAAAAACTCGTTGAGCAGGCCATTGAATTTGACGTTGAAGCGGTCGTTATCAGCCGTGAGGAGTACTACAAGCAGACATGTCAGGCACTAGAAGCATACCCCATTAAGGTCTATATGGGTGGTGAGACCCTCGTTCAAATTATACAAAGTAGCCAGATAGATGTAGTTGTAAATGCCTTGGTCGGCTACGCTGGTCTACACCCTACAGTTGCAGCTATTGAGGCGGGTAAGAAGCTAGCATTAGCCAATAAGGAGTCATTGGTTGTTGGTGGCGAATATGTGATGAACTTAGCTAAAAGCAAAGGGGTACCAATTCTCCCTATTGACTCCGAGCACTCTGCAATATTTCAATGCTTGATGGGAGAGCACTCACCCATTCGTCGCATGATACTTACGTGCAGCGGTGGATCTTTCCGCGACCTTAAACGTGAGGAGCTAGCCACTGTCACCGTCGAGCAGGCTCTCAAGCACCCTCAATGGAGCATGGGTGCAAAGATTACTATTGACTCCTCAACATTGGTAAATAAAGGCTTTGAGGTAATCGAGGCGCACTGGCTATTTGGCACTGATCCCTCTAAGATTGATGTTATTCAACACCCCCAATCCATAGTTCACTCCATGGTAGAGTTCGAGGATGGTGCAATTAAAGCACAACTTGGAACCCCCGATATGCATATGCCAATAAGCTTAGCTCTAATGTTTCCGCAACGTGCCTCACGTCCATCGGAGCAGTTTAGCTTTATCGACAATCCACACCTCACCTTCGAGGCTGTAGATCGCGTCAAGTATCCAGCACTCGATATTGCATATGATGCTCTTCGCCGCCGAGGTACAGCAGCCTGCACTATGAATGGTGCCAATGAGGTTGCTGTAGCTGCATTCCTTAATAAGAGATGTAGCTATCTGGATATTGTCCGCACAATCGAATATGCCATGACAAATGCAGATTTCGACCTCACTCCATCTCTGGATATCTATGCTGCGGCCAATGATGAGTCACGCCAATTGGCATCACAATTTCTAAAAATCAAATAAAAATAATAATGGATATTTTAATCAAAGCAATTCAATTCTTCCTATGCTTCACAATACTTATTGGTATTCACGAGTTTGGACACTTCATCATGGCTCGAATCTTCAAAATCAGAGTCGAGAAATTTTATATATTCTTCGATCCATGGTTCTCCCTCTTCAAATGGAAAAGAGGTGATACTGAGTATGGTGTTGGTTGGCTTCCGCTTGGTGGATATGTTAAGATTGCCGGCATGATCGACGAGAGCATGGATAAAGATCAAATGAATCAACCGATTCAACAAGATGAGTTCCGCGCTAAACCCGCATGGCAGCGCCTATTGGTTATGATTGCTGGTGTGGTGATGAATATCATCCTTGCCGTTTGTATCTACATTGGCATAAGCTACACTTGGGGCGATAGCTACTTTTCGAATAGTGAAGCTAAATGGGGATATAATTTCAATGAGTCGGCAGAGAGCTTTGGTCTACGTGACGGAGATAAACTCATCTCAATAGATGGTGAAGCAATTGACAATATCGCTGAGGTTATCCCCTCTCTTCTTATCACAGATCAAGATAGAGTATTGCGCGTCGACCGCAACGGGAAGCAGATAGATATAAACCTATCTCTCACTGAATTAGTAGCAATGCGTCAAGAGGGTGGATATGTAGGTTTCTTCGAACCAATCGTCCCATTCATAATAGATAGCACATATAGTGATTCCGCAGCAGCACTCCTCCTTAAGGGAGATCAAATAGTTGGCCTAGAGCAACAACAAGAGATTGATTTTAATAGATACAACTCTTATTTCACTGAGCACAAAGGGGAAGATGTTGCACTCACTATCTTACGCGCAGACTCTCTCCTTGAGATCACACTTCCTATAAATGCCGAAGGCAAGATCGGTGTTATGGAATCCGCTCCATTCGTCTTAAGCACCAAGAAGTACACATTTATCGAATCTATCCCAGCTGGATTTAGCAAAGCTGGCGATATGATCTCATCATACTGGAATCAACTCAAGTTAATGACCAACCCTGAGACAAAACTCTACAAAGAGGTTGGTGGCTTTATTGCAATTGCCAATATCTTTGCCTCAGATTGGAACTGGATGGACTTTTGGCTAAAGACAGCTCTACTCTCTATCATGCTGGCCATAATGAATATTCTACCTATACCGGGATTAGATGGTGGACACACCTTATTTACACTTTGGGAGATGGTTACAGGTCACAAACCCGGTGATAAATTCTTAGAGGTTGTTCAAACTATTGGCATGGTGCTACTTCTCTCGCTTCTAATATATGCTAATGGTAGCGATATCCTTCGATTATTCAAATAGACTATCACACGATAATGGCTAAGATCAAAACAGCATATTTCTGCAAAACTTGTGGCTATGAAGCTCCTAAATGGTTAGGATGCTGCCCTGCATGTGGCGAGTGGGATACTTTCACCAAGCAGGTTATCTCCAAGGAGCCCAGCTCCGTTGCCGGAAAAGTATTCAACCTTCCCTCAACAAAGCCGCAGCGAGTGAGCGAAATATCGGAATCTAGCCACAAACGAATAGATATTGGCAATAACGAAATTAATCGCGTATTGGGTGGCGGCATGGTTCCCGGTTCTCTTATCCTTTTGGGAGGCGAACCGGGCATTGGCAAATCTACCATATCTCTTCAACTTGCACTAAGCAACAATGGTCTTACGACACTATACGTCTCCGGTGAGGAGTCTGCCGAACAGATCAAGATGCGAGCAAATAGAATTGGTGTTGGAAATGATGAGTGTTTCATATACACAGAGACACTACTTGAAAACATCGTAACTCAGATCAATGAGATCAAACCTGATTTGGTGGTTATTGACTCTATACAAACCATATACACTAATCATATTGATTCATTTGCGGGCAGCGTATCTCAAATTCGAGAGTGTGCAGCAACTCTGCTAAAATATGCAAAGTGCAACGAGACATCAATTGTTATCATTGGACATATCACCAAAGATGGTAGTATCGCTGGACCTAAAATATTGGAGCATATTGTCGATGTAGTACTCCAATTTGAGGGCGACAGCAACAACATCTACCGAATACTTAGAGGTATTAAAAACCGCTTTGGAGCAACCTTCGAGATTGGTGTTTTTGAGATGATTGACTCCGGGCTTCGCGAGGTGGATAACCCATCCGAGATACTTCTATCCCACTACGACACACCTCTTAGCGGCATTGCTGTAGGTGCAGCAGCGGATGGAATACGCCCATATCTAATCGAGGTGCAATCCCTTGTCACTGGATCTGCATATGGAACACCTCAACGCAACACCACTGGTTTTGATATAAAACGCATGCATATGCTCCTTGCGATTATCGAAAAGAGAATTGGTCTCAAGACTTTCCAAAAAGATCTTTTCCTCAACTTCGCTGGCGGATTCAAGGTCTCAGACACGGGGTTAGACCTAGCTATAATTGCCTCTATTATCTCCTCCTATTACGACCGCCCAATCATCGAAGGAGTCTGTTGCGCAGGCGAAGTGGGACTCTCAGGGGAGGTACGTCCAGCACCCCGCACCGAGCAACGCATTAGCGAGGCTGCACGCCTTGGATTCAAGCGCATAATTATCTCTGGATATACCGCTAAGGGTGCAAAGCGAGCAAAAGGAATTGAGATTATCGAAATCCAAAGCGTAGAGCAGCTGCCACCTTATATCCTAACAGCTACTCAGCTCGAAATTCCTTAATTTGACCTGTCCTATAAGCTAACAGCAGAAGCTTTAGATCTTCTATTTGTTGTTGTAGATCTACTCCTATATTGGTATCTTTTACCTTTATGCGATTACTTATCCTCTCAACAACCACGCGAGTGGAGAGAATATCAACACCCTCTTCTATAGCCTTTTGAGTAGATTCAAAAGGCTCATGCTGAACAAGTTGCATGCCATAAGAGTTGAAGATAAGTGTAAAACCTGCAATACCTGTCTCCGGCTGATACGCCTTAGAAAATCCACCATCAATCACTAGCAACTTTCCTCCCGCCTTAATAGGTGTCTCACCCTTGGTTAACCTCACGGGGATATGTCCATTGATGATATGTGACTCCTCGGCAGAAAGCCCAAAATCTTTTAAAATCAACTTACATACCTCCGCATCATTTATCATACGATAATAGTTACCCTTAATCTCTTTGTGAGCCTCTGCGTCAGAGATAAAATAGCGCTCAAAGGTACGCATACGATCCTTACCGAAGAGTGGAGACTCCTCACCGCACCACAAATACCAGATATAGTCATGCGCAAATTGACTCTTTAGATCATTGCTATGGCCAAAATATGCACGACGAACTACCCTATCAATCTTATCAAGAAGCCTCTTACCACTATACATATGGTCATCCCCCACACACATCTCCTTTAAAGTTCCATCATCATTGAGAGGAACAGAGGCGTGATATATAAGGTTGTTATTCATCGCCAAATAGATGCTACCATGAGTGAAAAGACATCTAACATGTCGATGCAACTTGTCGCTATTAGAGAAGGATATCGACAACTTTGTCATCAGCGATCTCTCCTCTTCGCTCAGGCGAGTTGGATTAGAAGGATCAATCGTTGGCAGGTCACAATCATTGAGCTGATATACAACGCCATCAATCTCAACTGTGCCATTCTCATAATCAACCCTATTTAACAGTTGGCGCTCCTCCATTTTAAACTCTGGGCGGCGTGCAATAATCTCGCTCTCCAACTTTAGCTGAATTATAGTGATTGCTTTATGCATCTGCGCCATTAGCTTAATGGTCTTAGCTGGATATGGCGTTCCATGATTAAGCTTTGACACAAAGTTATCGCAATTCTTATCTCCATAGCACTCCATAGCGAAGGTAGCCAATGGGAGTAGGTTAATACCATATCCATCCTCAATCACCTCAATATTTGCATAGCGAAGAGATATACGAAGCACATTTGCAATGCTTGCCAGATTTCCAGAGGCGGCCCCCATCCATAAGATGTCATGATTACCCCACTGCACATCAAAATTGTGATGCTTCTCCAACATATCCATAATATAATGAGATCCACTACCACGATCAAAGATGTCACCTACGATATGAAGATGATCCACCGTAAAGCGCTGAATAACATTACACATATCAATGATAAAACGATCTGCGCAGCCATTAGCAACAATACTCGTTAGGATACCGCCCAAATAGTCATGCTTATTGGGCATCTGTGTAGTGGACTCATTAAGCAACTCTTGAATGATGTATGAGAACTCCTTTGGCAGTGCCTTTTGCACCTTCGAACGTGTATATTTAGAGGTTACGGAGCGTAGTATGTCACAAAGCTGATTGAGTGTTATTCTATACCAGTCATCCAACTCACCCTCTTTGAGCTTCACCAGTTCAATCTTCTTCTCAGGATAGTATAGAAGCGTACAGAGCTCCTTGATCTCACTCTCGCGAAGTGTATTTCCAAAAATATCGTAGACCTTCTGCCTAATTATACCAGAGGCATTACGCAGAACATGTCCGAAAGCCTCATGCTCTCCATGAAGATCTGTAAGAAAATATTCGGTACCCTTTGGTAGATTCAGAATCGCTTCGAGGTTTATTATCTCTGAGCTTGCGCTCATTATTGTTGGAAATCGTTTTGATAGAAGAGTGAGGTATCTCAAATCCGACTGGCTAAACTGCTGCTCCTTACTTATTGTATCCATTATATACATCATAATTTATTTGCATGCTAAGTTACATAATTTATTTTAAAAAATAGATTTTTTATCATATATTTTGACTATCTTTGAGACGATTAATAATAAATTTATAGAACATGACATCTAATACCTTTAGAGTAATACTATTTTTAATACTATTTAGCACTGCTAGCTCTCTCGCTCAGAACAGAGTTACTGTAGCCGATCAGCTAAAGAGCGCTAGAGAATCTAATAAATCTGCACTTATTATCGTCAGCGATAATGAGAATAGCGCCGAGCATATCGTCGAGTTGGCAAAAGGAGCTGCAACCGAATATGTTGACATCATTGAAGTTAATGCCGACGACCAAGATAACTTCCCTATAATAAACGAATATCGCCTAGATGGAGTACCCCTTCCCTGCATATTGGTCATATCAGATAGAGGCGACACTCTTGGAGGTCTACTCAGCAGCCAGATAACAGCTGAAAGCATCTCTGATGTTATCCCAACGCCTAAATATTGCGAAATTGCGCATATGCTAAGAGCGGGAAGATCAATCATTATTAATATCTCTGATAGCCAATTCAAGAGCGATAAAGCAGCAAAAGAGCTATGCGAGGCCACTGCCATAGAGTTAGGAGAGCATGGTGGCGCAATGTCGTTTGATATACATGACGAGGTAGAGGCCAAACTTATAAATATGCTTATACTAGATGCTGAGCTAAGCGATAGTTATATTGCTGTAATCAACACTCAAGGCATGATTGTTGGCCGATTTCATACACTACCAACTCAACAAGAGTTAATTGCCTCAACCAAAGAGGTGGTTGAAGCAACTTGCAGTTGTGGTGTGGAACACTAAAGATTGATTGTAGGAATTAATATTTTTTTGTACCTTTGTACACTCTTAATTCTCCTACACGAGATAAGAGCATGGATATAACAAATAGAAGAAACAAAGACCAAAACCCAAACGCTGTATGGCATTTAATAACAACGTGATGATCGTGCGCCATAGGTTGCTCTCTGAGCTGCTTAAACTGTGGTACAAACATGAGTTAGTAGAAAAAATTAATCGACTTCCAATCGAGTTGAGTCCACGAAAGTCGGCTCATGCGGGACGCTGCTGTGTTCATAAGGAGCGCGCTGTATGGAAGTATAAGACACTCCCTATTCTTGGTCTAGGTATGGAGGATGAAGATGATGAGCTAACAACGCTATCTGAATATGCTCGCATTGCCCTAGATAGAGCAAAGCAGGGTAAACCCAAAGATCGAATCATGTGTGTTGTAGACGAAGCGTGCTCGGCATGTATTCGTGTCAACTACGAGATCACGAACCTTTGTCGCGGATGTACTGCGCGAAGCTGCCAAGCGAACTGCCCAAAGAAAGCTGTCCACGTAAGTCGTATTACGGGTCAAGCATGGATCGATCATGAGGCATGTATAAGTTGCGGTATCTGCAAAGATAGCTGCCCATATCACGCTATTGTATATATCCCTGTACCCTGCGAAGAGGCGTGCCCGGTTAAGGCCATCAGCAAAGATGAAAAGGGTATTGAGAAGATTGACGAGTCGAAGTGTATCTTCTGCGGTAAATGTATTAATGCATGTGCATTTGGTGCTGTCTTCGAACTCTCACAAGTATTCGATGTACTTTACAAAATCCGCAACCATGAAGAGATTATCGCAATTGTTGCACCATCCATCTTGGGACAATACGATGCTTCTATTGAACAGGTGTATGGCGCGATCAAGCAGATTGGATTTACTGATGTCATTGAGGTTGCCCAAGGCGCTATGGACACTGTAAGCAATGAGGCTCATGAGCTTCTTGAGAAGCTAGAGGAGGGTCAGCCCTTTATGACAACCTCTTGCTGTCCATCATATATAGAGTTAGTCGAGAAGCATATACCTGCACTCAAGCCATATGTCTCAACAACGGGCTCCCCTATGTATTATACAGCTCGCATTGCAAAGCAGAAATACCCTAATGCAAAGATCGTATTTATAGGACCTTGCCTCGCAAAGCGCAAAGAGGCACAACGCGATGAGGCTGTCGACTACGTTATTACATTCGAGGAGGTTTCATCAATCTTCAATGCAATGGAGATTGACATTAAGCAGGCCGACCCACATCAAGTTGAATTTTCTTCAGTGCGTGAGGCTCACGGTTTTGCGCAAGCGGGAGGTGTAATGGGTGCCGTGCAATCATTCTTAAAGGATGGTGCCGAAGGCATTAAAGTTATGCCAATATCAGATATCAACAAGAAGAATATCAATCTATTGAGAGCCTTCTCTAAGAGCGGTAAGGCACCAGCTCAGTTTATTGAGGTCATGGCATGCGAGGGTGGATGTATCACAGGTCCTAGTGCTCACAACTCAATACCTAAAGCTAAGAAACAGTTAGCTTCCGAGTTAGCTAATCAGGCTCTAACATATGACAACATATTGGATAGATAGACTCTTTGAGCAGAGGAGGTTGCCAAAAGAGGGGTATAGAGATATCCTCAATTGCGACCTCCCCGAAGCTCAAAAATATTTACACGCCAAGGCGCAAGAGGTAGCTAAAAAGCACTTTGGCAACCATATCTATCTACGTGGATTAATTGAGATAAGCAACTATTGCCGCAATAATTGTTACTATTGCGGCATTCGTGCCTCCAATAGAGAGGTTGTGCGTTATCGCCTCGATGAGCAGGAGATTCTCACATGTTGCCGCGAAGGTTACTCTCTGGGGCTCCGCACATTTGTTCTTCAAGGGGGCGAGGATCCAGCATTGCATGACTCAACAATAGAGAGAGTTGTAGAATCAATTCGCACCGAATTTCCATCATGCGCTATAACCCTATCATTGGGCGAAAGAGCTAAAGAGAGCTATATGCGTCTCAAAGAGGCGGGTGCAAACCGATATCTCTTGCGCCACGAGACTTATAATGCACAACACTACTCTCAGCTTCATCCTCCATCTATGTCACGCGACAATAGATTAAGGTGTCTGCAAGAGCTAAAGGATATTGGATTTCAAGTTGGCAGCGGCATTATGGTTGGCTCTCCACATCAAAGCATTGATACTATTCTAGAAGATATTCAATTCATTGAGCACTTCTCGCCTCATATGATTGGGATAGGACCCTTTATATCGCACCACCAAACACCATTTGCAAAGGAGCCAAATGGCAACGTTCCTCTCACGCTGAAGCTTCTCTCAATCTTTCGTTTGATGCACCCCGAAGCTCTAATACCCTCAACGACTGCTCTAGCTTCACTCGACAAAGATGGACACCAAAAGGGGATCTTGGCGGGAGCAAATGTAATAATGCCGAATCTATCTCCAGCTACTCAACGTTCGAAATATGCTATCTACGACAACAAGGTAGCCTTCGGAAATGAATCTGCACAAGGGATAAAGGAGCTACAGACAAAGGTGAGCGAAATAGGTTACTCCATCTCATTTGCAAGAGGAGATAGCCCACTCATAAAACCAAACAATAACTAACTTAAGACTCTGCGTATGTATAATGTAAAGTCACAAATAGCAGATGAATTTATAGATCATCAAGAGATCTTAGAGACCATACTCTATGCTAAGGAGAACTGCAATAATCGGGAGCTCATAGAGAGCATTATCGAGGAGGCAGCTCTCTGCAAAGGTCTCTCTCATCGTCAAGCAGCTCTACTATTGGAGTGTAATGATCCAGATCTTATCGCAAAGATATATAGCCTCGCTGAGACAATCAAAGAGCGGTTTTATGGCAATCGCATTGTCATGTTTGCGCCTCTATACCTCTCTAACTACTGCGTGAATGGATGTGTATACTGCCCCTATCACCTTAAAAACAGACACATTGCGCGCAAGAAGCTATCCCAAGAGGAGATCCGCGCAGAGGTCATCGCACTTCAAGATATGGGACACAAGCGCTTAGCTCTAGAGGCTGGCGAGGATCCACTTCGTAATCCATTAGAGTATATTCTTGAATCTATCGAGACAATATACAACGTTAAACATAAAAATGGTGCTATTAGACGCGTCAACGTCAATATCGCTGCCACAACAGTTGAAAACTATCGCAAACTGAAAGAGGCTAAGATAGGAACCTACATTCTCTTTCAAGAGACCTACAACCGTGCAAACTATGAATCACTTCACCCTACTGGACCAAAGAGCAACTATGCATACCACACAGAGGCTATGGATCGTGCAATGGAGGCTGGTATCGACGATGTGGGCATGGGGGTGCTCTTTGGATTGAATACCTACCGCTATGATTTCGTTGGACTACTGATGCATGCCGAACACCTAGAGGCATCATTTGGCGTAGGACCTCACACTATCAGCATGCCTCGAATATGTCCCGCTGACGACATCGACACGGCTGACTTCCCCGATGCTATATCTGATGATATCTTCTGCAAGCTAGTCGCCATCACCCGTATCACAGTCCCCTACACAGGAATGATAATATCCACCAGAGAGTCGCAAGCAACACGCGAAAAGGTTCTCAAGCTAGGCATCTCCCAGCTTAGTGGCGGATCAAGCACAAGCGTTGGAGGATATGCTACACCCGAAGCAAAGAGTGATGAGAGTGCTCAATTTGAAGTTAACGACACACGCACCCTCGATGAGATTGTGGAGTGGCTCGTGGAGCTTGGTCACATCCCTAGCTTCTGCACAGCTTGCTACAGAGAGGAGCGTACAGGAGATAGATTTATGTCGCTTGTGAAGAGTGGTCAGATTGCCAACTGTTGCACCCCAAATGCACTGATGACCTTCAAGGAGTATTTAGAAGATTATGCCTCTCCTCAAACTCGCGCCAAAGGTCTCAAACTTATAACCGAGGGTCTCAAACTCGTCACAAACCCTAAAGTGAAAGAGATTGCACAACGTAATTTAATAGATATTGAGAGTGGTAGACGCGACTTTAGATTCTAAAATAACTTTATTATGAATAACACCCCCAACGCCAACCGACTACACATCGCAATATTTGGACGCCGCAACAGTGGTAAATCCTCATTTATCAACGCTTTAACTGGACAAGATACATCTCTTGTATCGGAGGTAGCTGGCACAACAACCGACACGGTAGCCAAAGCAATGGAGCTACATGGAATTGGCGCATGCCTTTTTATTGATACTCCGGGCTTCGATGATGTAGGAGAGCTAGGCGAGGGACGTATCTCCAGAACGCTCAGAAGCATTGAGCGTACAGATATCGCACTGCTACTCTGCGAAGAGGACGACGCCCTAAGCATGGAGGCTGAATGGCTAGATAAATTGCGCAAATATGAGATCCCAACAATCGCAATAATAAATAAGATAGATATTCGCAACAATATAGAGGATCTACGCCACAGAGTTGAAGAGAGGTTAGGACTCACGCCCCTCCTTTGCAGCGCCAAAGAGGGCATCGACATCGAAGTGATTCGTCAGCATATACTCTCCGAAATCCCCTCCGACCTTACCGAACAGAGCATAACCGGGAGTTTAGTCTCTCGCGGTGATAGCGTACTTCTTGTCATGCCACAAGATAAACAAGCCCCAAAAGGTCGTTTAATCTTACCACAGGTGCAAACTCTTCGTGAGTTATTAGATAAAGGGTGTGTCATAAGCAGCTGCACAACAGAGCTTCTAGAGGATACTTTAGCATCTCTTAAGATGCCACCGAAGTTAATTATAACCGACTCTCAGATATTTAAACATGTCTACGAGCTATGTCCCAAGCAGAGTATGCTAACCTCTTTCTCGGTGCTTATGGCCGGCTACAAAGGAGATATAAAAACCTTTAGAGCGGGCGCAGAGGCCATCGACAAGCTAACACCAAACTCACGAGTTCTAATCGCCGAGGCCTGCACACATGCCCCAATGACAGAAGATATAGGACGCGAAAAACTTCCACGCATGCTTAGAAATAAAATTGGTGAGAACCTACAAATTGATATCGTCGCAGGTCGTGAGTTCCCAAAGGATTTAACACCATACGATCTAATAATTCACTGCGGAGCATGCATGTTCAATCGCAAATATGTTAGGTGGCGCATCAATAGCGCATTAGAACAGAATATACCAATAACCAACTACGGAATAGCAATAGCCTATATAAGCGGCATTCTGGAATATATTGTGTAAATTATTAAAATCTAGTTTGTAGTTTATCTTTTTTTTATTATTTTTGTTAAACTATATCTCAAATTAAAATAATATGCGAAAATTTTTATCAATTGTTTGGCACTTTCCGTTTTTTTGGTTTCATAGCAGCTTTTAGTTACTATATCCTAGGATTACTATTTTTGTTAACTATTATCTTTATCCCTGTTGGATTGGGCATGCTCCAAATTGGCAGCTATATGATGAACCCATTCAACCATGCACTCGTGAGTCGCAAGGAACTTAAACTCGTGCAGAATGATGTTACAGTCAGTGGTTTTATGAAGTTTTTTAATGGTATAGCTCGTGTATTATATTTTATTCCGGGTCTATTATCTGTGATAGCTATAATTCTTACCACAATTAGTTGCTTCATTTCAATTATTGGCATCCCTGTAGGTTTAGTCTATGCTCGCGCTATTAGTGCATTTTTCAATCCTGTGGATAAAGTATGCGTACCTCGCGAAGTTGCTAATCAGATTGAGGCTTTTAAAACTAGAGCTATTGTATCGAAGCAGTCGCAAGTAGTCGCTTACGACCAAGATTCCCAAAAAGAGTATGTAGATTTAGTCAAAAACAAAAGCATAGATGAGCTTAAGGAGTTAGCTCGTCAAAAGAAACTCATCAATCCTAACTATGCTGTAATAATAGAGAAAGCCATATATCTTCATGCTATGGACATTGAATTAACATATGAAGCCTTCGATATTAATAATAGTGAAGAGCCGAATCAAGCCCCAATCGAAGCAACTTCATCATTGGGATATTCCCCCTCTGTAGTTATCGATGCAATGAAAAGAGGAATTATAAAGTTCTATCCGTTACTTATTTTACTTATTAGTGGTCTATTGTTTAATATAGCTCTAATAATATATCCCTATATATTAGACGCTAATATAAGTTTAACGATTGATTTAGCACTATCTGCTGTTGGTATTATAAGTCTCATAATGCTAGCTATACTCGTACCTCGAAAATACATCGCTCCCATATTAGGTTACACTTTGTGCTTTATAGCATCAGCGATGTGGGCTTATCGTATGTATCTCCTTTATACGTTTAACTTTGATATCCCAGTAGACACATTACTTGATGAGCATCAACTACATATAATTGCAACGTTAATTAATATCGTTGGTTTTATTATCAGTATTTTATATTCAATAAAGATCAACAAGCTAGTTATGTTTGGATTTATTGCATTAGCTGTGCCATTCTTATTTTCCAACTTGACATATCATGGTTTGATAAGAACTGATATTATAGATTATAATATGCTTGCATTCAACATTATTAGCACTATGCAGAGTGTAATATTCTATGCTACATTGATTGTAGGTTATCTACTTATAGCGGCAGGCTTGCAGTTGAATCTAGATAAAAGATAATAAATTTATAAGTAATTATTAAAATCCAATTTGGATCTATAATTTTTTTACACTAACTTTACCATCGCAAATGGTTCACGCTTGATGTGCATATATCAAGTGTGATTAAAAGGGAATGTCGTGTAATTCGGCAACAGTTCCCGCTGCTGTAAGTTCCCCTTATGTGGTTTTAGCACTTTTTGCCACTGATTGATAATCAATTGGGAAGGCGCTAAAATTGGAATAAGTCAGAAGACCTGCCTTTTGCAATATTGATTTTGCTTCCTACGGGTTTATAGGTGCGATCAACCTCGAAGAGATATCTAATAGTGGTATGCGCTCTGCTCGTTGTTGGTTTGCTTGGCGGCTCCTTAGTTGCAAAATCCTTAAAAATGATTAAACAACTAAAAACAATACCATGCAAGTTATAAAAAGGAACGGCGAATACAAAGAGTTCGACCCCAATAAAATCGTTTGCGCCATAAAGAAGGCAAGTGCTAACATCCCCAATATTAAAATTGGTAACAGCGAGATCTTAGGCTTCGTTGATTCAAAAATTGCATGCGACCTCCCTCTAGAGGTGGAGGAGATTCAGGACCGTGTAGAGACATGGCTTATGGCCAACTACCCCACTGTGGCCAAGCTATATATCATCTATCGCGAGAAGCATAAAGAGATTCGTTTTATCAAGGGGCGAGCTGAGTATATAGAGAGCTACACGAGTAGCTGCGACAATGCGGCGGAGGCATCAGAGGTTGACGCTAATGCCAACGTGCAAAACAAAAATGTTGCGACCCTCGAAGCAGAGCTCTACAAGACCACAAATATGGAGATCAGCCGCTACCGCATAGTTGAAGAGTTAAAGAGAGAATATGGCGCCCTTGCACCCAACTATGTTGCAGATCTTATCTCCCGTATCATATACAAACATGATGAGAACTCAGCTCCTGCGATCAAACCATATTGCGTGGCAGTAAATATGTACCCCTTCCTCAATCGAGGCACCTCCTCGCTGGATCGTCTCAACACAACTGCGCCGCAGAATCTAAACTCATTCTGTGGTCAGTTCAACAACCTTGTATTCCTACTCTCCTCGCAGTTTCAGGGAGCTGTTGCCTTTGCTGAATTTTTCAATGTATTTACCTACTACTGCATCAAGGAGTGGGGCGAGGATTTTATGGAGCGTGAAGATGAGATCGTCGCAAAGAGCAAAAGTGGAGATAAGAGCATCTCTAATGTTATTGAGCAATCATTCCAGAATATTGTCTATACAATAAATCAACCTGCCGGCAATCGTAGCTTCCAGTCGCCATTCACCAATGTATCATACTTCGACAGATATTATTGGAGCTCAATGTTTGATGATTTTGTATTCCCCGATGGCTCCAAGGTGAGCTACGAGCAGGTCAACTACATACAACAAAAGTTTATGAAGTGGTTCAACGCAGAACGCAAAAAGTGTCTACTTACATTCCCTGTGGAGACTGTTGCAATGCTGCACGACGGCTCAGATTTCCTAGATCAAGAGTGGAAAGAGTTCACCGCAGAGATGTATGCCGAGGGGCACTCATTCTTCACTTACATTAGCGACAATGCCGACTCACTGAGTAGCTGCTGCCGTCTACGCAACGCCATCAAACCTGAATTTAGCTTCACTTCGGGCAATGTCGGTGTAGCCACAGGTAGCAAATCTGTTATCACAATAAATCTAAATCGTTTTATACAAGAGAAAGTTAAAGACTCCAGATTATCTCTTAAACAGAGCTTTAAAGATTGGGATGCAACAGCCAAAGCAACAATCATCGAGGAGCTCAAAGAGCTACTATCAAGGATCTACAAATACCACGAGGCATACAACAACATCCTTATAAAGCTACAGAAAAACAAGATGTTACCTGTATATGATGAAGGATACATCTCACTCCAACAACAATTCCTTACAATAGGTATAAATGGATGTAATGAGGCTGCAATGGTTCTTGGCATAGAGATATGTGATAGCGCAGAGTATCGCGAATTTTGTGCTCTAATCACCTCTACCATCTCTTCGGAGAATAGCGCAAACTCCACCAAAGAGCTTCGCTTCAACACCGAGTTTGTCCCTGCGGAGGGACTTGGCGTAAAGAACTATGATTGGGATAAGGCAGATGGATATTGGGTTCCAGAGGATCGCAACTGCTACACCTCATATTTCTTCTTGCCCGACGATCCTAAGATCTCACTACTTGACCAGATGCGTCTCCACGGCCGACACTACACCGACACCCTAGATGGTGGCGTAGCACTTCATGCCAACCTTGAAGATCATCTCTCTAAAGCGCAATATCTAAAGATTCTAGATATTGCAATAAAAGAGGGTACCTCCTATTTCACATTCAACATTCCTAATAGCAGCTGCGACAAGTGTGGATATATCACAAAGACACCTATCGACAAATGCCCTAAATGTAATAGCGATCAAATTACATATTGGACCCGCATCATTGGCTACCTGCGCCCCGTGAAAGGATTCAGCAAAGGGAGAAGAGTTGAAGCATCAAAAAGAGTATACAATAAAGCACAATGCTAAAATTTACCGATACAAAGGTTGTATTCCAAGAGATACCCGACCATATCACACTAGCTATAAATATGAGTGGCTGCCCTTGCGCTTGCGAGGGCTGCCACTCATCTTACCTATCTGAGGATATTGGAGAGGCGCTCACAACAGAACTTATCGACACCCTCCTCACCCGCTATGCATCAGCTTCATGCATCTCATTTATGGGTGGCGACAGAGAACCTGCCGAAGTATCACGATTAGCACTCCACATAAGATGCAAAGCACCAAACATGGCAATAGCGTGGTATTCAGGACGTGACGAGCTATCTAACGAAGTCAAGATCTCCAATTTCGATTACATCAAAATTGGCAGCTACCAACAAGAGAGAGGGCCTCTCAACGCACCCACAACAAACCAACGCCTTTACAAGATTGATAGAAGCACTCTACAGTTTGAAGATATCACAAAGAAGATGCTTTAATAAACCATCCTTCTTATCTCATTGCAACTATCCTCTGCCTCCCACCGCTTAAAGAGCACTGTATTGATTCCTAATGCTGCGGCGGCATCAAGGTTGGCAGGGCGATCATCAACAAAGAGTGATTCCGCAGGATCAAGATTAAACCGCTCTAAAATCAATTTAAAGATCTCAGGTTCAGGCTTCACTACACCCTCTTCACAGGAGACTACCTCCCCTGAGAAATAACGATATACTGGCAACTTACGGATAAATTCTATAAATTCAAGAGACATATTAGAGAGCACCAATAGACGAAAACCTCTTTCATGCAACTCTTCAATAAGCCTAGCTGTCGGCACAATCTCCTCTTGCATATCTATACCCTCCATAACGCACTTTCGACAAAAATCGGGAGTATACCCTCTCTTCTGTGAGATTATCTCAATGGTCTCCTCCATCGTCTGTGTACCCCTATCATACTCCTCCCAAAAATGAGGCATCTGCTTATCTGCTAGAAATGAGAAAAACTCACTAAATTCTTCCGTTACACGCTGCGGGTTGCGAGCTACAACCACTCCACCCAGATCAAAAATTATAGTTTTCATACGTAAATAAAATCATTATAAATAGCTGAATTTTAGCTATTTTTGTTAAAATTCTTTATGTTTAACAAATTAAGATCTAGCCCTTGCCTTG
>JBCQWG010000018.1:0-46326 GCA_047172325.1 Rikenellaceae bacterium | reverse complement strand
CTCATCGAACAACCCTCGTTTGCCTGTACTCTTAAAAATCATCTCTATTATAGATTTAAACAATACACAAAGATAGTGATAATTATCTAAATATCAAAGTGTTAATTTTTAGAAGTCCCCTATATACACTTTACAAGATCACCACTATCTCTTTGTGTCTATTTTTTTGACACTAGTGTCAAAAAAATAGACAGCAAACCACCTAAAAGTAATTTGCTGTCTACAAAAATATTTATAAAAGACTATTCAGCCAGTTGCCATACTCTAATGTAATCTACCTCGAAGTCGATAAAACCACCTGCTTTTTGCTCTGGGGTACCATTTTGTGTTAGCTCCTCGCGGCTCTCAGGCATACCATTCCATGAGAAGATCTCCATATCTAGCCATAAGAAGATCTCATTCTTTGCAACGTAACCATCATAATCCTCTGCGACATCATAGTTCTCCTTTGCCCAAGCTGTAGCTTGCTCTGGAGTCACAGATGAGAATAGTTCTCCGTCGATGTAGTAGTTAATACCATCTTCGCTCCACTCAACACCATAAATATGGAAGTCGTCAGCAAATCTGAAACCTACATCTTTACGCTCAGTGTAAGCTGGCTTACCTTTTAAGTTAGTCCAGTCACGAATAGACCACCATAGCTCACTATCGAGGTGCTCCTTACCCTCATCGCGACCATCGCCAAATGATTCAAAGAAGTCAAACTCTAAGCCCGGACCCATCGACCAGAAGCCACTTGTAACCTCTGCATCAGCTGATTTACTACGAATTTCAATATAACCATACTTAAAGCTACGACGACCAATGATACATGGTGCTGTTAGATTCTCATATGGTAGAGGATCTCCAAATACTGGAACTCGTATCTCCTCCAAGAATGGGAAGTCAGGCTCCCAGCGCATCTCTAGCTTTAGGATACCATCCTCGAAACGATGGTTCTCTCCAGAGAATTGAGATGGAGCACGACCGGTCCAAACCTTCTTCTTTGGGTTGTCTGGATGTACATACGTAGGTTTACCATCTACAAACTTACCTACGATAAACCATCTATCCTCATCTAATTCGGTGCCATTGAACTCATCACTTACATCTGTGTTAAGAACCCAATTTCCGGTGTTGTTAGGATCAGAGAAGGGGACAACGGGCTTCTCTTCAGCCTCAGTGCAGCTTGCAAACGTCATTAACAATGCTGCATAAAGTAATTTTTTCATTCGTCTATTATTTTAGTTGGTTAGTGTCGCTTACTTATTTATACACTTCTCGTGAATCTCTTGAATTGCAGCATTTAACACACCACTTTCAGCTTTCACAATCTCTTTATAGCTCATGCCCTCATATGGCGATACATAATCAGTTGTATCATCACTGCTAAGTAGATATTTAAATCCAAGATCCAATGCTGGTTCTTCATAAAGCTCCATCTGACGAAGTAGCTCACCTTGCATCTTTTTAACAATCTCCATATAGCCCGGATCATCATAGTAGTTAATGGTCTCGGAAGGATCACGCATAAGGTCAAACAACCATGGTGTATCACGACATGAAAGAACTAATTTATAGCAACCATCAATAGCAGCTGTCCAAACATTAAATGGCGAATCTGTGAGATATACTATGCGCTCAGACTCAACATACATTGCATCATTAAAGAATAGCTCTGCATCATTTATTCCATGTTGATCTCCATCAATTTGACGGCTACCCATCATACCCAAGATCGTAGGAGCAAAATCATTGGTTGTGTAGCTCTTATCTATAACCTTACCAGCCTTAATCTTATTAGGATAACGAACAATAAATGGAATCTTGCAAGCAGCCTGATAAGGGTTACCCTTATCCATTTTATGATGCTCATACATCATATCACCATGATCCGATGTGAAGACAACAATTGTATTATCAGCTAAACCATTTTCATCAAGGAAATCTAGAAGACGGCCAATATTATCATCAATACATTTTACCATTGCAAAGTATTCGCGTACCTGATTAGGATCGAACGCCTGCGACTCATTCTTACCTCCGACAGCCCATTTTGGACGATTTGCAACAAGCTCCTCCTCCATCGTTGCGGGCTTCTCAATCTTCATATCCTTAAACATACTCTTGTATGGCTCACGTCCAATATTTGGAGAGTGCGGATCTGGAATAGATAACATCATGCAGAAAGGTTTATCCTTATCGCGCTCCAACATCTCCAGACATCTATTTGTCAAGAAGTCTGTACTATACATAGCTGGATCAACAACTTTAGGAGTTTTATTGCTCGCCACGATATCATTTGGTTTGCCAACAATCTCATACCACTTACTATGGTTAGTCTCAAAAACATAACTGCGATCCATATATCCGAAATCATAACCCGGACTGATATAGAGCTTGCTTGTATGTGGAGTTCCCGCCAAGTGCCACTTGCCAACATAGTCTGTCTGGTACCCATCTTGTCGTAGCACCTCTGCAAATGTTTCAAGATTTGCATCCATAGCCATACCATTGATTGGAGCACCTGTTGCAATAGGATATAATCCTGTTTGGAACGATGCTCTAGATGGAGTACTCACGGGGCTAGCAGCATAGAAATTGTTACATATAACACCCTCAGTGGCTAAACGATCAATATTTGGAGTCTCAACTTTTGCCTCTGGGCCCCAGATGTTAGCTTGCGACTCATCAAGTAGAGAACGATAGCAACCTAATGTTCTAAAACTCTGCTCATCGGTTTGAATAATAAGAAGATTTGGTCTCTTCTCTGCAGCCTTCTCCGCTGTGCAACTACCCATAAGGGCAGATGCAGCAGCTAGTGTTGGCATAATATAAGTTGGTTTCATAATTTATTTTATTTATTATTATTCGATCACCTCTACAACAACCTCTTGTCTACTTATTAGGTTGCCCGATTTATCTTTAGCGCTAACTGTGATAGTACCGCCATCGTATGTCGCTTGAACGGCCAATAGGCAACGACCAAATAGCGTTGAGATAGTATTACTCTTAAAGGTGTCATACTTTGTGGTATCACCACAATCAGTACCCAAGAAACGATGGTTACCCTCTATCTCAAATGTAATCTCCGCCTCTTCGTTCTTAATCTCACGACCTTTATTATCAACTAATTGAGCAATAACATGCAATACATCAGTATTATTTGCATCCATTGACGCACGATCCGCAGTAAGTCGAATTGAGGTTGCAGCACCTAGGCTCTCCAAAGTTCTCTCGACCCTCTTTCCATCTTTCACGCCCTTGGCTACAAGCTTACCATCCTTGTAGTCCACAGCCCACTTGAAGATTCTATCATCTTGATCCTCCAATAGCTGTTTTCCTAGAGACTTACCATTTTGGAATAACTCTACACTTTCACAATTTGAATATATCTCGACGATTGTAGCCTCTCCCTTCTCATAGTTCCAATAAGGATTTACCTTTTGCCACTCGCGAGGTGCAAGCATCCATGCATCTGCCTTCTTCTCAACGGCTACCCCATTCTCGTCACGCTTGAATGTTGATAGAGCCTCCGTTTGAGTATACATCTCCAAGACTGGTTTGTCTGTCCAGAATGATTGGAACGCATAATATGATCCTCGTGGGAATGCTGCAATATCAAGTGGACCATGAGGTGTAGCTTTCAAAGGCCATGACGCAGCACGACACTCGCCCATATAATCAACACCCGTCCATAGGAAGATACCAGCAATATGCTCATTATCTAATACTGCTTTCCACTCATACCAACGAACAACATTCTCCGTTCCCATCATAATCTTATCGGGATACTTCTCTTTGAAATATGGATATTTCGTCTCTTTATAGCTGAATCCAATGACATCTAAGACATCCGCATAAGCAGTCTCCATACTTGAAGTGGGAAGAATTAGATTTGCTGTAACAGGGCGTGTTGTATCCATCTCACGAGTCCATGAAGCGAGCTTCGTTGCAGTCCTACCCATGTCGAATGTCTGATCTGGATAGTTTGCCCAGAACTCACGAACTTGCTCTGGTGTATTGGGAGGTGTTGGAACACGCCACAGCGTCCAATCCATTGTACCACTCTTATTTGTACCCTTGAATAGACCTGTCGCAGTACGGTTTCCGGGATATGTCCACTCGATCTCGTTTCCAATACTCCACTGGAAGATTGATGGGTGATTGCGACTTGAAAGCATTGTATTTTTCAAATCAATCTCTGCCCACTGCTGGAAGTTTTCAGAGTGACCACGAGTAATATAATCAACCTCCTTATCTTGCATATTATATCGCTTATCCTTTGGTAGGTCCCACTCATCATAGAACTCATTTTGCACTAAGAATCCTAGCTCATCACATAGATCCAAGAACTCATCCGATGGTGGGTTATGAGATGTGCGAATTGCATTACAACCCATCTCCTTAAGACCAACTAAACGACGACGCCACACATCTTTAGGCACTGCCGAGCCAACCAAACCAGCATCATGGTGCAAGCAAACACCCTTCACCTTTGTATTGACTCCATTTAGGAAGAAGCCTTTATCCTTATCAAAGTGAAGCGAACGAATACCGATAGTTGTATTACGCTCCTCCAAAGTCTCGCCATTGGCTACAACTCTACTCTTAACACTATATAGATATGGATTATCAGGACTCCACAACTCTGGATCACTTAGCTCAATTACACTTGAAGTCACTATTCTCTCTCCTGCGGCAATATTAAACTCAGAATCTACTCTCGCAATACAATTACCAGCTGCATCATAGAGGTCAGATGTCACAACTCCGCGTTTTGCTTCAGCATACTCATTAGCTATCTCTACAGCGATATCAATCGTAGCACTCTTCTCGCTCACCTCTGGCGTAGTAATGAAAGTTCCCCATACAGGAATATGCAGATTATCAACTACAAGCATCTGAACATTACGATAGATACCAGAGCCTGTATACCAACGTGAATCTGCATAGCGGCTATGATCTACACGAACCGAGATTCTATTCGACTCTCCTTCGGGTGCCAATAGTGGAGTTAGGTCGTAATAAATTGGAGCATATCCAAATGGGTGCTCCCCGATCTTAATGCCATTGATCCAAAAATCAGCATTGTTATAGACACCATCAAAGATGATATAGCACTTCTCATTTTTGCTTGATGGCGTATCAAAAATCTTTGTATACCAGCCTATGCCACCCGCAGCAAAGCCAGTACAACCCTCAAACTCCGAAGAGAATGGATGCTCAAGACTCCAATCGTGAGGAAGGTTCACCTCGCGCCAATCTGTAGGTTCATAAGTAGTTAAGCGATAATCTTCTGAATCGCTCTCCGTAAAGAGCCATCCATCATTAAAACTTGTAAGATTGCCCTGCGCATAACTAACACCGCAGGCAAAAACAAGAATTATAGATAAAAGATGAAACAATAGTCCATTTTTTCTCATAATAAAGTTGGTTTTAGGTTATATATTATTTTACACTACAAATATAATATGGTTCATTGGTAATATATTTATTATAATTTGCATTTTATTTCTGTATATTTGCACTAACATCATAAAGCCACTTGCGAACAATATCACTCTCTGGAATATCGAACAGAGCCCATCTATCGGTATGTGGGTGAGCAAAGTACTCATTCGGAATCTCCTCAAAGCGCTCAGATGTAGGAATCTGCAAATAGCTATAAACACCATAATCACTAGCTCCCATCTGGTCGATAACATCCTTATAGTTGCTCGAAGGCTTCTGCGAGCAGACAAGCCAACTACGACCTGCAACACGCTTAAGACGCTCAGCGGCCTCTGTTCGATACTTCTCAAGAGGTGAGCCCCAGCTCTTACCACCCCACTCTTGTTGACCATCAAAGTGGTCATGCGAAAGAAAGGCGCTCCATAGTTGTGCCGTTGCATCATCATGCAATCCAATATAACTCACCCCGATGGAGCCTCTCGAAAACCCACACAAAATAATATTATCTGCATCAGCATTATACTCCTCCACAATACGAGGAATAACCACTCTTGCATATTCCGCTGTAGCGTCAGCATCACCCCACCACAAATCTTGATTTTGCTCTCCATCCAAAGCGATATAAGGGAGTACAACCCAGATAAAGTCGCGACCAAGAGTCAACGAGTAGCCCAAAAGTGCCTCTTCAACCGTTCCATTACCATAGTTCCACCTATTACCCGTATACTCGACGATCAAAGGCATCTTCTTAGACTTATCGTAATTCGTTGGAAGATATACCATGTGATGCACCTTAGTACCTTGATACTCAGGCTCCATGATAGCTACCATCTTTCCAACAGTAGCCTCCCCTCCACATGAGACAATCTCTGGCAGATCCACCAAAGGCGAGAGCCCTCTATCCTCACTTTGTGCGCATGCCATGGATGAAATACTTACCGCAAGAAGTGATAATACTATTCTCTGTAGACTCTTCATTTTAGACAAATTATTAAACGTCTCTCTTAGCGCGTCTTCTATCCTCTTTTGCTGCCACCAAAATTCCACACTCATATAGAGCATAAAAAGGGGCAGCTATCAAAATCTGACTAAATATATCTGGGGGAGTGATAACGGCTGAAACTAAAACAATAATAACAATCGCCAAACGACGATATCTCTTCATTATATCACTTGTAAGCAATCCAATTCGAGCTAGGACAAAGACCAAGTGCGGAAGTTGAAATATCAATGATGCTGCAAGTGAGATATTAATCACCGTTGAGAGGTACGATGGCACCTCAATAAGGTTGGCGATATTATTACTAAAGTTATAATTCACCAAAAAGTTAATTGCGAGAGGCGAGATAAAGAGATACCCAAAAAAGAGTCCTACAAAGAAGAGAAGTGCAACTTGAAATATCATTCTGCTACAATCCTTCTGTATAGATGGGTTCAATGCAGGTCTCACAAAACCCCAAATCTGGAAAAGCAACACGGGAAAAGCACAAATAAAACCAGCAAAGACCGACGCTTTAATGTGAAGATTAAACTGACCGGCCATCTTCGTATTAACAAACTCTATTGGCCCCTGATTTATAGCTAATTGAGGAAGTGAGAAATAATCTGCGAGGGCTGTTAACCATCTATTTAATACGAAATCGGGCTGTGAAGGGGCAAAGATAATATCTATCAAATGCTCCTTTAGCATAAAGGCGACAACCGAGAAGAGTAAAAGCGCAACCACTGAACGAATCAATCGCACGCGCAACTCATCGAGGTGCCCCCCTAGGTCCATATCAACATCCCCTACTTGCCCACTCATAACACTGACCTATGACTCGTTTTCACTCTTCGACTCTGCCTCAGCCTTAGCTTTCTCCTCTGCTTCACGCTGCTTAATGCTCTCAACAGGCTCATTGATTGCATCCTTAAACTCACGTATACCACGACCAGCACCTCTCATAAGAGCTGGCAATTTCGCTCCACCAAAGAAGACCAATAATACAACCGCAATAACGATTAACTCTCCGGTACCTAAACCTCCAATAAAAAGTAAATTCATAACTTATATTATATTATAATTTATCATGCTCCTAGAGGGAGTAATCCTCCACCCTAAGAGCATGACAAATAGATTATTAATAACAACGAACCTCAAATACCTTAACTGCGTCATCACCCCAAGTCTCACTAAATGTGATACGAGCAGAGTCACTCTTAACGGTATCACCGCCAAAAATAATAAGACGAGTTAAGTTATTCTCAACTGCTGCAAACTCTTTCCATACACCATTTTGAAGCACCTCAACTTTAGCTGCTTTAACTAGTTGGCTAGGCATTCCGGGAATCTGAGCCGCCATCTTCGAGCGCTTAGGATGAATCTGCATCTCTCCGTGAAGATTACTATCGCATTTAATCTCAATTGAAGAGATATCAATAGGTGCATCCCACTTAAGAGTGAGTGATGAATCAACACCCTTTGACATCCAGTGGTGAATCTTAGTAACCTCATCGCGGCTATATCCATCGGTTAGGTTCTTAGCATCTCCCGAAGCTGTTGAAGAGGCTGTGATGGTAGCTTTACGCGCCTTGTCAGCAGGATCTGCCGCAGGACGATTTGGAATGTAGATATCGTCACGCATGATTGACTCTTGAAGCTCTGCAATATGCTCGCTTGCAAGCGTGCGAGGAGTAACACCCTTACGCACACACATCTCAGCAGCAGTACCCACTGCTTGACCCATATTTGCACACATTGCGATTAGACGAACACCAGAAAGGGCGATGTGAGTCACACTAATATTACGTCCTGCCATAAGCAAATTATCAATATTACGAGAATATAGAGAGCGGAAAGGGATCTCTGTAAAGCGAGTAAAGTTCTGATGGAAGAAGCTAGCTGGCTCATCTGGATTCTCCAGCGCACCGGGACAGTGCTCATCTAGAGACCAACCTCCAGCAGAGGCAACAGCATCCTCAAAGTGACGATACTCTGTCATATCGCGCTCCGAGAGGATGTGATCTCCCATAAATCGACGAGACTCACGACGACCGGGAACCGAACCGACCCAATCCAAAGCTAAATTAGCTGTTTCTGGATAGTTTCCTGAGTTCTTAACATAGTCCCACGCACCATAAAGGTATGCCAAAAGGCGATGACGATTAAACTCAGTATCAGCTGTAATATCAAGATCACTAGCAAACTCAACCCACCAGAAACCACAACTTACACCTTTGATGGTGCGAGCCTTCATCTTGCTAGGATCATACTTTACAGTGAACTCTGGAGCATGGAACTCAACTGGATAACCCATATCGCGTGAAGAGAATTGAATTGAATCTCCCAACACCCATCCATCAGGTTGGTCTGGCGCATATTGCTCATTGAACTCCGCCTTACCCTCACGACCTGTACGATAATCCGCACCTGCACTTACTGCCAACTGACCATCACCAGAGCAGTCGATAAATACATCCGCCTCAATTGTAATGCGTGACTCTGTTGATTGTTGGAAACAGACAGCCTTACGGATTTTATTACCATCCATAATTGCCTTTTGTGCATGTGTATTGAGCATAAGAGTGATATTCGGCTCACGATTAACAAAGTCATACACGATATGATCCCATACAAACCACGACATCTCTTTATTGTAGAAGCGATTTCTCATCTGAAGCTCATCCACAAGACCTGTCTCACGATCCACCTTAAATTTATTTCTAAAGTGATATGAACCATTGATTGGCACATGAATCTCGCTCGAAGCATTACCTCCAAGCACTGGTCTATTTTGAACTAATACTACTTTGGCTCCATGACGAGCAGCTGCAACAGCTGCATTAACGCCAGCGATACCACCTCCGATAACAGCTACCTCAAACTTATATTCGCGGTCTTTGTTAATTGTTGAGGTATCTTTAGAGCCCATGTATTTCCATTGGCCTGCATTATTCCAATCTATATTATTTTTTGCCGCCACATCAGAAGCTGGGGCACACATCGAAAATAGATTTCCCGACATCAGAGTGAGGGAGGTTGCGCCTACACCCTTTAAGAAACTTGATCTTTTCATCTTAGGTTAGTTTAGGTTGTTATTTATTTGTTACTCCGAACATAAAGCTAAATGATCTCTTACCAGCCTTAAGCTCATAGTGAGGAAGGATATTTGAGAGAGTTCCAGCCAATGCTGCCTGCTGCTGATCTATATTGATTGTATAGAAACCACTTGGAGTGAGCTCATATGGATGTTTAGCATCCTCAATATTTTTAGCACTATAAGCCCATGCGGAGAAGTTGAATTTAGGATCTCCAACAATTGTAAAGATACCCTTCTTGCTTCCATTGCTCATACTCATCCACTCTACATCCGAACGGTTACCGCTCTCTTGAGGTTGAACATATTGATAGAACAACTCATCGGTAGGAATAGTGTACTCTCCAACCTTCGCAGCGCGCTTACGGTCAATGTAGTTCTCGAAAGGTCCGCAGCCATAGAAGGAGGTTGTTGCATATGTCAATGGAACACCCATCTGCATACCAAATCGCATCATATCGGGAGCTGAAGCAGCTGCATCAAGATCCATAGTTGTTGCAACCATTCCATCGCTATATACTGTATAGCTTAACGCTAATTTAGTTTGATCCACTGGCTTATAAACGACATCGATTGTCACAGACTTATTATCACCTGCCGTAGATACCTCTACAGACTCAACACTCAATGAAGATGCAACTTTACTCCAATATGTTCTAACAGCTCTCATATATCCAAAGGTTGCTCCGCGGATATCGTTATCCACTGTTGGACGAGTTAAGCTAGGCATAAGTGGCGCACTTAGAAGCTCTACACCAGCTGACTTATATGAAGTTAAGTAACCGCTCTCCTTTGAGATAACTACCTCAAGATTCTTTGCCGAGATTGTTACATCTGAAGCATCATTACTGCTACTGATACTCTCCTTTGATGTAGAGACATAAGGAGCATCATCCTTAACTCTCTCGCGGATTAGAACCTGCTCATAAGCAACCTCAAAACCTGCTTCACACCACATTCTATCGTTTGCCTCATGCAAGCTGATACGAACCCAATACTCTGCATCATCGCTCCATTTCACACTCTTAAGTGGAATTGTAACTATCTGAGAATCTCCTGCGGCAGTATTCAATGTTTCAAGAGTTCCACTCTGGATCTTTTTGCCACTCTCCAAAAGCTCCCAACGAACATCATATTGGCTGAGTGTAGTGTGTGACAAACGGTTAAGAATAGATACACGACATGGATCGGTTGAGATCAAAGAGATCTCTACAGGTTGGAATATATACTTAGCCTCCCATGCATGTGGATTCGGAGTGCGATCTGGAGCAAATACTCCATTAATACAGAAGTTTTGATCGTTTGGCTTATCACCAAAATCGCCACCATATGCATAATATTGCTCTCCCTTATCATTCGTATTAACCAAACCTTGGTCGATCATATCCCAGATGAAACCACCGATAAGGTTCTTGCGTGCTCTGATCTCATCCCAATAGTCACCTAAGCCACCCATTGAGTTACCCATAGCGTGCATATACTCACACATAATAATTGGACGATTGATATAAGGACTCTCCGACTGAGCTACAATTTGGCTCAACTCTGGATACATACGACTAATTACATCTACGAACGCTGGATCATCTGGATTTGCATAAGCCTCCGATTTGCCATTACCTGCTACACCCTCGATATAATCTGGATGGTTTGGATCACCTTGAGCCCCCTCGTAGTGAACAAAACGGCTATTGTCAAAATCATGAATCCACGCAGCAGCAGCAGCGAAGTTAGGACCTGTACCAGCCTCATTACCAAGCGACCATGAGATAATTGATGGGTGATTCTTATCACGCATTACCATACGTGTGATACGAGCCAACATTGCACCACTCCACGATGGAGTATTTGCAATATAACCTCCAAGGTGATGAGTCTCAATATTTGCCTCATCCATTACATAGATACCATATTTATCGCAAAGCTCCATGAAATATGGATCGTTTGGATAGTGTGATGTGCGAACTGCATTGAAGTTGAATTGCTTGATGAGTTTTGCATCAGCCTCCATCTCCTCACGAGTAAGAGCCTTTCCATTCGTTGGGCTATGATCGTGACGATTCACACCAATGATCTCTACACTCTTACCATTAATCAAAAGTGCATTATCCTTATCAAACTCAACAGTACGGAAACCTACCTTCTGGCTACGAGACTCAACAACCTCACCCTCTGGATTCTTCATTGAAAGAACCAATGTATATAGGTATGGGTTCTCAGCTGACCATTTATGTGGCATTGTAACATCCGACTCCATAAAGGCAAACTTCACAATGTCGCGCTGTGGCCAACGCTCGAAATAGATCTCTTTAGCGCTAGAACTGAGCTCGTTAGCAAATACCGCATTTTGGTCTGCATCATAAAGTTGTGCTGTAATCTTCCAACCATCTAGCTTAGTTTCATCACCCTCCATCCATACTGAAGGACGGATCTCGATTGTACCATTTTTATAGTTCTCATCGAGCTTCGCACGAATTGAGATATCGTTGATAGAGACCTTTGGTTGAGACAAGAGCATCACATCACGATGGATACCACTTAAACGCCACATATCTTGATCCTCAAGGTAGCTACCATCGCTCCACTTGAAGACTTGCACTGCAACTCTGTTATTACCCGTTTTTAGGTATTTGGTAATATCAAACTCAGCTGCTAAACAACTACCTTGGCTATAGCCAACCTCTACGCCATTTACCCACACATAGAAGGCAGAAGTGACACCACCGAAGTGAAGAACAACTGAATTATCCTCCCACTCTGCTGGCACCTCGAAATCACGGTAGTAGCTACCCACTGGATTCTCACGATAGATATATGGTGGAACTGGAGGTTGCGGTCCTTGCCAATCATATTTTAGATTTGGATCTAAAATATTTGGAGTAAATGGGTATGTGATATTCGTATAGATTGGTTGCCCATAGCCCTTCATCTCCCATGATGAGGGAACCTCTATTTTATCCCATCCTTGACCCTCAAAGTCTGAACCCATAAAGTCAAGAGGACGTTCATCGGTAGTCTCAACAAACTTGAAGCTCCACTCACCGTTGAGCATAACCATGCGTGATTGCTCACGATCGTTGCCCAAAGCGTCTTGCTCATTTTCATATGAGTATGATGCTACGCGTGCAGGAAGTTTATTTTTTTCAAACATGAACTCATTTTCCCAGTCGTTTTGAGCAACTGATGAAAATGCAATCATAGAGAAAATTGCACCTAATAATCCGATTTTTTTTGTCATTTGTTTATTATATTAAAGTTAATTTGGTTTAGTATAAAGGGATAGTTACGATCTAATTGCTGCCAACTCTTTTTTCTCATCCAACTCAGAAATAATGCGCTGCGTCTCTGAAAGATGACTCATCATCTCTGAGACGGCTCTATCGGGTTGGTGGTTGACAATTGCATCAAAGATCTTTGCATGGAAATGCGTCGCCAACTCTGGATTAAAGTTGGGATCTAGTGTATATACTATCTGTTTATATAAGATTGGCTGCAATGTGCGAAGGATAATAATCGACACACTATTCTTCGAAGCACGTGCTATTGCCTCATGAAACAGATAATCATGATGCGCAAAAGTATCATGACTATAATCCTCTTGTTGCATAAGCAACAAATATTTTCTCATCTCGATTAGATCCTCCTCCGTTGCATTGATCGCTGCAAGCTCAACGTTCATCACCTCCATCGCAACACGGAAATCCATAAGATCTTTCAGCGAAGTCTTCTTAAATTCAAGAGCTATACGCAACATCTGAGAGGTAGCATTAATGCTCTCATCAATAACGACTACGCCCTTTCCTTGAAGCTTACGCACAAGGCCGCGCGACTCCAAAGTCTTGATCGCCTCTCGAACCGAGCTGCGACCTATTCCAAACTCTATACACAACTCCGCTTCAGTTGGCAGGTACTCTCCGACGGCAAATTTGCCCGAAATTATTTGCTGTGTCATTATCGCAGTCACCTGTTGTGCTACAGATCCATTGACAATAACGTGCTGATGTTTTAGGTTATCTGAGGTCATACAAATTCAATTTTATACAAAGATAAAATTAAAAATGCTCTTTTGCAACAAATATAATAAAAAAACCTTTAAAAATAGATAATAAAAAATTATATTATATAATCCTCAATTATCTGGAATAGACGAGTACCCTCCACAACCAATGGCTTCTCATGATTAAAGAATATAACTCCATTAACTGGCGATACGATACTCTCTCGAAGCGATGCATCATAAGGATCTACCACTTGAGCAAGAACTTCACCTGCTCTCACACGAGTTTGTGCTATCTTCAAATTATGAAAAACCCCTGAAGATGACGTGCTAACTGAGACAATATTAGCATCCGATATTATTTGCGCCATATATCCCGGACGAGCAGAGACACTCACAACACCAATCCTCGCCATAAAACGCATCATGGCATCTATTGCCGTCTCAATATTTCGCCTCTCAAGGCGCTCTGTATTGCCAGTATACAGAGAGAAGGCTTTGGAATTCCACATCTGCCAATTATAATTCAGCAGCGTTGTATCATAAGGGGTAACTTCGCGCAAGTAGATATAAGGCAACCCAAAGTAACTAGCCTCTTTTTCTGCTTGAAAGCCTGTTCGAAGCATCCTCACATGAGGAATAAAACCTCCGGGAATATAGTAACTTGCAAACTGAATCCCATATTTATACTCTTTAACACTTTCGAAAAGTGCTGCGGCAATACGCTGTGTTGTTTCACCCTTATCATATCCGGGAAACATTCGGTTGATATCGGTATTATCCATCGACCAGAAACGCTTTCCAATATTCATCGAGAAGGGGTTAACGGAGGGCACCACAAGGATCTCACATCCGGGAATAAGCGCACCACCCTCCTCCAGCTCTTTCAATGTATTAACGAGTACCGCACATGTATATTGTTGCTCGATCTCATCTCCTCTTAGGGCGCCCACCACGGCAAGTGTCTTTTCACCCTCTCCAAAGCGATATCCGTAAATATTAAAATCATCACGATAAGGTGATGTCATCTTATATAATAACTCTCTCTTCATTGCTAAAATTTATGTATTCGTGCCAACAGTGATCCCTCATATACCACAGGATAGGCACGTAATGTAAATAGATATCCATCGACTGGTGATAATACATTATGAATAATCTCTCCCGTCAATGGATTCACAATAGTACCTATCTCCTCTCCGCAAGCAACCATTGCTGCGGTTTTGTGCTCTGTGAGAAATATACCTGAGACCTCTGCATTTACAAACGAAACGCTATCTCCAATCGAGATGATACCCTCGGATAGATTCTCAGAGTTTACTGCACCACTCCACATTCCCATATCACGAAGAAGATTAAATACGCCATCAACCAACTTATTACCCATCGTATGATTAATACGCATTCCAACACCCATCTCAGCAACAATACAAGGGGTGCCCGTAGAGTTAAGCGAATGTGCCAACGTAGATTCCAAGACTGTTGCAGCCTCATGCACCCATATAAAATCTACCCCTAAAAGCTTAGCTTTAGGAATAAGCGCTTCGGCCGAAGCGACGTTGATTCTCACTTGAGGCATCTCACGCAGGAATATATTACTTGAATGGATATCTAGAACCATATCGGCACCCTTTAAATCTTCCAAAATTGCATACGCCACACACTCAGCCATAGCCCCATTAGGATTGCCCGGAAATATACGATTCATATCTAAATCAAAGCCGGGAATACCCCTCGATATTGTATCAATGCCCAGTGGATTAAGCGCTGGATAGATATCTACAGTTCCATTAAGGCACTCTAGATTCTCATTTAACAATTTAGCTATCTTATAACATACATATTGCCCTTCAAGCTCATCTCCATGAGTTCCCGTAACTACGCAAAACCTCTTTGGAGAATCTCCTCGACTGATTGAATTTTTTCGTATTAGCAGACGCTCATCTAAGGGCATTGCTACAGATATTACCTCTTTTATCATTTAAGTTTGTATCAATTAAATTTTATCCTCCTCAACAACCACTCTCACCTCTGTTGTGTGATGCGTTACTCCACGATGAACCCCTCTCGACACGGAGCAATCAAAAGCATCACGGCCGTGCGCTATCTTAATATAGCCATAATCAATTAACTTATTATGCGTTGGGTCAATGCCAAACCACTCCCCATTGCTATAGACCTCTACCCACGCATGAGTCTCCCCAGTGCCAACAACAAGACCGACGACATACCGCGCCATAACTCCGCAATGACGGCATAATGCAATAAGAAGATGTGCAAAATCTTGACAGACACCAGCACCAAGAGCAAAGATCTGCATAGCTGTGCTATGAACATTAGTCACTCCTGACTCATATCTAAAATTCGAATAGATCATATCAGCTATCGAAAGAGCCGCCTCAACCGCCCCACCATCACAACACAATGTACTACAGACGTTTACCATCTCCTGATTAACCGCCGTCAGATGTGTCGAAACCAGATAAATCGACGAGGGGGACGCCTCAACGACTCTATATAAATCACATTCTACAACGCCATTAGTGGCCACGACAAAAATATTATGTCGAGAATCCATAGAGCCATAGATAATCTCATTTCCAAATGTATCAATAGCCCGACTCACCTTAGCTGAAGTTAACAAGTCAACATTAAACTCAACTACTCTCTGGTAATCACCATTACGTGGAGTACAGCGCAACAGAAAATTGTGCGCTGTAACCATAGCATCATATTTGACACTCGTATGATAACTGAACCTATAACGTTTCATCTTAAAACTACACCAAAACTAGAGAGTTAAGAGATCTAACAACACTATCCTTATACTGTTCGCTCGCTGGATTATACACCTCATCCTGTATCATCTCATCAAGCCTTGCAAGGCTACTCTCATTGACCTCCACATCAATCTGCTTGATATAGGTCTTTAGAGTATCGTAGACCTCTTCTATGCGAAAAAATGGATAGTTAAAACGAACATGCAGATCCAAATTTTCGATCATTTTGCCTATTTTCAAATATTTACGAATACGTTTGTTAAAGACTCTCTCATCGACCGATCCAAAAAAGGCCAACATATAATCTGTAATGGGCTGAAGCAGCGTAATATTATTCTCACCAACCGAGGCGCAATCATCTAAGAGAACTTGCGACATTTGAATATATGATAGCGACTCACTGGTGATATCATGTCGCAATACAATAGCATTATCATTAGCTCGATCCAAACTTGTAATGATTGAAAAATTATTCTCCTTGTCGTAGAGTTGCGCAAGTTTTGACTCCTCATCATCTCCATAAGCACCATATCCTCCAAGGCATCTATAATACTCATTAAGATCCGACATATTACCATCAATCGCCTTATCGTAATAGCGACGAAGAAGATGCAAACTAATATATACACGCTCAGCATAACGGCCAAGCCAGAATAACCTATTAGCCTTATCAGCTGTAATCACATTGCAAACCATAATCTTATCTCTTTTTTTTCTATTATTCACTCATTACCCATGTATCCTTGAAGCCACCACCCTGCGAAGAGTTTACGACAAACGACCCCTCGATGCGAGAGAATCTAGTAAGTCCACTTCTCCACACTTTGGTCTGCTCCCCTGCAATTACGTAGACTCTAAGGTCGGCCTTACGCTCAACGGTACTTTCACCATCTTCTGTCAAGATCTCTAGATCCTTAAAGTCGATAACCTCTTGGGCAATCCATCGACGTGGCTGCGAGATGATAAGCTCCTTCAACTCGGATAACTTCTCTGCCGATAGGTCACTTCCGAAGACCACACCATAGCCACCCGCCTCGCTTACATCTTTTATAACAAGCTTCTCAATATTTTCAAGAATATAATCATAATCAGCTTTAAAGTAAGGGAGGTATGTCGGAGCATTTTGGAGTATAGGCTCCTCTCCAAGGTAATATTCAACCATCATTGGAACAAAATAGTATGTTCCTTTATCATCTGCCACACCATTACCCAATGAGTTTATTATAGCTACATTACCCTTTGCATAGGCCTGCATCAAATTTGGAACACCCAAAAGTGAGGCTGGCTCAAAGGTCATTGGATCGATATACTCATCCGAGATACGACGATACAGCGCACCTACAGCTTGACGCTTATTATAAAGGCCATTGTAATATAATTTATCATCCTCAACAACTAAGTCTCCGGGAAAGGCAAGCACCGCACCGACCTTCTCGGCAAGATACGAATGTTCGAAGAATGCCGAATTATAACGACCGGGAGTAAGAATCACATTCAAACCACCATCTACATTTACATAATCCATCATCTCCTTAAGGAGTGTGCTATAATTGCGATTATCAACTACAGCATTCTCTCGAAACGTTTCAGGTGAAACCTTACGAGTGATGGTTCGAGCAACCATAGGATAAGATGCCCCAGATGGTATTCGCAAATTATCCTCCAAAACATACCACTCACCACTCTTAGCCTGCACTAAATCTATACCAGAGATATGAGAGTAGATTCCTTGAGATGGGGTTATACCCTCGCACTGTGGCAGGTAATCTTTTGCTGCATAGATAAACTCCTCTGGGATTACACCATCCTTAATGATATTCTTATCGTGATAGACATCATAAAGAAACATATTTAAAGCCTTCACCCTCTGAACCAGACCCGCCTCCAGCATCTCCCAATCTGCCTTTGATATAACGCGCGGAATAGAATCAAATGGGAACAACTGCTCCTTAAAGACTCCTCCTTTATATACTCCAAAACGAACACCAAAGCGCTCCATCCATTTATTTACTGTCTCCCTGCTCTCAATTAATCTCTCCATAAGTGAATAATAATATTATATAATTAGGGTTTATCCCATCAACTAAAGGCAAAGATATTCCACAAGTGAGTAAAATTGTATCTCTTTAAACGATATATCTCATTATTTAAATTTATCACTAATGATTTTATACATAACTTCGCATTTCTCTACAAAATAGCTATTATATCATATTAATATTTTAACATTTGGTAATTTTAAAATAAAAAGCCCTTCAAAGATAATTATCCGAAGGGCTCATATAATAGAGGAGAGAAACTTTATTACTCTTGTGCAAAGTATTTATAGAAAAGTGGAATTGTCTCCACACCCTTATCGTATTGATGCAAACCATAGCTTTCGTTTGGCGAATGAATTGCATCCTCAGCTAGGCCGAAACCAATTAAAAGAGATTTGATTCCAAGGATCTCCTCAAATCCACTCACAATTGGAATAGATCCACCAGAGTAATATGGCAAAGGTCGTTTCCCGAATGTATCCACTATTGCTTTTTCTGCTGCCTTATAAGCTGCCATATCTGTTGGTGCTACATATGGCATACCTCCATGAAGGGATTTCACCTCAACTTTAACACTTGATGGTGCTATGCGACGGAAATGACGCTCGAAGAGTTCACTGATTTTATGATAATCTTGGTTGGGCACCAAACGCATAGAGATCTTTGCTGAGGCCTTCGATGGGATAACCGTCTTGGTACCCTCCTCTGTGTAACCACCCCAAATACCATTTACATCGAGTGAGGGGCGAATACCTGTTCGCTCGATTGTCGTGTAACCGGCCTCTCCCTCAACATCGTCAATATCGAGTGCACCTTTATAATCTACTAACGAGAAGGGAGCCTCGTTGAATGCATGGCGCTCTGCATCTGTAAGCTCCATAACATCATCATAGAAGCTTTCAATTGTTATTCTACCATTCTCATCAATGAGCTGCGACACTAATCGAGTGAGAACATTAGCTGGATTTGCTACAGCACCACCAAATAGACCAGAGTGAAGATCCTTATTGGGTCCCGTCACCTCAACCTCCATATAAGCTAAACCACGCAGGCCACAAGTGATAGATGGAGTATCCATCGAGATCATTGAAGTATCTGATACCAAGATGATATCCGCCTTCAACATCTCTTTGTGCTCACGACAAAAATCGTAAAGACTTGGCGAGCCAATCTCCTCTTCTCCCTCCAACATAAACTTAACGTTGCATGGAAGTGAATCTGTAGCACACATCGCTTCAAAAGCCTTCAGATGCATAAAGAGTTGACCCTTATCATCATCCGCACCACGTGCATAAATGCGGCCATCTTTGATCGTTGGCTCAAATGGCTCTGTGATCCACTCGGAACGAGGATCTACAGGCATAACATCGTAGTGTCCATAGACCAAAACTGTGCGCGCCGCAGGATCAATGATCTTCTCTGCATAGACAACCGGGGTACCCTGAGTTGGCATCACCTCAGCCCTATCAGCTCCCGCCTTTAGCAACCCTGAAGCCAACCACTCAGCGCAAGTCACCATATCGGCCTTATGCTCACTTTGAGCACTGATTGATGGAATACGCAATAGCTCAAAGAGCTCTGCAAGCGAAGTTTCACGATTCTCCGCAATATACTTATGTACTTTATTCATAACTTTATTATTTATATAGTTTTAGTTAACACCACAAATATCTTTCATCTCACATAAAAACTTATTGGCCAATTCCTCAGCCTCAGCTTGCGTTCCAGCCTCTGTGTAGATACGTACAATTGGCTCCGTATTGGATTTTCGAAGATGAACCCAGCTCTCCGCAAAATCAATCTTCACGCCATCTATATCTGTAATCTTCTCTCCACTGTAACGGCTCTTTATCTTAGCGAGAAGAGCATCTACATCAATATCGTCTGTGAGTTCAACTCTATTCTTAGATGCAGCATATTGTGGAAATATTGCTCTAAGCTCACTCATCCTCATCCCTCTCTTAACATAATAGGTGAGAAACAGCGCTACCCCAACCAATGAATCGCGGCCATAATGAAGCTCTGGATAGATCACACCTCCATTACCCTCACCTCCAATAATAGCTCCCGTCGTCTTCATCATATCAACTACATTTACCTCACCTACAGCAGATGCACAATAGCTACAGCCATGCGCCAAGGTGACATCACGCAAGGCGCGTGAAGAGCTAAGATTCGAAACTGTAGAGCCCTTCTTAAGGGTGAGAATATAGTCGGCAACTGCCACCAAAGTATACTCCTCGCCAAACATCTCACCATCTTCACAAACCAAGGCCAAGCGATCAACATCAGGATCTACAACTATACCCATATCGGCACCCTCGCGGCGAACCACCTCCGATATCTCGGTCAGATTCTCGGCAAGAGGCTCTGGATTGTGGGCAAAATCACCTGTCGGATCACAATTCACACGAATTACTTCGCACCCAAGTGCCTCTAGGAGCTCTGGAATGACAACCCCTCCAATCGAGTTGACACCATCTACCACAACCTTTAAGTGTCGCTTCTGCACAGCCTCGATATCCACAACCGGCATTGATAAAACCTGAGCAATATGAGTTGGGTTGAAATCTACCCTTCCCTTTACCCGTCCAATGGCATCAATCGCAGGATAGGAGTATGCATCATCTTCTGCGTAGGCTAAAATCTGTTGACCCTCAGCGGCATTAAGAAACTCACCTTTTTCATTGAGCAACTTAAGGGCATTCCACTGCTTTGGATTGTGTGACGCTGTGATAATGATACCTCCATCAGCGCCATATGTTATAACTGCCATCTCGGTGCCCGGCGTAGTACACATACCCACATTGATTATATCCACGCCACAACCAATAAGAGTGCCCTCAACAAGGCTATTAACCATCAACCCCGATATGCGTGCATCACGCCCTACAACCACTGTAAGAGGCTTATTTGGATTGCGCGCAAGGAGTAAACGCGCATATGCAGTTGTAAATTTAACAACATCTATTGGAGTGAGGTTTTCTGTCGCAAGGCCTCCTATTGTGCCTCGAATACCTGATATTGACTTTATTAATGACATTTTACAAGTTATATTTAGAGAAAATTATTATCAATTATTTTGTATTTCGATGTAAATATATTACTTTTATGCCAATTATGGAAATTAATCTAAAAAAAGATGAGAACTATTCCCGCTTCCGAGTTGATTATTAATGAAGATGGTACTATTTTCCACCTTCACCTACTTCCTGAGCAATTAGCCGACATAGTAATTTTAGTTGGCGACCCCGGTCGAGTAGCTATGGTTGCATCGTTCTTCGACTCTATCGAGTGCGAAGTATCCAACCGCGAATTTAAGACTGTAACAGGCCAATACAAAGGTCGACGCATCTCTGTAATGTCGACAGGTATCGGCATTGGCAATATCGACATTTGCGTAACAGAGCTTGATGCATTAGCGAATATCGACTTCGAAACACGCCAAGTTAAAGATGAGTTTAAACAACTCACCCTTGTTCGCTTAGGTACCTCTGGTGGTCTTCAAACCGATGTTAAGGTTGGTGATTACATCTTTGCTCGCACCTCTATTGGCTTTGATGGACTACTCTCGTTTTATGCCAATCGCGACCAAGTATGTAACCTAGATATGGAGGAGAAGTTTATGGCTCACACCCAGTGGAACCCCAAGCTTCCAAACCCATACTTTGTCAACTCAGATGATCTCCTCTTCGATCTATTCAAGGAGACAACGCGCGAGGGTATCACAATAGCCTCTCCGGGATTTTATGCACCCCAAGGACGCTTCGTGAGGATGGCACCAGATGATCTTCACCTCAATGAGAAGATTGAATCATTTAACTACCAAGGTAGAGTCATAACCAACTACGAGATGGAGAGTTCCGTTTTGGCAGGTCTCTCAACATTAATGGGACACCGCGCAACAACAATCTGCACAATAATTGCTCAGCGTATTGCCCAAGATGTTAACACCGACTACAAACCATTCGTAAAGAGCATGATTGAGATGGCTCTAGACAAATTAGCTACAATTTAAAAAAGATAAAACAGTTATGAAATTTTCTGTATCAAGTTCAGCTCTACAATCACTGCTATCATCAACCGGTAAGGTTATTAGCAGCAAGAATACTCTTCCTATCCTTGATTACTTCCTAATGGAGATATCGGAGGATAAACTCAGTGTAACAACATCCGATCTTGAGACAACCCTTATCGGCTCTATAGATATCGATAACCAAGGCGAAGATGGCCTATTTGCAGCTCCAGCAAAGCTCCTCCTAGATACCCTAAAGGAGTTTGCCGAGATGCCACTTATCATTGAGGTGAATACCAACGATTGGGAGATTCACCTTAGCTGGAGAAGCGGTTCTCTTTCGATTCCGGGAGCAAACCCTATAAGCTATCCTCAGCTTCACAAGCTAAGCGAAGAGAGTCACGAGATAACTCTTGAGGCTACACTTCTCTCAAATGGAATCAACAAAACGATCTATGCTACAGCTGACGATGAGTTGCGTCCAGCGATGAATGGTGTATTTATAAACATCGACAATGAGACAATTACATTTGTCGCAACCGATGCTCACAAATTGGTAAAGTATTCAGCAAAGATGCAGAGCGATTTCCTCTCATCTTTCATCCTACCTAAGCGCCCTGCAAACCTTCTTAAGAGTCTACTTTTAAAGGAGTCTGACTCTATCAAACTCTCTTTTGACTCTAAGAGCGTTGTGGTGAACCTGTCGAGCTACACCATGATCTGTCGCCTTATTGAGGGAAACTACCCTAACTACAATGCGGTGATTCCAGCAAACAACCCAAATAAGATTTTGGTTGACAGAGTAGAATTTCTCAACTCAATTAAGCGCATAGCGGTATGTTCTAACCCCACCACCAACCTTATTCGTCTAGAGATAAGTGAAGATTGCATCAACCTCACAGCTCAAGATCTAGACTTCTCTGTCTCGGCAAATGAATCTGTTTGTTGCAGCTATAATGGAATGGGGATGACAATAGGATTTAAATCAACATTCTTGGTTGAGATCCTCTCAAATACTGAGACTCCAACCGTTATGGTTGAGCTAGCCGACTCCACTCGTGCAGGAGTATTTAAACCTGTATATGATGAACCTCGCGAGGATGAGACCCTCATGCTACTAATGCCAATGATGATTAACGCATAGAATGAAACTAAATCTTAAAAGACCAATTATATTTTTCGATCTCGAAACAACAGGCGTCGACACATCGCGTGATAGAATCGTAGAGATATCTATGATTAAAGTTACACCCGATGGTGAGGAGATTATAAAAACACGCAAGATCAACCCTCAGATGCCTATCCCTCCCTCCTCTACAGCTATCCATGGAATAACGGACGAAGATGTTAAGGATTGTCCTACATTCAGCCAAATAGCTCGCTCCTTGGAGCAGTTTATACATGGTTGTGATTTTGGTGGTTTCAACTCAAATAGGTTTGATCTGCCTCTCTTGGTAGAGGAGTTTATGAGAGCTGGAGTAGATATAGATTTTAAACGTCGTAAATTTATCGACGTTCAAAATATATTTCACAAAATGGAGCAACGCACATTGGTTGCTGCATATAAATTCTATTGTCAGAAAGATTTAACCAACGCTCACTCTGCCGAAGCCGACACGATAGCTACATATGAGGTTCTCAAGTCGCAACTAGACCGTTACGACGATTTAGAGAATGACATTGATTTTCTCTCTAAATTCTCAACACATAACGAATGTGCTGACTTCGCAGGGCGAATCATATTCAATGAAAATGGCGTAGAGGTTTTTAGCTTTGGTAAATACAAAGGCGTCCCCGTAGAGGAGGTCTTCAAACGTGAACCAAGTTACTACTCATGGATGATGAATGGCGATTTCCCTCTATACACAAAAAAGGTTATCACAGAGATCCGCTTACGCAGCAAACTTGATAAAAAATAGAGACTATTATGAAAAGATTTATATTAACTTGTCTATTTTCTCTCTGCATCATGGCGACAGCCTTCGCAGTAACTAAATCGCAGGTTGTAGTATATATCAATGGAGAAAAGTATTATATCCACACCGTTGAAAAGCAGGAGACAATATATTCAATTGCTAAAACATATGAGGTGGACGAGAAGATTATTATCGAGCTTAACTCCTCAGAGCTAAAGGCTGGAGATAATATCAAAATTCCTTACGCCGCTCCATCTTCCAACGTTGAGAATAGCGATATGAGCTCATGGCGCTCGATGCTTACATTCTCGAAACATAAGGTTGAAGCGGGTGAGACCCTCTACTCCATATCTCGCAAATATGAGATCTCAATCGAAACTATCATCGAAGATAACCCAACGATAGATCCTATCGCACTTCCAACGGGCTACAAACTTCTAATCCGCAAAAAGATGAAGGGAAAGAGCTCCAAGGAGGATAACCAAGCTGAGTGGGCCGACTACCAATCTGACCTAAACCTCACAACAGAGAGCGATGGCTATATATATCATATCGTGGAAGCGGGCGAAACTATCTACTCTCTATCACGTCAAAGTTCGCTTAGTGAGGCTGAATTTATCGAACTTAACAACCTTCAAGGTGGGCTTAAAGCGGGTGCTATTGTAAAGCTGCCAGCGGAGAACTTTGTAGAGAGTGACAACGATCAAGAAGATGAGATGATCGAAGAGGCTATAGAGCAGCTTGGACTTCGCTCCTTAAAACAGGGGGAGAGGCTGAAAGTAGCTCTTCTACTCCCATTGAGTCGATATGGCAAAGTAAATCGTCAATTTGCAGATTTCTACAGAGGCTTTGAGGCGGGTCTAGACAGCGTAAAGAGTAAATGGGGTCGTGATATCGAGCTAACGCTCTATAACACCGAGCGAGACATCAAAGTTGTTGAACAAATTGTAGAGAGCGATGACTTCCAAGGCACAAACCTTATTGTTGGACCTATCTATGAAGAGTTACTAAAACCTCTCCTCAAGTATGCAGAACAGAATATAACACCTGTAGTGTCACCTCTTGCAACTATTAACTCTAACCGCAGCAGTGTGCTTTTTCAGATGGCACCTCCAACTCACAGCAAATATGAGAAAGTAGAAGCGATGCTCGATGACACCCGCCACGTAACTCTCATATACACGCAGCAGACCGACACTCTATTTGAAGCAAATATCATGAAGCTGATAGGAGATAGACCTTTCGACAAACATACATATGTTTACGAGAATCCAACCGATGTTGCCGTAAAGATGAGAAATGACAAGGAGTCCGCTGGCGACCTATCTAAATTCATCAACAACGATAAAAATAATACAATTGTAGTTATGTCGTCGAGCGAAACAGATGTTGATAGAATCCTCTCTGCTCTCTCATCGGCACAAATAAACATTGTAGCACGCGGAGGAAAGGCTCCTCGATATGAGGTCTTGGGTAACTCCGAATGGAGCCGTTACAAGAATATCGACCGCACAATTCTCTTTAAGAACAACGTTGTTTTGCTCTCGTCATATCATGCAAAACGTGACAACCTTGCGGTAAGACTATTTGATAGCAACTACATTGAGGAGTATGGCTCTCTACCCTCTCTCTATACATATAGAGGTTACGATGCAGCTATAATTTTTGGCGAGGGAATATACTCCGACATGGACTATAACCTTGAGGGACGAGTATTTACACCTCTTCAAAATCACTATCGTTTTACGGCTAATCCCCAGAGTGGGATTCATACCAATACGGAGTGGATTAGAGTTAACTACAACAGTAATTACACCATAACAATAGAGTAAATATGGCCAATATCTCATCATCTATCCCAGAAAAAACAATAGAGCGATTAAGTGAATACCGCCGCTCTCTTATGGCTAGCCATAAGATGGGCATAACTCACATATTCTCTCATATCATTGCCGGCATACATGGTATCACGGCTGTTCAGGTGCGTCGAGATCTAATGCTAATTGGCTTCTCTAGCGACAATAAAAATAAGGGATATGATGTCGAGGAGCTAATCGACTTTATTAGTGGGATTCTAGATAGTGACTCCATGATTAAGATTGCAATTTTAGGAATGGGTCACTTAGGTCAAGCTGTAACCAAATATTTCAATGGAAAAGGATTTAACCTTAATATTACAGCCTCTTTTGATATTGACCCTCAAAAAGTTGGCTCAACAATTGACAACATCCCATGCTACCACATGGATGAATTTACTGAGATTGTCGAAGAGCAAGATATAAGTTTAGTTATCCTCTCATGCCCCACAAATATCGCATCTGAACTGGTTATACCCATCGTCAATGCCGGCATCAAGGGTGTGCTTAACTTCACCTCAACACCTCTCAACTTTCCGCAAGGAATCATCGTTGAGAATTACGATATCACCACTCTGCTCGAAAAATTAGCTTACTTCGTAAAAGAGAGTGAAGATAGTGTAAATGTATAACCTCTATCAAGAATGAGACTATTTAGAGGTATAGAGGAGTACACCTCTTTAGGTGACACTGTTGTCACTGTAGGCTCTTTCGATGGAGTTCACAGTGGCCACCGCTCATTACTAAAAACTCTACGAGAGAGAGCCACAGCGAGAGGATTAAAGAGCATTGTTGTGAGTTTCTCTCCACACCCTAGAGTGGCATTAGGTCGTGCAGATGGATTAAAACTACTTAGTAGCGACATAGAAAAAGAGTTTTTACTCAACCAAGAGGGCATTGATGCACTACTACTGCTAACATTCGATAAACAGCTAAGCACTCTTAGCTACGAAGAGTTCGTTGTTGAGTATCTCATTAAGAGGTTAAACATGAAAGAACTTATCATAGGATTCAACCACCATATGGGGCATAATGGAGGTGGATCTGAGAATCTTCTACTTAGTGCAGAGCAGTACAATTTCAAAGCTATTATAGCAGATGAATTTAGTCAACAAGGTGAGAAAATAAGTTCAACGGTGGTTAGAAAGCTTATAGAGAGTGGTGATATTACCTCTGCCAATAGACTCCTTAAGCAACCATATCTTATTATTGGTGAAACGAACTCTTTAGGCGCTCTCGCCCATAGTGAGCCGTTGAAGCTAATGCCACCCGCAGGTCACTATATATGTGATGTAGATGGTATAGAGCAATTAATAACCATTGATGAGGAGTTGACGATATGGAGCAATATAACAAATTCAGAGATAGAGATTAAAGTAAAAGAGCGATATGAAAAGAGATAACACCATTCCAACAGGTCAAGCCATAGTAAGTCACGAGTTTAAAATGCGAACATGGTACGTGGAGACGGATCAGATGGGAATCATCCACCACTCCAACTACATCAGATATTTCGAGGCAGCACGCTGCGACTTTATGCGCTCTTTAGGTCTATCCTATGCTGAGGTTGAGGCAAAAGGTATCATGATGCCTATACTAGATGTGTCACTACATTATATCTCCCCACTATATTTCGATGAGGAGATCACAATCAAAGTATCCCTCTATGAAGAGCCTAAAGTGAGAATCACATTCCATTATGAGGTTATCAACTCAAAGGGTAAGATGGTTAACTATGGCACAACAACGCTAGGTTTTATGCACTCTGACTCGCGACGCCCTACTCGCGTTCCAGAGTGGTTTAAAGCTATCTTGACTCGCATGTAGCACAAACTACACCAATGAAACACAAAGGTAAGATCCATGAGACGTTGACAATTTATGAGATCCTCAAAAAATATTGGGGGTATAATGAGTTTCGTCCTATGCAGAAGGAGATTATCGAATCTATACTCAGCGGAGGCGACACTATGGCGCTACTCCCTACGGGCGGAGGTAAATCATTAACATATCAGGTGCCAACATTGATGATGGAGGGGTTGTGCATAGTTGTAACACCACTCATAGCCCTTATGAAAGATCAAGTGGATAGATTGCGCTCTCTATCTATACCAGCCATTGCAATACACTCTGGCCTATCTCCTCGGCAGATAGATATAGCTCTCGACAACTGCGTCTATGGGGATGTGAAGTTTTTATATGTATCACCCGAAAGAGTCGCTACAGAGATATTCCGATACAGAGTTCAACGCATGAATATATCAATGATTGCTGTAGACGAGGCTCACTGCATCTCGCAATGGGGTTACGACTTCCGACCATCCTATCTGAAGATTGCAGAGCTACGTGAACACACCTCCAATGCTCCCATATTAGCTGTAACAGCCTCTGCCACTCCAAACGTTGTAAAAGATATCACCGAACGTCTCAAATTTAGAGATGATAATATAATTCAAGGTGACTTCTCTCGACCTAACTTAGTGTATGCCATTCGCAAAACAGAGGATAAAGATAGTCAACTAATGAAAGTTATAGATAGCGTTAGTGGAAGCGGCATAATATATGTCCGCACTCGCGATGGAGCAGAGAAGCTATCTAAAATATTGGGTTCCAAAGGGGTTAACGCAACCTACTATCATGGTGGATTACCAAATGCCGAACGCTCGATACGACAAGACGAATGGGTCAGCGGTGAAGTTCGCGTAATGGTCGCTACAAATGCTTTTGGTATGGGAATTGACAAGCCTGATGTGCGATTTGTTGTGCACTACACGATGTGTGATTCACTAGAAAGCTACTATCAAGAGGCAGGTCGTGCGGGTCGCGATGGCAAACGAAGCTATGCACTACTACTCTACTCTCCCAATGATGATGGTCGTATCACAAAACGCTTTCAAGCTGAATTTCCTCCCATCGAGAAGATCAAAGAGATCTATGAGAAGATATGTTCGCACCTACAAATCGCCATTGGTGACGGCATTATGAGTTCTCATATATTTAACATATACGATTTTTGCTCTCGCGAGAAGCTATTTCGAGGCACTGTGCTAAGTGCCTTAAAGCTACTAGAGGTAAATGGATATATGTCTCTCACGGAAGAGTTGGATAACCCAGCTCGCATTATATTTTGCGTAAGTCGAGATGATCTATACAAAGTAAGAGTCGAAAACGATGATCTAGACCACTTTCTAAGAGTGATACTACGCCTCTATGAGGGATTATTCTCCGAGTTTAGGCAGATAAGTGAAGTTGAAATAGCGCACTGGGGCGGATATACAATCGAAAAGGTGAAAGATCTCCTCACTCGATTGTGGCGGATGAGACTAATTCGATATGTGCCATCAAATAGATCTCCATTAATCTATTTGGATACTGAGCGCCTTGCTATAGATGATATATACATATCACCGGACAGCTACAAACGCAGGAAAGAACTCACTGAAGAGCGCTTTCTAAATATGCTTAAATATGCAACAAACGACACAGAGTGTCGCAGTAAATCTTTCGAAGAGTATTTTGGAATCACCAATAGCCACGACTGCGGTGTGTGCGATATATGTCTTGCGCACAAACGCAAACTAAAGCTAAAATCTGCACCAGATACAACTGAAGAGATAATATTGGAGAGCCTCAGCTCCAACGAGCTTAACACATCAGAGCTAATTGCACGGATCAACACCGCCCCAGACAACATAGCAAAATGTATCGACAAACTAATCAACAACCAAACTATTGCAATACTTCCCAATGGAAAGTTTAAAATAAACAGGTGACAAATAAATTATCTGCCACCTGCTATATTTAATTAACCTAAATAGGATTTGAGCAACTTGCTACGTGAAGATTGACGCAAACGACGAATTGCCTTCTCTTTGATCTGGCGCACACGCTCACGTGTAAGGTCAAACTTCTCACCAATCTCCTCAAGGGTCATCTCCGAGCAACCTATACCAAAGAAGTAACGTATAATATCTCGTTCTCTATCTGTTAGGGTCTCAAGGGCACGGATAATCTCCGTTGCAAGTGACTCATTGATTAGACCACGATCTGCATTTGGAGAGTCATTATTGATAAGCACATCTAATAGAGAGTTATCCTCACCATCTGCAAATGGGGCATCAACCGAGACATGGCGACCAGCTACACGTAGAGTATCTGCAACCTTCTCTTTAGGTAAAGATAGCTCTGTGGCTAGCTCCTCTGGGGATGGGGCGCGCTCGTGCTCTTGCTCGAACTTAGCCAAAGCCTTATTAATCTTATTGAGCGATCCCACCTGATTGAGAGGAAGTCGAACAATTCGTGACTGCTCTGCAAGAGCTTGAAGAATTGATTGACGGATCCACCAAACAGCATATGAGATAAACTTAAAACCACGTGTCTCATCGAACTTCTCAGCAGCCTTAATCAAACCTAAGTTACCCTCATTAATAAGGTCGGGTAGACTTAATCCTTGATTCTGATATTGCTTCGCTACAGAGACCACAAAACGCAAATTAGCCTTTGTGAGCTTCTCTAGAGCCTCTTGATCTCCTTTTTTAATTCGTTGGGCAAGTTCCACCTCTTCCTCAACTGTGATGAGTTCCTCCTTTCCAATCTCTTGTAGGTACTTATCAAGGGATGCACTCTCACGGTTAGTGATGGACTTTGTAATTTTTAACTGACGCATTTCTTTTTTTATATATAATTGTTTTTATTACACACCTTGCCCACGGAAGCAACTACTGCTACTCGACAAAAACATAACTTGCGGCACGACCATTGGTATAAATACCATCTATTGACTCAACATTATCAATAAGTCGTCCCAGTTCTGTTGTTGAATAGATTGGAGTATCGTTAATGTGAGTAATAACAAATCCTTGTCTTACTCTAGCACGAGCAAGCAGACCTTTGCTATCAACTGACGTTACAACCACTCCACCCTCAATATCAAGTTGGCGACATAGCTTCTCGCTGGCGTTAGAGAACTTACCACCCAAAGCCTCGACTACATCGACACTCTCCTTGGATAGGAGCTCCTCTTTTCCACTCTTATTACGCAAGGTAACATCAAATTGTTTCACTGCACCACCTCTTTTTACAACAATTTTCACCTTGTCGCCCGGACGATGCTTACCAATTTGCTCCTGCAAACTAGATTTGTCGTTAAGCTCTACTCCATTAATAGAGGTGATAACATCCCCCTTGCGCACTCCTGCCTTAGATGCCGCACCATCCTCCTGCACAGAGGCTACGAAGACTCCACCCAACTCATCAATGCCATAGGTCTCTCCTTCGGTATCAAGGAATGTCTGGTCGACAACTCTAAAACTTATACCAAGCATTGCTCGTTGAACCATGCCAAACTCTTTAAGGTCCAAAACAACCTTCTTTACAATACTCTCTGGCACAGCAAAGGAGTATCCAATATAGCTTCCCGTCTGCGACATTATCACGGTGTTGATTCCAACGAGCTCTCCATTAGTATTCACTAGAGCACCACCCGAATTACCGGGATTGACAGCAGCATCAGTCTGTATAAATGACTCTATACTAAACTCACTAGGTATAACCGACAGCTGACGAGCCTTTGCACTGACAATACCCGCTGTAATGGTAGATTGAAGATCGAACGGTGATCCAATAGCCAACACCCACTCTCCTAATCGAAGATCATCCGAGCTGCCGAAAGGAATTGTAGGAAGATCGCTAGCCTCAATCTTTATCAATGCTATATCTGTTGTTGGATCCACTCCAATAACCTCCCCATCCAATACGCGGCCATCATAAAGCTTTACGCGAAGCGATGTTGCACTCTCCACAACATGGTTATTGGTTACAATATATCCATCGTCCGAGATAATCACTCCCGATCCACCACTTCTACGCTCTTGCGATTGAGGCTGAGAGCCTCTACCCTGCTGCGGGATACCGAAAAATTCATAAAAAGGATCATAGCTGCTACGAGATCGCGACTCCACTCTCTGAATAACTTCAATATTCACTACCGCTGGAACAGCACTCTCCGCTGCATAGGTGAGATCGGGGAAATCGCCTCCTGCATAGGCCACAAATTGCGAACCCATAGCGGGATTTCTGGGCTCATTAGCTCGTTCAGTATTTACTTGCTGAAGAGTCTGGAAACTTTGGTTTGCTACATAATACGCTGTAGCACCGCCAATTGCAACTGAAGCTACAATGGCTCCTAAAAACAAAACTACTCTTTTCATAATAAAATAAAATTATAAAGTTATAAGTAGGATTAGTTCATCATAGGCATAAAAAAATTGGTTCTGCTTCTCAAACGGAACCAATTAGTAGATTATTGTGAGGTGAGAATCTCTACAGCTCTAAATCAAGCCAGCTTAGATCTCTTAACGCTTTCGGAGCAAGATAACACTCCGCGCAACGAGCCTTTGCACAGTAGCATTGACCAAGTTGGATAAGTGCTTGTCCCTCAAATGCTGTTTTAGGACGAATGCCATATTGTCGCCATTTATTCACGATCCAATTGAACTCAGGTTTAAGATCTTGAATTAAATTTTGAGCCTGATCTATAAGCCTATCATCCGAGAGGTAAGAGCCATAAGCATACTGCAACATTACAACAAGGTTAATACCCAACACATTACACTTATCGTGCCCCAATCGTTTAACCTCACTTGCACTGACTCTCGAAGGCACGTAATGTGTTGTCCAATATTCAGATGCCTCAACCATAAATATCTCCTCAATATCTGCATTACATCTACATGCAAGTAACTTATCGAGAAGAAGCTCATTCTGAGAGAAGAGCGTTGCAGCTTGCGCCAATCTCAATACTGGATTATTCTTGGGATGCAACTTATATAAATCCCATTGGCTCGTCGTTAATGGAGTGATGTTATATTTTCGCATTAGGTACTCCGCTTCACGCTTAATGGTGAGCGTATATAGATCATCCCCATAATCCTTAAGAAGACCCGATGCTCCCAACAAAAGCGCCTCAACACGCATTGGATTGCTCCTCTCTCGCAAAATAGCATTATAGCCAACCCTCTTTGCTAGAACCATATAGGTATCCTTATTTTTAGGATCTCCCAAATATCGAAAGAAGTAACCGAATAGTGTTTGATTCCAATTTTCACCCGCTTGACGTTTGTAATATGAGACTATCGCCTGATACTTACTCTCAAGACGCTCAAACTCATAATGAGAGTAGATCTCCTGCCGACTAACCTCATTAAGAGACATTATAAACCGTCCACATCCAAAGTGAGAAGAGCCCGCCACAAGACGATTTAACGCTCTTCTATCTTGCTTTAAACTCTCCACTGTTTACACCTTATATTAAGTTAAGTTCTAAAAGAGCCTCCTCCGACATCATAGAACGATCCCACGTAGGCTCAAAAACTAAAATCACATTCACCGACGTCACCCCCTTCACCTTAGAGACCTCTCGATTAACATCCTCAAAGAGGATATCGGCCATTGGGCAGTTAGGAGCGGTAAGGGTCATTCTAATATTAACCTCCCCCGATGGTTCAAAATCAATATCATAAATTAACCCAAGATCATAAATGTTAACTGGGATCTCTGGATCATATATATTCTTTAGCGTCAAGACGATCTCCTTCTCGACTGCAATAATTTCTGCTGGTGTCATATAAACTTTTTTTACAAATATCACACTTTAGTTGAGTATGCCAAGGCATACATTCTCATCTGCTTAATCATAGCTAACAGACCATTACTACGCGTAGGAGATAGATTCTCACTTAGGCCAATAGCATCAATAAAGTAGAGATCACTTTCCAAGATCTCGCGAGGTGAACGGCCACTCAACACTCTAATCAACAGCGCTATAATACCCTTAGTGATAATGGCATCACTATCGGCTGAGAAATATACCTTCCCCTCACGCAACTCTGCATCAACCCACACTCGCGACTGACAGCCACTAATGACATATTGCTCCGTGCGATGTGCTTCGCATATAGGTTGAAGCTCATCGCTGAGTTCAATTAAATAGTTATATTTATCGAGCCAATCATCATAGATTGAAAACTCCTCTATAATCTCATCTTGAATTTTATTCATATCAAAAAATATTTACCTTGTTTGTAACTCCTCTAACGATCTTCCCTCAGAGGCTGCGGGTTCAATCACATGCATGATCTCTGCAATTGTTGGAGCAATTGAGATAGCATCTATTGGACGAGAGATAACCTGTGGCGTGATTCCACTGCCATATATCATAAGGGGCACTACACGATCATAGTTATACATTGATCCCGATTGCGACACTATAGACTCATCACTCTCTATCCAATTAGGTATTAGATTTAACACTACATCACCCGAACGGCGAGGATAGAACCCACTCTGAATCTTCTGTGCATATCCATTACCAAAATAGCTCGACGAGAGGGTATTAGCCGTAATTGCATGAGATACACCCTGCATCTGCAATGCAAATGTTGCAGCCTCATTTTGCACCTCTGCTAGATTTAAGTTATATTTAAAAACAGCATTATGATTTAAATAGACCGCGCCATTCTCATAGGCCAAAACCCACTGCTCATTACCATAGCGCACCGAAAGAAAACCATTGAGAATGACCTCAAATTGACGAGAGTTAAAACGATCTACATTTGTAGCAACTGAGGGGCTTGTGCCATGATCCGAGGTGATAACATACACCACACTATTACCAGATAGCTCACCATCAATAAAATCCATCAACGTTTGAATGGACTTATCTAGCTTGTAATACATATCTTCAGCCTCAATTGACTCTGGTCCATATTTCTCAACAATATTACGAGAGGCATCGAAACAGATATTTAGAAGATCTGTATGCTCATCACGACCCAACTCCAAACTAGAGACAGCAATCCTCGCAAAAGAGGCCACTATATCATTACCAAGCGGTGTAGATATAACTTGATTGTAGTACTTGGCATGACGATTTTGGCGACTATCATTTCGGTTAACCTTAATAACATCTCCTAAGATATAATCACTTGTGCGATCCGCATATTTCGAGTTTACATATAGATCTGGATAGAGCGACATCATCCACTTTGAGGAGGTTCTATCAATCTCCGACTCAATGTAATTATATGCTGAGACCCACGATGGCAGCTCATAGACAAAAGCATCAGAGCTAGCCCAGCTACAAGAGAAGGGATCAAACCAAAAGGGAGTACCTAGTTTTCCATTTGTGACAATTGCTGATTGAGGATCAAGAGCAATAGTCACAGCTTGACTTTGGGGCGAATCTCCAATAAGAGCATCGCTTATGGTTGGAACCAAAAGATTACTAGCGGAGTAGCCTCCCCCCTCGAAGAGTGGATACTCAACATTATTCACATTACTATCCCCTATAAGATCCACCTTCTCATTGGTAACATAGTCAAACCACGAATATCCAACTATGCCATGCGTCGAGGGTAGCGCACCTGTTGAGAGGGTCGACAGCGATACGGGAGTCGTTGTCTGCTTATAGCTATATTGACAATTATCATATCGCAACCCCTCTTCATAAAATTTACGGATGCCTGCCGCCTCAAAATTATGCTGATAACGCTCAACATCAACGGCACGCATACCACTAATTATAATATTAACCACTAAATGTGGCTTATTGATGTCACCACTTTGAGCATATAAACTCACCGATGTAAGCATTGCAACTATATATAGTACGATCTTCTTTGTCATAGATAATTCAAATTGAGTAGCAAATTTACAAATTATTTTGTAATTGGCTCATAAAATAGGCATATTCCTTACCAAAATCTATATTAGGGTATTTTTTTATTACTTCCAACTGCTTTTGACAGAACTTTAAATGCGCCTCACTTGCAGGATTTAACGGACGGTGTGATGCGGCACGCACAATTGCCATAACTTCACTCATCAAACCTCTTTCGGATACAGATATATTGGAGCCACAAAACTTATCCCATATATAATCAATGGCCTGTGGCGATGGATGCAACATATCATCAGCATAGAAACGATAATCGCGCAAATCATCTATAAGAGTCTCATAAGCTGCGAAATATGATGCATTAGGCTCTCTTTCGACAACCTTAGATAGAGCCACACGCAGGGTTGCTTTACTTAATGAGTTTTCTGCCAAGCCATCTGCAAGGTGACGAACAGGGCTCACCGAGAATATAAAGTGTTTTGATGGGTATCGCCTCACTTGCGCCTCAAGGAGCGTCACGACTTCATCCACACTCATTGCGCGTCTCACAAATCGAGATGAGGGCTCCTTATGGCAATTTGCCACAACATCTCCACTATCAATCAACTCATAAACCCATACGGTACCCAATGTAATTATAATGGTATCACACATAGCGAGAGCCTTAGATCCAGCACTTACAGCACTATTCATATTCGACAATGTCACCTGCGGATCAACATCCGACAGAGAGCCATGAAAATCAAAGTGGAACCACTCCCCAGAGCGACCTTTTTGCAGTTCAGAGATATCAACTCCTCTACAATCGCTCAAACGCTCAATCGTAGAAGATATAGAGAGCGGATTAAAAAGCACCCCCACAGGGTTGACACACGTCTTAAATTTAGCTTCACACAAACGCTCCCCAATAGAGAGAGCGAAGCAGGAACCAAGCGAAAGAATTTCACTCGAATAGTCAATCTGGTGTGCAGAGAGATCAATTTGTATCTCAGTTCTAAATTTCATGCAGCAAAAATAGTGATTTATTATGATTTATTACTACTTTTGCTATATGACAATTAAAGCAAACTGCAAAATAAATATTGGACTCGACGTAATTGAGCGTAGAGCAGATGGTTTTCACGAACTATCTACTGTGATGTATCCTGTAAAAGGTCTATTCGACACTCTGAACATCGAGATCACTGAGGGTAACTCGGTTGAATTTTCAAGTAGTGGTATTATTATAGATTGTGACACGAAGAATAATCTATGTATTAAGGCCTACAACCTTATGAAGAGCCTATACCCCTTCATTGGCGGAGTTCATATCGCACTGGATAAACAGGTACCATTTGGCGCAGGACTTGGCGGTGGCTCTTCTGATGCTACAGCTGTGCTCGTCGCTCTAGATTCACTCTTTGGATTGCAGCTAGATGAGCAGCGTTTAATTGAGTTAGCTGCCGTTTTAGGTAGCGACACTGCTTTTTTTGTTCGCAATACGCCTCAACTATGCAGCGGTCGCGGGGAGATTATGACCGATGCAAAGGTTGATCTTAGTGGCAAATATCTCCTTCTGATAAAACCAGAGGTGAATGTCTCTACGCGCGAGGCTTACGCCGGAGTGAAGCCAGCACACCCATTAAAACCCCTCTATGAACTTATAAAACTACCCGTAGAGAGGTGGCAGGGAGAGATCAAAAATGACTTCGAGTCACACATCTTTAAAGCCTATCCTCTACTTGGTAAGATCAAAGAGGATCTTCTTGCCGCCGGTGCGCTCTACGCGGCAATGTCGGGTAGCGGCTCTACCATATTTGGGATCTTCGACAGTGAGCAGAAGGCAAAAAGCGAGCAACTCAAAAGTTACTCGCCTTTCATATTTCAAGAATAATATACTTTAGATATTCTCTTTGCGTGCTTTGTCAATAATTGCTTGCACCTTAGCGCGACTGAAGTTAGCCTCCTCTGCGTCAAAGAGTTTCTGATTTGATTTGAACTCTGAGTAGTCACGAGTATATGTGCGAACATAATCAACATACATAGTTGTTGGGAAACCAGCAGCGATTGCCTCCTCCTCGGTTGCAGGAACTGCGTAACGATCCCAAGCTACATATCTCTCATATGGATTTCTCATACCCATAGAGACGGTAAGAGCCATAGGCATATGCCAGTAGTAGTTGATCTTAGCACCAACACGCTCACCATCAATATAGAAGATGATTGAATCTGGGCGATTCTCGCAAGCGTAGATATGGTAATCATCCTCTGGGTTCCACTCTACAGCGAACTCTGTCTTACAGATCTCTGGAATGATACCAGCCTTCAACGACTGACGAATCATCTTACCATTCTCATCTCTCATCAATGCACCTGTATGAAGGTTCAAAGCCAACATATTTTTGCTTGATGGAATTTGTTGCAACTCGATAATATCAATCTCATTGTATGTAATTGTATTCTCCTCATAGCTCTCATCATTTCCTCCTCTTAGGCCTCCATACAACCAGAATGCAGGACATACACCGGGCCAAAGGTCAGCACCTTTGATGCGCGCCTCGAAATAACCATATGTGGTCATCTCGCGAGATTTGATATCACCAGAGGTGAAGTAGAATTGTTTGCCTCTATCTGAGGTGTGTGGTTTGTAGCGAGCAGTGATAGTCAAGTTACCATCCTCAACAGCAACATTCTCTGGCTCGTTTGACCATGTAGCCCAGTTTCTATTTCCAACAACAAAGTTGTCATTGTTGATTGCTCCCTCAAACTCACTTGAGAATGTATCATCAAGAGTAAAGAGATTTTTTGAGTTGTAAGGAGTAGCTGTAGCTACTGTAACTCCTTTATTGAGAACGACCTTGCCGTTCTGCGACCCACATGCACTTGTAAGAAGTGCTAGCGCCAAAAGTGGTAATGTAAAAAATTTCATAGTTTATTATTTAGGTTTAATTGGAAATTTTGAATCTATTTAAATATTCTCCTTACGAGCAGCCTCAATGATGGCCTTGATCTTCTCTGGATCAAATTTGGCCTCCTCTGCATCAAACATCTTCTCGTTTGACTTAAACTCTGAATAGTCGCGAGTATATGTGCGAACATAATCAATATACATAGTTGTTGGGAAACCAGCAGCGATTGCCTCCTCCTCGGTTGCGGGAACTGCATAACGATCCCACGCTACATATCTCTCATATGGATTTCTCATACCCATAGAGACGATAAGGCGCATTGGCAAGTGCCAATAGTAATTTGGCTTCGCACCAACTCTCTCACCATCAATATAGAAAAGAACTGAATCTGGACGATTCTCGCAAGCATATACATGATAGTCATCCTCTGGGTTCCAATCAACCTCAAACTCAGTCTTACAAATCTCAGGGATGATACCAGCCTTCAAAGCTTGACGCTTCATCTTACCATCCTCATCTTTGAGGAGTGCTGCTGTATGAAGATTTAATGCCAACATATTCTTACTTATTGGAACCTGCTGCAACTCAATGATATCAATCTCACTATATACGATTGTATTCTCCTCTTGCTCTTGAAAATCTACACCTGTAAGGCTTCCCTGCAACCAAAATGCTGGACACACACCGGGCCATAGGTCAGCACCCTTAATGCGAGCCTCAAAATAGCCATAAACAATGGTTTGATCTGTTCTAATCTCACCCGAAGTGAAGTAAAACTCCTTCCCTGTACGAGAGATATGTGGTTTATGAATTGCTGTCAATGTTAGATTTCCATCCTCCACTTTAGTGTTAGCTGGTTCATCTGTCCACGTAGGATAATCTCTGTCGCCCACAATGAAGTTATCGTTGTTGATAGCTCCATCAAACTCACTTGAGAAAGCATCATTGAGAGTGTAGAGGTTTGTAGAGTTGTAGGGGGTGGCAGTAGCAATTGTAACGCCCTTATCGAGAGCGACCTTACTATTCTGCGATCCGCATGCACCGGCAAAAAGCGCAAGCGTCAATAGAGGTAGTGTAATTTTTTTTATGGTTGGTTTAAGTTTTGGTAAAATCTAAGACAAAGTTAATAAAAATATATAAATAATCAAAAAAAATGTTGACCTCTTTAATATAGAGATCAACATTTTTAATATTTTCTTCTACTCAGAAGGATTACAATACAGATTTAGACTCTACGGCAACCTCTGAACTAACCTTCTTAATTAATCCTTGAAGCACTGCTCCCGGACCTAACTCAGTAAACTCAGTGTAACCATCGGCGATCATATTTTGAGAGATATATGTCCAACGCACTGGAGCTGTTAGCTGTGCAATAAGATTCTCTTTTATCTCAGATGGATCTGTGTGTGGCTTTGCATCAACATTCTGATAAATGGGACATGTTGGAGTCGAGAACTCTGCCGCTGCAATAGCTGCCGCCAACTCCTCACGTGCAGGGGCCATAAGTGGAGAGTGGAAAGCTCCTCCCACCGGCAAACGCATAGCTCGTTTTGCTCCTGCCTCTTTAGCTTTAACGCACGCCTCATCAACGGCTTCAACTGCGCCAGAGATAACCAACTGACCCGGACAGTTATAATTTGCAGCTACAACCACCCCCTCAACATCTTCACAAATCTGCTCAACAGCAGAGTCTGCTAAGGCCAAAACAGCAGCCATTGTGCCGGGAACCGCCTCACAAGCCGCTTGCATAGCCATAGCTCGCTTAGAGACCAAGCGTAAGCCATCCTCAAAAGAGAGAACGCCCGCTACAACTAGTGCCGAGAACTCTCCAAGCGAGTGACCAGCAACACCATCAGGAGTAACTCCCAATGCCTTAGCCATGATAACCGAGTGAAGGAATACCGCAGGCTGTGTCACCTTTGTCTCCTTAAGTTGCTCAGCAGTACCATCGAACATAATATCGGTGATTCTGAATCCTAGGATCTCATTTGCTTGTTCAAAAAGCGCCTTTGCCTCTACACTGTTTTCATAGAGATCTTTACCCATACCCGGTGCTTGAGCACCCTGTCCGGGAAATACGTATGCATGTTTCATCTAGTTATTTTTTTAGAATTAAACGTGGCAAACTTACAACAAAAATATTGAATTAAGAAATACCACCTAAAATTAATTACCCAATCAAAGCATCTGCAAGAGCCTCAAGAGCCGCTACATCAGAGCTTTTATAGGCTGAACGTATAGTCACCTCTGGCTCCAAAATTGTAATCTCCTTCATCTCTTCAAGCTCAGCTCTCATAACTTTAGCTGCACATGGAGCCCACGAGCCATTCTGAATGATACCCACGCGGCGATTTTGGAACTTCTTATCCTTAAGATGGTGCAAATAGTGCAACATTGGAGGGAAAACGCCTGCATCATATGAGGCGGCAGCCAAAACCAAGCTCTCTGAGTAGAAAGCATCTTCTACGGCTTGCGCCATATCATCGCGCGTAAGATCACACAACTCCACATTCTCCTTGCCCTTACTTGCGAGAATCTCTTTGAGCTCGTGTGCAACCTTAGCTGTATTACCATGGATCGAAGCATAACAGATCAGAATGCTATCCTCCTCTGCTTGGTACGTGCTCCACATATCATACATCTTTAGATAATAGTTAATATCCTCACGCAGGATAGGTCCATGAAGAGGTGCAATTGTTGCAACCTCCACATTTGCCAACTTCTTTAATAATGCCTGCACATTTGCGCCATACTTTCCTACAATATTATAGTAGTAACGACGCGCCTCACACGCCCAACCCCCAGTGGCATCCGATGCACCAAACTTACCAAAACCATCTGCACTAAACAGAGTAAGTGACTTCGTTTCGTAGGCTACCATCACCTCTGGCCAATGAACCATAGGAGCCATGTGGAAGCGAAGCGTGTGAGAACCTAAACTCAAGGTCTCGCCCTCTCCTACCACAACTTTACGCTGCTCTAGGTCATCTATCTCAAAGAAATTGGACATTATAGCAAAGGTCTTAGTGTTGCCTACAATCTGCATTGCGGGATACGCCTCCACCAACTTCGCAATACCTGCCGAGTGATCGGGCTCCATATGTGTCACCACCAAATAATCAGGTGTTCGCACCCCAAGAGCACACTCAAGCTGAGAGAACCACTCATCAATTTTTCGTGCATCTACACAATCCATAATAGCAATCTTCTCATCCATAATAACATATGAGTTATATGAAATGCCCTCTGGTACCAAATATTGACTCTCGAAAAGATCAATATCCTTGTCATCTACTCCTATATAGAGAATTGAATCTGAAATATTTTGCTGCATACTAAAATATATTAATCATTAATTTTGGACAAAGTTACAACTTTTTCAACACTTACAATCAAAAAAAATATTAATTTTATCTATCATTGCTTTCCAATAACTTTAAATAAGGAGAGCATTAGTGATGCGTTAATAAAATATACTCACCTTTATAACATCTTATTAATATTTATGAAATAATAACGCAACAACTATTTCTCACCTTTGCAGCGTGAATTTAAACAAAAAGCAAAGTGAAGAAAATTAAGGATGTTTTATTATCAATTGTACTGTTGCTGACGACAGTATCCCTAGCGCAAGCTGCCACACTTAAAGGAAAAGTAATTGACAGCGAAACCAAAGAGCCTCTATTAGGTGCAACACTCTTCATATTGGAGACGAATCAAGGAACAACAACGGACCTTGATGGAGAGTTTGAGCTAAAGGTTAACAACGGCTCCTATAATATAGAGATCTCATATATCTCTTACGTAACACAAATCTTACCTATAGAGGTAAACAACAAAACGCCAGAACTTCTCATTGAGTTAACGACAGACTCTCAAAGCATCTCTGAGGTTACAGTAACAACTCGAAAAAACCTCGAAAATGAGGCTACCCTTCAAAATGAGCGTATTGCATCAAATGTAGCGATCGAAAATATGGGCGCTAAGGAGATGTCCATTAAGGGTATATCGAACGTTGAAGAGGGGGTAAAGAAGATCACAGGTATCTCGGTTGCATCGTCTGGTCAACTTGTTGTCAGAGGTTTAGGTGATCGCTACTCTATCACAACCCTCAATGGTCAACCAATTGCTTCACCCAACCCCGATAACAAACTCATTCCACTTGATATATTCCCCGCATCAACTGTAAAGAATATCACAGTAAGTAAGGTATACAATGCCACATCCTATGCCGACTACTCCGGTGCTCATGTTGACATCGCAACAAAAGATCTCACCGCTGATGACTTCTTCTCTGTAGGCTTTAGCGTTGGTGGCAACTTCAACACTACGGGACAGGAGTTCTACCGCATGGATAACGTCTCGCTCTTTACACAATCTTCAGTCGACCCATATGTTCTTGATCTAAGCAATAGCATGAATGACTATGTGGCAGAGAATGGCTCTCCATTTGATACAGGGTTCAACGTAGATAAGAGAACCGCACTTCCTGTATTTAGTGGGAATGTCGCATGGGGACACAACTACGATGTAGGCAACCAACGTCTTAGCATACTTCTATCGGGAGGTGTTAGCAACAACCAACAGACAGATTTAGGATCCGTTTTCCGCATCTACGAGGCTACAGGAAGCCTAACAGATGAATACTACTCTGATAGCTATGAGACATCGCTCAAGATAGCAACACTTGGTAATATTGGCCTTACAATGCGCGAAAATGATCGCGTAAGCTACACACTCTTCTTTGCACGTAACGCCACGGACGAATACTCACTACGATCAGGATACGACCAAGAAGATTATCAATTAGTAGGTAGCAATAGCGTCACTCACATATATAAGCTTAAAACACACCAACTAAATGGTATTCACTACCTTAACGACAATCTATCACTAAATTGGATGGGTGCCTACACATCAACCTCTTCTGATGAGCCTGATCGTCGTCAGGTGATGTATGAGCAAGCAGCAGATGGATCTCTATCACTCTTCAACCTCAATCAACAAGAAACAATGCGCTATTTTGGAGAGCTTGATGAGAATGAGTGGAATGGTAACATATTTACAGATTACACATTTGGGGATGGTCACAAGCTTATAGTGGGAGCAGCATACAAAGATAAAAAGCGTACATATGTAGGTCGTCGTTTCTACTACAAACTAAGCTCTTTCGACTCGGTTGTTGGAGATCAAAGCTACGACAATCCATTCAATGCTGACGACTACATAAACCAAGAGAACTTCGAGCTTGGCGCCTACTCATTCACTCGTAGCTTCCAAGATAAAGATAGATATGATGCCGGCAGCTCAATTGCCTCTGGATATATCTCAACAGATCTATCATATGATGAAAAGTGGCTTATCAATGCAGGTTTACGCTACGAATACTCGAACCAATATGTAAACTACTCAACAGGTAGCAAAGATGATACCCGCGAATACAAAAAGCATGATATCTTCCCAGCCCTCAACATCAAATATAATCTAGACACCAAGAATCAAGTGCGCTTCGCAGTATCACGCACCGTTACTCGCCCATCATTTATTGAGATGGCTCCATTCCTCTACCAAGAGTCGTATGGTTCAGCTCAGATCAAAGGTAATGAGGATCTTGTAAATGGATATAACTACAATGCAGATCTTCGCTACGAGAAGTTCTTTGATGGTGGTGATATGTTCTCTGTAACGGGATACTACAAATACCTAGACTCTCCTATCGAGCGCATCCAATCAATTGCAGGTGGTGGCGAGGTACACACATTCAATAACGCGGAGCAAGGTCTGGCAGCGGGAGTTGAGATTGAGGCTCGCAAGACCCTATACAAGAACTTGAAGATTGGGGTTAATGGCTCTTATATGTATACAAATGTTACCCTCTCGGAGGGTAGCTACACCAACAATGATCGCGCCCTCCAAGGAGCATCTCCATACCTTATGAATGCGGATCTCACCTACACCTCATATCTCGATGAGGATGGACGCACGGTAAGTTTTGCGCTTCTCTACAACCTGCAAGGACCTCGCATCCACACTGTAGGAACAATGGGACGTGGCGACATCTACCAAACGGCACTTCACACACTCAACTTCAATGCTGCATATAGCATTACTAAGAGACTACAGGTATCAGCTCAGCTATCAAACCTACTTGATCGACCAGAGGTATATGAGCAAGAGATCAATGGAGCAGATCAAATTGTTGAGAGTCACGACTATGGCATTGGCGGATCAATCGGAATCTCACTTAAATTCTAAACAACAACAAACACATTTCAAATACACTAAAAAATGAAAAAGAATTTCAAATTTCTTGCTCTTGCAATGTTCGCAACAGCTCTATCATTCACCTCTTGCGAGGCTGATGACAATGGATCAGAAAATGGCGACCCGACTCCTACCGATGTCGTAGTTACCAATGGCGAGACCCTTATGTCTGAGATATCAGGCACCGTAACCATCGAGTCTGGAGCCTCTGTATTGCTTGACGGTGGTCTACACATTCTTGACGGTGGTACTCTTATCATCGAGCCGGGTGTAACTATCACCGCTCAATATGACGAAGCTAACACCGACTACATCTTCGTTGAGCAAGGCGGTAAAATTGAGGCTGATGGTGGCGACGCTGAGGGCCTTATCGTAATGACAAGTACACTAGCTGAGGCTGGCGCTTGGGGTGGTATCCACATCTGTGGTAAAGCTCCAATCAACACCTCAATCCCATCTCTCTCTGAGATCGAGTCTCTTCCTTACGGCGGTACTGACGCTGCTGACAACTCTGGTACTCTTCGCTATGTACGTGTTGAGTACACTGGATTCTCTTACAACGAGGATCAAGAGTGCAACGGCATCTCTTGCTATGGTGTAGGTAATGGCACAACTATCGAATATGTACAAGCATACCACGGCTCTGACGACGGATTCGAGTTCTTCGGAGGTACTGTAGATATCAAATATTGCGTCGTTACCTCTTGCTCAGACGACTCTTTCGACTGGACTGACGGATGGTGCGGTCGTGCTCAATTTATCATCGCATACCAAGAGGCAAACATCGACTTCAAATGCGACTGCTTATTGGAGTGCGACAACCAAGGCTCTAACAACGAGGCTACACCTGCTTCTCACCCAGTTATTGCTAATGCCACCCTTGTAGGAAATACCTATAGCGGTTCTAAAACTGATGGTGTAATGTTAAAAGCTGGTACAGAGATCGAGCTATACAACTCTATCATCGTAGGAAAAGATTACTCAGTATATATCAAGACAGCAAACACAAGCAACAAACTTGATGATGGCACCTCTCTCCTCTCTGGCAACTACACTGATACTGGCTTAACCAACAGCTACGACGCTAACGCCTACAACAACGCTTCATTCCTTGCTGCGGGCAACACCTCTGACTACGTATCAACTCTTACAAACAACTACTTTGGCACTATCGCAGCATCTGCTCCAAGCCTCGACTCCTTCTTTGAGTCTGTCTCATATGCGGGTGCTATCAGCACCGACAACGACTGGACTGCTGGTTGGGTTAGATAATTCGCATTAGTCTATTAATCGGGTAGGAGCAGTGGGATTATCTCCCACTGCGACCTCCCACACCACCGTACATGCGGTTCCGCATACGGCGGTTCCTCGCTTTGACATCATTAC
>JBCQWG010000017.1:0-47063 GCA_047172325.1 Rikenellaceae bacterium | reverse complement strand
CAGTCTCGATACGACCTGTAAGTACAGTACCACGACCTGTGATAGAGAATACGTCCTCAACTGGCATCAAGAATGGCTTCTCGTTCTCACGTGGAGGAACTGGGATATATGAATCTACTGCATCCATAAGCTCCATGATCTTGTCAACCCATTGTGCATCGTCGTTAAGTCCACCAAGTGCTGAACCACGGATGATAGGTGCGTTGTCACCGTCGAACTCATACTTGCTAAGAAGGTCACGAACCTCCATCTCAACAAGGTCAAGCATCTCAGGATCGTCAACCATATCGCATTTGTTAAGGAAAACTACGATCTTAGGAACGTTTACCTGACGAGCCAAAAGAACGTGCTCGTTTGTTTGTGGCATAGGACCGTCAGTAGCAGCTACAACCAAGATTGCACCGTCCATCTGAGCAGCACCAGTAACCATGTTCTTCACATAGTCAGCGTGACCCGGACAGTCAACGTGAGCATAGTGACGAGACGCTGTTTGGTACTCTACGTGAGCAGTGTTGATAGTGATACCACGCTCTTTCTCCTCTGGTGCGTTATCGATAGAATCGAATGAACGAAGCTCAGAGAGACCTTTGTTCGCAAGAACAGTAGTGATAGCAGCAGTAAGAGTAGTCTTACCGTGGTCAACGTGACCGATAGTACCGACATTCACGTGCGGTTTGGAGCGGTCGAATTTTTCTTTTGCCATAGCAGTTAAATATTAAATTTTTAAAATACGTTAAATTTCAAGTTCAATGCCTATTTATGATGAACAAGTGATGAAAACCCACCACTCTCTTTGAGTGATAGACCTACACCACAAGTAAATCTTGAGCGGAAGACGAGGCTCGAACTCGCAACCCTTAGCTTGGAAGGCTAATGCTCTACCAATTGAGCTACTTCCGCAAAATAGACATTTAAAAGCCTACAAAATTCAAACTTGACAACCCTTCATCAAGGATCATCAAGCTCCGAAACATTGCATTCCAAATGTCGGTAGTGGGGAGTGATGGATTCGAACCACCGAAGACGAAGTCAGCAGATTTACAGTCTGCCCCATTTGGCCACTCTGGTAACTCCCCAAAAATATGTTTCTCGTTTCTTACGAGCCGATGGAGGGATTCGAACCCCCGACCAGCTGATTACAAATCAGCTGCTCTGGCCAACTGAGCTACATCGGCATTTAATAACCGTTTCGGATTGCAAAGGTAAAAATAAAAATTGAACTTCCAAAACTTTTGGAGATTTTTTTTATTTTTTTGCTTTTCTCAAAGAACTTGTTGTGACCTCCCACTTAGTTAGTGAGGAAATCGAGTGCAAAGATAAAACAGTTTTGCGAATTAAAAAATAGTATGGCGTTTTTTTTTAGAAAAAATGCAAAAATATTTATTGTTTCCCCTTCTTCCCTTATAATATATAGGTGATAACTACTTCTCCATAATAAACACTCGCTCGCCACGTCGCTGCATAAAATATGTTTCACGCGCAAACTCTTCTAAGCCCTCATCAAATTTTATCTTCTCAAGCAGCAAACTATCCCTCTCAATTCTGCTTTGATAGAGCTTCGCTTCTCGATTTAGCTCATTTATTTTTATGCTAACGGAGATAGAATGGCTCACATTTTGGATTATCACAAAGAGGATAGGGGCCATAACAACTATTGTTGCAGCCAAAATTATTCTGTCGCGAGGTGTATTTTTCAGTATCATCACTATGGGATATGCATATATTTATGAGTTTGTATGGAGATATTCCAACGTGGATTCGCCTTTGCATACTCCACCAAGATCGGAATAATCTGCTTCGACACACTCCACTCAGGCTGCAAAAAGAGCATACAATCCTCTCCTACCCTACGAGCATTCTGCTCCGCCCAGAGTAGATCCTCCTCTTTTTCGATAATTACCTTAAGCTCATCGGCGCGCCAGAATGCTTCATCGAGCGGTGGCTGCTGCGCCTTTGGAGAGAGACAGACCCAATCGAAGTAGCCGCTAAAAGGCTGCGACCCGGATGTCTCCAAGAATATCTTAAGGCCTCGACCCTTGAGTGCGCTCGTGAGCTTATCTAAGGGGTACAACAGAGGCTCACCCCCGGTGACAACTATAGATTGTGCAGCACACGCCACTGCGCGCTCCACGATCTGCTCGATGGGCACAGGAGGGTAGAGCTTTGGGTTCCATGTATTTTTGGCATCGCACCAGCGACAACCCACATCGCAGCCTCCCAAACGAATGAAGTACGCGGGACACCCTGTATGATACCCCTCACCCTGAATGGTGTAGAAGTCCTCAACGAGCGGTAAGAGCGCTCCCCCTTCGAGAAGCGACAAAGATTCTTGAATTTTACTCATTACAAATTACATATATATCTTTTAGATTGCGTCCTAGCTGATCGTAGTCTAGACCATATCCAACAATAAACTCATTACCGATCTCCATCGCCACATAATCTATAGGTATCTGCTTGGTATAGGCCTTGGGTTTAAAGAAGAGCGTACACACCTTTACATCGGCTGGTTTGAAAGATTTCAGCTCATTCAATAGGTGCTCAATGCTATTTCCAGAGTCGACGATATCCTCGACAATGATAATGTGACGACCCTCAATCGAACTATTTAGACCTATTAGGCTCTTTACATCACCCGTCGTCTCAGTACCCTCATATGAGGCTAACTTAACGAACGAGAGCTCGCTATTGAACTCTATCTTCTTCATAAGGTCACTCATAAACATAAATGAACCATTGAGCACACCCAAGAAAATCGGATCTTTAACCTCTGCATAATCTCGATTAATCTTCTCTGCTACGGTGGCGACGGCCTTATCTATCTGCTCTTCGGGGATCATCACCTCAAAGGTCAGCTCTTTTAATCTAATTTTTTTCTCCATATTCAATTGGTTAATTAATATTTGCACAAAATTACAAAAATATTAATGTAAAATGTGACCAATCTTTTCGGATTAGTCACATTTTAATTATGCACAAGGGAGTGTTACTCAGCCTCGATGCACTCTGATGGGCAAACGCCAGCGCAAGCACCGCAGTCGATACAAGCAGAAGCGTCGATAGTGTAAACATCACCAGCAGAGATAGCCTCAACTGGACATTCGTCGATGCATGTGCCACATGCAACGCAACCGTCAGGATTAATTTTGTAAGCCATTTTTCGTAAATTTTAATTGTTAATGAATAATTGTTGAAACAAATATAATATTTTATTTGATAATATCAAAACCTGTGTAAGGAATTAATGCCTCTGGGATCTTGATACCATCCTCTGTTTGATAGTTCTCCAAAAGTGCTGCCACAATTCGAGGAAGCGCTAGCGAGGAACCATTTAGCGTATGCGCCAACTGACTCTTCTTGTTTGAGTCCTTGTAGCGAAGCTTAAGGCGGTTCGCTTGGAACGACTCAAAGTTTGAAACTGAAGAGACCTCCAACCAACGCTCTTGCGCCGCTGAGTAGACCTCAAAGTCATATGTTAGGGCCGATGTGAACGACATATCGCCAGCACATAGTCGCAAGATGCGATATGGTAAGCCTAGAGCCTTAACGATAGACTCAACGTGTGCCACCATTCCATCGAGTGCCTCATAAGAGTTCTCTGGGAGTGCAAGTTGCACTATCTCAACCTTATCGAATTGGTGAAGGCGATTTAGACCACGCACATCCTTACCATATGAACCAGCCTCACGACGGAAACAAGGGGTATATGCGGTCATCTTCACGGGGAACTCCTTCTCATCGAGGATCACATCGCGGAAGATATTGGTCACGGGAACCTCAGCTGTAGGGACCAAATAGAGGTTGTCGGCAGTTGCGTGATACATCTGACCCTCCTTGTCGGGAAGTTGACCTGTACCAAAGCCAGAGGCCTCATTGACCATTACTGGAGGCTCAATCTCTTGATAACCCGCAGCGGTGTTACAATCAAGGAAGAAGTTAATGAGAGCACGTTGCAGACGAGCACCCTTACCTTTATATACGGGGAAGCCAGCACCTGTGAGCTTAACACCCAAATCGAAGTCGATAATATCATACTTGCGTGCAAGCTCCCAGTGAGGAAGCGCACTCTCTGGAAGTGCCACATGATCCTCGGCAATCTTAACCACAAGATTATCCTCTGCCGTGCGGCCCTCTGGAACGATCTCCGCGGGGAAGTTAGGAAGGAGAACAATCATGGCTTGAAGCTCATCGGCAACTGCCTTAGCCTCTACGCTGAGCTCCGCAGAGCGCTCCTTGGATTTAGCCACCTCTGCCTTAACAGCCTCAGCCTCTTCTTTTTTTCCTTGACCCATCAACATACCTATTGACTTAGCTGCTCTGTTCTGCTCTGCCAAGGCGCTATCCAACTCCTGCTGAATAGCCTTACGACGATCGTCGAGCGCCTCAATCTTATCGATGATTGGAGCTGCATCGACACCCTTCTTAGCTAAGCACGCAATTGCTGCTTGGCGATCATCTCTTAATTGTTTTAATGTTAACATTTCTGATTATATCTTTTGATAAATATCTGTTATAAGGTGCAAAGTTATAAAAAAAATATAAATTGCGTAGGCTCTTAACGAGTAAGTTTATACCTTTGCAGAAAATAAATGAAATAATGAGGAAAATTGAGTTGCTTGCACCAGCTAAAAACCGAGAAGCAGCTATTGCTGCCATCGACTACGGAGCAGATGCTATATACATAGGTGGTACAAAATTTGGCGCACGCCATGCCGCATCGAACTCCATCGACGATATCGCTGCGGTGGTGGAGTATGCACACGCCTATGGGGTACGTGTTCACTGCACTCTCAACACCCTACTCTTCGAGGAGGAGCTCAAAGAGGCCAAAGCCACTGCCCATGAGATTGTTGCTACGGGTGTCGACGCCCTAATCGTGCAAGATATGGCATTCACCAGAATGGGGCTTGAGGTGGATCTTCACGCCTCAACACAGATGTGCAACATGACCCCAGAGGGGGTACTCTTCCTTGAGCAGTGTGGATTCTCACGTGTGGTTCTTGAACGCGCCCTCTCCCTCTCTGAGATATACAACATCGCGCAAATGACTTCGGTGGAGCTAGAAGCATTCGTCCATGGCGCAATATGCGTTGGTCATAGCGGCCGCTGCTACCTCTCACGCTCACTCTCTCAGCGTAGCGGTAATCGTGGCGAGTGTAGTCAACCATGTCGCCTCACATACGATCTCTGCAATGAAGCTGGCGAGAAGCTCCTAAGCGGCAAACACCTTCTCTCGGTGCGCGACCTCAACCTCTCGGCACACATCGGCTCGATGCTGGATGCTGGAGTATGCTCCTTTAAAATTGAAGGACGCCTAAAAGAGATTGGCTACACCAAAAATATTGTAGCTCACTATCGTGCAGCACTCGACAAGGAGCTATCACAACGACCAATGCTCACACGAGCCTCCATAGGTAGATCAATCCCAGACTTTAAGCCAAACCCCTCCAAGAGCTTCACGCGAGGAGAGTCCGAATATCTCTTCCTTGGGCAGAGTCGCGACATAGCCTCGCTCAACACACCAAAGGCAATTGGCGAGAAAATCGGCACCGTTGAGCAGCTGCGAGGCAATAAGTTTCGCATAAGGAGCTCTTCAGAGCTCCATGCGGGCGATGGCATCTGCTTTATCACGCCCGAAGGCATGATGGGTACCAATATAAATAGCGTCAACGGTGATTGGGTCGAGCCAAACCGAAACGAGGGTCTTACACGCGGAGTGGAGCTATATCGCAACTATGACAAGCTCTTCTACGACTCCTTAGACCGTAGCCGCACACGTCGCACGATCATGGCTCACGCAACACTTACAACAACACCTACACACATTGAGCTAAGCTACTGCGACGCTGAGCAGAACAGAGTCACAATAGAGCGCGAGGGGACCTTCGAGGCTCCTCGCAACGAACAAAAAATGAGAGAGGTAGCCACATCACAGCTCTGCAAAAGTGGCGATACAATCTTCACAATAGAGGATGTTACACTCCCCAAAGAGCTCCTCTTCGTAGCCTCCTCACTCCTTGCCGAGATGCGTCGCGAGGCACTGACTGCGCTACATGCATTACGCCTCGAACGCTATACGAAACCCGCTCCCTTTCGCGAAAAGCTCGATGCAATACACCCTGAAAAGGTGCTCTCAGCGGAACACAATGTGGTAAACTCCATAGCTCGCACACTCTACATGGACCACGGAGTAGAGCAGATCACAACAGGGCACGACCTCACAGCACAATTCGACAAGCAACGTGTTATGCAGAGTTCATACTGCATACGGCGCGAGATTGGCGAATGTCTGCGCGAGGGCTCCAAGCTACGCGAAGAGCTATATATCGAGCGAGGTGACAAGCGCTACCATCTTCTTTTTGATTGCACCAGATGCCGAATGGAGCTATACAATGATTAATGATAAATGATTAATGATATGAATTTAACACCTTTATTCCCTGACTACGAGCTTATCGACTCAGGCGAATTTGAGAAGCTAGAACGCTTCGGAGAGATCGTAACACGTCGCCCAGAGCCGCAAGCCATATGGCGCAAGAGCCTCTCCGAGGAGCAGTGGCAGAGTAGTGCCGATGCCTCTTTCATGCGAGATGGTCGCAGTGAGGAGCGTGGCGAATGGCGCATGCGACGCTCAACCCCCTCCCGATGGAGCATTAAATATGATTACAAAGAGATGCACCTTAAGATGCGACTAGCATTCACCTCCTTTAAGCATGTCGGAATATTCCCTGAGCAAGCGGCAAACTGGAACTTCATATATGACAAATGCCGCGAGATAGAACACTCTCGACAAGCACGACCCAAGGTACTCAACCTATTTGCATACACCGGAGGTGCTTCACTGGCAGCACGCGCAGCAGGTGCCGACACGACACACGTCGACTCAGTGAAACAGGTTGTAAGCTGGTCACGCGAAAATATGGAGAGCAGCGGCCTCGATGGGATCCGCTGGATAGTTGAAGATGCACTCAAATTTGTCCAACGCGAAGTGCGACGCGGAAATAAATATAGCGGAATAATACTCGACCCTCCCGCCTACGGCCGTGGCGCCAACGGTGAAAAATGGATCCTTGAAGAGAACATCTGCGAGATGCTAGAGTGTTGCGCCGCACTACTAGAGCCCACCAACAGCTTCGTCATACTCAACCTATACTCCATGGGACTCTCCTCAACACTTGCGCGCACCCTGCTCCACCAAACATTTGGAGAGCCAAAGAGCGAAAGCTGCGGCGAACTAATATTCTCAGATCGCAACAGCAAAGAGCTCCCCTTAGGAATATATTATCGTTTTGAGAGATGATAGCGCATAAAAAGCTCGCTCATCGCGCTCATGCCGCGCGGCACTAGCGGGGGTGCTTTCCCCCGCCCGCCGGAGGCATAAGAGAGTAGATTAATTAACGTAACTTAGCGATAACGTCGAGAGCAAATTTGCATTTCTCAGAGATTGCAGCCCAATCCTCAGACTTGATTACATCTGCGGGGAAGAGTTGAGAGCCCATACCCACGCACATGACGCCAGCTTTGATCCATGCTGTAAGGTTCTCCTCGGTTGGCTCTACAGCGCCTGTTGCCATGATATTTGACCATGGTAGAGGAGCTTTCACATTCTTTACGAATGATGGACCGCCCACATTACCTGCTGGGAAGACCTTTGTTAGGTCGCAACCTAACTCCTGAGCGAAGCCGATCTCTGTAACTGAACCGCAGCCCGGAGTGTAAGGCACCAAGTGGCGGTTACAAACTTTAGCTACCTCTGCATTGAGGTAAGGACCTACGATAAAGTTAGCACCATATTGCATATAGAGGGCAGCTGTTGGAGCATCAACGATTGAGCCGATACCCAAGATCATCTCTGGGCACTCCTTCTCAGCATACTTCACAAGAGCAATAAAGACCTCACTTGCAAAGTCACCACGATTAGTAAACTCAAAAGCACGAACGCCACCATCGTAGCACGCCTTCAACACCTTCTTAGATACCTCAGCATCTTTATGATAAAACACTGGAACCATTCCAGTAGACTGCATTGCATTTAGCACCTGCATCTTTGTAAATTTTGCCATTTTTTTAATGATTAATGGTTAATAACTATCTTTGTACACGTCCTGAAGCGTCGCCACCTGCAAGAGCCTCAACCTCCTCAATAGAGACGTGGTTGAAGTCACCATTGATAGTGTGCTTCAAAGCGGAAGCTGCTACTGCAAACTCCAATGCCTCGCCTTGGTTTGGCTTAGTTAGGAGTCCATGGATGATACCACCAGAGAATGAGTCGCCACCACCTACGCGGTCAACGATTGGCTCAATGTCGTAACGCTTAGACATGTAGAACTCCTCACCATTGTAGATCATCGCTTTCCAGCCATTGTGAGTTGCTGAGAATGACTCACGAAGTGTTGAAACAACATATTTGAATCCAAACGCCTCACGCATCTGCTCGAAGATTCCCTTGTAGCCCTCAGCATCTGTGTGGCCGCCCTCAACATCAGCATCTGGCTTAAACCCTAAACAGAGCTCAGCATCCTCCTCATTACCGATACATACATCAACATACTCCATAAGAGGACGCATCACCGCTTGTGCCTGCTCCTTTGTCCACAACTTCTTGCGGAAGTTAAGATCCACAGAGACTGTAACACCGTGACGCTTAGCCGCCTCACACGCTAGGCGTGTCATCTCAGCCGACTCAGCCGAAAGAGCAGGTGTAATGCCTGACCAGTGGAACCATGCAGCACCCTCCATGATAGCATCAAAATCAAAGTCTGCTACAGTAGCCTCAGCTATAGCAGAGTTGGCACGGTCGTAGATAACCTTCGAAGGACGCATTGAAGCACCTGTCTCCAAGAAATAGATACCTACACGATCACCACCACGTGCAATAAAATCAGTCTTAACACCGAATTGACGAAGTGCATTAACCGCAGATTGACCAATCTCATGAGTTGGCAACTTCGAAACGAAGTATGCATCATGTCCATAGTTAGCACAGCTCACTGCAACGTTAGCCTCACCACCACCATAAATAACATCAAATGAATCAGAACGAACAAAACGTTTGTTTCCGGGAGTTGATAGACGAAGAAGAATCTCGCCCATTGTTACGACTTTCATAATTTTAATTTTAATTTAAGTTATAATATTAATACTTTACCTCTAATTTCGTAGCTATTCTCTTAATGGGTACAAACTTACATAAAAAAATTTAAATCTAAGAATATTAACAAAATATTTTATTCAGATCCGCTATCTACAATCATGGTCAATGCTCCGTCGCCCACCACATTACAAGCTGTGCCAAAGCTATCTTGCAGGGCGAAGATGGTGAGAAGCAGTGCTGTGCCGGCAGCATCGAATCCGATGATAGATGTCACGATACCAAGCGAAGCGATCACCGTTCCACCCGGCACTCCGGGAGCACCTATTGCGAAAATGCCTAAGAGTAGGATAAATAGGGTCATGGTTTGCAGTGATGGAAAATCGCCATAGAGCAACTTCGAGACGGTCATAACGAAGAAGACCTCGGTGAGGATCGAGCCACAGAGGTGAATATTTGAGAAGAGTGGTATTGCGAAATCTACGCTCTTCTCTTTAAGTATGGGTGACCGCTTGGCGGCAGAGAGGGATACCGGAAGTGTGGCGGCCGACGACATTGTGCCAATTGCAGTGAAGTAGGGAGGAGCATAGTAGCGCAACACCTGCCATGGGTTCTTCATTGTCACCACCCCTGCGACGCCATAAAGCACTAAGAGCCACACGAAGTGTGCTGCAAGGACAATCGCCATAACATTGAGGAAGATGGGCAGCTGATGTGTGATTGCTCCCTCGTAGCTAAGTGCGCAGAAGTTGGCAGCGATAAAAATCGGAAGAATTGGTATGAGCAGCCGCTCAATTAGTAACATCACCATCCTCTGGAGCTCATCCAGAAGCTTAACCACATATTGCGAGCCACTCCACACCGCCGCGAGGCCCACCATAATGGAGAGCACCAAGGCACTAATCACGCTCATGATGGGAGGGATATTAAACTCAAAGAGTAGCGGTGGCAACTCACGCACCACCTCATCGACCTCACGCACATTAAGTAGTGGCAATATGTTATAGCCCAAGGCCAAAGCCATAAAAGCTGCCCCCACGGAGGAGGCATAGGCTAGCAGGAGTGACTTAAAGAGGATCTTAGATGCAGCCTGCCCCATCTTAGCTGTGGAGGAGGCTATAAATGAGAAGACGATAAGAGGAATCATAAAGAAGATAAGTTGTCCAGCTATATACTTCACCGCAACAACGACACTCATAAACCCCGCTCCAACAATTGGTCCTAGCAACAGACCTACAACGACCGCCAGAAGCAGCCTAAAAAGTGTTGACGAAAATAGTTTACGCATAATAATATTGTTTATCTCTCTCTTTTACAACTCTTATACCGATTTACTCAGCGCCCATCTCACTTGAGGATCTAAGGACGATCTCTGCATCGAGCACTATAGAGCGCGTGGGGGCATCGTGGTTCTTGATCTTCTCCATAATGAGGTCCGCTGCATGGCGCCCCATCTGGCGCAGAGGAGACTCCACGGTGGTTAATTGTGGGTGTACAATAGTTGCGAGGATCGTCCCAGAGAAGCTCACAACGGCAACATCCTGCGGCACTCTCTTGCCCACCTCCCGCAAACGATTCATCGCTCCAATGGCCAAGGTGTCGGTAAAGGCGTAGAGAGCATCGAACTCTGTGCCACGCTCCAAAAGTGCATCGACAGCTGCTGCACCATCCTCGAAGCTCAAACCTCCCTTTATTAAGAGGTCGGGGGTTGCATCCACCTTGAATTTTGTGAGAGCATCCCTATAGCCTTTGGCACGCTCCACCGAGTTGTAGACATAGGCGGGGCCCTCTAGATGCACTATACGCTTGCGCCCGGCACGTAACAGATGTTCAATTAAGAAGAAGGATTTGATATAGTCATCGACGATAACCTGCGACACATTCATCCGATGAGGGATTCTATCGAAAAAGACTATTGGCGTACCCTGCTCCATGAGTTTGAGGTAGACCTCCCTATTTTTGATATAGTCGCAGAGGCTAACCAAGATGCCATCAACCATAAATCCCTCCATTGTTTGCAGATTCTCGCGCTCGCGCTCCCACGACTCATTCGACTCCGCTATAATAACCTTAACCCCCTGACGATGAAGCACCTCCTGCATACCTCCAATAATCTGTGAAGCAAAAGGCGTGGTCATCTCAGGGACGATGACGCCCACGGTATTGGTGCGACCAAACTTAAGATTGGTCGCAACAGGATTGGGACGATACCCTAGCTTCTCGGCAGCCGCTAGAACCTTCTCACGTGTCTCACTTCTAATATTCTTATCATCCGTAAGTGCTCGCGAAACGGTCGATACGGAGATAGTTAGATACTTCGCAATATCTTTTATTGTTACTCTTTTCATCAAGGTAAGGTTATTGATAATTACAAATATAATATTTTTTTTTTAATTTTTTGCAACAATGAAAACGTTTGCAGATTTTGGGAACGTTCCCGCAATCGTTCTCACAATTTTTTATTGCTTTTCATGATGCAAACAGGCGAATGGAATGATACATTTGTGTAACCAATAACAATAAAAACTAATATAAAATGAAAACAAACACTCTTTCTTTCGACTATTCACGCGCAAACGTTAACGCAGGAATCATTCACTTCGGAGTAGGTAACTTTCACAGAGCACACCTCGAAAGCTACACATCACATCTTCTAAGCAGTGCAGACCAAGCATCATGGGGCATTTGTGGCGCTATGATTATGCCACAAGATGAGAGGCTATACAAAGCTCTCAAGAGTCAAGATGGCATCTACTCTCTTACGGTATGTGGCCGCGATGGTCAAAACCAGATCGAATGGATCGGATCTCTTGTAGAGCTCTACTGGAGTGGTGAGGATCTCGAAGCGATCATCAATAAGGTTGCTGACCCATCAATCAAAATCATTAGCTTAACGATCACCGAAGGTGGTTACAACATAGATAAGGCTACAGGGGAGTTCCTCCTAGAGAGCGAGACAATCAAGCATGATCTAACAAACCCTGCATCACCCAAAACAACATTCGGAATTGTGGCAGAGGGTCTTCGCAGACGTAAGGCAGCAGGCGTAGGTGCCGTAACGATACTTTCGTGCGACAACCTACAGCACAATGGCAACACCTGCGCACGAGCATTCAGCAGCTTCTTTGCAGCACAAGATACAGAGCTTGCAGCATGGGCATCAGAGAATATCACCTACCCTAATAGCATGGTCGATAGAATCACACCTGCAACAACAGAGGCCGACATCAAAAGAATCAACAAGACTCTTGAGGTGGCAGATGCAGCACCTGTATATTGCGAGGATTTCATCCAATGGGTTGTCGAGGATAACTTCGCAGCAGGACGTCCCGCATGGGAGAGAGTGGGAGTGGAACTCACCGACGACGTTACCCCATACGAGAATATGAAGCTTAGCCTGCTCAATGCTTCACACACACTTCTCTCATACCCATCTATGTTGAGCGGATTCCGTCGCGTCTACGAGGCTATGCGTGATGAGCGTATCATAGCTTTTGTTCGCGCCTTTATGGACAAGGATGCAACACCATATGTCCCTGCTCCACGCAACACCGATCTCAACCTCTACAAGCAGACCCTTATCGAGCGCTTTGCAAATAGTGCCGTTAGCGATCAGATAGCACGTCTTTGTGGCGATGGCGCTTCGAAATTCCCTGTTTACGTGGTGCCTATCGCCGCTAAGATGGTTGCCAATGGTGACGATATGACACGTATTGCTTATCTCTTGGCAGCATATCGCCAATACCTAAAGGTGCAACACGACGACAAAGGCGACTCTTTCGAGATCTTCGATCCATGGATCACACCAGAGGATTGGGCTGCAATAAAGAGCGACGATGCTCTTACATTCCTCTCCACCTCTCCATTTGGAGGTGTTGCCTTAGCTACACATGCACCATTCGTTGAGCTATATAGCTCTATGGTGACAGCGATAGCTGAGAATGGTGCAATGGCTACTTTGGAGTCTATCCTATAGAGTCTACAGATATGAGCCAAGCTAAAAAATATGGGTTAGGACCCTTCGTGATTCTAACTTTCATCTACTTTATCGTGGGTTTCCTGACAACTGTCAATGGACAGTTTCAGGGCCCTCTGAAGATCGCTTTCCTCTCCGACGTGGCTGCCCTGCGCAACACGCTGGTAACTCTCATCCCATTCTTCTTCTTCCTCGGTTATTTGGTAAATAGCTCTACTGGAGGTCGCTGGATCAATGCTCATGGCTACAAAACGACCCTTATGCGTGCCCTTGTAATAATGGTTGCGGCCCTCTGCTTCTACCTTGGAGCCTCTCTACTGGCAGATAAGTTCGCAACATGGAGATTCAATATTGGAGCGGATTACATCCCTTATGGCTATCTCATATTCTTGATAGGTTCCTTCCTGATGGGTACATCTGCGGCGCTGCTTCAAGTGGTAATCAACCCCTATGTCGCTTCATACGAGCTACCCAACACGCAAGCAGTTCAGCGACTAAGTATCGTCTGTGCGATAAACTCAATCGGCACCACCGTAGCACCATTCTTCGTTACGGGAGTGATGTTTGCTGGAGCCGCGATAGATAGCGTTACGGCAGCACACCTCATCGTGCCATTTGTTGTAATGATCTTCTTTATAGCTCTTGTCGCCATCATCACATCGCGACTAAATCTCCCAAATATCGAAGGAACATACAACGCCTGCGAGAAGGGCTCCGAGCGCAACATATGGTCATTCCGCCACCTGCGCCTAGGCGTCGTCGCAATCTTCTTCTACGTGGGAGCAGAGGTAGCTATTGGAATCAATGTAAACCTTCATGCAATGGAGCTCTTGGAGAGTGGTCGTCACCTATCATTCTTCGGCCACGACAACATTGTTATATGGGGACTCAACTTAGGTATTCCTGCACTTCTTGCAACTCTCTATTGGGGTGGTTTGATGGTTGGACGTATCCTATCGAGCTTCATTAATTTCATCTCTCCACGCATTCAACTCATCTTTACTGCGGTAACGGCAATTCTTTTGACTATCTTTGCAATACTTAGCAACAACCTTTGGGTCTTAATAGCGGTAGGTCTATGCCACTCAATTATGTGGGGAGCGATATTTACCCTATCTGTGGCGGGTCTCAAAGAGTATACATCGAAGGCCTCTGGCATATTTATGATGGGTGTATTCGGAGGTGCCATCTTCCCACTAATACAGGGATATATGGCCGACAGCATCGGTTCATGGCAGTGGACATGGGCAATAGTGATAGTATGTGAATTAGTGATTCTATACTACGCTCTATGGGGCTCAAAAATTAAAGAGGGTGATAACTTAGAAAAATAAAAAAATAGATATGAAAAATGGTTATATAGTTGGTTTAGGTGAGCTGTTATGGGATGTTCTACCTAACGGAAAGAAGATTGGAGGGGCACCGGGCAACTTTGCTTATCATAGCTCTCAATTTGGATTTGATAGCGCAGTGGTTAGCGCTATAGGAGATGACAAATTAGGCGATGAGATTGTAGCAAATCTTGCCGAAAAAGGTTTAGGTGGTATCCTCGAACGCGTGGACTACCCTACGGGAGTAGTACAAGTAACGCTCGATGATAATGGTGTACCAATCTACGACATCAAAGAGAATGTCGCATGGGACAACATCCCATTTACAGCAGACCTAGAGGCGCTAGCCAAGAATACAATGGCCGTAACATTCGGCTCCTTGGCACAACGCAACATCGTCACACGAAACACTATTAACCGCTTTCTTGACGCCATGGGCGAAGATGAGGAGCGTTACAAGATCTTCGACATAAACCTCCGCCAAGGATTCTACACGCGTGAGACAATATGCAACTCCATGGAGCGCTGCAACATCCTAAAAATCAACGACGAGGAGCTAGTGGCAATCAGCCGCATGTTTGGATATCCCGGCATCGACCTACAAGACAAATGCTGGATCCTACTAGCCAAGTACAAACTCAAGATCTTAGTGCTGACATGTGGCGTCAACGGCAGCTACGTATTTACTCCGGGCAACGTCTCATTCGTCGAGACACCAAAGGTAGAGGTAGCCGACACGGTTGGAGCAGGAGACTCATTCAACGCAACATTCATCTCCTCACTCATACGAGGCGAGAGCGTACAAGAGGCACACCGCAAAGCCGTAAGGGTATCAGCATTCGTCTGCACACAGCATGGAGCAATGCCACTTATACCTGACAATTTGAAATAGAGAGTTGAGAAAACGTGAGTTCGAAAATTTTTCGAACTCACATTTTTTTAATTCAACCTGATCCACTCAACACCTATACTACGATGATCCTCTCCATCTCGCACGACACCTATTTGAATCTTTTCAATCTCTGAGGGGTCAAAAGAGGTCATCTTAGGAGAGATATATTTATCTGGTCTAAACTCTGGATAGGGAAGTGGATGCAACACATACTCCACGGGCTGAAGCGCTGAGAGTGGCACCCTATATATATCCAACGTATCGCTCACCATCACAGAGGCACCATAGGAGGAGCCATCTCGTAGAATCAAGGTGAGATTAAGCTTATCACAACTACTATCTAATGCCTCTCCATATATCTCAATATATCTATGTGAAGTTATTCCACTTGCTCTAGAGGCAACTCTATCGCCACAATAGAGAGAGACGACATTATCACCAACCTTACTTCTCGACGAGAGATCAACTCTTCGACCGCCATAGCTCAACGATGGAGAGTAAAGCAATTTATCCTTTCTATGTTTTTTAAGCACCTTGTTGTAATCATCAGAGGCAGAGAAGAGATATATAGGATGTGACTCTTCAATAACGGATAGCTGATAGCAATTTGCCGCAAGACAAGCATCATCCGCATATACATTAACCGGCAAAACCGATTTATCACCATTCTGACGAGGAAAAACTGAATAACGACCATCACTCTCTTGAACCTGCACATGATAGGTTATAACCTGCGTCCTATCTGTAATCTCTGTGGGAAGCTCCACGGAGTATTCATACGCTCCAGAAGCACTCATAGGATAGCTCTTAAAGCCTCCGTTCTGAGTAAATACCTGTAGGTTAACAGCTAATGGTGGCTGCTCAGACAATACATCTACGAATACCTCCTTAGCTTGTCCCGCAAGAATCTCACTACTGGTCTCATTAAGCACATATGTTCGATCCATCTTACGACTTGGAGCATAATAATCACCTAGTTTAATATGCTGCCAACTACTTTCTGCGCTCCACGCAGAGGCTACACCACTCTTCGAGAGCAGATAGACGCCCGGTTTAACGGCAAATGCACTCTCTTCTGCGCGAGAAACAACACTATTACCCTCGTTAAGCCCCTCGATGGTGAAATCACAACCAAGGTCGCTAAGAGAGATCGACATCTGCTGCTCACGCGATATTGCAACAGCCACCTCGCGCTCAATCTTAGGGGTGAAATATGGATCATCGACCCAGAAGGCATCTGGGAAGAGCTCCAAGCGCCAAACGCCACTCTCCAACTTATCTAGAATATAGATGCCATTTCCACTATAGGTAACAACCTGCGAGGAGCCTACTCCCGCAATCTTTTCAAGAGTGTTGACATCCAAGGGTTCACTCTGAGTGCCATTCGTATAGAGATATTTACTCGCTGATATAAACTCTGATCTCTGCCCCGTAGGATCAATGCTACAAGATCCGAAAGTGTTATTATCTGGATATCTACCGAAACTCTCATTTAGAGAGACCTCATGGAACACCTCCGCAGCAATCATCATCCCCATAGCTTTCTGAGGTGTATATACTGCATTTAAGTAGTGCGTTTTATACTCAATATTACAATATGCTGCATGGAGCGGATCATAAGCAAACTTCGCTGCAAACTGGAATCCTGCCTCCCTGAAGCTTCGTGCCATAGCTGGATAGAGAGCCGCCGAAGAGCCCACATCGGCTGGCGAGAACTCATAGATAAATCTAGGCATCTTATTCTCTTTGAGCTCCTTGTCGAATGGGATATAGTATTGATCTACAAAAGGCAGGAAATTACCCTTCATATCATGGTTTGTCGTCAATCCCGTTGGATACCACTGAAAGCTACCCCCCTCCGCCTTTGATTCAAAAACACTATCAATATTGCTAGCTGTAGTTGTCACATTATAAAGCAGAGGTTTGTCACATCCCGCAGCTCGCACAGCATCATATAACACATCTATGCACTCGGTGATAAGCTCTGGCGCCTGCCAATGAGATGGCTCATTCATCAGCTCAAATGCAACGATGGATGGATCATCTTTATAAGCTATGCCTGTGTATGGGTTGACATGGTTGACAAACTGCTGTAAGTATTTCGCCATGATAGGGAATGTCGCAGGGTTAGATAGACAACCCATCTTACCACCATACTTCGAGGTAAATCCTCCGCCATTATCAGTGAAATGATTAATAGGTGTAATATATAGTTTGAAACCATGCTCCTTAAATTTATAATGCATATAATCATACAATTTAAGATGCTCATTTTCAACTAAGTTACCCTCTTCATCGCTGATATAACAATCCCAAACATGGATTCTAAAGCCATCCAACCCAAGACGCGCCAAATGGTAAACATCTTCATCTATGGCTTGATATTGATCCGCACCTATCAACTCACGAAACTTCCAATAGGAGAATGGCGCACTATAGTTTACTCCGAAAGCAACCATCTCATCCTTTGAACCCTTATATCGCACTACACCCTTAGAGTCAATATAGGTGCTCTTATCCTCTCCTCTCAGATCTTTCGATTGCGCTAAGGTGGAGACAACACTTAACAACAAGAGTAATAATAGACGCTTCATCATTTATCCTTTACACATCTAATAGATTGACCAGCCTCTGCCGAGATATAGCCCAGATAGAGTCGACCTGCGGGATAGTCGATACTTGAGAAGGTGCTCATAAGTGTGAAGAACTCGATATCCGAGAGATCATCACCGCTATATGAGGCGTCATAGGCTGTGGAGGTCATATAACAAGATATGGCGAGCTCTCCATAGAGGTCCGAATCTGTAGTGTTGGTCGATTGCAACATTGTTCGCGAGAAGTATGGATCTGTAGAGCTGAGATAACCATCGAAGACGCGATACCCGGTGAACTGATAGTTCAAACCTGCGTCATTAAACTTATCCACGGAGCTACCTCTATAATCAGAACTATACAGCAGCGCTGAGGAGTCATTAGTAACACTGCTCTCACCCACGGCCTTCAACGAGTAGCCCACAAGAGAGAGGTAATCCGCACGCGAGGGGATATGCCATCCTGTAGGGCAGACGCCTTGAGCACCCTCAAAAGAGCTATAGTTATCCTCTGTGACCTGCTCTCCAAAAGCTGCATAGGTGTCGTATAGATATCCCTTCTCCTCGATCGAGGCGTCGTCGGTAAGCACCACAATGTAATCTTCACTCGGAGTGGCCGTCACAAGGTCATCCGCCACGAGATGCTCATAGTCTATCTCATAGGGATACCACATATGCGACTCCGAAGAGGCCTTCGTGGAGGGAGTAATACCCTCCGGAATGTAGCGAAGTGGTTGCGCCATCCATGTTGAACCATCACTCAATGTCACTATATCGTAACGATCCTTCGATGCGCCATACTCAAAATAGCTATCATACTCCATAAAGTAGGTTGACGAGGTGCTGCTATCTATGCTTCCATCCACCTCTGCATTGAGGTTATCATCGGTCGAATCGGGAATCGGGCCTTGATCCTCCCATCCATTGATATCACCAGAGAGCTCAACCTCAATATCCTCATCTGTCAGTGTGATATTTGCCGTATACTCTCCGCCCGACTTAAGGGTAACTAGCGCCTTGCTATCTGAAACGGTTCTGCCATCGCTCAGCGTAAGAGTAAAGGTGAGAGCAACACTCTGAGGCACAACAATCGCCTTATAGCTACCATCATCCCACAAAGGAGCATTGATAGAGACCTTCGAAGAGCTCTGGTCAACATCAACACCCAATGTCTCAAGATCAAAAGTGGCAGTGGCATAGGAGCCTCCGATAGCTACTGCGGCTACATCATAGACGCTCTGATTATCTATCTCAACTACTATACGACTCAAAAGATGCGAAAAGACCATTGATGTAGAGCTCTCTGGAGTCACCCCCGTCTTGATGGAGCCCATAAGGTCGGATGATGTGTAGGCTCCACTTGTCGTTTGATCCGTTTTAATGGTAAACGACGTTGGAGCAGATCCACCACTCACATATGGGTAATATGCCATAAGGGTTGATGTCTGCTCCAAATATTTATACCACAATAGGTCACTGATAAAGTTGGCGCCATCATAGCTAAATTTATAGTTCTCAGCATATAGAGTCGATGCACCATCCTCCTCAATAGTTACACCAATCATATCACCAACCTCAAAGCTAAGCTCCGTAGCACGAGTCTGCAAATAGGGGTTAATTGTGACATAATCTGTCGAATAATCATTGGATGCATTATCACTCTTAGAGCAACTAAACATCACTGCGACAATAAAGATCGTCGCTAAGTATCTGCTTCTCATATGGTTTAGTATTTGTTTTATTATCGCAAAATTACACAATTTTATATAAAACGCAACCAAATAGACTATTTTTATTGCAAAAAAGCTCTCTCATCGCGCTCATGCCGCGCGGCACCAAGCTTAGCTTGGATCCAAAAACTATCGTTTTTGACTTTATGTTGCACTGATGGGATGGGGCTTTGCCCTACGATAGATGTATAATATTAAGCTTTTGCAAATGAATTTGCAGCGCTCAATATTATACATCTATCTATGTCAACCTACGGTTGTCATCATCCCATCAGCGAGGTTAACCTAACGCATACGCACCAAAGCGCTAATTTTATCTGTTAGGTCATCTGCTGCGATAAGTTGTTCAATTGTGCAGTGCATACGATAGCGCCAATAGTGGCGGGAGTTTGCGGGCACATTGATGCGCTCATCTTCGGGGTCGGCTCCTCGATACTTCTCACTAATTGACAACCAATCTTGGAGTGGGAGGATAGTCCACATAGATGGAGATAAGAGATGTTGACGTATGATCTTCACGCACAACCACTCCTCGCAGTCATCACCCATATTGTGATTGACACCTAGCATATGGTTGAAATATTTGTTCGACATATCGCGATCCTCCAGCAGCCAAGCACGAAGTGGATTCATGTCGTGAGTCGAGGTGGTACAAACCGAGCGATAGGGGTAGTTCCAAGGCTCACCAAAGAGCAGTGTTGGATTCTTTGGCATACGTTGAATTTCGAGTGATAGGATCTGCTCATGGTCCATGACGTATGGCACACATTGAGGGATCATGCCAAGATCCTCTCCACAAGTAAGCATATTTGTAGCAGAGATCAACTTTGGCAACTTCTTCAACGCCTCATAACACCAATAGTCGTTATGAAGGTGGTAGTAGAAATCATTATAGAGATCATTGAAGCGCTGCTTATCATACTCATTCATCGCTTGATACTTAAATGTATTTTGCGCCGAGATACGAGGATGATAGTGTCCTGTCTTGTGTGGATCCTCCACGAACAGCACCTCTGTGAAGAGCGATAAGAGCCCCTCGCGCAGGGTCTCATCATCGACCGCAGCGGCAACTTTCACCTGCGTATTGAACTCCTCCTTAAAGCTATAGCTATCCATATCCACCACCTCTAGGTAGTGTTGAATAACCTCCTCTGATCTCTTTCCAAAGATGCGATAGAGCAACCATCCATTGATCGCAGGCTGCGTGTAGACTCCCTCGAAGGTAAAGCCATAACGCTCCCACATCTGCTGCGGTGTAAATGGCAATGCAGGGTTGAAGTAGCCCAAAAGACCATGAATAGCGTCGAGCGGAATCTCCCATATACGGAAGAATCCCAAGATATGATCTATGCGATATGCATCGAAATACTCTGCCATCTTACTGAATCGTGCCTGCCACCATGCGTAGCCATCGAGTGCCATCTCCTCCCAGTTATATGTCGGGAAGCCCCAATTTTGACCCATTACAGAGAAGTCATCGGGTGGCGCTCCCGCCTGCGAATCGAGCCTGAAGAGACGAGGGTTGACCCACACATCGACACTTGTGCGACTCACACCAATGGGAATATCACCCTTGAAGGCAACCCCACTCTTCAGAGCATAGGCGCGTGCATCGAGCAGCTGGCAATGGAGATGATACTGCACAAAATAGTAGTATCCCAACTCCTCTTGGCACTCCTCCTTATAGCGCTCCATCAACTCATCGGAGTATAGAGCCTCATCGCCCCACAGCGAGAAATCGGGTGTCGAATATTTATCGCGCAGCAGCGAGAATAGCGCATAGCTCTCTAGCCAATAGCAATTCTCATCGAAGAACTTCTTATACTCTCTCTTCTTGAAGCACTTCGCACCAAGCTCTGCATAGAGGAGTTTAAGGTAGCGATTTTTGAGAGCGTTGACAGCCTCATAATCAACCTTGGGCAAGGCGTTAAGTGCCTCTCCCTCCTTCTCTATCTCCGCCTGCAACCTCTTATCGGAGAGCGTACCGACGCTCTTAAGTGAGATATATTGAGGATGAAGTGCAAATATTGAGTTGGCATTATAGGGGTATGAATCCTCCCATGTGCCACTCATCGTTGTGTCGTTGATAGGTAGAATCTGGATGATCTTTTGACCTGTCATGCGAGCCCAATCAACCATCTTTTTAAGGTCTACGAACTCTCCGACACCCATACTCTGCTCACTTCGCAGCGAGAAGAGCGGAATGGCAACACCCGCACCACGCCAAGCAGAGAGAGCGAAGACGGGCTCATGCTCAACAACATAGATAGCATCCTCACTGATATTTTGACACTTCACAAGTGAGCGATTAGCACCCTGCTCCCACGCTACAACCTCGTCGGTGATACGATCCACCAACACAAATTTAAACTCCGAGCCAAGCAGCTCAGCTGTAATTGGCAAAGCTGGAGAGCGCCAAGTGGGATGAGCGCCATCGGCCATGACAACACCCGACGAGACATCCCATGCACCTAGCACCGCTGCGCTACCAACCATCACAACAACCTGCGAGGGCAATACCATTGGCACACTCACCTCTACCATCAACTTTCCACTCTCCAGCTGCACAAACTGTGGCTGCTCGCGACGGAAGATAGACTCAGTAAAGAGCGACGACAAGAGGGGTGCATTAGGCGACATCGAGTGCCATACATCACTCACGAAGAGGCTCTTGACACCTTTCGCTAAAGGTATCGAGTGGCCTCTACCCCACTCCTTTTCTACAACCGTATCACCAGATACCACTGAATAGCTATAGTTGAGAGCCGAGCTACTTCGGGGTTTGAGCTCTCCAATTAAGTTCTCATTATCGCACCCCATAAGTGGAGTCTGCACCCCACCACACTCCACACATACAACCTCGTTGACGTGTGGCTTATAGCCTAATTTTAGAACAACTTTCATAACTTAAATTTATTTACGTTTATACTCTATTACCAACCCTTGACGCGGTTTAACCTTCGTGGAATCATCTATAACAACGCTCTGAGAGGTCAAAACATTGCGACCACTTGCCGAGAGCGAAGAGTTGATCTCTTGATAGGTAGACCAAGGGATGCTCTTTGTGGATCGTGAATTATTGATATATACAAAAACTGCATCCGTATCGTTATACCTAAAGTAAGCATAAGTATTATCGCGCCCCGCAAAGTGGAGCGTTTTACCACTATGGATAACCTCCTTGTCCTTGCGCCACTGGAACAGGCTCTTCGTATGGTTGAAGATATCTGCTTGGATATCGCTACGCTGATCGGCATCGAATAGATTCACCTTATCATCGGCCCATCCACCGGGGAAATCAACACGCAGGCCACCATGCCCCATTGAGAGATCTTTCGACACAAACATCATCTCATCACCAGAGAAGATCTGAGGGATACCACGCATCGTAGCCAAGAGAGTCATCGCCAACTTAGCTCGATCGGGGTTCTGCTTTACAATGTCTCCAACTCGATCAGTATCATGATTTGCCACGAAGATCATCATATTAGAGAGATCATGATAGACAAAATCATGAGATAGAGTCTCATAAATTTTTGTCATTCCTTGACCCCACCCCTGAGAGGCGGCAGGAAGCGCATTACAGATTGCATCGCGAAGCGGGAAATCCATAATTGAGGGTAGATGTGAGTTGAAGCCATCTGCATTATTGTTATCACCCTGCCAATAAGCCAACTGAGGTATCGACGAGGTCCAACACTCACCAACAATATTGATATTGGGGTACTCCGCTCTGAGGGCTGCACACCACTCACTCATTGGCCCCTTCTCATTGTAAGGATATGTATCCACGCGCAAACCATCTAAATTTGCATACTCAATCCACCATATTGCCCACTGCTTAAAGTAGTGCAATAGATATGGGTTATCAAGGTTCATATCGGGCATCGAGGTGTCAAACCAACCACTCTCCTGCAACTTAAGATCATACTCCGACGCATTAGGATCCATATTCACAGAGAAGAAATGGTTCGTCTGAGTGAACTGATCGAACTTATGGATCCAATCCTCAAATGGCATATCCTCGATCCACCAATGGGCAACACCACAGTGATTTGTAACGATATCCATGATGACCTTTATATCGCGCTTATGACTCTGCGCAACCATCTCTCGATAGAGCTCATTACTGCCATATCGAGGATCTATCTTATAGTAATCGGCGCAAGCATAACCATGATAGGAGTGCTGAGGCTCATTATCGAGCAACATCGGAGTTGACCAAATTGCCGTCGCACCAAGCTCTGCGATATAATCCAAATTCTTGATGACACCCTCTATATCGCCACCATGACGGCCGAAAAGAGCCTCACGGTCCAACTTATCTATGGTGCACTCCGTGGAGTCATTCTCCACATTCCCATTGGCAAAGCGGTCGGGCATAAAGAGGTAGATCATATCGGCCGTAGTGAAGCTATTGCGCTCCCGTGAGCCTTCTCGACGCTCCTCAATTTGGTAAGCCACCTTAAATTGCTCATCACCCTTTGTGAATAGCAGATAATATTCACCAGCCTCTGCCTGTGGTGAAATTGAGACATCCACAAAGATAAAATTAGGATTGTCTCCCGCTTTCACCCCCTCGACCTTTACCGCCGAACTATTGGCCACCTCAACGCTCCACTCTGCGATATTATCACCTTGAATCAAGAGCTGAAGTGGTGTGGTCATCTGAGTCCACCACGAGAGCGGCTCCACCCTTTTGACCTGCGTTGTATTCTCCGCAATAGACTCAATATCTACCGTTGAGAGATCACCTGCGCATGAACTAAGCAAAAAAAGCGACATTACACTTATGATATTTTTAAGGTTCATAACTATTCTGCTTTTTGAGTTTTAATAAACCATACAGCAATGGAGCCTAACAATAGCGAGGCTCCCGCCACACCCAACATAGATGGTTGCAAACCGCCAACCATTTTAAGAAGTAGACCACCAACAAGCGCTGCAATAATCTGAGGTAGGCAGATGGTACAGTTAAAGAGACCTAAATAGGCTCCCATATTGCGTCCCGAAAGTGAATTTGTAAGGATCGCAAAGGGCAGAGCCAAGGTAGCAGCCCAAGCGCAACCGATAAGAGCATAAGCTATAAAGAGCATATATTTATCGGTCATATACATGGCCAAGATAAAGCCCAAACCTCCCAGAGCCAGACTCACCGAATAACAGAACTTCTGCGACTTAAAGAGTGGAATGATAACAGCCCACACAACAGAGCCCAAAGCCTGCACCGCGAAGAGTACTCCAACCCAGTTACCCGCCTCTTGATATCCCACAGAGGAGGTCGCAGTCTCACCCCACACATTAAGAGCGGTAGCACCTGTGCAATAGGTCCACATATACATAAATGCAGCCCACGCAAAGAACTGAACAAGACCCACGCTCCAGAAGACTTTTGGAGCAGCAAAGAGCAACGACACAAAGTCACGCTTACCCTCTTTCTCACGCTCGGTGATACCATGAAATGCCTCATACTCCTGCGGATTCATCTCTTTAACCTTTAAGCTAGTATAGATCACACAGAGGATCAAGATAGCAGCACCGATATAGAATGAGTAGATCACAGAATCAGGCACAACGCCATCAACGGCAACATTCTTCACTCCAAGCCATGTCAGAACAAATGGAAACATGAAACCTATAAGGCTACCTGTATTGCATAAAAAGCTCTGAATAGAATATGCCTTTGACTTTTGTCGATCATTAACCATATCACCCACCAACATCTTGAAGGGTTGCATCGCCATATTTATCGAGGTGTCGAGGAGCATCAACATAAATAGTCCGAAGCTCATCGCCGCATGCACAGCAAGGCCTAAGCTACCAGAGTTTGGCAGCAAGATCATAACTAGCACCGCGACCAGTGCCCCCGCAAACAGATAGGGTTTGCGGCGTCCCCAGCGGGTCCAAGTACGATCACTCATCGAGCCGACTATCGGTTGTACAATCATTCCCATAAGTGGTGGCAATATCCAAAAATAACTCAAGTTGTGTGGATCTGCCCCTAAGGTAGCAAAAATTCTTGATATATTTGCACTTTGCAGAGCATAAGCTATCTGAACTCCTAAAAATCCGAAGCTAATATTCCACAACTGCCAAAACGACATATCTGGTTTTTTCATTTCTGTATAGTTTTATTAGGTTAAAAACAACTATCGTTTAAACTCCACCACTCGCGCTTGGTAAGGCGAAAGAGTTAGAGTAATTGCACCTGCGTCATCGGGTGAGATCTCAAGAGCATCCCCCTCACTGTCGAAGAGCGTCGCTTTATAACTCATCTTACTGAGTGGCGTAGGGAGCTTATACTCGACCCTCACCGCATGCTCTGAGAAGTTAGAGACAACTAGTGCTGCGCTCTTATCAAGGCATCGAGCAAAGGCATAAACATTTTGACTCGACGAGGGGTTCAACGCTGTAATATCTAGGTACTCTCCATCAATGAATAGTGGATCTTGCGAGAGTTTCAACAACTTAATGTAGTTAGCTCGCAGAGCCTTCTCACTCGCTCGCAGAGCAGCACCATCGAACCGACCACCATTTCGCCACGCCTGATAAGTAGGGAGGGTCCAGAAATCAAAGATTGTGGTGCGACCATCAGCGCCAGAGAAGCCGGTAGCCTCCGCCGAAACCTCTCCAAGCTCCTGCCCAAAGTAGATCATCATAGGGATATTGTCGCTAAGAGTCGACACTAGCATCATTGGCAAGCCCGCCACGGCACTTCCGGCAAACTCGTGCCATGCAATACGCTGCTCGTCGTGATTCTCCAAGAAGTTTAACATACTCTTCTGCACGGGAGCAATTGAGGCTCGACTATCGGAGATCGCAGAGGAGGGAAGGTGCCCCTGAACAACCCCTTTAAGGGTGTCGTAGAGACCCACCTTATCGTAGAGATAATCAAAACCACCCTCTACAATATAACGCTCGTAAGCAGCAGGGTTATATATCTCGGCGATAAAGATCATATCTGGATATTGCTCCTTCACCGCAGCAATAGCCCAGCTCCAGAACTCACATGGGGTCATCTCGGCCATATCACAGCGGAAGCCATCAACACCCTTTGAGGACCAATAGAGCAGAATATCGAGCATCTTGTGCCATGTATCTGGCAGCGGATCAAAGTGAGTTTTATGAGAGTCTAAATAATCTACTCCATAGTTAAGCTTTACAGCCTCATACCAATCATTCTCACTTGGCGAAGCGGAGAAGACATCATTTCCTGTAACCTTAGCGGGGAACTCATAATAGGGTTCACACTCCACTGAGGTCGAGAATTGAGGCGTTAAAGCCTGCTCAGGAAGATAATAGAAATTGTTATTTGGGCTAAATGCGACACTCAGATCATCATGAGAGCCAAAATCCTCAACTCCCGCAGGAGCCATATCAGAGTGGTAGCCGCGCGCCACATGGTTCGGCACAAAGTCAATAAGGGCCTTCATACCAGCACTATGTGTACGCTCGATGAGCGCCTCAAACTCCTCCATTCTATGCTCCACCGAGGTGGCAAGATAGGCATTTACATCGTAGTAATCTTTGATCGAGTAGGGCGAACCCGCCTTACCTTTTATTACTCCGGGGTGGTTCATATGCACTCCACCAACAGTATCAACACTATAGATCGTTGCATGCTCAATCACTCCCGTATACCACACATGAGTCACTCCCATTGCACGGATACTATCCAAGGCTAGAGGTGTAAAATCTTCGAACTTGCCTACTCCATTCTCCGAGAGTGCACCATCGGGGAGCACCACTAGGTTATCACTACCAAAGAGTCGCGTAAAAATCTGATATATTACAATCTTCTGATCCATCTGAGGTGGGGGGCTACATGCAGAAGCTCCTACGAGAGTAGCTCCTGCTATAGCAAAAAATAGGTTTTTTAACAATTGTTTCATCTCTAAAGTGTTACAGCAAAGTTTGTAAATATACGATAGCTATATGGTGCCACCGTAATGACTCTATCATTATTGATATTTCCACTATCAAAGTCGTACCACACATAGCCACTATCAAGGGCAGCTGTCGCCTCGATCTCATCTGCAATGAAGTTACCTATAACAACCATTATATTGTAACCATCCGAAAGATATATATAGCGTCCATCATACCAATCCGTAGTTGAGACCCTCCATGAAGAGAGACTCTCCTGCTCGAAGAGCTCCGGATAGGCACCTCGAAGAGCCAACAAACGGCTATACTCCGCCACAAGACCACTGCGATACTCATTATCGAGGTAGTCCCAGCGAATAGGCTTACGCGAGGTGCGATAATCCTCACTCTCCTCTGTGCCCGCCTCATTGCTATTGATCGAATAGTCGTAACCCATCTCTCCAAACTGCCAAATCATCTTCGGACCGGGAACCAAGAGCGAGAATGCTGCATTGACTGCAAGCTGCTTCATCTGAGTCGCAAGGTCGGTTGCCAAGGCTCCATTACCCCACTGCTGCTGCTTATATGCCATACGCTCCTCATCATGACTCTCCATATAACCTACCCAGCCATCGGAGAGGGCACCGACATAGATACTCTCGAAAGAGCTGTCGCTATCCCAACCCATTGCCGTTTGGCAATATGCTGAATTGGCATTACGCCACAACATCATCCCCTTCTGTGCTAGCTCCAACTCCTCTGAATAGTCACAGAAGTGCTCAAGGATCATAACAGCATCGGAGCGTGTAGAGGTTATCTCAGAGTAGTAGTCGCTAAGAATTGTGATACGGCTAGCATCGTAGTTACTTGCGGTAGACTCCGTTGAAGAGGTTTGTGTGAGCCCCTTCGTTAAATCAAATCTGAAACCATCGAAACGATACTCCTCCAATAGATAGCTAAGGTTGCGTTTGATATACTCGCGAAGCTTCACCGACTCATGGTTAAGATCATTAAAGACACTATATGGGTGAGGTGCCTCTTGATTGTAGTATGGGTTATTCACCGCAGGCACGCCACTATCGCTATCCCAATATAATTTTGCGAATGGGTGGTTTCCAGTGGTGTGATTGTAGACCACATCCAGAATCACAGCGATGCCGCGACGATGACACTCATCAATAAAAGCTTTATAATCGGTTGAGGTGCCATAAGCCTTATCCAAAGCGAAGTAGAACGATGGGTTATAGCCCCAGCTATCGTTACCATCAAACTCCTGAACAGGCATCAGCTCGATGGCATTAACGCCCAACGACTCTATATAATCTAACTTCGATAGAGCTCCTGCAATATCGCCACTCTGTGTAAAATCACGAAGCAGAATCTCATAGATTATAAGATCTCCCTTATCCTCAATTTTGACTACATCGTTTTGCCACACATAGCCATCACCCGAAGTATCGAAGGCTGTAACAATACCAATTGCACCATCAGGATAGGTCAAATTCTCACTATAGGTCGAGGTCGAGATATATTTATCATTATCTGGATCGAGGATCTTTGTTGAGTATGGATCGGCCATGCGTGTCGCTCCCGAATCGGTTGTTCCAACATAATATTGGAATGTGTGCTCCTCATATGGGTTCAAGCCATCAATCTGGATCCACCATACGCCCGCAGCATCGTCGCGATACATCTGCGAGGAGTCACCATTAGAGAGTGTCCAATCATTGAAGCTTCCCACAACGTGAGCATAATCAAGGCTCTGACCCGCTGCATCGATATCATAGAGAACCAAAGCAACACTACTGCTGCTTAAGATATTAATACCATCTTGCCACGAAGAATCCACCGCCATATATCTCTTTTCGGCAGGTTGAAACCCTCTATATTTATCATCTTCGACATCGACGAAATAGTCATTCTCAAGCCCCTTTAGGGTGCCATCTTCGCTACGAATGATTACTCCAAGCTGCTCCACGGCACTCTCCTCAGAGTCATACCACTCACGAATAGAGGGTGATAGCTCTATCTGCCAAACATTCGACTCAACAAATTCAAACTTACATCTGTCGAGGTTCTCACTCCACTCCGCGGGAACATAGAACCATGCTCCATCGGTTATTACCCCCGTATGAAGATAGGCATCACCCGTATATCCATAAAGAGCTGAACTTGCAGCCGCTTTAAAGGTAATGGTGAGAGGCTCATCCGCATTAGGTGTTGAAGGTGAGAAATTAAAGCCCTCGACAACAACTGAGGTCGAAGGATCATCTGGAGTCTCATTATCTCCCCCAGAGGGCATGTTTTTATCTATGCTATTGTCACCGCAACTGATAAAAACAAACGATAAGAGAAGGATAAATGGATATATAATCTTTTTCATAGCTCAAAGAAAAAATTTGTAAAAAAAGTGAGTGCGACTAACAAGATCTATTACTACTCTTGTTAGTCACCCTCTTTAGATAGCATTATTCATGCTTTATAACTCTCACCTCTTGTGTCACAGAGTTAAAGTACCAACGAATAGTGTAGACACCATCCTCTGGAATTTGGAAGTTACCACCGTCAGAGGTCTTGAAGTCATCCTCAACGATAACAGACGAACAGCCTAGATCATCACTCCAAGTATTATCTGGACGAATCTTCCACTGATCTCCCGCCTTGAACTCCACGGTAGCATGCAGATAGTAGTTATTATCGCGGCAAGCAAGCTCCATTGCATCATCTAGACCATCGCCACCCCAACTATTATTTGATCCTACAATACCCCATGTTGCATATGCCTTAGACATTGTAAACTCTTGGCTGGTAGTATTGAATGTAAAGTAATAGCTATTACCTGTATAGAGCGCGATATTGCCTCCATTATCTGAGGTCAACAAGCATGTTGCTGCCTCCGCCTCATCATCTGCTGCTGCAAGGCCCCAGCTTGTGCTCCAAGAGGAGTCTGCACGTAGCTTCCAGCCATCGCCACCTAAGCCATCAAGGTAGACCATACCTGCATAGAGATCGTCGTTATCAGCCGAGTAGAGTCTCTGGCTATTATCAAACTCCCATCCATTATAAGTTCCACTAAGCACGATAGCTGCATAAGCACTATTGTCTGGACCTGTGTATCCCTCATCATTTGCTGCATCGTCACCGGCCAACACCTTTACATAAGGAGTAACCTTTGTCGACACTGTATTCGAATATGTTGGAACAGATGAAGAGTCGCTCGACGAAGAGTATACTCTAAACTCAACCTCCGCCTCTACAATATCCATTGAGTAACTCTCCAAGAGTGCAGTGATAGCTGCATTGAGCTCCTCTTGAGTCATCGAGAAGCTATTCTCGGTAGTTGTTCCAAGGACTCTTGCCGTTGCAAAATCCTTACCTACGATATCAATCTCAACTTGGTTGGTGATAGCCTCGCTTGTAGCCAAGTCTGCTGCCGACCAATTTAGAGTTAGTGCCACATCAGCGGCAGTAGCCTCCGTGAGGGTGTAAGATGCATCAAGAGAGCTGAGGAGAGCTGGCGTTGAGCTCTTAAGCTTAATCGCCTCTAGACGTTGCTCCACCTTATTGAAATACCAACGAATAGCATATTGACCGCTCTCCTCAACATAGAAGTTACCATCAGCGCTAGCTGGCTCGCCACCTTCGAATGCGCCCGGACCTAGGTCATTACCCCATGTATTGTCTGGACGAACCTTCCAGCCCTCACCTGCTACAAGATCTACTGTCGCTGTAAGGTAGAAATCAATATCTCCCGTTGCTGAGATCTCTGAGGCCAAAGTTAAAGGAGTATCTTCAGAACCACCCCATCCATTATACTGACCTACAACGCCCCATGAATCGTAAGAGGAGTTTACGGTAAGTACACATGACGCTGTGTCGAATGTGAAGTTGTAATAACCCTTCGAGTAGATCTTCATATCTGAGCTACCACCATCGTTATAGAGGGTGATTGGACTCTGCTCGGCAGTCTCAGAACCGGTTCCATCGAGACCCCAGTTGCCACCTTGCCAGCCTGTTAGCTCACTGATTTTCCAACCATTTGCCGCCTTGCCATCGAATGCAATCATACCTGAGTAGACGCCATCGTCATCAGGCGAGTAGATTCTCTGACTGCTCTCAAATGTCCAACTGCTATAATCACCAATAATAGCGATATATGGATATACCATCTCACCATCGTATGGAGTGATATTTGTCGAGACAACATTCGAATAGAGAGGTGTCGCATAATCCGAAATGGAAGAGACTACGCGCACCTGAAAGTCTGTCGCTGCGATCTCCATTCCATAGCCGTTAAGCAGCCCTAGAAGAGTACTATTTAGATCCTTAACCGTAACAGCATACTCTCCGCCAAGATTGATCGAGGTTAGAGTTGCAGCACCTGCAAACTCCTTACCCTCAACGTCAATCTCCAACTTATTGGTTGCTGCCGCAGTATAACCAAAATCGGGCTCGCTCCACTTAAAGGTGATAGCAACATCTGCGGAGTTATCCACGAGCAGAACATAATTTGCATCTAGATCCTCAATAGCTGCTGCCGTAGCATTAGCTGGATCATATACCGCTTGATCGAAATCAGCAGTACAGCCAACGACCATCATAGCCGCAGCGCTAAAAGCTGATATATATTTTAAAATCTTCTTCATAACACTTTAATTTTTAATAACCGGGGTTTTGAACTAAGTTACTATTAACACCCATATCAGTAGATGGAATTGGGAATAGATTGTAGCGATCAGCAACACCGACGCCACCAATCACGCCACCCTTCTCAGCCCAAAGATAAGACGATGAGGTGAAGAGACCATAACGAATAAGATCTGTACGACGAGTTCCCTCCCAGTAGAGCTCACGAGAGCGCTCATTGAGGATATTACCAAACTCAACCGCAGTTGAGGTTCCACCCACCGCTGCTGAAGCTGTCAACCAAGACTCTGTGATATTGTGCTCTGTATTACCATATCCACGCTCACGAAGTGCATTGATGTAGTTCACCGCAGTTGTCTTATCGCCACCCGCGCCTCCGCGAGCAACAGCCTCCGCATACATTAGGTAGATATCACCCAAACGGAACATTGGGAAATCTGTGTCGGGGAATGAACCATTTGAACCAGCCGAGCCATCACTATTGAGGTTAGTGTACTTATATACAGACCATCCCTCAGAGGTGAATGTACCAATAGCTGTGGTTGTTATATCAATGCTCTTACCTTCACTTGAGAAGATACCGCGCTTATCCAATATTGTCTCAGATGTCCACTCAGCCTCATCACTTGTCTCAAACTCGAAAGACCTTACAAGGTTACCAATAGCACGGAAACCATCCCAGCCACCATCGCAACCATACGCCTCAGCACCACTCGACGAGCGAGCACCGATCATAATTGCAGCCATACCATAAGATTGAGCTGTCTCACCATCGAACATCACAGGGAAGATAATCTCCTTTGTAGCATTAGCATTAGTGTCATTATCGGCCATAAAGAGCTCTGCATAGTTGTCAGCCAAAGAGTAACCCGCTGCGATAACCTCATTACAAGCTGCTACGCAATCGGTATAACGAGCAGTACCTGTATAGACCTCAGCATTGAGATACATACGAGCTAGAAGAGAGTTAACAACACTTTGATCGGCACGACCAAACTGCGAAGCGCGCAATGGCAATACATCTTTGATCTCAAGAAGCTCATCTTCGATCCAATCAAAGAGCTCAACACGAGTCAATTGAGATGGATTAATCGAATAGTTATCCTCGGTAATAAATGGAGGTATTGCGAAGAGATCCATAAGAGTGTAGTAAGCGAGAGCGCGACAGAAACGAGCCTCCGCTGCATATTGATCTTGGTCAATCTCCGAAGGAGCATTACCAACATTCTTCATAAACTCATTGGTGAGCGCCACGATATACATACAGCGTTGGTAGACACCCTCGATTGATTCAACCTGTGTTGTAGTCCAAGTGATATCGTTTATCGACGACACCCAAGAGTCCGGCCATGAACACTTAGTTGCATCGGAGGTATTCTCTTGAAGAGTCCACCATGCGCGGAATAGAGCTGTGTTACCAGCATCAAGGCCTGAGATATCTGAATCTCCAGCACCACCTTGACCCGAAAGAGCCCATACCGAATAGATTTTGTTGAGACCCTGAGTATAGCTCTCAGCGGTAGAGTATGCTTTATCTGCCGACAAGACATTCTCATCCAACGGAAAAACATCTAAGTCGTTAACGCAACTCGAAAACGACAGAGTTGTTGCTAGAAGCGTTGCAGCTATTATATTTTTAAATTTCATAGTTGTAGTGAATTAAAAGTTAAGACTTAGACCCAAAGTATAGGTGCGTGCACGTGGCCAGATCGTAGTATCAATTCCAGAAACTCCGGGGATCTCAGGATCAATTCCAGAGTAGTTGGTGATAGTGAATACATTCTGAACAGATGCGCTGACGCGACCTGAGAGAGGTAGAGAGCCGAGCTTAGGAAAGCTATAACCCAAAGTGAGATTATCCATCTTAAGGAATGATGCATCCTCAAGGAAAAGATCGCTACACTTCTGGTCAACAGAGCTTGTGCCTGTAAATCCAGTATACTCAACTGCCGTCTTATTGTAGTTAGTCAAGAAACCTTGGTTCGAGAAGTTATTAAGAGAGCCATTATCTGCATTCGATGCGTTGAAAGCATAGTTTCCAATACTTGCACGAAGGTTGAATCCGAAGTCCCAATTCTTATATCTCATCTGCGAGCTTAAACCCATGTAGTAATCTGCCATAGGGCTCTTATTGGTGAAATAGCGGTCAGCATCTGTGATTTGACCATCCTCGTTACGATCCACCAAAGCATTTTGAATTGGATCTCCATTCTCATCATAAACCTGCTGGAAGAGGTAGAAGTTATATGGAGTTGACCCAACTTGGTGGCGCGAAAGAACTACACCTGTGCCATAAGGAGCTGTTGCAGCTACGATACCCTCATAATCGGGATTATAGCTCGCTGTAAGCTGTGTGATCTCGCTGGTGTTCCATGTTACGTTATAACCAACCTCCCAAGTGAAATCTTTGGTCTGAATTGCTACAGCATTGATACTAAACTCAACACCCTCATTCTTCATTGTTCCAATATTTGCCAAAACCTCATTTGAGAAGTTTGTACCTGCTGGAGCACTTACGGTATTCAAAAGGTCCGAAGTATATTTCTGGTAATACTCAACACTTCCCGTGATACGATTATTAAGGAATCCATAATCGAGACCTACGTTATAGGTTGTTGTCTCCTCCCACTTCAAATCGGGGCTATAGCCATCTGGCTTCATTAGATAAGAGCCAAGGTATTGACTTGTGACATTGCTACCAACAACATACTTAGGCATATAGAGGTAGTCACCGATCTCCTGCTGACCTGTTACACCATAACCTACACGAACCTTAAGTTGAGAGAATAGATCTTGTGCATCGACCATGAAATCCTCATTAAGTAGACTCCAAGCGACAGCCGCTGATGGGAACAATCCCCAACGGTTATTCTCACTAAAACGAGAAGATCCATCTTGACGAAGAGTTGCTGTAACCAAGTAACGATCATCGTAGTTATAGTTAACACGTCCGAAGAAAGAGACCAAGTAGTTCTCATAAGGAACAGTATATGAACCATCTAGAAGATAACGTCCCTCCTGCTCACTATAGGTATAACCCTCCTTAGCACCTACGAAATCGGTAACATTAGACTTCGTTTGTGAGAAGTTACTATAGTAGAAATGTTGCCATGAGTAACCTGCCATCGCATCAATATGGTGCTTACCTAGCTCCTTATTGTAGTTTCCTACGATATCCAAAAGTTTATTTTCGCGTCTATTATCCCATGAGTTACCTTGACCAATATTGGTGAAAGTACCATCCTTAGCAGCTTGGAATGAACCTGCTGCCACGTAGTAGTCGCCCGTTGTCTTTGCCATATCGTAACCAGCATTAACATTGATTCTTAGATCCTCAAAACCATGTATCTTATAATCAACTTGGATATTACCCAAGCTACGAGTCGTAGAGCCCTCGTTAGTTACATCGTAGAGCATCGAAAGAGGGTTAGCTGCCGACAAGGTGTTAGCCGAGGGAGAGCTATCTGCATTACTTGTGTGGTTGTAGTAACCATTATATCCATAAGCATCACTTGCGTAGATTGGCTTGGTTGGATCGTAATATACCGCTGCACCTACAGCACCACTATCAGCAAAGGTATTGTTGTTGAGAGTTGCCTTGAAGTTAATATCTACACTGAGGTGATCGTCAAGGAACTTTGGACTGAGGTTGAATGCACCTGTGAAGCGCTCATACTCAGAGGTCTTAATTGTTCCTCGCTCATTATTATAACCAAGCGACACACGGAAAGGAAGCCATCCCGCCTTACCGGAGAGAGCAACATTCTGATCGACGCTAAATCCCTGCTGGAAGACAGCATCCTGCCAATTAGTAGAGGTGTCGGGCGAGATTGCTAGAAGCTCACGTGCGCTATCACCATAATCGGTGCCCTCAGCATATTGACCTAGAAGAGCTGCTGTGAACTCCTCACCATTCATAACATCAACACGGCTATATGGATCTTTCAAAGAGTATGTGCTATTATAAGTCACTTTCATATCACCTGCACTACCCTTCTTCGTGGTGATGATAATTACACCATTCGAAGCGCGCGAACCATAGATAGCGGTTGCCGAAGCATCCTTCAAGATGGTCATCGTCTCAATGTCGTTAGGGTTGATTGTAGCCAACGCATTTGAGGTACCGGGAGCAGCATCGCTCGACACTGGCACGCCATCGATCACGATAAGAGGATCATTCGAAGCGTTGAGCGAAGCGCCACTACGAATACGGATAGTTGAACCAGAGCCGGGACCTCCATCACCAGAGGTGATAGACAAACCGGCAACCTTACCCTGCATCAACTCCTGTGGAGAGGTTACAGCACCGCGATTCATCTCTTCGGCCTTAATAGCCACAACAGAGCCGCTCAAATCGCTCTTTTTAACCGTACCATAGCCGATGACAACAACATCATCAATCATCTGAGTATCGGTTTGAAGTGTAATTGAACTACGAACCTCAGCGGCTGTAAGCTCAAGGGTTTGATATCCCACATATGAGATGTTGAGAAGTGAGTTTAGGGCTACGACTCTCATCGAGAAGTCGCCATCCAAATTAGTGGTAGTACCATTAGTGGTGCCCACCTCAAAAATTGTGGCTCCAATAATAGGTTCTCCTGAAGAGTCCACGACTCTACTCTTGATTACCGTACCACTCTGCGCGTAGGTCATTGTAGCTAACAGTGTCATAAACATTGTCATCACAATAGACAATTTAAGTAATCTGTTCATTAGCTTAAAGTTTTAAATGTTAAATACATAAATTTATATTAGGTTTAGGTTTTTCTATTATAAGCGTAGCTTCTTGAGTTTTGCATCATCGGCAGTTGCCTCGATGATCGAAATTGCAAAGCCACCACTTCGAGCCATATCTATCGAGAGCTTACTCTTAGCATTGACCTTACCCTTTTCAATGCGATACTCCGTTGGATTAGTCTCATAATCGGTCTGCTTAGTGTCACAATATATTGTTGCAACATACTCCTTCGAAGGATCCAAGAAATCAAAAGAGAGCTCTGCTGTGCGACGATTCTCATCGGTGATACCTCCAACAAACCAATTGCTAGAGCCCTTCTCGCGACGTGCTACGGTGAGATAGTCTCCCGGCTCAGCCTCAAGGTATATACTCTCATCCCAATCAATTGCTACATCCTTAATAAATTGGAATGCATCCATATATTTCTCATAGTTCGATGGAAGATCTGCCGCCATCTGCAAAGGACTATATAGAGTGACGTAGAGCGCCAACTGCTTAGTGAGTGTTGTTAGCACCTTGCTATGCTCATCATGACCCAAGAAGTTCATATGAACATCAAAGATACCGGGGGTATAATCCATTGGACCACCAATTTGACGTGTGAATGGAAGGAGTGTTGTGTGGAATGGCTTATTGCCACCAAACGACTCATACTCGGTGCCACGAGCCGACTCATTACCAATAAGATTAGGATAGGTGCGACACAATCCCGTAGGGCGAACCGCCTCATGAGCATTAACAGATATCTTATAGTCGGCAGCACGCTTAATTGCATATAGGTAGTGGTTATTCATCCATTGACCATAGTGATACTCTCCACGTGGGATGATATCGCCTACATAGCCACTCTTCACTGCATTGTAACCATTATCCACCATAAATTGATATGCTTGATCCATATGACGCTCATAGTTGCGAACCGAAGAGGAGGTCTCGTGATGCATCATCAAACGTACACCCTTGCTCGCAGCATACTCATTGAGCATCTTAACATCGAAATCGGGATATGGAGTCACGAAGTCAAAGACATAATCTTTAGACATACCGAACCAATCCTCCCAGCCTTGATTCCATCCCTCAACCAATACCTGATCGAAACCATGCTCCGCTGCGAAGTCGATATATGCCATCACCTTTTCGTTGTTGGCTGCATGACGACCATTTGGCTTTGTTGCAGTGTAGTCAGTCTCACCTAGCTTCACCGAGAGAAGATCATCGGTATAGGACCATGAGCTATGACCTGTTATCATCTCCCACCAAACACCAATATATTTAACTGGTTTGATCCACGATGTATCCTCGTAGGCACATGGCTCATTGAGATTCAACGTGATACGAGAGTTAAGAATATCGCGAGCATCATCACTCACGATCACCGTGCGCCATGGAGATTGGGTTGGCGCCTGCAAATATCCCTTGGCACCTACTGCGTCGGGTGTCAACCACGACTTGAAGATCATCTTCTCATCATCTAAATTGAGATGCATACATGAGTAATCTACGAGCGCTGCCTCATGAAGATTGATGTAGAGACCATCATCGCTCTTCATCTGCAATGAGGTCTGCACGCCTGTCTGCGAGAATGGCGTCTGCGAGGCGTTCGGAGTTACGGCAGAGTCCATCAAGGAGCGGATCTCGGAGAGCTTCGACTCAACGTAGTCATACTCCTGAGTGTCGTAATCTCCGGGGATCCAGAAAGCGTTGTGGTCACCACTCATCGCAAACTCTGTGTTCTCCTCCTCGATAACAAAGTAGTTGAGATTCTTCTGCAAAGGGAACTCATAGCGGAAGCCCAAGGCGTTATCATAGAGACGGAAACGAACGATGATATCTCGATCGCTCTGCGCTTGATGAAGCTTTATAGCGATCTCATTATAATTATCACGAATTTCACTCTCCTCACCCCACACTGGATTCCATGTGCTATCCGACGAACTCGTCTCAACATCTGCTACACTAAATCCAGAGATCAAAGATGGTGCATCGCGCAGGTCGAGACCTAGCTTAGAGGGAAGAATTACATCTTTACCTTTATATATAAGGGAGTAGATTGGCTCGCCAGATTGACTCAACTTGAAGTCAAGCTGCATATCACCATCTGGAGAGTTAAGAGATTGTGCAAGTAGTGAGCTAACAGCTCCTGTGACACAAGCAAACAATAAAATAGCTCTTTTTGCTGTTATTAATTTCATTGGTTCTAATTAGTTGGTTAAACATTTGTTTAGCTTGAACGGGAGAGAGTCGACACCTCTCCGATCTTGCTTACACAAAGTTAACCATCCTATAACCTAATAACAATCAATTAAAGCAAATTAAAATCAATAAAGATTATAAAATATTTATTAATAGATAATTAACAAAATAATATTTTACGTAAATTAAGGCTTAATATGGTTGTTTTATCGCCTTAATATATGTCTCAAACTCATCTTTTGGGACAATTGTGCGAGCTTTAACTTTTGCTTTATATACATAAACAGTATTTAGCGACAGGTTTAAATATTTCGAAATAAGAGCTACATCATCAATTCCCAATCTAATAAGGGCAAAGATTCTCATCTCCGCAGTGAGCTCACCAGCCTCACCAAGCACCGCCTCATGACTCTCATCGAAGAGCTTATTATATTCGGTCACGAAGTTTGGAAAGAGCTTAAGGAATGCTAAATCGAAGGTCGACGACATACGTTTACGCTCTTGCTTAATGCCGACACCTCTTATAAGATCCAAGATATCATCATATTGCTTCGCTTTAACCTTTCGTGAGATAACCTTACACATATTATCCACACTATCGACAAATCCGGAGTCACTATATAAAGACTCTATAATATATTGATCCTTAATCTGGTTTGCCTCCGAGAGCTCCTTATTGACCACCGACAAACGACCATTCATCGTCGAGAGCTCACTTGCACGCGCCTCAATCTCACCACGCGCACCACGCAGAGCTACATTTCGCATATGGATCTTATAGAGCGTGAAGATAATTATCAACAGCAGCAACACAATGATAGCCGATATGATAGACAAAAAACGCTTATCCTGCTGCATAAGGTTGAAACGCTGGTCGGTGATATCGGGCAAGATGGCTTGAATCTCCAACTTGCGATATGGCGAATTATAGGTGTTAGCATCCTCCAGCGCCACCTTTATATAGGTCGAGGCCCGCTCTATATCCCCCTTTTCATACATGTATTGCGCCAACACCTTTGCTGAGGTTGTCTCAAAGGTGCACGACTCAATATCGGCAATCATAGAGAGTGCCGTATAGTATATAGCATCATCTATGGAGCCCAGCGACTGATGCGCCATGCCGAGCCACGAGTAGAGAATAGCCTTATTATTGAGCGAAAGATTGGGCGTTGTAAGCAACTCCTCAACCTTTACTATAGACTCCCTACTATGCTCCCCAAGGAGAATATCACTCTGCACCTCGATGAAATCGTAGTTGAAGCCACCCGGCTCAAGATACTCCAAAGAGAGCTGCGTTGAACGTAACATCTCACCCCGATATTTGCTATAGAGGGGTGAGGCACTACTCACAAAACTCATTAGATTATAGTAGTAACGAATACAACTTCGATAATAGTTAGCCATAATCGTATTCGAGAGACCTTCATACTCAAAGGAGTCTATAATGTCGCCTCCCTCCTTAAAGAAACCAGCTGTAGAGTAACAATACAAAAGATCACAATCCGCTTGTGCCAGAAGCTCATCACGCCCCGACTGCGCAGCGAAATCATGCAGACGCAACGCATAAAGATATGCAGAGTCATACTGAAACGTTTTATACTCCTCGAAGAGCTCATGGCACAACGACGATTCGAGGGTAACATCATTACTCTCGCTGAGCCTAAACTTCAACGCATTAATTCTTCTATCCTTCTCTATTTTATATAGATATCGCTCCTTGATCTTTACCCCCAGATCATCTAGAGCTCGATCAATACTGCCCTGAGCATACAAAGAGAGCATGCTTAAGGTAAACAATATTGAATATAGATATCTCATAATAAATTAAAATATTACGAACTTTCATCAAAGTCCTACACAAATATAAGAAATTAATCCTATTTCTCCAATTCTGCAACAATAAAAAAAAAGATCATTAACCATTAACCATTATTCATACCAGAATATAGCATTGCACACTGCACAAATGTCACCCCTGAATGGCGAGAATCTATCCGCGATGTCGCAAGGAGTGACAAAATGGCAGTCTAATGTCATAAAAATTGGTTTGGTATACCATTTGTTCATAAAGAGGCAAAGGCATTTAACTAAAAATAAATTTAAACAACTAAAATATTTTACAACTATGGGAAAGATTATTGGTATTGACTTAGGAACAACAAACTCATGTGTATCTGTAATGGAGGGTAACGAGCCTGTCGTTATTCCTAATGCAGAGGGACATAGAACAACTCCTTCGATCGTAGCATTTATCGACAACAACGAGCGCAAGGTGGGTGACCCCGCTAAGCGTCAGGCAATTACAAATCCAAAGCGCACTATTTTCTCTATTAAGCGTTTCATGGGAGAGGCTTACGACAAGGTGACCTCTGATATCGCGCGTGCTCCTTACACTATCGTAAAGGGTGACAACAACACCCCTCGCGTAGATATCGACTCACGCCTCTACACTCCTCAAGAGATCTCTGCTATCATCCTCCAAAAGATGAAGAAGACAGCAGAAGATTATCTAGGTCAAGATGTATCAGAGGCTGTAATCACAGTTCCTGCTTACTTCTCTGACTCTCAGCGTCAAGCAACCAAGGAGGCGGGCGAGATCGCAGGACTCAAGGTTCGTCGTATCATCAATGAGCCTACGGCAGCAGCCCTAGCTTATGGACTAGATAAGAAAGATACCGATGCAAAGATCGCAGTATATGACCTTGGTGGTGGTACTTTCGATATCTCTATCTTGGAGCTTGGAGATGGCGTATTTGAGGTGAAATCTACTAATGGTGACACCCACCTAGGAGGAGATGACTTCGACCACGTTCTTATCGACTACATGGCAGAGGTATTTAAGGCTGAGCACCAAATCGACCTTCGCCAAGACCCAATGGCACTTCAACGCCTTAAGGAGGCTGCTGAGAAGGCTAAGATCGAGCTCTCTTCAACAACCTCTACAGAGATCAACTTGCCATACATCATGCCAGTTAATGGTATTCCTCAACACATGATGATGACCCTAACACGTGCTAAGTTCGAGCAACTTTGCGACCACCTAGTACAAAAGACTATTGAGCCTTGCCGCATGGCACTTCGCGACGCAGGCCTCTCAGCATCACAAATCGACGAGGTTATCCTAGTTGGTGGCTCTACACGTATCCCAGCTATCCAAAAGGTTGTCGAGGAGTTCTTCGGCAAGACCCCTAACCGCAGCGTAAACCCAGACGAGGTTGTTGCAGTAGGTGCTGCAATCCAAGGTGGCGTCCTCACAGGTGAGGTTAAAGATGTATTGCTCCTCGACGTAACTCCACTTTCACTCGGTATCGAGACTATGGGTGGCGTTCTCACAAAACTTATCGAGAGCAACACCACAATCCCTACACGCAAGAGCGAGGTGTTCTCAACAGCATCTGACAACCAACCATCCGTTGAGATCAACATCTGCCAAGGAGAGCGCCCAATGGCACGCGACAACAAATCTATCGGTCGCTTCCACCTTGATGGCATCCCAGCAGCACCACGTGGAGTACCTCAAATTGAGGTTACCTTCGACATCGACGCCAACGGTATCCTCAACGTATCGGCAAAGGATAAAGGCACAGGCAAGGAGCAAACAATCCGCATCGAGGCATCAAGCGGCCTAACCGACGCCGAGATCCAACGCATGCGCGACGAAGCTAAAGCAAACGAGGCAAAAGACAACGAGGAGAAGACACGCATCGAGAAGCTCAACACAGCCGACTCAAACATCTTCGCAACAGAGAAGCAACTCAAAGAGTACGGCGACAAGCTCCCCGCAGACAAGAGATCAGCCATCGAAGGTGCCCTCGCAAAGCTGAAAGAGGCCCACAAGAGCGCAGACCTAGCAGCAATCGACTCATCAATGGAGGAGCTCAACGCAGCATGGCAAGCAGCCTCTCAAGATATCTACGCACAGCAACAAGCCCAAGGCGCACCCCAAGGTGACCCACAAGCAGGAGCCCAAGGCGGAGCAGCCAACACTCAACCAGAGGATGTAGAGTTCGAGGAGGTCAAGTAATTGCCCCGAACAAAAAAAATAGGCTATCCAAAATCGACAGTGATTTTGGATAGCCTATTTTTTCATGCGTTTACCCTAGGAGGCAGTATTAATATGCTAAATAAAATAGACATTTTTTAGCAATTTTGCACTTTTTATTTAGCAATTTTCACTATCTTTGCATATTAGTATAAAAATGAGATAGTTATGGAGCAATTATTTGAACTACATAGGGCTACACTAAAGGCAGTTAGCACAGATTTTATACGCTATCTTCACGACACCGTGGAGTGGGAGGCGCGTATGGTGGCAATAGTTGGAGCACGTGGAGTGGGTAAAACCACTATGCTTCTGCAACATATAAAGCTACACGAACCAGAGGAGGATACCCTCTTTGTCTATGCTGATGACCTCTACTTTAGTGACCATAGGCTATACTACACCGCGGCTACATTTTATAAAAATGGCGGTAAGAGGCTATATATAGATGAGGTTCACAAGTATGAGAACTGGTCGCAGGAGTTGAAGATGATATATGACCACTTCCCAAATTTAAAGGTTGTCTTTACTGGCTCTTCAATTCTTGATATATATAGGGGCAGTGCCGACTTGAGCCGCAGGGTTTTGATTTACCACTTGGCGGGACTTTCATTTAGGGAGTATCTCAATCTATCTCAAGGACTCTCTTTGCCTGCCTATTCGCTTGAAGAGATACTCAAAAACAGGGTTAAGTTAGATGAAATCGAGCATCCACTTGTTCACTTCAAGGAGTATCTTCATCGTGGCTACTACCCATTCTTCAAGGAGTTGGGATATGAACAGAGGCTGCGCCAAACATTAAACCTTATGCTAGAGGTCGATATCCCGTTCTATGCTAATATGAATATCTCCTCGACCAAGAAGCTCCGACAACTTCTATATATCATATCTCAGAGTGTACCCTTCAAACCAAACTTCACCAAGATAGCTACGATGATGGACATTCACCGCAATAAGGTGACAGATTTCATATACTACCTCGAAAAGGCTGGGTTAGTTGGGCTGCTCCGTGACCAAACAAAGGGAATTAGAGCACTGGGCAAAGTAGAGAAGATTTATTTAGGTAACACCAATCTTATATACCTACTTTCGGAGGGGACACCCGATATAGGCAATATTCGTAAGAGTCTCTTCTTCTTGCAGATGAGTGTTATGAATGATGTGATTTCGTCAAAGGTTGCAGATTTCACCATCGGAGATGATACCTTTGAAGTGGGCGGAAAAGGTAAAGGGCAACGACAGATAGAGAGCGTGGAGAGCGGCTATATTGTCAAGGATGACATTGAGTCAGGCTATGGAAATATTATACCTCTTTGGGCATTCGGATTCAATTATTAAGGTATTAAACTAGGACAAACGCAAGTTGCCCTAGTTTTTTTTGCACATCACTCCTGAATAGCTCGCACCGGTAATCCATATGTCATAATTAAACCGTAAGGTAATATTACGGAACTCGCTGAGTGGAAGAGGCAGATACCTGTTTCAGAGTCAAGGGGGTTGGCACTCCATACATATCCTACCTCGTCGGCTTCAAGCAAACTTCCCTTCTCTTCGGAGTTTATGCAACCATAATAGTTATAGACTCCCACAGATTTGGTACTATCGCTACAATCTTGTGTCGAGTCGGGGTTGTTGAAGCTACTCCACGTATCACTTACCGGCACTCGCCAGCCCAAGGGCGATGGATCGAAGATTGATTTACCCTCGTCGTAATTTTCGATTGGTAGATCTTCATCGAACCATATATGTGCCGCATCGCGAGCCGCACTCTCAATACACCAGTTATCTGAGCTACTCGATGAGGAGAAGAGTAGATCGACTGAATACTCTACTGATTCGTAGAAATGATAACTTGATGATGACCTTATTGAGGGTCTTGTTTTATCACCACCATACCATGCACCATTGCCCGGAAATGGATCCTTACGTCCAAATTGGTAGTAGACGGCACCCGCTCCATAATCTTTAGAGTACTCATTTCGCTCACCAATATTTCTATCCATGATAAATTTATCTTGGTAGATGCTGCTCCATACAGTTACCTCTTCGCCTACATCTTTATATCTGTGTACTGCGCCTTGGTAACCATCACATTTATACGCTCGATCAACCCCTATCTCGATATTGTTTTTATTCGCCTTGGCGATGGCATCAGGGTTGTAGTCGGTGAACCACAGGTGCCATGACCACAGGGTAGTTTTGCCGGTGCTATTACCATCTGAGTCATACCCATCATCCTCCTGAACGGCAAAGACAAAGTTTCCCTCTTGAAACTCTGCTGGTATCGTTAGTAATACTGCCATCTTCTTATCTTCGTCACCCATAACAGTATACCCGAATGAGAACTCCCCTTCAAAATCCTCCCACACCATCACGACAGTAAATTCGTCGGTGGTGCTAGAAGTTCTAATTTTATCTCTATTATTACCCTTATCCGAGTAGTTCTTCCAAAAATCATTTATACGATCTTCGATGGGTATCTGAACGACTGTCGCTTCACCCGGAGTGGGATTTATAATGTAGCAATTAGAGATCTCGTCTGAGCTGTAGATAAAATCACTAGCAGCATCCTCCCTTAATCGAATAATATAGTTGTAGTTGGATCCCGCCTCCCACACACTTCCTGCGGGAATCATAAGAGTTCTCTCCTCCTCTCCATCAATCTCAATGACAACTTCGACACCATTTGTTAATGTTTGAGGTATCATCATTAAGTAGCCGCCTGTAGTATTGACCAGTGTGGATGTTTCACAGTTTGGGGTGTACTCCTCATCCACCTCCACACTAAAAGAGCTGGATGCCGACTTCTCAAAGCTCCACGCTGGCTCATTGAGTTCATAATCCCAACTCAGCGACCCCTCACTCACAACATCCGATATGGTAATTGCTGTTATCTTTTCGCCCGTCACCGATATAAGACTAAAACTAACACTCGCAAGAGCATGATAGAAATCTAGCGACACGCCATTTATAACCTGCGCATATATATCTTTGCGCGGCATGGCATACATTAGATCGGGTTGATCGCTGGAGCTGTTGGAGGCTACATAATCAATGACCAACTCACCATCTTTGATGCGCGGCGCGACACCTTGTGCTTCACCACTATGAGGTGAGTAACTAAAGAAAGTATAGTTATCCTTCATTGTTGCATACCCCCATGGCTCAGGGTCACCATCAATCTGCCACTCTTTATCACTTGTTATGGAGAAGAGACGATCCTCCATCTTCGAGAATGTTGTGGTATCTGACCACGCCACATCGCCAGTCATTGCGCAATAGAGACCTATCGAGCCCATATCTTCTACCTCGTAGACCAACTCACCTTTTGTGACCACTACCGTAGAGGCATTAATCGTCAATGGTGAATTAGGACTAACACTGCCATCAACATCGAGAGATTCAACTTCATTGCAAGACAGAGCAAGCAACATCATTATCAAATAGAAAAATACTCTAATCATAATCTATAACTTTGGTGAAAATATAATTTTTTGCTTATATTTTCAAAAACTATTCCACAAATAGGATCAGGGTAAACACATGAAAAAAGAGTTTCTCATCGCGCTCATGCCGCGCGGCACCAAGCTTAGCTTGGATCCAAAAACTATCGTTTTTGACCTTTTGTGTTGCGCTGATGTGATGGGGCTTTTGCCCTACGATAGATGTATTGCAAAGATCTTATGCAAATGAATTTGCAACACTCTTTGCAATACATCTATCTATGTTAACCTCGGATTGGGTTTAAATGCCTCTAGGCATTTAAAAAATTAAAGAGATTAAAATGTTATGCGAATTTATTCGTGATAACATTTTGGATCTCTTTAATTTCATAGCGCAGCTATAAGCCCAATACGCAAGAAGAAGAATAGCTCCGCAGGGAGCACCCCATGGGTGGTCGGAAGATCAGTTTCTAAAAAATAGTTTAGGATCACCCCCACTTGCAATGATGATAATTTCGATTGC
>JBCQWG010000016.1:0-47684 GCA_047172325.1 Rikenellaceae bacterium | reverse complement strand
AATTAAGGAACCGCCGTATGCGGAACCGCATGTACGGTGGTGTGAGAGGTCGGAAACGAAAGTAGGAGGAAACTACTTGCTTTCGTTTCCTCCTACTCGATTATATACCTGTGTAAGATTATGCTCTGTTAGCAGAACCTAGAACGCTCTCACACTTGTGCTTGTAGAGCTTCTTAAGCTCGTCGCGAGCTGGGCCCAAGTATTTGCGTGGGTCGAACTCTGCTGGGATCTTAGCGAAGATCTCGCGTACAGCAGCTGTCATTGCTAGACGGCCATCTGAGTCGATGTTGATCTTACATACTGCACTTGCAGCAGCCTCACGAAGTTGCTCCTCTGGGATACCGATTGCATCTTTAAGGGCACCACCATTCTCATTGATGATCTTAACGTACTCTTGTGGTACTGAAGATGATCCGTGAAGAACGATTGGGAAGCCGGGGATACGAACCTCGATCTCCTTAAGGATGTCGAAACGAAGCGATGGTGGAACAAGGATGCCATCAGCATTGCGAGTACACTGATCTGGAGTAAATTTGTTTGCACCGTGTGAAGTACCGATTGAGATAGCAAGTGAATCTACACCTGTCTTCTTTACGAAATCCTCAACCTCATCTGGCTCAGTGTATGTGTGGTGATCTGAAGATACCTCATCCTCAACACCTGCCAATACTCCTAGCTCACCCTCAACTGTTACGTCGTGTGCGTGTGCGTACTCTACAACCTTCTTAGTTAGAGCTACGTTCTCCTCGTATGGAAGGTGAGAACCGTCGATCATAACCGATGAGAATCCCATATCAATACAGCTCTTGCAAAGCTCAAATGAGTTACCGTGGTCAAGGTGAAGAACGATTGGAATATTCTTACCCAACTCCTTAGCGTACTCAACAGCACCTTGCGCCATGTAGCGAAGAAGAGTTTGGTTAGCATAGTTACGAGCACCTGCCGACACTTGAAGAATAACTGGAGAGCTACACTCAACGCAACCTTGGATGATCGCCTGCATCTGCTCCATGTTATTAAAGTTGAATGCTGGGATAGCGTAGCCACCCTCAATAGCCTTTGCGAACAATTCGCGGCTGTTAACAAGACCTAAATCTTTGTAAGAAACCATAATTTTGTGTTTTATAAGTTATAGTAATTATATCTCTTTTGCTAAATCTTTGCAAAATTACATAATTTTTTCGAAATAACAGTATAAACTGTAATTAAATATAGGGTAGACGCATGAAAAAATCGTTTCGTATCGCCTCCGGCGGGCGGGGAAAAGCACCCCCGCGGGTGCATATTACTCTTGCGTATTGGGCTTATAGCTTCGCTAAACCCAATCCAAGCTTTGCTTGGCAGCCGCCCGCTGTTAGGGCAGTGAGCAAGTGGTGTAAGTTTTATTTTTCATGTGTTCACTCTGTAGTTTCTGACATTTTAGTTTCCTATTCTGTTTTTTTTGTCTATATTTGTGGATGTATAGCCCATTTGTTGTTGAGGGGGTTATTTTTCGCATAAACATTTTGGTCTTGTAACTTTACGTTTTAAAAATATTATGAATAAACATATTAAAGAGATTGCGTTGCGGCTCAAGGGTTTGAGGGATGTGCTGGATGTCGGAGAGGCGGAGATGGCAGAGGTTTGCGGTGTTTCGGTGGAGCAGTATAACTTATATGAATCTGGCGAGATTGATATTCCTGTTGGGGTATTATATAGCATAAGTAAACATTATAAAGTTGAGATGAGCGCTCTGCTCTTTGGGGAGGAGCCTCACATGAGCTCTTACTTCTTGACTCGTAAAGGCACTGGAGCGGCCGTAAGACGTAGTAAGGCGTATAAGTATCAATCGTTGGCTGCGGGCTTTGCGCGTCGTAAGGCGAATCCATTTTTGGTTAAGGTGGTGCCGAGTGATAGTGATACGGTTCATCTAAATTCTCATGAGGGGCAAGAGTTCAATATGGTCTTGGAGGGCAAGATGATGCTCACCATTGATGGTAAGGAGTTGATCCTAGAGGAGGGCGACTCGATCTATTTTGACTCAATGAGGCCCCATGGCATGAAGGCGCTCGATGGTAAGAACCTTAAGATACTAGCCATAATTATCTAAGAAGGGTCCGTAGGACTACTGAATTTGTTATTGTATGATTGAAAGATATTTAACCCAAACTAAGTTCGCTTCGCAGAGCGACTTTATGAATAATTTTAAGGTCAATGTACCTGAAAACTTTAACTTCGGTTACGATGTAGTGGATAGTTGGGCGGAGAGTGATCCGGAGAAAAAAGCTCTTTGCTGGACCAATGATAGAGGGGAGCATGTCGACTTCACCTTTGCTGATATTAAGCGAGAGAGTGATAAAGCTGCCTCGTGGTTCCTCTCGCTCGGCATTGAGAGGGGCGATATGGTCATGTTGATCCTCAAGCGCAGATATGAGTTTTGGTTCTCGATTATTGCCCTGCATAAGATTGGAGCTGTGTCTATCCCTGCGACGCACCTCCTTACCGAAAAAGATATAGTGTACCGTTGTAATGCAGCCGATATAAAGATGATCGTGTCGGTTGGCGATGAGGTTGTCACAAAGCATATTGATAGCTCCGTTGCGCACTCTCCATCGCTTCTTCACAGAGTCACAATCGGTGACACCACTCCAGAGGGGTGGCTTAATTATAAGAGTGGGGTAGAGGGCGCGGCACCCTTCGTGCGACCTGCTACGCTCAACTCCAACGATGATATCTCGCTACTCTACTTCACCTCTGGCACTACGGGAAACCCTAAGATGGTGGCTCATGATTTCACCTATCCACTTGCTCATATCATCACGGCGTCGTATTGGCATAACCTCAATGAGGAGAGTCTCCACCTAACCCTCGCAGATACCGGTTGGGGTAAGGCCGTTTGGGGTAAGCTCTATGGACAGTGGATTGCGGGAGCTAATGTCTTCGTTTACGACTTTGATAAGTTCGAACCAGCTGACGTTTTGACGATGATCGAGAAGTATGGAATCACATCTTTCTGTGCACCTCCTACGGTCTTCCGCTTCCTTATCCGAGAGGATCTATCTAATTTTAATCTCTCGACGCTTAAATATTGTACTATTGCGGGAGAGGCACTCAACCCGGTTGTCTATGAGGAGTTCTATAAGAAGACCGGCATTAAGTTGATGGAGGGCTTCGGTCAGACGGAGACAACCCTGACGTTGGCAACGTACCCTTGGGTTGAGCCTAAGCCGGGCTCTATGGGTATCCCAAATCCTCAATATAGAGTTGATCTATTGACCCCAGATGGGCGTTCGGCAGAGGATGGTGAGCAGGGTCAGATTGTCATTCGTTGTAGCGATGGACATCCTCTAGGACTCTTTAAGGAGTATTATCGTGATGCTGAGATGACAGCAGAGGTGTATGATGGTGACATCTACTACACGGGAGATGTGGCATGGCGTGATGAGGATGGTTACTTCTGGTTTGTTGGTCGAGCGGATGATGTCATCAAGTCATCGGGATATCGCATCGGACCTTTCGAGGTTGAGAGTGCTCTTATGACTCACCCCTCCGTTGTGGAGTGTGCCATTACGGGTGTTCCCGATGAGGTTCGTGGACAGGCGGTCAAAGCTACTATTGTGTTGGCCGCAAGCTATAGGGACCACAACCGAGAGGAGCTCATCAAGGAGATTCAGAATCATGTCAAGAGGGTCACAGCACCATATAAATACCCTCGTATCGTGGAGTTTGTAACGGAGTTGCCAAAGACAATAAGTGGAAAAATTCGTCGTGTGGAGATTCGCAATAAATAATTAAATATGAGTTACTTAGATCTTTTTAGCCTTAAGGGGAAGGTGGCTATTGTCACTGGCTGTAAGCGTGGTATTGGAAAGGGCATGGCTGTGGCATTAGCTGCGGCAGGTGCTGATATAATTGGGGTGAGTGCCACCCTTGAGACTGAGGGGAGCGATGTCGAGAGAGAGGTTAGAGCCCTAGGTCGCACCTTTAAGGGGTATACGTGCGACTTTAGTGATCGTGCAGCGCTCTACGAATTTATTGCGGCCGTTAAATCGGAGTTCCCCGTTGTTGATATACTTATTAATAATGCAGGTAGCATTCTTCGTGCCCCCGCTGCGGAGCATGCAGATCAGTTGTGGGATACCATCATTGAGATAAATCAGAGTGCTCAATTTATTCTCACGCGCGAGTTTGGCCGCGATATGGTGGCTCGTGGCGAGGGAAAGATTGTTTTTGTAGCTTCACTTCTAACATTCCAAGGAGGTATTAATGTGCCAAGCTATGCAGCGAGTAAAGGTGCAGTAGGTCAAATGACTATGGCCTTCGCCAATGAGTGGGCTGGGCGAGGCGTCAATGTTAATGCTATCGCTCCGGGCTATATCTCAACAGATAATACCGCAGCTCTTCGTGCCGACGCGGAGCGCTCCGAGTCAATCCTTTCTCGTATTCCAGCTGGTCGCTGGGGTACTCCAGAGGACTTCGGAGGCCCTGTGGTCTTCCTATCCTCTAAGGCAGCCGATTATATGCATGGCTCAATTGTTTTAGTTGATGGCGGCTGGATGGGACGTTAATTTCTTTAGCATAGTTTGAATTTAATAGGCTGTCCAAAACGATATGGACAGCCTATTAATATTTTATAACTTGACTCTATTGAATGTGCTCCTTAAGGATTGTTGCAAGATCCTCGCCTCTAAGGTTTTTAGCGATAATCTCGCCCGATGGAGAGATGAGGAAGTTAGCTGGTATATTGCGAATTGCATAGAGGTCAGCTGCGACTACGCTCTCATTGTCGATGACATTAACCCATGGCATGTTTTGGTCAACCATGTCGCTCCAATCCTCGATATTTTGGTCGAGTGATACTCCATAGATCTCAAAGTTTTTATCTTTGAACTCTGCATATGCCTCCTTGAGGTATGGTAGCTCGCTGACACATGGGCTGCACCAAGTTGCCCAGAAATCAATTAGGACATACTTGCCATCTGCCAAGAGGTCAGAGACTGCAATTGCAGTGCCGTCAACGCTATTTAGCTTAATATCAGTGTATTGTTGGCCAGTCTCTGTTCTTAGCATTGCGCTGATCGACTCGCGTATCTCAATCATAAATGGTTGCTCCTTGATCTCTGTGCTGAACGCATCGACACGCTCCAACGCCTCCGTTGCACTCTTAAAGCGGTTGATCTCCTCATTTGAGAAGAGGAATGCTCCAAGCAGGTTGTCCAAGTTCTCATCAACTACAGACTCAACATATTCAAGGTACTCTCCATAGACTACATCTTGTGCCGCCTGCAACTCAGCTTCAGGAAGAGAGGGGTCGACACTTCTAAACTTTTGTTCAATGAGGTTTGTCTCAACAATATATGAAGAGAAGCTGTTGTTGAGCTCTCCTCCTTGAATCTTGAGTTCACCACTCTCATTTACTGAGATGGTTACTTTGCCTCCCTCTAGGAAGATGGGGGTAATCATACTGCTGTTGTTAAGTACCAAGGCGCCAGTGGTTGTCTGGTCAACGCTACCTTTAAATGAGAAGGTGCCATCAGCCATCACAGCACATGCTGCCAGCCTCTTGTTGCTGTCGAAGTAGGAGTAGATTACTAGCGAGTCGCCAGCGGTAATGCCCTCTAGCTTACCATTGATGGTAAAGTTGCCACTTGAACAGCTGCATGCAAGTGCTGCAAGTGCAAAACAAATAATTTTCTTCATAGTTATTTTTTTTTAGTTAAATGTTTCATCTCTCGTTCGGGGTTCTCCCTTACGAACTGCTCCCAAGAGGAGCTTCCTTTGCGGCTGGAGGATTTCACGCCTCCTCCTAGCCCCTTGTTTTTAGCGCCTCGATCAATGCCAATCAGAGGTGATGAGATGGCGTAGTAGTGACATAAGGCCACAGCCATACCATCGGTTGCATCGAGCCTCTTGGAGGGTGATTCAATATTTAGGATTGATTTCAGCATCCCTGCTAAACTCTCCTTGGAGGCTCCTCCACGCCCAGTGATTGCCTGCTTCACGCGCGTGGGAGCATATTCGAATACATCCACACCATGACTTAACGCTGCTGCCATAGCTACACCTTGCGCGCGCCCCAGCTTAAGCATAGATTGTATATTTGAGCCAAAGAATGGTGATTCCAGAGCCACTTCGCGCGGCTTATACTCCTTGACAAGTGCTGATACACGCTCGAAGATATGGCTTAGCTTGGCGTAGGGATCCTCAATCTTGTGGAGGTCAATCTCGCCCAAGATAACCGCGCGCAGCCTCTTGCCCTCAACCTCCAATACGCCATATCCCATAAAGTTGGTGCCGGGATCAATGCCAATAATTCTGTAACGCTCTTCGGTGGCCATCTATTCGCCTTTGAGTGCTTTAACCTCTTTCTGCAATGCTCTAAGAGAGCGTGCTATCTCTGGAAGATCCTTAACGACACTTGCCGTGCGGTGGAACTGAATACCCGGTAACGCGGGGAAGAATCCTACTCGCACCTCATTATCAGGTATATTGCATGTAAGTCCTGTCATGGAGCCTATCTTGCAGTTGTTGCCTATGTGCACATGGTCGACGATACCTACTTTACCCCCTAGGAAGCAGTTGCTGCCGATGCTCGAAGAGCCGGCAATACCCATCTGAGCTGAGGAGACTGTATTTTGACCAATCTCCACGTTGTGGGCAACTTGAATGAGGTTGTCTAGCTTCACTCCGCGACGAATAATTGTCGAGTCGGTTTTAGCTCGATCTATGCAGGTGTTGGCTCCAATCTCAACATAATCCTCTATTATGACATTTCCCAATTGTGGAATCTTATCGAAGCTGCCATCCTCTCTGAGGGCAAATCCAAAGCCATCAGCGCCAATAACGGCACTCGCATGAATGATACAGTTTTTGCCAATATGACAATCTCGATAGATCTTTACACCGGGGTAGAGGGTTGTCCCCTCGCCAATTGTAACACCCTCACCAATAAAGCATTGAGGGTAGATCTGACACCCTGCGCCAATCTTTGCCCCTCGCTCAATAACGGTGAACTCGCCTACATATATCTCCTCGGCAACCTCCGCTTGATCGCTGATTGACGACATTGAAGCAACTCCCGTTCGACGTTTGTTGATCGCCGCGTTGTAGACCTCCAGCAGTTTAACGATAGCTTGAGTCGCATTATCGACCTTAATAAGGGTTGGTTTGATTGCTGCCGATGGATCGAAGCTACGATCGACAATCACCACTGAGGCATCAGAGGTGTAGATAAATGGCTCATATTTAAGATTGGTAAGATATGCTAAGCTTCCATCCTTACCCTCCTCAATTGAGGAGACCTTCGATACAACTACATCTTTATCGCCAACAATATCACCACCCAAGAGGCCTGCGATCATTTCGGCTGTAAATTCCATTTTCATTTAATTCTATATTTATTTCTTAATATAACTCTCAATATTAATCCCCTGCGGAAGAAACTCATCTACACTGTGACCATAGCTATAGAGCTCGCGCACAATGTTGGATGATACATCTGCCAGATGGGATGGTGCAAATAGTACAACTGTAGCAATATCACAACAGAGACGACTATTGACGGCAGCTAGCGTCCTCTCATACTCAAAGTCAATTGTGCTGCGCATACCTCGAATAATGGCTACAGCCCCCCTCGCTCGCGCAAAATCTATGGTGAGACCCTCGTAGGAGGCTACCTCGACTCGACTCTGCGACCTATATAACTCCTCAATGAGGGCTTTGCGTGAGTCGATACTCATAAATCCTCGCTTCTCACTATTGCAGCCAATAGCTATGACAACATGGTCGAAGAGGCTCAAAGCCTGCTCAACAACCGCAGCGTGACCACGTGTAAAGGGGTCGAAAGATCCCGGAAATATTGCTATTCTATCCATATACTACAAAGATAGTGAAAAAAATATAAAATGAACTACTTTAATTAAAGTTGAGATATAATGGGGTAAAAAATAAGGATAGCCTCCCGAAAGGGAGGCTATCCTTATTCTATCTTTTTAAGAGGTTTACATCGGAGGTCCACCCATGCCGCGACCCATACCCATACCCGGACCACGCTGCTCACCGCTGCCCTTTTGGTTTCCAAATGAGCGGAGGTTGTATACAAGTTGGATTGAGTAGTAACGACCAATAGCACTATTGTAGGTGTTAGTTGTGTAGCCAGAACCCACTGAGCGAGAGAATGATGTATTCTGATCGAAGATGTCGTTAACACCAATATTTAGCTCTCCACGTTTGTTGCGGAAGATCTTCTTACCGATAAATGCATTACACAATACGTATGACTCTTGGTAGTCGTTGGTGATACCTACATACTCCTTGTAGGTTACTGCACCGGTGAAGGTGAAGCCTGCGCCAAAGACAAATTTCATATTGGCAGATGCCGTTTGGTTGTAGTATGTATTGGTGTCATCGCTTGTAGATGCTGAGTTGAGTGCTTCGCTATATTCGCCATTCCATGATAGGGTGAAGTCAACATTCTCCGAGATGTTACTACCTAGCACTGCGTTGAGGCTATAGGTCATACTCTCAGTGTTGTTAACCTCTCCGCCACTAATTGTTCCATCGTCAAGGATTGATCCACCGATGATACTTGGGGTAAGCTGATAGTTAATGCCTCCACGAATATTGAAGTTACTCTTAATGGGTGAGATAGGGAATCCATACTCCATCATTGCGCGAAGTGACCAGTAATCATCTTCGAGGTTAACTGGAACAGAGTACTCAATTGGGTTATATGCCTCGCCATCGATGTAGAAGGTCTCCGGATTGTAGACGATGTGATTTCCAATGTAGTTTTTACGATTCTCGAATCCTCCCATAACCATAAGGGTAGATCCTCTTTCAACATTTGAGTGAACGAAGAATGATCTTAGAGAGGTCGTATAAGCGGGGGTCAACATTGAGTTACCTTTAGAGATATATTGTGAGTTGGTGAGGTTATATACATTAACCAGATTATTCACAGATGGTTCTGAGGTGTTTGAGCTTAGATTCATCTTTAAAGAGGTCGTTGGGCTGAAGAAGAGTTGCCCCGACACTGCATACGTGACATTCTCAAAGGTGTGGTCGATAGGCTCGCTGTCGGTCGTTCCAGCTGTTACAACACTGCCCGTAAGCTCCGAGAGTTGATAGTTGAGACTCATCGTGAGCTTGCTCTTGCCATCAGAGTAGTATAATCCGGGACCCACCTGTTGAGTGATGTAGCTCGAAGTGTATGAGTTTGAAGAGGCTACCAAAAGGTTATCTGCACTTGTTGCATATGAGGCATCTGTAGTGTATGTACTTTTGTCGGTCTCTTGCTTCTTGTTGTTGTAGCTATACTTTACCAAAACACGTGTTTGAGTACCAATGGGCTCTGCATATGTTACATTACCTCCGAATGAGGTTGTAGAGGTTGGGCTCTCAACAACTTTATATCCTAATTGGCTTAGTAGCTCAGGGTTAGTCTCCCATAGTGCAGCGATCTGAGCATACTCTACATGCTCACCATCTGCATTAACATAGGTTACTGCGTCATTTGAATAGCTATTTGTGATGCTCTCTTGGTTGTTGAGGTTCAGGTTACCATTAACAGTAATTGTGCGACCGGCCTTACCTAGACGTGTGATGTATGAGAGAGATGTCGATGAGTTGTAACCATCTTTGTCGGCCAAACTATAGCTGTCGATATAGTTGTAGCCCGATTCACCCCACATATTACCTACAGTAGCTGACTCTGCATCGTTGAATTGGAAGCTACCACTTTGACGAATTGTAAGTTGTTGTGTTGGTGTGATCTTCCACTCTAAGCGAGCATTTAAACGGTGGTTGTAGTTAGGTGTGGCAGAGTTTGTTGATGATGATAGAGTGTCGATTGCCAATGGGTCAGCATACCACGTGTCGGTAGTTTTGTAGTTGTAAGTAGTTGTACCGTTGTAGAAGTAGCTAGCCTCAAGCTCTATATTGTCAGTTTTTCCATATGCACCACTATAGTTAAGACCTATTGCACCAACCTCAGCAACACCCGATTGAGGGCGCACCATGTAGCTGCGAGAGCTTTCGCCACCTTCTGATACTCCTAAGATGTCGTCGAACGAGAAGTTTTGTTGGTTGATGTTATTTAGAAGTCCAATAACCGAGAAACGGTGCTTGCCGGTGAAGTAGTTGATGTTACCACCCATCATATATTTGGTTGGGTCTAGGTTAACATCTTCTGCATTAGGCTGGTATCCAGTTCCTGCATAGATCTTACCAAAGAATCCCTCACGCATATTGGCTTTCGTTACGATGTTGATCGATTTATAGCTATTTCCATCGTCCATTCCAGAGAGCTCTGCATCGTCGCTAAGTTTGTCGAATACCTCGATATTCTCTACTAGCTCAGCTGGAAGTGAGTTGATAGCTGTCGTTACGTCGCTTCCAAAGAACTCGCGACCGTCGACAAAGATCTTTTCGATGGTCTCACCATGTGCTGTTACCTCGCCATCACTAACGGTGATACCCGGCATCTTCTTTAGAAGGCCCTCAACATCTGCGTCGCTAGCTACCTTAAATGCTGATGCATTGTAGCTTAGAGTGTCACCGCGTTGCGATGTGCGCATGGCTTGAACCTCTTTGACAACTGCGTCAATCTCTGTTGACGACTCCTTGATGCGGAGTTTGTCGAGAGTTAAGCGTGGTGTATCGACTGTGATTGTGTCGGCGAAATCGAGGTAGCCCATGTAGCTTGCCTTGATGATGTAATCGCCATAAGGTATTGAGTTAAATGTGAATGAACCTTCGTAGCCAGATGTTGTTAGCTTAGGCTCTTTTGATGAATTTAAGGGAGCCATCTCCACGATGGCTCCGATGACCCCTTCTGCACTGTAGCTGTCAACTAGGTTTCCCTTCACAGTGCTCGACTGTGCAAAAAGGGTAGATGTGGCGAGAACAGCAATCGCCGTTAGATAGAATCTCTTCATTAAAATATGATTTTATTTACGCATTTAGTGTTGGACACCTATTATTCTTAGGTATCCAACACTACTAAAATTGATACTTTTTACTAACTAGTTGGTAACTAATTATTGACGTGTAGGACGCTCTCCACCCTGAGAACGTTGACGTTGTTGCTGCTGTTGCATCATCTCTTGATACTTTGTGAACTGCTCCTCTGTTAGGATCTTTTTCATCTCAGTTAATTGTGCCTCTTGAGCCTCTTGCATTGCTTTCTGCATTGCCTCGCGATCTGGACGCTCACCACCCTCTTGAGGACGAGTTTGATTCTCTTGGCGCTCAGTCTCCAAAGCTGTGATCTGCTCACATTGCTTATCGGTAAGGTTCAACTGCTCCTTAAGCATTGCTACACGCTCTTCAGTTGTCATCTGTTGTCCGCGACCTCCTTGGCCACCTTGACCTTGTGGTGGTTGAGCCATTGCCATTGATCCGCAAAGAGTCATGATTGCTGTGATTGCAACTAATACTAACTTTTTCATAATTTTATTTTTTAATTTTTGGTTGTTATTTTTCTATAGTGCAAATATACTCTCATTTTCTATGAGTTGATCCCCTTTGCCGGTTAAATGACCAAAATGGGGGGTGAACTGACTATTTTGCACCGGTGAATTATCGTGAATTAATTCTGAGATCGCAGCCACTCCTTAAATTCCGCTATACGCGCCTTTGGTATAATGATCTTTTCGGGGGTGTCGCAGATTAAATTGAGAGCTAAGCGACCGCTGAACCATACTGAGACATCGCGCACAGAGCCCTTTGCAACTATAAATTGTCGATTCGCACGAAAGAACTTCGCTGGAGGAAGGGTGGAGTATATTGCATCAAGGCTCTTGTCGACTGGGAAACGCTCGCCAGCATCGTTGTAGGCCTCCACGCGCTCGTTGCAGGTGTAGAAAAATGCGATGTCATCAACTTTAAGTGGAATGATCTTATCCTTTACATGGATCAAGAAGCTGCTGGCAAACTCCGATCTAATCTCTCCTGTGTGGCGTAGTGTCTGGTTATATTGAGGTATGTCGGCTGTGGTGAGCCTCTTAAGCTTTGCTACAGCTCGTTCAACCTCAATGCTCTTGATGGGCTTAAGTAGATAGTCGATGCTATTTACCGAGAAGGCTTGAAGTGCATATTGGTCGTAGGCCGTAGTAAATATAATAGGTGTGCTCACCTCAACGCGGTTGAAGATCTTGAATGCATCTCCATCGGCTAGGTGAATATCCATAAAAATAAGGTCAATCTGCTTGCTCTGGTTCGATAGAAAGTCGACAGCTTCAACAACACTTTCGCAGAGTGCTACGACCTCGATTGGTGGCTGCAAGGATATGAGTATTGATTGTAGATTTTGTGCTGCTGCACTCTCATCTTCAACTATTAGTGCTTTCATATAGTTATTTAGCTGGGTTGATTAGTGGTAGTTTAACGATAAATTCTTTCTCGTCCTGCTCGACAGAGATTGGCTGTTTTGCGATTAGCTCCCATCTGCGGCTAAGGTTCTCTAGGCCAAGTCCTGTTGAGGGTTCTGGCTCTAGCTTTGGGAACTTTAGGTTTGAGACAATAAGGGTGTCATCCTTAACAGTTATTGAGACGTGGAATGGTCTGCTACTAAGTATTGTGTTGTGCTTCACAGCATTATCTAGCAGCGGCTGTAGCGATAGCGCAGGTATCATATAGCTGTTGTAGCGTGGATCAATATCAATATCGAAGAATAGTTTATCGGCATATCGTATCTTGAAGAGATAGATATAGGCCTCCGCGAAGCTCATCTCCTCGGAGAGAGTGGTGAGGGTGCTATCTCGATTTTGGAGAATATAGCGGAAGGTGTACGAGAGTTGATCTATGTAGGTGAGTGATCGTTGCACGTCGCCACCTCGCACCAACATCGCAAGAGAGTTCAGAGAGTTGAAGAGGACATGAGGATTGATCTGACTCATCAGCATATTATATTGTGCATTAATGCTCTCGCTGCGCAATCGTTCATTCTCCAGCATTATGTTTTGACGCTGGGAGAGAAGTATATATATTTGACTATAAAGAATAGATACGATCACCGCAAATGACCATTTTAGCGTCACTAGAATATCAATGATGGGTTTGTTGCGCAACAGTAGATTAAATATAAATTGACCACGCTGGCGAGGTGAGATAAGAGGGGCGCATAGATAGAGTGCTAGAGCGACAATTAGAGCTAAAAACAGTCTATACATTGCTCTCTTGCGTATACTATTTTTTGTATATGCCGTTGCTACGATAATCATCAAGAGCGACAATATAAAGTAGTATAGTAGTTGAGGAACAAAGTCAGATTGCTTCTGTGGTGATGCAGTGGGGTAGGGGGCTATCAGATCACCATTGCGTCGAATGATGTTTTGTACCACATCATGCTTGCGGCTATCACTCTGAGTGATAGAGACCATTGTGACGAGGCTGTCGCCATCGTTTAATGCGTAGCGATCAATTCTACTCTGCGAGAGATAAGCACTGTCGCCACCCTCAATAAGGAGGTATCCATGTCCATCGGGGCTCTTCGAGAAGATTCCCTCCATCCTGACGGTGTTGACCTCATTATTGTTGCTGTGGCGTTGTGCGTTGGGTGGTTGCTGCTGTGTTTGGTCTTGATCTATGAAGATCAAAAGAAGATGGGAGAAGTTGACCACTAAGCTTATCGCTATGGCGATCATGATGTCGATTACAATTTTTGATGAGATTTTCATGGTCAACTTTTTATTTATTCTTTATACCAACTTGCATATAGGTTGTAGTCCCTTGCGGTGCGTTTGATGACCTCTTCACGCTGCTCTGGGGCGATCTCACGGATGCGTTTTGCGGGGACACCTGCATAGAGAGAGTTGGGCTCTAGCTTAGCTCCGGCGAGAACCAGCGCGCCAGCCGCTACGATACATCCAGTGCCCACTACAGCATTGTCGAGAATGGTGGATCCCATACCAATAAGGCAATCATCCTCGATGATGCCACCATGGATAATCGCATTGTGACCAACCGAGACATTGCGACCGATATGCGTCTGTGAGGGGGTGCGTGACCCCGTGTAGAGAGTGTGGATGACCACTCCATCTTGGATGTTAGAACCCTCTCCAATTGTGATTGAGTTGACATCGCCACGTAAAACAGCGTTGTACCATATCGAGCAATTTGCGCCAATGGTAACATCGCCAATTATTACAGCTGTCTCAGCTAAAAATACATCCTCTGCAATTTGAGGTGTGAAACCTCTTAAATTCTTAATAAGTGCCATCTTTTACTCTTTATCTTTTGCTCTTTGCCACATCTCCTCCATCTGTTCGAGGGAGAGCGCAGAGAGGTCTACGCCAGCTGCCTCTGCCTGCTCCTCCATGGAGTTGAAACGTGATATAAATTTATTGTTAGTGCGTTGTAGTGCAGCCTCTGGGTCGATCTCATAGAGGCGACAAGCATTAATCAAGGCGAAGAAGAGATCTCCAAATTCCCCCTCTAGCTTATCATGGTCATCCGCGTCGATCTCCGCCTGAACCTCCCTGATCTCCTCCTGAACTTTTGCCCAAACATCCTCTCGTGCATGCCAGTCGAAGCCTCTCGATGCAGCTTTTTCACCTACGCGATAGGCCTTCACCATTGCTGGAAGCGAGCGGGGAACACCCCCTAAAGTGCCTCTCTTGCGGCTCTTCTTGCGCAACTTGAGTGCCTCCCAGTTGCGACTTACCTCATCCGGAGTTGTGGCATGTAGATCGCTGTAGACGTGAGGGTGACGATATATAAGTTTGTCACATAGCTCATTGGCTACATCCCCAAAGTCAAATGCTTGCTGCTCTTCACCTAGCTTGGAGTAGAAGACAACATGTAGAAGCAGATCCCCTAGCTCCTCTTTGATGTTGGCCATATCTCCCGAAGAGATGGCGTCGATTAGCTCGAATGTCTCCTCTATAGTGTTGTTGCGTAGTGACTCAAATGTCTGCTCGCGGTCCCATGGGCACTCTGCTCGCAACTTGTTCATGACACCAAGTAGCCTCTCTACTGACTCTAATTTTCTATCCATTTTATCTTGATTGATTATCCTAAAATACTCCTATTATGCAAACTTACGCAAAAAATAGTAATTTATGGATGTGTTGGCTTAAAATATTGACTTTTTTCACCTCTCAGAGCAGTTATCGCCCGCTGACCCCACACCGAAAGTATTGAGAGTGTTAAGCGTGGAAGGATGAGCCACCATACATTTACGCCTATTGCCACAAATAGTATCGTATCTTCAATGAGGGAGTGCGTTTGAGCTAAACTTATATTGAGTAGCGCTGAATCTCTCCTTGTCATCTCTCCCTTTTCGACCTCCTCAATGATGATTGCACCGCCATAGGCTAGCCCCAATGAGTTCGCCACGATCCACAGAAAGGAGGTGGAGCGGGGTAACCCTAAGAGCATCAATAGAGGATGTAAACATTTAGTCATGAGGCTAATTAGGTTGAAGGCTTTCAACAGATTTTGGAGGACATTGAGTAGATAGATGATGATTGTAACCTTTATAGAGAGGCTCACACCAGATTTTATCCACATGATAAGAAGTTCAGATATGGATTGAGCCTTTGTTGTAGCTACTTCTAGGAAGAGCCTACCACTCATCTCGGAGGGTAACACAAGGTTAAGGAGATATCCACATAGTAGCGATGAGATGATTCTAAGCAGTGTGATACCCCCGAAGCTCACCCCCGTGCGAGATTGTATGGCACCTTCGATAATTAGGTTGTGAGCAATTAAACACATCGAGGCCATGATAGTCACCTCGCGTAGCTCAAAGCCAAAGAGGGTCATCACTCCAATTGCAGAGTAGATATTGGTAAGGGCGGATGTTATATAGACAAAGGCTGCTCTGCCATCGAGACCGATCAACCTAAAGATGGGGGTTGTATATTGCGATAGAGAGGTGATAACACCAAAGTAATCTAGCAGGGAGACTAAAAGGAGTATGGGGAGCATTAGTCGAAGGAGCCATAATGCTGATTTGATGGAGGGCTGAATTGAATTTAATACCTGTGTTTTTATTATATCTGCTACTCTCTTCATTATTTTGGATTGAAATAATTTGACTCGGCAAATGTAAACAAAAAAATGACAAGTGGAGTCGCTTTGCCGCGATATCCTAGAGCAAACGCATGAAAAAGTTTCGTGTCGCCTCCGGCGGGCGGGGAAAAGTACCCCCGCGGGTGCATATTACTCTTGCGTATTGGGCTTATAGCTGCGCTATGAAATTAAAGGTGTCAAAAATATTATCACGAATAAATTCGCATAATATTTTGACACCTTTAATTTTTTAAATGCCTGAAGGCATTTAAACCCAATCCGAGGTTACCTCGCTGATGGGATGATGGCAACCGTAGGTTGACATAGATATATGTATTATAAAGAGCGAAAGAAAATTTATTTTCATAAGATCTTTATAATACATATATCGTAGGGCAAAGCCCCATCATATCAGCGCAATACAAAGGTCAAAAACGACAGTTTTTGGATCCAAGCTTCGCTTGGCGGCCGCCCGCTGTTAGGGCAGTGAGCAAGTGGTGTAAGCTCTATTTTTCGTGCGTTTGCCCTGCGCGATATCCACTTGTCGTAGGTGAAATGTTTAACCGAAGTTAAGAGTTTAGTATGCGCATTGCTGCATCGAGGATAGCTGTGTTGTCGAGAGTAACCACACCTCCATCTGGTCCTTGCTCAAAATGAACGCCAGAAGCAGATTTTGTGTTACCACCAAAATAGTTTCTTACAGTCTCTAAGTCGATACCCTGCTCGTCTGCAATCGTCTGCAAACTGCCGCTTGGTAGACGATCCTTAATGCGGCGAAGTTCGTTAAATGTGATAATCATAACATTAGTATTTTAAGGTTGATAATTTACATATCACTAAATTAATACTTTTTTAACAAACCACAAAATATTATTAAATAAATTTTACATAAATAGCATAAAAAAAATAGAATGCATTATTTTTGCACTCTATTTTTAAATTTTAACTTAATTTGAGGGTCTCCCCAAAGGCGAGTAATTACTCCTCCTCTACAGCCTCAGTTGCAGCAGGGATATCAGCTTGTGGGATTGCGGCTGGCGTCTGTTGCATTTGGTGCTCGATGACAGCCTCTGCATCTTTAGAAGCTTTTGAACCACCTGTAGACATTGAGTTGCCCATAGCGATGGTTGCCATAAGGCTGATAATCAATATTGCGATAGCCATTGCCCATGTGAACTTCTCCAAGAAGTCAGTGGTTTGACGAACGCCCATTACTTGGTTAGAAGCACCGAAGTTAGCAGCCATGCCGCTTTTAGGGCTTTGAACCAATACTGCGAGAATCATCAAAACACTCGCAACTAAAACTAATCCAATACAAATTGTGTATAACATTACTCTATTATTTAAATTATTTATTCTCTATCATTGAAATAAGTTTGGCAAAGTAAACACTTTTTTCTGAATTTAACAAACTTAATTTGCGATAAATCTCTATTGCTTCGCGATTAAGCCCCTGAGTGAGGTATATTTTCGCTAATTCTTCGCTTACGATGTCATCTTCGTCACTGAAATTTGGCTCAATCATCACATCTGCATCAGATTTGCCAGACTCATCAACAACGATTTTTAAATCTGAACAGCTTAAGAAACGATCAATAACATCTTCGGGAGCTTGCCCCATAAGAGCCTTGATGTCGATCTTGTCAAACTCCACCGGCTTCTGCTCGCAGGGCTCCTCTACGACAGCGCTCTTCTTGGAGCGACCAAAGGGCCAAAGTTTTCTAAAGAATCCTGCCATACTCTACCAATCTGAGGCCGAGGCCTGAAAAATATCTAAAACAATCTGATCGACAAGTTCCGGGATAAGAGCATCCTCCACCTCTGTTAGTAGGCTCGTTGATGGATAATCTTGATATGCTGAGAAGCTCTTATTGAAGGACTTGGATTCATCTATACGGTTTGTGAAGCGTACCTTTACACCAAGTGTAAGGCGGTTCATAAGTGCATAATCACTACTTGATACCGACGAGGTAGTAGAGGTGTAGTTTGTGATCTCTCCCTCGAAGGCGAAGTCGCCTCCCTCGTTAACCTCAGAGAGTGAGGTGCGACTTAGAAACATGTTCTTAAGTTCATCGGTAAGCGTTGAACTGAGGATTGGTGCAACCATGGTTGCATTATTCGGAAAGTAGGCAACCGAAAAGGTCTTTGCATCTACCGGGATAGAGGCACCAGAGAGCGTGTAGCTAACTCGATAGGAGCAGCTCCCAGCACTTAAGAGGATAATGCCTAATAGTATAAATAGTATCTTTTTCACTCAATTATTAATTAAATTTCGTCAATGTCAAGCTCCTTTATCTTTCGGTAAAGTGTTCTCTCAGACATAAATAGCTCTGCGGCGGCCTCTCTGCGGCGGCCATTGTGTCGACGTAGAGCCTTTACGATCTGCTCACGTTGCACATCGGCCTTGGTTAACTCGCGGTACTCCTCAGCATAGACCTCATTCTCGGCGTAATCTACCTGTGGTGCGGCATATGCTGGCGAGGAGGATGGTAGCAGCCCCGCTATGTTCTGCTGTTGCGGTGTGTCGCTCACGGGCCTATGAGTAAGCTCTTGCAGCATGCGTTTTAGATCATTTATATCCGAGCGCATGTCGAAGAGTACTTTATATAATAACTCTCTTTCGCTCGAAAAATTATCTTGGGCTCCACTATTCGATGAGGAGTTACCCACAAAGGAGAGAGTCGTTGAATCTTGATCGGGGAGGTAACGCATTAAGATCTCAGGGGTGATCTCGCGCACCTCTTCGATTGCCGATATCTGCTCAGCCACATTCTTTAATTGGCGGATGTTACCTCGCCAATAGTAGTTCTCTAACACGACTCTAGCTTGCGGGTTAAGAGTAATTGCAGGCATTCTATATTGTGCTGCCACATCCGAAGCAAATTTGCGGAAGAGCAGGTTGATATCCTCTGGTCGCTCCCGCAGGGCAGGTACAACAATAGGCACCGTGCTTAGGCGGTAGAAGAGATCCTCGCGGAACTCGCCATTAGCGATAGATTGCATCAAATTGACGTTGGTCGCAGCAACTACCCTCACGGAGGTCTTTTGCACCTTGGCCGATCCCACTCTAATATATTCACCACTTTGAAGTACTCTCAATAATCGCACCTGAGTTGAGAGCGGTAGTTCGCCTACCTCATCAAGGAAGATGGTGCCACCATCCGCCTCCTCGAAGTATCCTTTGCGCGCCTCTATAGCGCCAGTGAAGGAGCCCTTCTCATGGCCAAAAAGCTCTGAGTCGATCGTTCCCTCTGGAATTGCACCACAGTTGACGGCAATATACTTTTTGTGCTTGCGCGAAGAGTAGTTATGTATAATTTGCGGAAAAAACTCCTTTCCCACACCGCTCTCACCCGTCACCAAGATAGATAGATCGGTGGGTGCAACACGTATGGCAACCTCCAGCGCTCTGTTGAGAAGCTCGCTGTTGCCAATTATGCCGAAGCGTTGTTTTATTGAGATTATATCCATTTAAATATTAACGTTTAATTCTCAAGTAGAGAGTAGAGAAAGGCATTATCGCTCTGGGCACCCTCCCTTAGAAAGCCGTAGAGAATCACTCCAATGGCAAATAATATCGCAATGATACCTATTATCAGCCACCAGTCAACTTTGCGTGGCTTGCGTGAAGTTACCCTTTTGATATTGCCTCTAACGAATCCCCCCGGAGAGGTGCCACCATAGACTAAACCCTCAAGATCTGGATCTGCGCCACTCTCGCGGCTCTCTTCCTGTGGCTCTAATCTTGTCTCGATAAACTCCTCTTCTTCCTCTTCTTCTTCTTCCACATCCTCTTCCACCTCTTCGGTAGTAGTAGTTAGGGTGGCGGTAAATAGGAGATTGCCATTGGGGTCTACTCCAAAGCGACCAACATCCTCTAGGATATATTCGCCACCATTCTCCGCGACATATCTTACGCTGAAGAGTAGTTGTTGGATGAGTCCATTAGCTTCTATTTCGCTCGCTCCCTCACGCATGATAAGAGACTTTAGTAGACCATCATCGCGCGTGAGGAGTTGGGAGAAGACGATCTTGCGATCGGGCTCCTTGACCAAGAAGGCGCCTAACTGAGGTATAATCAGTCGGCGATTCTCCTTGAGGTATTGAGAGATAATCGTTGCTAACTCCATCCGCGATAATCTTTTGAGTATTATACAGTCATGATCTCAACCTCTTTCTTTTCGATAGAGGCATCTACAAGCTTGCTGAATTTCTCTAATATCTTTTGGCATTTTGTCTCACCATCTTTAGCCTCATCTTCGGGCATACCCTCTTTTTGAGCCTTTTTGAAAGCCTCAACAGCATCACGACGAGCATTACGGAAGCTGATACGAGCGGTCTCACCCTCGCCACGAACCTGCTTTACAAGCTCCTTACGACGCTCCTCGGTTACCGGAGGGAGTGAAAGACGAATTTGTTCACCATTATTCGAGGGCGTTAGTCCGATATTTGAGTCGATGATAGCCTTCTCTACGGGGCGAATCATATTCTTATCCCATGGTTGAATAATAATGGTCTTGGCGTCGGGTACTGTGACACTTGCAACACCTGAAACAGGTGTTTGAGAGCCGTAGTAATCAACGAAAACATTATTGAGAACGTTGGTTGATGCCTTGCCAGCACGTATGTTAAGTAGCTCCTCTTCGAAGTGGTCGAATGTTTTTTGAATGCGAGCTGTTAAATCGTTAAGAATAGTGTTTGTATCCATGATATTTATATGTTTATTTTTATCTTGCATTAAGTGTCATCTCGATGGTTTGGAGTAGATTCTCGAACTCCTCCTCGTCGTAACCTATTGTAGCCTCCACAATTACGCCATGACGGTTGATAAGGAAGTTGCGTGGGATATACTCGTTTGCGTATGATCCATATATTGATTTATCGGTGTCGAGACCTGCGTTGAAGGTGTATCCATTCTCTTTGAGAAATTCAACCACTACGCTCTTCTCCTCTCCGCGAGAGATTGGAAGAAATACAAAATCGCGACCAGCAAATCTATCAATAACATCTGCCTGCACACGCTTAAGCTCTTCGCGACAAGGGGGGCACCAAGTAGCCCAGAAGTTAAGAAGAACTACTTTGCCTCGTAGCGACTCAAGGGAGATGCTCTCTCCGTTTACCATCTCCACGGTGAAGTTGGGGGCATCATCGTCAATCTCAACTGGTGCTGGTGCAGCCTCCTCGGTGGTAGCCTCTTCGATCTGTGTAGGTGTGTTGATCTCTCCATTGGGTAGGATGAGAACCACTACGCCGATGATAACAACAAGTGCGATGAGCAGTAGAAGTTTGCTATTAGATTTTTTCATGTTTTTTGTGTTTAATTTGTTACTAATGTTCCGATGTTATTCCCTGCAACGATTAACTCTAGGTTGCCGGGTGTATCCATGTCAAAGACAATGATATTTAGATTATTCTCCTTACAGAGGGTGAAAGCCGTAAGATCCATGATCTTTAGTTTGCGCTCGTACACCTCGTCGAAGGTGATCGTGTCGAACTTAACTGCTGTTGGATCCTTCTCTGGATCTGCCGAGTAGATGCCATCAACGCGAGTCCCCTTAAACATAACATCTGCTTCAATCTCGATGCCACGAAGAGCCGAAGCGGTGTCGGTGGAGAAGTAGGGGTTGGATGTTCCACCGCCAATTATCACTACATATCCCGCCTGCATATACTCGATAGCTTTCGCCTTAGAGTAGTATTCGCCGATTGGCTCCATGCGGATAGAGGTTAGCACTTTGCACTTCACCTCGGCCGCCTCAAGCGCTGATTGTAGAGCTAGCGAGTTGATGATTGTAGCGAGCATTCCCATTTGATCCCCTTTAACGCGGTCGAAACCTCGCTTAGAACCGGTTAGGCCCCTGAAGATGTTGCCACCTCCAATGACGATACCCACCTCAAGACCAGTGGCAATAACCGCTTTGATCTGCTCGGCATAAGATTGTAACATCTCTGTTGAGATTCCATATTTTTGGCTGCCTTGTAGCGATTCGCCACTAAGCTTTAATAATACTCTTTTGTAGTTCATATCTATTTATTTATTTTATGATGGCGAAGATAACATTTTTTTTGCAAAAGTAAAGCATATTTTTCATATATTTGTGGTGTAAATAATAAGTATGGAGCAAAATTTACTACAAAAGATCAATTCACCTGCCGATTTGAAGTCACTAACCCACAAAGAATTAGTGGCATATGCTGGTGAGCTGCGTCAATATATTATCGATCAATGTGCTGTCAATCCGGGTCACTTAGCCTCTGGGCTTGGGGTGGTTGAATTGACCGTAGCACTTCATTATGTCTATAATGCACCACATGATAAATTTGTTTGGGATGTAGGTCACCAGACATACCCTCATAAAATTATCACTGGTCGTCGTGAAGCGTTTGTCAATAAGCGCAAACAGGGAGGGATCAGTGGCTTTCCACGAATGGTGGAGAGTGAGTATGATGCTTTCGGTGCGGGACACTCCTCAATCTCAATATCGGCAGCTTTTGGAATGGCTAAGGCGGCCGAGTTGCAGGGTGTAGATCATCGAGTAGTTGCAATTATTGGAGATGGCTCCATGACGGGAGGGTTAGCCTTTGAGGGGCTCAACAATGCGGGTGCGAGTGATAACACAGATCTACTAGTGATTCTCAACGATAACGATATGGCCATTGATAACGCTACGGGAGCTCTCAAAGGGTATCTGTTGCGTATCTCAACCTCGCGCCGCTATAATCACTTTAAGCAGTGGCTGTGGCAGGTGCTCTCGCACACCCCAAAGCTTCTGCGTCTATTTCAGATTTCAGGGTCAGCCGTTAAGCAGGGGCTGTTGCGCAATAGCAACCTCTTCGAGAGTCTTAATTTTCGCTATTTTGGCCCTGTAGATGGTCATGATATACCAAAGTTGATTCGTGTTTTGGACTCCATGAAGAGGATAAAAGGACCAAAGCTTCTCCATGTGCGCACCATAAAGGGAAAGGGGTATACCCCTGCCGAGAGTGATATGCGCAGTTGGCATGCGCCGGGCCAATTCAACCCTTCAACGGGAGAGCGTATTATCTCTTCAAATAGTGAGGATCGTTATCAAGATGTCTTTGGTGTCACCCTAGTGGAGTTGGCTAAGGCTGATAAGAGAGTTATTGGAGTGACTCCAGCGATGTTGTCGGGGTGCTCCATGGATCTGCTGCATGAGGCTATGCCCGATCGCTGTTTTGATGTCGGTATAGCTGAGGGGCATGCCGTAACCTACTCGGCGGGAGCTGCTGCTGCGGGGATGGTTCCATTTTGCAATATATATTCGACCTTTATGCAACGCGCCTTTGATAATGTCATCCATGATGTTGCTATCCAGTCACTTCCCGTTGTCTTCTGCCTCGATAGAGGTGGGCTAGTAGGTGAGGATGGAGCGACGCACCATGGACTCTTCGATATGGCATGTTTCTCCTCGGTGCCCAATTTGATTGTTGCGGCTCCTCGTGATGAGAGGGAGTTGCGCGATATGATGTATACAGCGCTTCAAGCATCGAAGCCATTCGTCATCCGTTATCCTCGTGGCACTGGCGCAGGGGTGGCATGGCGCAATGAACCATTCAGAGAGCTTAAAGAGGGGGTTGGAGAGAAACTAAAGGAGGGTAGCAGGGTAGCTATCTTGAGCATTGGCACAACGGCATCATTGGTGAGTGAGGCTCTTGCACTCTCGGCGCGAGCAGCGGAGGTTGCACACTATGATATGCGCTTTGCGAAGCCCCTCGATGAGAGACTTCTTTGCGAAGTGGGTGAAACCTATAAATATGTTATCACCATCGAGGATGGAGTGGTGAGTGGAGGTGTGGGTGAGCGTATCGTAGCTCTCCTCTCCAAGAGCGGTTATTCGCCCATTGTCAAGACTTTAGGTGTCCCGGACTACTTCGTGGAGCATGCCTCACAACGTGAGCTATATACCGAGTGTGGGTTTGATCCACAATCTATTGCGGATCTTATTGATGAGATGTTAGGGTAATTCTAGCTCCTAAAATGGTATGAATTCTGCATTGTGTAACGATTATAATTTAATCGTTTATTGCCATGTTAAAAACAATTCTTTCTACCTTTTTTATCTCTTTATTCTGTTCGTGTGCTGCCCAAGGTATCAATAATTCTACTGTTGAGGAGTTTAACCTCTCTCGCTTCCTTGGTGAGTGGTATGAGATTGCACGCTTCGACTCTCGCTTCGAGCGAAATTTGGTCAGTGTCACTGCGAATTACACGCTTAATGCTGATGGAACAATAAAAGTTATTAATCGAGGATATAATACCCGCAAGGAGAGGTGGGGTGAGAGCGAGGGTAAGGCTCATACCACCGATGATGCGGGACGATTGCGCGTCTCATTCTTTCCTATGGTCTACTCCGACTATAATATCCTTATGGTGGGTGAGGATTATCAATGGGCTCTGGTTGGCTCCTCCTCCTCCGACTATCTTTGGATCTTGTCGCGTAGCCCAGAGATGCAATCCTCGACCCTCGACCATATTATAACTGTGGCTGAGAGTCGAGGATATGACACCTCTAAGTTGTTGATATTATAGTCTCTTGGACTCTATATACTCGATGACCTCTTGTGGCGCAGGTGAGGGAAACCATTTAATATCTTCGTCTCGACGAAACCATGTCATCTGTCGCTTTGCATATCGTCGGGAATTTCGCTTGATAAGCTCAATGGCCTGCTCGCGCGAGATGGCACCATCGTAGTGGTCGAACCACTCTCTGTAGCCCACCGTCTGTAAAGCATTTAAAGAGCGATGTGGGTAGAGCGCCTCGGCCTCGGCCTCCAAGCCCTCCTCAACCATCATATCTACACGTAGATCAATACGCTCATAGAGCTGCTCGCGTGGCATATCTATACCCACCTTTATGATATTGAAATTACGTTGCTGCCTCTCCCCGCTCCTAAATTCGGAGTAGGGGCGGCCGCTAGATATTGAGACCTCTAACGCACGTAGAACTCGCGAGGGGTTACATCTATCGACAACCTCATAGAATGCTGCGTCACGCTCTTTAAGCTCCTCTAAAAGAGGCTCTAACCCCTCCACTTGTAGGCGCTCTCGAAGAGACGATCGCAACTCGTCACTCACCTCTGGTAACTTGTCGAGACCCTCACATAATGCTTTAATGTAGAGGCCCGAACCACCTACAGCAATGACCCGTTCGTGCCTCTCGAAGAGCCTCTCTAAACAGGAGAGTGCCTCTAGCTCATAGGCTCCGCAGTTGAACTCTTCATCAATATTGCGACACGCTACAAAGTGGTGCTCTGCCGCAGCGAGCTCCTGAGCGGTAGGCTGCGCTGTGCCTATCGCCATGGAGCGATAGAGCTGCCTTGAATCTGTCGAGATGATAGGCGCGCCAAAGTGTTTAGTGAGATCAATGCTTAGCGAGGTTTTACCTGAGCCCGTGGGACCCACCACAACGATCAACTCTCTAGTATTCATCTTCATACCCTTCATCATCATACTCTCCAAAATCTCCCATCATCTCATCGAAGATTGAACCATCCTCAATCGACTGATCGGGATCATATTGATCGGGAGCTGTGGCATGAGCAAAACTCTCGCGTGGATATCTCTCAGGGTCGTTTACCTCCTTTGCTTCAACTAATTCAAGGTAGTAGGCTCGTGCAGCAAACAGATCAAAGTTATAGATTAAACGATCGTGCATATAGTGTAGGATGTCACACAGAGCAACCGAGGAGATTGGGCGAGGAGTAGAGGTGCCATCGGTGGCTGCCTCTTGCTCAAAACCCATATCTACAGTTGTGAACTCCTCTCTCTTCTCCCACTTATCATCTGCCGTAAAGAATGACGAGATGCAGGGATCATACTCAAGGCTTTCGAGGATAAAATCATGAAATTCAAGTAGCGTCAATGTTGCTGGCACCTCATAATCGCGGACGAAATTATCATTTTCGTCACTTAACATCCTAAACCTATATATTATCATAATTCAAATTATTTCGTCTCTACTACAATTGCCAATCCACTCTTAGCGGCCACCTCAAACGAAAGTTCACTATTGCGATCTACTCTCACACGTTCGATAGTTACAGATTTTGCGCCATTGGCATCAACTACATCACGATATATTGTTGCCTCGCAAGGTTTTGATCCTTTGAGGAAATCGAACTTAACATCAAAGACTCTAGCTTGGTCTCCAACGAGAGCTCCATAATACCAATCGTTGCCACTACGTCTTGCAATAGCTGCATATTGACCGGGGTAGCCCTCTAGAACCTTAGTCTCGTCCCACACTGTTGGTACCTTAGAGTAGAACTCAGTCTCCTCATTCTCTATGATATAAGACTCAGCGCCACCTGCGCCACCTTTATTTGCGGGTGAGCCCTCTGGACGATCATACCAGAAGATTGATTGGAAGGGGCTATAGATACATATCATCTTTGCCATCTGCGAAACACGAGAGCCCATCACAGCCTCCACTCGATCTGCATAGTAGCAGTTTGTCTGGTCTGCTGCGCCAGCAATCATTCTTGTGAAGAGAGTACTAAGCACCACACTATTGTTTGCCGACTCCTCATCACCGCGCACTCCCTCCTGCGTTAGGAAGTTAGGATAGGTGCGTGACCAACCTGTTGGGCGATACTCATCATGTACATCAACCATAAATCCATACTCGGAGGCCTTCGCAATAGAGGTGTGTAGCCACTCTGTCCAGCGCTGCGAGCCGACATTCACAAAGCCATATTTTATACCAGCAATGCCCCACTCCTTGAAGAGTTCGAAGACCTGTTCCTCTTGACGCTCCATTGCTCGACGGTTGACGTAGAGGATAATACCGACATCATTTTGCTTCGCATAGCTCAATATCTCAGGCATATCAAAGGGACCATCCGAACGAGCGGGGTCAATTGTCACGGTGGTTGCATCTGATTCGTCTGAATACTCATTTCCATACCACCCTGCATCGAACATAATATATTCAACGTCGTTGCGCTTTGCAAAATCTACGCAAGCTCGTGCCCCCTGAGTCGTTAGAGTCACCTCACGCAAGACCTTACCCGGTTTTATCCATGATGTGTCCTCTATTGCACACTCCTCATTGAGGTTGAGAACCATATAATTATTCTGAAGCAGCTCCACGGCTGTCTCTCCAGTCATGATATAGCGCCATGGTGTAGCTAAATTATCCCCTTGTAGAGTAGCTGTAGGAAGGCCATCAACATTCTCCGTTAGCTCTGCTTGAAGCGTTAATGCTTCAAACTCCTCATCTTTGCCTGCTGCTAAAAATTTCATGCGAGCAAAATCGACTAGCTGAGCCTCTCCCAAGGCGAGGAATCCCACCTCTGGGATCTCAACAAGAAGTGGACGCTCAACGGCACTCACGCCAATTTGCGCCTCTGCACTTCGCTTGATAATAGGCCCTTGCGCCCTCAAGCTCGACCAAAGTGAAGAGTTAAAAGGTATCGAGAAGCTAGTATCCTCAGAGCTTATCTCCACCTTATCTTCGCCTATGATCTCATAGCGAAATGCTACACCCTCGTTATATGCTCTTACCCTAAGAGCCCACGATGCCTCTTTGCTACCATCCTTGGAGAATGTTATAACACTCTCATTGTAATGGTCTCTATATTGAGCACTCTCGCCATACACAGGCTTCCACTTTTTGTTAACTCGCTTACTCTTAACATCTATAATGGATGATGATTCAATGAGTTTATCCCCTGAATTAAAGGTTAAACCTAGAGATGAGGGGAGAATCACACTCTCTCCATTCCACTTAATTTGATAACTAAGAGCACCCTCCTTTGACGATAAAAGCTCAAAGGTGTTTTTGGCGTCGGGGCTAGATACCCTCTCTACAACATCGGCATAAAGTGGCGCTGTAGCTACTACAAGTGCTAAAAATGTAAATCCTACTAATTTTTTTAAGTTCATACGTTTGGTTGGTTTTGTAATTTCTCAGAATACAAATTTACAATTTTTTTTACTAATGACAACTAATATATATATCATTTAATTAAAATATGACTACCTTTGTTCCTAAATAAAACAAACCTAAATAAAACCTAATAATGAAAAGAGTATTACTTTTACTAGTTGCAGCTCTCTCTCTGAGCAGTTGCGCACAACAGAGTCAAACCCCAACTGACCCTGTTCTTGACTTTCTCAATAACCGCTTTGGAATGTTTATCCACTTCAATATGGGTACATTTCATGGAGAGCAGTGGGCTCAACCTAACCATGATCCCAAATCGTTTAATCCTCAACACTTAGATTGCGGTCAGTGGGCTGATGCCGCAAAATCGGCTCAAATGACATATGGCGTATTTACAACAAAGCATCACGATGGATTCTGCCTATGGGATACCTCTGTCACCGACTACGACGTTGCAAGCAGCTCCTATGATGGTGATATCGTAAGGGAGTATGTGGATGCCTTTCGTAGTCGCGATCTGAAGGTAGGTTTCTACTTCTCTGTATGGGATCGTCAACATGAAATAGCAAAAAATAATGTCTCAGAGGAGGATATCGAGTTCACAAAGCAGCAGCTAACGGAGCTTCTTACAAACTATGGCGAGATAATCTGTCTAGTTATTGATGGATGGGGTTCAGTTTGGGGTAGAAGTCCCTCTTTCACCGATATTCCATTTGAGGTGTTGGCAGATCACATCCACTCTATTCAACCTAACTGCCTTGTGATAAATCACAGCTGTAGAACAGATAAAGAGTATACCCAAGTAGTACATTATGAGGCTACGCATGGTCAGCACTGCCCATACGACAATACAATTGCATCTCAGCAAGGACCCACAATCCAGCCAGCTTGGTTCTGGGAGAAGGGTTACGAGAAGTTGAACCTAAAATCTCTTAGCAGCATCCTTAGCGAGCTAGATTTCTGCAACTCTCACTACGCTAACTACCTACTCAACGCAGCCCCTAATAGCGATGGTTTGATGGATCAAAATGTCGTTGATAGATTGCGCGAGGTGGGAGAGGCTTGGAGACGTCCAGCGCCACTTCAAGCGCTACCTGTCGAGAGTGCTCCACATAGAGACGTTGTAGCTCAAGCTAGTAGCCAAGTGGAGGATCCTCGCAACGCCCTAGATGCCAACCTATATAGCTATTGGCAAGCAACAGATGAGGATGAAAAACCTACCATCACACTCGATTTCGGAAAGGTCGTGAGCTTCAATAATGTAATCTGTGGTGAGGCAAACAACTGCTACGATGTTGAGGAGTTCTTCGTTGAGGCTCTTGTCAATGGTGAGTGGCAACACATTGGTCAAGGTGAGGAGATGGGCTTCCATTGGGATCACCGCTTCGAGGGCATCGCAGCTCAACAATATCGTGTGATCTTCACAAAGTTCAAACGAGCTCCTCGCATTGCAGAGATCACCTTTGTGAAATATAACGAAATTTAAACTAAATATATATTATAGTAATGCAGAAGAAAATATTGCTTTTAGGCTCAGGTGAACTCGGCAAAGAGTTTGTTATTGCAGCTCAACGCAAGGGTCAATATGTCGTTGCATGCGACTCATACCAATTTGCCCCTGCCATGCAGGTTGCACATGAGTGCGAAGTGTTCGATATGCTCGATGGAGATGCTCTAATGAGTGTTGTGAAGCGTCATCAGCCAGATGTCATAATCGCCGAAATTGAAGCAATCCGCACAGAGAAGCTCTACGACTGTGAGGCGATGGGCATAAAGGTGGTCCCCTCAGCCAAAGCTGTTAACTACACCATGAACCGCAAAGCAATTCGTGATCTAGCAGCTAAGGAGCTAGGGGTGAAGACAGCAAAATATTTCTATGCAACATCCCTCGAAGAGCTCGAAGAGGCCTCCACAAAGATTGGATTTCCATGTATCGTGAAGCCTCTTATGTCCTCCTCAGGAAAGGGGCAATCAATGGTTAAGTCAGGCAGTGAACTAGCCGCAGCATGGGAGTATGGCTGCAATGGTAGCCGTGGCGACATCAAGGAGCTTATCATAGAGGAGTTTATAGAGTTCGATAGCGAGATAACACTTCTGACCGTAACCCAAGCGAGTGGCAAGACCCTATTCTGCCCTCCCATTGGTCATGTGCAGAAGGGTGGCGACTACCGCGAAAGTTTCCAGCCGGCACCAATCTCTGAGGATCACCTCAGTGAGGCCCAAGCGATGGCAGCCAAGGTGACCGAGGCTCTTGGCGGAGCGGGTCTCTGGGGTGTTGAGTTCTTCCTAAGCAATAAGAATGGGGTATACTTCTCAGAGCTCTCACCACGCCCACATGATACAGGCATGGTAACATTAGCTGGCACGCAGAACCTAAATGAGTTTGAACTCCACCTGAGAGCAGCCTTAGCCCTACCAATTCCTCAAATCACTCAAGAGCGTATAGGTGCTTCGGCAGTTATTCTCGCAACAAAAACATCTGACCAGAGACCTCAATACAGCGGCCTTGAGAGAGTTACAGCAGAAGAGAACATGCAGATACGCATCTTCGGAAAGCCCAAAACAAAAGTCAATCGCCGCATGGGTGTCGTAGTTGGATATGCTCCCAATGGCAGCGACTTAGATAATCTGCGCGACAGAGTGAAGAGCGCCGCAGATTGTGTAGAGGTGTTATAATATTAACGTGAGTCCGAATAATTTTCGGACTCACGTTATTGTTAGAATAGTAGCTCTTCGCTGTGGGGAGAGTCGAATCCTAGATGTTTGTATGCTAGCTCCGTTGCTTCACGCCCACGAGGAGTGCGCTTGATGAAGCCCTCCTTGATGAGGAATGGTTCGTAGACCTCCTCTATGGTGCCTGTATCTTCACCTACCGCTGTAGCGATGGTGCCTAGTCCGACGGGGCCACCCTTGAACTTCTCTATTATTGTCCCCAATATCTTATTATCCATTTGATCCAATCCCCGTGAATCAATATTGAGTGCCTCCAGCGAGAATCGAGTTATATCGAGGTCGATATGACCCTCTCCTTTGACCATCGCAAAGTCGCGCACACGACGCAACAGAGAGTTTGCAATACGAGGAGTTCCACGCGAGCGCAGTGCAACCTCCAGCGCAGCATCATTATCAATAGATACACCAAGGATATGAGCTGAGCGCTTCACAATGCCACAAAGAGTTGAGGAGTCGTAATACTCCAAATGACACTGAATACCAAACCGCGCACGCAGTGGTGAGGTGAGTAGTCCGCTACGTGTCGTGGCACCAATAAGTGTGAATGGAGCAAGCTCAATCTGAATGGAGCGAGCCGAGGGTCCTTTGTCGAGCACAATGTCAATTTTGTAATCCTCCATTGCAGAGTAGAGATACTCCTCTACAATAGGACTTAAACGATGTATCTCATCAATGAAGAGTACATCCCCCTCCCCAAGATTGGTTAAGAGACCAGCTAAGTCACCCGGTTTATCTAGTACGGGACCCGATGTGAGCTTCAACTGTGCTCCCATCTCATGGGATATGATATTGGCTAATGTGGTCTTACCCAAACCCGGAGGGCCATGTAGCAATACATGATCCAACGAATCACCTCTCATCAAGGCGGCCTGAATAAAGACTTTAAGATTCTCTACAATCTTATCCTGCCCCGCAAAGGCCTCTAGCTCTTGCGGGCGGATTTTATTTTCATACTCTTGATCGCTCTCTGTTTTTCTTACTATTGACATAGTGCAAATATAAGATTTTATCTTTTAATAAGGGCAAATATATGAAAAAAGTTTCGTATGCCGCCCGCTGTTAGGGCATAAGCAAGTGGTGTAAACTCTTTTTTTTATGCGTTTGCTCTGTGTAAGGAGTGTTTGCCTTTGCGAAAGTCACCAATTATTCGTAATATTGTGTCGTATTAGTTGTTATTTTTTGCCATTCTTTATTGTGTAGCGACCATAAAGATATAGAATATTTCACAATTAAACAACTGATAGCCAGTGTTATAAATCATTAAAATTAAACAGTTTTTTAATTATTATTACATGAAGGATCAATACTTATATTTTCGTGACACCTTAATACAGTATCCTGATAAGATAATCAATATTGAGAAGTTTTATTTTGATAAAATATTTTCAGAACTTATTGAATTATACAGATTCATAGAGGCTGATTTTAATGAAACCAGTGCAATTGAGATGTATTGGAAAAATATGCTCCCAAATAAAGGGGCAATAAACCTCGATGCAATGCTTATCCATGGGGAGAAGTAGGAGAGAAAGTATTAGATGCTTATATGTATAAGCTAATATGCAAGGTATTTCCTAAATCCAGATTTATAGGACTCCCTTATGGTCATGATGTTAGATTCGTGACAGATAATGCCTTTATTCATATTGATATTAAATCTACAGGCCCAACAGATAATTCAGACGAGGTAGTGTCTAGCCCTAATCAAGTCTCAGGAGATGGATACATTATAGACAAAGAAGGTATAACGAATAGTCAAATTGAAGTATTTGGACCCTCTCGATCTTCCATATTTCAACCAGAGTTGCCACCATTTTATATTATAGATAATATACCAAGAATTACGTTAACGTTTTACCTCAAATGTGTATATAAAGTTGTTGAAATAGGTAATCAACCATTAGACTATATTGAGTTAGTCTGTGTGCCTAATGGTTTATTGATGTTTGACACCTTATTTCTACATAAAACAAAAGGGTTACTAACGCCGGGCAAAGACATATTGACTAGTGCGCATAAACGAGTAAGAATAAAATTAAATCCCTTAAGTAGCTTAAATCCATGGAGATGCAAATGTATCGCTAATAGGAGTAATAAAATAATTATAAAGAATCGTTATTAAATTATAAAAAGTCCGAATCATGGAGATTCGGACTTTTTATAATTTGCTAAATGATTCTTTATTCTTTCTTTCGCTAGTTCAACATATTTTAATTCCTTTTCTAATCCAATAAATTTTCTATTTGAATTTATACATGCAATGGCTGTACTACCACTACCCATAAAAGGATCAAGTACAATGTCTCCCTCATCTGTAAATAGGCTAATACATCTTAATGGTAACTCAACAGGGAACATAGCTTCATGTATGTCATTATTTCTTACAGATGGGAATTTCCACACGGCTCTACATCCCCAACTACGCCATTCATCGGAAGATAATCGTTTTTTATTGATCTCTATCTCTCCCGGTTTCCAAAATATATATAAGTATTCAAACTCATCAACAGATTTATAAGAATTAGATGTCCATTTTGAATTAGCCCACGCTGGGTCTTTATGCCATATTCTTCTGTCATATAAATATAATCCATTAGATTGAGCAAACTCTTGTATAATATTTCCAATTAACTGAACTCTCGACTGAGTACTATATTTGCCACCTCTTATATTAACACCATTAAGGCGTCTATCTATTGTCTGTTCACTACAACCCAATAATTTACCTAATTGTCTCCTGTTATATAGAGGGTATTTACTCTTTGCCTCTAATATTTGTTCTTTTGTAATATTTATCTTGTGTAACGAAGGATTTGATAATTGGATTTTGGGCATTGACGTATCCGGAAAACATAAAATATCAGCAATATTAATAACCATAAAACCGCCTTCTTTTAATACTATTTTATGAATAGATATAACCTTCTCGATCATTATTTTCCACTCTTCAAATGATTGTCCTTTCTCATAATTTTTTCCTACATTGTAAGGTGGAGACCAAACACTTAGGGCAATGGTGCTTGGTTCTATTTTACTCATTAGGCACTCTGAATATCCTGTATATATATCGTTAGGTTTTAAAAAATCTGTTTTATTCATGTTGCAAATATACAAATAAATTTATAACGAATAACACTCTTGTCTGTTAAGAGCAGATAGTATATACCCCCTGCTTAGTTGAATTGACTTTTAGAAACTGTTTAAATCATTAAAATTTAAACAATATGGAGTATGTAGAGGGTGTTGTCGAGAGAAATTACGACACATTCAGCGGACTTCTGTGAGGTTAAGCGCAATAAATCAAGAATCAGCATCCCACTACTTGAAAATAAAGCTGCGGAGATAGTGAAAAAGTATGCTTATTATGAGGTTGAGTATCGTGCTTTGTCTTTGGAGGATATGTAGAGTATATCTACAGTGGCTAAAAACCAATTCTTGAGATAGGACACAGATCATAATAGTGTGAAATAACAATAGAGGCTATTCAAAATCACAAAGTGACCAAGAATAGCCCCAGAAATAACCGAGCATCGGTTTCATATAGGAAACTCAAAACCTAAATTATTTCAATCCACACGTTTAAGGTACGTGACACCTATATCTTTTCGATTAGCTTCACCCCTTTGGGTAGTGCCTCTCGGTCTATTGTTACGCAGTAATCTTTGAAGTTGCGAGCGACATTCATCGGATCCTTTGGTGTAACCTCTATAAGATCGAATAATCTGCTTGCAGGGGCATTGCCGAGTTTGCTATTATGCTTGAAGATTATAAGCTTGCGCACTGCCATTTGACCACGCAAAGAGGATCTGTCATCCTCAAACATATTCTCTAAGCCCTGCCAAAACAGCTCCAAATCATCTTCCGTAAAGTTGCTTTGTGCGGCTAAATTGGCAGAGATATAACCATAGCCGACATATAGCGCATAAGGCACTGAGTATTTACGACCCATTGTGCGGTTCTCTCCCTTTTGCTTCTCTGACTCTTTCTCGGTTGCAACAGCTTGACGAACAACGCAGTTGTCTACGGGGATTATTGGCTCAACACTTCGAGCAAAGGTCATCTGCACAGGACCTCTCACTGCTCCTGCATTCTTGCCACTGGTCATCAAAGCTCCAAATGTGCGTATATCCCAATATTGTGCGCACATCCACTCTCTCGCTTGGTGAACTTTGTCGTAGCCCTCGACCTCCTCCACTTCGGGTTGTTTGTAGGCTTCGTTGATTAGCTTGTTCAATACCGCTCGCTCCTTGATATATATTCGTTTGCCTGCCTCATCACCGCATACCATCTGAACATAGTTGCGCACCTTGCGTTTTAGACATACGTCGGTTACTATTCCCTCGCCCGTTTGGGGGTCAGTGCGTGGTGCATTATCATTATCGGGATCTCCATTGGGGTTGCCATCCTTGACATCGAACAGCAATACAAATTCATATCTATTTTTAATTATCATTTTTTTTAATGATTAATGATTGGAATTGATGCTGGTAGGCGAGTGCGAATCGTCCTTGGTCTTCGAGTGATAGGCGCATTGGTACGCCATCAATAGAGATTTTATCGGTAACTTCTGATAGTAGGTTTTTAAGATATATCTGTGTTCCTTGTCGAGGTATTCTTCTAAAATAGTTGACCGAAAGGGAAAATACTCTGTTATAAAGCGCAGCGGGGGTTACTGACATTGTGGCATAGGTTTGATCCTTGATAGTGTAATTAAGTCCCGGTTGTGAGGCGGTCTGCGCACGCTCCACGATGGCGAGCATGCGCCCCAAGAGGTAGCCCGTGTTTGTGTTCTGAGTGTTTAGTGCCATATCATTTATTTTTAGGTATTTGCGTAATAGTTCTATGTGTGTTGGGTGGAAGCCCTTATATTTTAGTAGTAGGCTCAAAGTCTGCGCAGGGAGTGGTTTTTCCAAAACAAATGACCCCACAAAATCTACTATAAATTGCGATGATAGGCGTTTTATATCACCGTAAGGGGCGAGGATCATCATCTGAGATAGTAGCTCTTTGTTGGATAGCTTTGAGGTGTCGCAATCTCGAAGATGTAGCCTCACGGATATACGAGCAGCGTTAGGTTCTAAAGCAATTATCTCTCTGTCGAAGTATAAAAATGTAACATCACCAATCACCTTGTTACCCACGCCATTCATCTGTCTGAGAGCTGTAATTGCTGAGGCGTAACCCTCGGCTACGTCAGTTGGGATTGAGGCGTTTTCACCACCCTTTAATCCATACGATTCATAGCCTAAGTTTCTGCCATACGAGACTAACTTTGCCCCTGTTCCGGCTGCTCCGTTGATGTAGATCTTGGGGTGCGTGAGGGCTACGGCTCGGCTGAGTGGTTTTATTAGTTCCCTTTGCTCGGCTGCGGTTTTCGGCTCACCTAATAGGCGGAATGTTAAGTTATGCCCATTTTTAGAGGCTATTTTTCGCCAAAGAGGGTGCGACTCTAATTGCTCGATACCTCGATAATAGAGGTTGCGCACAGCTTTGAAAGTTGGATTCTCTGGATATTTGCTATATACTTCGCGAACCATCTCCGCAAAAGGTTTACCTGTAATATAACCCAACGAGTCCCACATATAGTTTGGAGTGTTGCAAGCGTCCCTGCCAGCACGCTGACGTGAGCGAATAACGTGCATCATCCTCTCACGCTCCTCAATGTCGACTAAAACGCCATCGCTCGACACGACCACCACAAAGTGTATGCGTTTGAGCTCCATCCCTTGTGGGGGATAGAGTGGGTTGCCTTTGGCGACCTCCGCAAGGTAGTGATTATGTAGTGATTCGATTATCATAGCGTTATTACTCCGTTTATTAGTTTTGCGTCGAAGAATATCGGTTTGCGGTTCTTGAAATCCATATCGTAGAGCATTGTTCCCAAATCTCGTGTCTCGTTGATGGGCGGCTTTAATTCATCATTAAGAAGTCGCCAGTTGCAAGCAAACTCTCTACAACCCAAATATGGCTGGGTGAAACATTGCCCTTTCGAGGCTCGTCGGTGAAACATTGCATTGTGTTTCTCTTGCTTGCCATCGTAAGCTATAAGCTTTGCTCTAATTCTATATTTAACGTCACGCAACACCACCGAGCTACGAAGCTGTCGGGTGCGATCTGCGAGTATTTCGCTCTTGGCAGGGTGCGCCACAGCAGCCGTCTCGCACCGTTTGAAGTGGGCAAAAGAGATAGGGTTCAACACCGCTATCTCTCTGATTTTCCATTGCATCTGAGGTCGCCAATAGATCGCCTCAAATATCGCTCGCGCAGCCGAGGGTGTTATCACCTCGTAGCTCAGCCGCTCGACCTTAAATTCGGGACGAGTGAAACATGCCCACTCGCCCCAGATCTCTAATTGTGCTATCATCGGTTATTACTGCCAAGAGAATATTGGGAAGTAGCTGTTGATACCTGTATAATCTTGCGCCCACCGGTAGGAGCTGCTTCCGGCATGATAATTATTCAACGTTGATACAAGATTATTGTATGTCATTTGAGCCTCATTACGTGATGTACTTAATGTAGTGTAATAAGTTTTGCTAGCAGTGCCACTTAGGTAATAGGCTCCTGTCATACTTACATAAGTAGAATAAGTGGAATAAGTATAGCTGACAATAGGGTCGCAATAAGTGCCAGAAGATGTAACAGTTCCTCTATTATATAAACTTGCTATAGTTGCATAAGTGTAATGATTTGTAGTTCCATTCACTGAATAATCTATAGATCCGATTATTCCTCCAGCATAATTGGGTGCACTAATAGTTCCTGTATTATAAACTCCATAAATATAACTCCTAGAATCCGAAACAGGAACTGAAGAACTGTTGTTATTCGCAGGGTCTGATGAAGACATATGACCAATTATACCGCCAGCGTTGCTTCCTGTTGCTTCGATTGTACCTGTGTTATAACAATTCTCAATACGAGCATATTGTGAATAACAATATCCTACCAAACCACCTACACCACGATTTGATGTGGTAGTTCCAGTATATGGATTATAATATGTTTGATATGTTCCAACTCCTTCGACGGTTCCTTTATTTGCACAGTTATACATTTCAGTACCCTCGTACATATAACCAATAACACCGCCGATAGTACGACCACCATAAGTGTGGCCAGATGCTGGATGTACATAACCTTCATTGACACAATTGGTCAGCGTGCAATCATACGTAATACCAGCGACACCACCCACCTCAAAGAAAGTTGAACTGACTTCTCCATAATTGGTGCAATTGCTCATGGTAGCATACCTATTTACATAGCCAACTATACCTCCTGAGTGGTAATTTCGAGCTAACATAGCTCCGTAATTACTACAATTGCTAATTGTAGTATACGTCTCTGCACGACCTACCACACCTCCAATCCAAGTTCCAGAATTTGTTGTTAAGTCACCATTATTCTCAGTACCTGTTACATCTCCACGATTAACACAAGAATCAATGGTTGCATTTGCTATAAGGTTACCAACTATACCACCAACATAATTACCTGTCGAAGCTACTTGGGCATCCTCGGTACTACTGCAATTTGTGATTTTGTTGTAAGTGCCAGAATAACCTACCACTCCTCCAGTATAACTAGCTAGTGGGCTATATAACGTTGTGCTGCCAGAGTTGTATGCTGCGGGTATGGTTGAGGTTACAGAACCACTATTGTAGCACTGATCTATTGTAGAAGCTGTTGTGCTAGCTGCATCAGCGATATACCCAACAACGCCTCCGATATAGGCATTGGGAGTTGAGACAGAGCCATTGTTATAACACCCCGTCAAAGTACCACCTGTTTCCATATACCCAACAACACCTCCGATATAGCCACTGAGACCTCCGGCAGTGCCAGTGGTATTGTTATAACACCCCGTCATTGCACCACCTTCAGCCATATACCCAACAACGCCTCCGACGTAGGTACTGAGACTATATGCATTGTAATTGTTATAACACCCCGACATAGTACCACCAGTCATACGTCCAGCAACTCCTCCGACTTGGGCACCAGAACTATATACAGCGCCAGTGTTATAACTACCCTCCACGGTACTATAATACAAATGTCCAACAATTCCTCCTACTTGGTAACCAGAACATGATACTTCTCCGCTGTTAGAGCAACCTGAGATTGTGCCTGAACCACTCATAGCTCCAACTACTCCTCCAGCATTAAAAGCTGAGGATGATGTATTCTTTACATTAACCTCATTATGGCAATTTGTGACCAAATAAGAGCTATAACCCGTTACGCCTCCGATATAATTACTTGAAGATGTTACACTACCGTCGACCGTTACATTCTTGATTTCACCACCTGAGTAACCAAATAGCCCTTGATAGTCAGATGAAGTGTCAATGTAGATATTTGAAACTGTATTATCATTACCGTCAAAATCAGCCGCATATCTATATGAAAAATTTCCGATCGGTGTCCAATTATTACCACTATAACATATCGACGTAAGGTCAACGCTGTTTACCAATTCACTATCTGTAGTAAGTTTTCGTTCATTGTCAAAGGTAATTCTCCTATTTACCACAGCATCGTAAAGGTTATCATAACCATTTACAATGTTAGAGAAAGCGCCCATACCCTTAGGTGTATAGATAAAATACTTATCAGCACCCCCTACATCAACCAACTCTATATCAGCTTTTGGAGATTGTTTGAAATAAAGTTTGGCAATGCCATCGGCTTGTTGTGGATAGAACTGCACACGTACCTCTTTAACATCCTCATAACTTTCATTAAATACTACCGAACCGTCTTCTTTAAATATTCCTCCATCATATCCACTATCAAACGTAGCTCCTTCATAAGCGAAACTGACACCAAATGTATCTTTCAGATCAGTAGATGCAGAGTGGTCAATCAAGTCTTTAGTAGGGTTATATGTCAAATTAGCATAGGTCACATAATCCGCTTCATACTCAACAGGGATATATTTCAACATGTCGCCAGCATATATACAGATACGCCCTGAGTAGGTGACATCATAAGTGACTTTCACATCTATTCCATCTGTTGATGAGTCGATTTTGTACCATATTTCTCCATCGATAGTATCTGTTCCTACGCTTTCACCGTCCACAGTACATCCAGTGACCTCAACACCATAGTCTCCTTTTATATAGGTTGCTGGAGTGCTGTTTGAATCTCCGGGTGTGAGTGAGAAGGTAATATCTGCATTCTGGAATCCCTCTTCTCCATAGCCCATCATATAGACACGAGAAGTCTCTAATTCCGCATAGTATGTTCCATTACTTACCAAGATCTCATTGCGTCCATCACTGCTCGTAATTGTAATGTTATAGCTAATATTACAAGCAGGATTATTTGGATCTTTGGCATCTTCCAATGTTAAATATCCCGGTTTGTCCACCACCAATAGATCAATATTGAAATGTGTATTACGAATTATGTCGTAGGTTAGATCAGAGTACTCCAAAACAATATATTTACCGTCTTTGTCGGTTGCCAATGTACCATCATCCTTATATTCATACAAAAATGGATATTGAGCCTTCAGTGCGACTTTGTAGTATCCATCAGAGCTATATCCAGCAGCTCGACCTTTAATAATTACATATTGAGGATTCACATCATGATTTACCACACCATCATTATAATCGTACTCACCACCCTTATTTGGATAGATATATATAGGAGATGTTGTGCCGCCATAAGAGACCTCTTCTTCAAGAGGCAAGTAATCAATTGCGCCACCTAAATCCTGTGGTATACTATAGGAGGTAGATACTGTTGCTCCATCATCGGATGAGGTTGACAATACAGTACTGCGCAGGCGTGACTCTTGCGCACAATCAATCATATAGACCTTTTTGATGGTGAAGTCAGCATCATTAACAGTTATATCAACTTTTGAGCAGGTACGCACCATATAGATCTTGCTTCCGAACATCGCTTCCATACTATCTTCGGTTATTCCCTCGCTCAATACAAAACCAATAGATGACATAGGGAACGAACTGGCTACATTCGTCGGGTCGGGTTGGGTTGTGTTTATACTTGCATATTCAACCTCATCCGAGTCCAAATTAGTTGAACTAACAGTAGTACTATAACCACCATCGATATTATATATTCCATCAAGACCTACTGAGCTTAAGCGATATTCACCAAAGGTTCCGATTTTATTATCTGAAACTTGATCAATATCTGGTCGAGTCAACCACACCACGCCATCATCATCTGTAGTATAAACACCATCGGCACCACAACTTGCCCAATCTTTAGCTGCCTCTAAATATTCAGTCTCTCGCGCAGTTAGATTAACGACTATACGCATAAAAGAGACTACATTTGATGGATCAAAAACCACAAAGAATGTACCGTTAGCATTGATAGTGAGGGGAAGCTTTTGAAGTAGAGGTGAAGAGTCTGAATATACTGCTTCCTCGTTCTGAGCCGAAGCATCGTCTTCGCCAAAAACCATACACCACCCTGTGTAGATTGAGTTCTCTGCACGAGAAGTCACACTGACATCTGTCATATCAAGCCCCGACAAAGAGCCTGTAACCTTTATTCGTCCATCATCTAACAACTCCACAACAGTCGAGTCGGCATCTAACTCAATATTGGTGTTAAAATCATCTTTTATGCAACTATACATAAGTGAAATGATTGCTAGTAGTGATATATATATATACTTTTTCATCTATTTCGATTTTAATTAGTTAGCTAATTCGTTGTTTTTTATAACATCATTGTCGTCATTCAATTCTACCTCAAAGAGATTGGTAATCATACCTCCTCCATTACTTATTCTTTCGACTCCAATAATATCCTCAAAACTTCCATATCCCGTTATTACATCATCCTCATATATGGCAAGATGGGTAGGATTTACACTCAGTCGTAGAGTATATACAGCATCGTCACCACTCTTGTTAATGCCGTAAGAGTTATCACCTATAACAGTGGAGGTGTATAGACCCTCTTCAGTTCGGGTCGAGCGAGTCACCCAAAAGTCGAAGGTGTAATCCTCCCCAGAGCCAGTAATATCTCCAATATTTATCTTGAACTTGACTGTTTTTCCCTCTGTATCTTCAAAGTTTGAGAGCTGAATCTCGTGGTAGCCAGTGGTTGGGTCGTTGATATAGTTGAATGCTGTAAGATAATTGCCATTCTTAGGGTCGAGATAGAGCAGTCGATATAACTCCGTGGAGCTATTGTAGATATAAGCATATCCGTTATTACTTCCATACACTATATCGGCTACTGTCATGCCGCTAATTGGGCTAGGATTATTACTGTTAAACCCATCCTCATATTCGTAAATTTGATCTGTAGACGCATATTTGCTGTTTGTGCCTAATACAATATCTTTAGTAGCATATACAATCTCATAATCTACACCATAATAAGTAGATATTAATGTAGGGACAAACGCCTTGTAAGTCGTTCCGTCAACCACGTATTCGTCTACATGATTAGTGTTATCAGATATGAAACCGCTATCATCGTTAAAGTCATCTGACAAATAGAGGAATCCTCGCGAAGAGGTGATTGTTCCATCTAACTCTTCACGGTGGTGAGGCACACGTAAGTTGTAGGTGTAGTTTGTACAAATTTGGAAATCTCCATAATAACCTCCATCATCATCTTTTTCCGCTGATATCTCACTTATGCTACTATAAATATATTGATTGTGGTTTATGGTAGCTGTAACAGTTGTAGCTGTCCAATCCATAATCTCCGACATCAATGTTAATGGGGTGTTATACTCATCAAGATCTGCAAGATTGATCGTTATGCTTAATTTGTAGTGAACTCCATACTCTAATGAACTTGATTCCGTAGCACCGCTGGGAATGGTAACAGGCTCACTTTCATATACGATTTCAGTTAGAGTGTTGTTTGTTTCATCCTCTTTATTAGCATAAAATGATCTGCGAAGACGAACTACAATTGTTGGAGCACTCTTTCTCTTAGTGTCAATATCCTGAGGTAATAAAAATACTCCTTTACCCTCCGACATAATATCATAGAAGTTACCCTTCTCATCCAACAGATTATAGTCGCTGTTTGCTTTAAAAGTATTTCCTTGGGCTGCTGTTACATCTGTTGTCGATGTTTTGTCGATATTCCACACCAACTCCCGACTACCGTCATCAGTATTATTTATACTTAAGTCAGCATTATTATAGAGCCCCTGTATTGTGATACCATTAACTGAAAAATTATCAGATGAGTAAGCAACACTATTATCAGCTGATAATTCACCTGCCAACTCAACCTGAAACGACATCATCGATAAAGCGTGTTGAAAGTCAAAACCCACCACTCCATCTGCGACATTCTCAGAGTTAAGATCATAACGAGCATCAACCACCAAATCTTCGTTGTCGGTTGCTAACTCTAATGTAGTATAACTAAATTTGGGAAGTCCACTATCTGCGTCAAAAGAGTGTGATAGCTCTGAAATTGGGTATGCTGCAATAAATGATAGATAGTTTGAGGTCACAGCAGGCCAATACCTTGCTCCTCCATCATAGCTCCAACTATACCCACTGTCGCTATCTCCATATCTTGTTATGGTAAATGGAGTTGCAATAGAGGAGGTGAAATAAGGTTTCAGATCTGTCGAAGTTGCATCTTCCCACTCAACGCCTTGGGTGTAGTATGAATACACATCATAAGAGGGGATGTCAACTAGGCCATCAACGACACTAGCTCTTGTCCAGTCTGCACTCATTCCAAAGAGTATTTGATTATCGCTACCCTCTACATTAACTGCATCTATGTCACTCTTAACACAACTGTTAAGTATGATTGATAGCAGCAACGCTCCGAATATTTTTGCTCTACTCATAACTATATTATTTTGTCGATTATTTGTGACCATAGGGGCGATCAAACCCCTATGGCCTATGGGTATACTAAAATAGCATGTTATAAATTGTCTCTACCTTCATTATTAGAGTGTTGATGTAGCGCTAACTGAAGCAGAGTAAACCTTAACAAGGTATTTTGCATTTGATACACTGTAAGTAGTCGTTGTGATAACTTGGTAGATCTCTAAACTCACTGGATAGTCTTCATTATTAGTGTACGTACCGGGTGTTGAAGCAAGAGAAGCATATGTACCTAGACCTGCTTCGGTTATAATAGCAGTAGCAGCGTCATTACTCTCTTCAATCCCTATTAGAGTCTCAGTACCATTAGTCGCAACAGAGTAGATCTCGTAACCTGATGTGTATGAGTAACTATATATGCCACCGTTTGCGGCTACATCGCTTTCTGATGTCTCAATAAGAGAAGATGACACATTTACATCAGTAGCATAAACGGTAGTTGTTGCAGGAGTAGTCCAGTCAGCAGCAAGCTCAGAAGCGAATGCGATTGGCTCAAGCAAATCTTCTTCTTCGTCATCATCTGTAGAACCATCAATAGTGATTGTGATATAGTAGTGTGTACCCTCTTCGAAATCAGCCATATCAATACCTGTGATGTTATACGCAGATAAGGTTATAGGGTTTTCAGCTCCAAGTACTGCTGTTGTAGCAGTAGTTTCAGCTTCTTCGTCAACAACATCTGCATACAGAACCAAATTACCAATTGTGATAGAGCAACCCTCAGCCTCTTGTGGTAGGAACATGTAGCTTGTAGTGCCTGAGTAAGCAGCATAAGCTGTACTTTTACTTTGAGTACCATCCCAAGCTCCAGTAACAACATCCATCTCCTCAGAGTCGAAGTTTACATCAAAAGTTGCAGTATAAGCAGTACGAGTAGCGTCAACATAGTAACCTGCTTTAGTCAATGCCTCGCTAAGAGCAACAGAGATAGTTACCTTAGATAGTTTGTGGCTGAACTTCAAATTAACGTCGTTCGCTATTTCGTCGCCAAAATCAAGAGCCTCAGCTACGGTGAAGTCCTGATCTGCTTTTGCAGGAACTACGTAGTCGATAGTGATTTCAGCTTCTGGAGTATCAGTAACGGTTGCAGTAGCACTAACAGAAGCTGGAGCATAAGCGTAGAACGCCAATGTAGAGCCATCAACTGGCCAGTAGTACTTAGCGCCAGAGATAATAGCATCAGCATCAGAAACCTCCTCATTGATGTACCAAACACCTGCTTCAGCAGTGCTTTGTAGAGAGAAAACTTGATAACTGTCACCATTGTCTGTGGCTGACTTAGTTATACGATCGTTAAGAGTCGTAAAACCGATCTCGGAACCGAGATTTGATGGAGCTACATCAGTAACTTCATTTTTGGAGCAACTTGCAAACGCGGCAAGAACTGCTACCGAAAGAAATAATCTTTTCATTGTTGTAATTGTTAAAATGTTAAAAATGTTAAAAATGTTAAATTAGTTATAAAAAATTCTCTTCTTATTCAAAAACTATTGGTATGTCAATTACACCCCAGTCAATCAAATCACTACCAAACCCAGAGTCGGTTGTACCCTCTGGTATAACTTCAGGTAGCGCTTCGTCTAACTCAACATCTATGGTCATCAGAACCGAACCATCGCTCTGCTCGCTATGGACGATATGGCTGGTGACATCCATACTTAGCTCAACCTCAGTGTAATCTGCATCGATCAATTGGAAAAGCAAGTTGAGCATAACGGGGGTGGTCTCGTCGTGTCCCGAAGATGATAGCCTGTCGTCGAGTGATCCAAATGCGATAACAGTGGTTGAGATTGTACCATTACGCTGTGGAGACTCATTGTCATAGGTGCGATTATTCATCGTAAATTGCAATGTAGATGTCGTAGTGCTATTGTTATCACCAAATACATAATAACCATCCGCCAAATTCACAAGATCTACCAAAGCTGGCATACGTGCATAGAAGATGTTTTTTATGTGTGCCGAGATAACGATTGTGGCATTCTTCTTCTTGGTTACAACTCCCATCAATGATTCAACAGTAGCTCTAGTTTCGGCCGACAATTCCGACGATTTTGTATCGTCTGACGAAGAGTATGCTGCCTCTACAATCATATCATCAGTGACGGTAATATTGTTAACAATCGCAACAGCGAGATCTCCCGGTTGTTCAACATAGCCACGAGTTGAAGATGTAGAGCGTGAACGTAGTGGCTCGCCGCTGTTACTCTCGAACTTTAGGGTAGAGAAATTGTCGTAGTCGACACATGACACGTAGTCAATCTGATCTCGCAATTCGTTGAATACAATAGCTGTGTAATCTCCCGATGGCAGCTGGACATATGACTGTATATCGTTGTCGTTTTGCTGGTACCAATGCTCATAAAAGAGAGAGCCATCATCTAAGTTATATATTAATACTGTGATATTTTGAGGCTCGACTCCACTCGTCTCCCAATCAACATCAATCGGAATCGAGAGTGTGTTGACGCATATACATTCGTCATAGAGAGGTTTGCGATAGCATGATGCTAATGTAGCTACTACACATAGCAATAGAGAGATATTTCTAATAATTGTTTTCATACTATTTCTCCTTATTAACTTTGTGGTTCAACATCCAAACTAATGATACTCTGGCGCGTGTGGGACCCAACCATGAGTAGGTACCACTGTTTTGACGCAGGGTGTGCCATGTGTCGTCGATTCCCCAGTGCTCCTCGTAGTAGCGATAGTCAGTATTCATATAGCCAACTCCTAATGAATATTCCATGCGTAGGTTTCCTTTTTTATTGATTGTGTGGGCATATCCACCACTTAGACCAATCACGTAAAATTCACCTTGATAACCAGCTGCTTCACGCTCTAAGTCATATTTGCCCACTCCGCCGTAGGGCCCTAAATGCCAACCTGTCATCACAGGGCAATTTGTGCGGTCGCCAAACCAATATTTAACTTCGATATTAGCATTTAGAATCTCTGATGCATTTCTATTACTGTTTTCGCCCGATTGCCAACTATTATTTTTGTTTCCACACGAAGTCCACCATGGGAACATCCACTCACCAGCGATGCTCCACCTCTCTCCGATGGGGATTTCGAGCTCCACGTTCAATGCGGTTACGGCATCATATAACAGATTGGTTTTGACCGCTAGCAGAGGTTTGATCTCTGGCTCTGGTTGTGGCACTAGTTTTGGCACTAGCTCTGGCATAACAGTTTCTACTACTGCAATTCCCTCTTTAATTTCCATTATAGGTGGTAGCTTTCTTTGGTAGTAGATAGTCACCATCGAACCGTTACGAAGGTCAGGATAGAGGTTTGCAAACATCCAACGATATGGATTACCATACTTAAGATCCATAAGGTGTTTGTTGCGACTATCAACCAATGTAAGCCATCTATCATTGGGGTTTACTCTTCGCCATGTCTCATCAGGTACATTTTTCAATATATAGAGAACTTCATCTTTATACTGCATATCTGACTCCTCAACAAGTACTTGTAGCATACTCCAAACAGTACCTGAATACTGCATGTCTATTAAGCTATCTGGCACAGAAATTATATTTGTGAGATAGTCATAGATTGAATTAGATCGCCTCTCTGATAGCTTATCATTATAGGCACGACCTCCCTCAGGAGAGGTGTAGCTATTAATCTCAATCTTTGAGATAGTCGATAGCGTATCACGGCTGAGCGTCTCGATTAAATCAGAAAGATGTGATAGCGATTCTCTGTTCTGCCGCAGATCTAAATTAACAATATGACTATCATGGTCAAAATATATTTTGACCACATCGGACTTTTGCTCTGTTTGACTATAGGCCGGGCAACAGAGTAAAAGCAGTAATAATATGCTTGTTACTTTTTTCATATTTCACATAGTTTTCAATTTATAACCCTTGACCCTCTCATATACCATTCTAAACCGCATTTGGAGGACGTAAAACCTGTTTTTTTCTAACTTTCTACAAAAGAAATCAAACACAATGATTAAATAACTACTACTAATAAGCTTAAATGCAACAATCGGGTGGTTTTAGCTTAGTCAAAACCATCCGATTGCATTAAGGTGGGTTCTAAAAATTGCTTTTTCACTCCAAAATTTAGGATAAGAACCCGTAACATCCTAAATTGAAGCGTTTATCTGACCTCAAAGTTAAATCAAAAAGTTCTAAAATCCAAA
>JBCQWG010000015.1:0-48081 GCA_047172325.1 Rikenellaceae bacterium | reverse complement strand
CAGTAGAAGAGCCTGAGAGAGTGCGAGAGTATAAACGGCTCGTGAGGGAGCAAGAGTTAGCGGAGATTAACGAAGCAATCAGAGAGAGTACCGAGGCTGATTTAACAACAAAGCCGACATCCCCCAACACTCATAAGCGAGTTTACAACTACGCAAAACAGCGATGGGAATACAAGCGAATTATTCACAGGTAGGTAGCTACCTATGTGAAATATTTTCAATAAATTTTCACTTAATGGCTAATCACTTACTATGTAGGCGGTTAGCCATTTGCTTGTGTTGGCAATGTATTTGAAAGTCAAATACATTTCACTGATAGTCAAGTATATACGATTTGCATTTGTCATATTAACCATATATATTTGTTGAAATTTAACACTAAAATATGACAGAATATGACACACAAAACAGCAAGCATTGAAGTGCCAACAGCCCTAAAAGAGTGCCTATTATCTCTTACAGAGGTTAGAGAGAAGATGGCAGATTACGCCCCAAAATCAGATGTGATTGATTGCATAGACCAGAACGCAGGTAAGTTTGATGACCTTATGGGCGATGCAGCTAATGAAATCGGTGAGATGATAAGATTGGAGGTAATGAACACTTACTATTACAAGAACAAATAACAACATATAATATGACACAAACACAGGTAGGGGCAAACGCCCCACAGACCAGAGCCGAGATTATCGAGCAGTACCAAATGAAGAGTGCAGAGCTTAACGCCCTAATGTGGGAGAAGTCCAACGAGATAGACGCCATAATTGCAAAGATTAAGAGCGTTGAGGTGGTGAGCGAGGAGGCACAGACCCCGACCCCCTAAAATTTGCAATTTTGGCTACAAAAGGTTCTAAGTTTAGTTATACAAATTAGCTAAGTGGCTGATATTCAATAGTAATAAGTACTCCTATTAGGAACTGAACCACCACAACGAGACAACAGCACACAATATTTACCAACGTTTGGTAAACTTTCGCCCTTGTTGGCGACAGTACGATAGGGTGTAAATAGGGGTTCTAATCTCACCTACTCTATATCTGCTATTGATTATCAGTGAGTTACAAAATCGAGGGACTAAATCGGGGACTAAATCGGCATTTGTCGCCACAAAATACGGTGAATTGCTAAGGTAGCGGATCGAAAACCCTAATACACCGCAACCAAAATATAGGGTATAAAAGCAAAATACGCACACTGTACGACTAAATTAGTGCGTAATAGTGTGCGTAAATCCGCTAACTGCTTGATAATCAAGCTATATGGCGGAGAGAGAGGGATTCGAACCCCCGGAGCCTTGCAGCTCAACGGTTTTCAAGACCGCCGCATTCGACCACTCTGCCATCTCTCCGGGCACAAAAGTACAACAAAATTCATATCTTCCAAAACTTTTTGCAATTTTTTTTGCATTATTTTTTGATGGTTCTTTCTGTTTTTGAGTAATTGTCGAGTTATCAATGGTTTAAAATGTAGATTTTTTTCGTTGCTAGGGTAGATGTATGCGGGCAACTTTCGCGAGTTTGTCGTGTGCTAGTTGATTCGGGTTGCAAATTCCCATATTTGGGCTCTGTATTTGGAGTCGAATTTCTTGTTGGTGCGGGTGGGGTAGACGCGGTTGGTTAGTAGGACTACGTAGAGATCTTTGGTTGGGTCAATCCAGAGGAAGGTGCCGGTGTAGCCTGTGTGCCCGTAGCTTTCGGGGGTGTATGGTAGTTTGTTGGAGTCGATCTTGGTGAAGCCTAGACCATATGTTGAACCTGATGAGGAGCGTTTTATTTGTGTGAATTTGTTGATTGTCATTGAGTCTATGATGCGATTGCCGTATGAGTCGACTCCATTGCGTAGGAACATTTTGCAGATCTCGGCGACGTTGTTTGCGGAGGCGAATAGGCCTGCGTTGCCGCCGACACCTCCTTGGATGCATGCTAGCTCGTCGTGCACAATGCCACGTATGGTGTCGCGGCGGAGGAGGACGTCGTATTCTGTTGGGCATATCTTCTCTAGAGGGCTCCATTCTGTTGGTTTGAAGCCGATGTTTGAGAGGTGCATTGTGTTGTATATCTTGCGAGAGAGACTATCTAGTGGAGCTGCGGTTTTTGTTTCGATGAGTTTTTGTAGTAGGTAGAAGTTTAGATCGCTATATTTGTGTACACCTCTCTGTTTTGGTCTGTAGGCAGCATTTATCATTGAGTCGAGCTTGTTGTGGTAGCTCTTGTTGAGATATAAATTACGCGAGATTGCAATTTGATTATCATCGGATTGTGTGTGGCTGATGTATAGTGAGTCATATATAATATCTTTTGCAGCATAATAGTTGGTGTCGTATAAGTATGGGTTATTGCTTGTTTTGCGACGCGCGAAAACGGGTATCTCTTCATCTGTGGTGGAGACCAATGAGGTGCCAATTGCTACTCCGGGGAGAAATCCGGAGTTGTGGTATAGTAGTTCAGCTATGGTCAGGTCTCTAAACTGAAGTGTGTCGGAGAGTTCGAGCACATCGCCTAAGCATGTATCAAGGGATAATTCATTTTGATCTATTAGGGTCATCACGCCAAGAGTGGTTGCTAGAACTTTGGTGCATGAGGCTAGATCGTAGAGTGAGGTGCTGTCGACTTTCTCTGAGTTGTTGTAATCCATAAAGCCATATGCTTGAGAGTATATCACACCTTCGCTCGTGCCTATTACGATTTGTGCACCGGGAAAGTAGTGATCTGCTATTGCTTTGGTGATGTAATTATCGAGAGAGTCTATAACTTCGATTTTTGCCGCTGAAACCTTTGCTATTGTGGCTGCTGTGAGTATAATTGTTGCAATTACTCTATACATATTATGAAACGATATTTTGTTTATTATTTAAATTTAATTCAAAAGTAGTGCAAATTTATTAGATTGTCGCAATTTTCTGGAAGATTTTTCATATATTTAACCTATTGAAATTGTTTAATTGGAATTGTGAATATGAAAGATATAAGAAAAGTGTTTTTGCTCTTCGCTCTGCTGCTTTGTGTTGACTCTCTTTTTGCTGTTAGGAATGGTGCTGATAGGATTGATCGCATACTACCATTGCTTGAAGGTAAGAGGGTGGGATTGATTATCAATCACACATCTGTTGTTGGGCCAGAGCATATATGTCTTCTAGATACTCTGTTGCATTGTGGGGTAGATGTGGTGTCGGTGTTTGCTCCGGAGCATGGGTTTCGTGGTGATGCAGATGCTGGAGAGAGTGTTGCGGATGGGTGTGATGTAAAGACGGGTACACCTATTATATCTCTATATGGTTCAAATAAGCGACCTAGCGAGTCGCAGTTGTCGAATGTTGATATTTTACTTTTCGACATTCAAGATGTTGGAGCTAGATTCTATACATATATTAGCACGTTATATTATGCGATGCAGTCGTGCTCGCAATTTGGTATACCCATGGTTGTGTTGGATCGTCCTAATCCAAATGATTATGTAGATGGCCCGATTATTAGTGAGGATCTAAAATCTTTTGTTGGAGCGCTTTCGATTCCTATTCTTCATGGGTTAACTGTGGCGGAGCTCGCTTTGATGATTAATGGTGAGGGGTGGTCTGGGGCCAATGCCGTTGACTTAAGCGTAATTCCCGTAGAGGGGTGGAGCCATGGAGAGCCATATGTGCTTCCCATAAAGCCATCCCCTAATTTGCCTAATGCTCAATCTGTTGCGCTGTATCCATCGTTGTGTCTCTTTGAGGCAACTAAGATAAGTGTTGGTCGAGGTACATATTTCCCATTTCAGGTGTTGGGCTTCCCGGACCCTAAATATGGTGATTTTGAATTTACACCACAACCACTGGAGGGGTTTGATAAAAATCCATTGCAGAGGGGTGTAAAGTGTTATGGTGAAGATCTTAGAGAGGTGACTCCCCCTGAAGGGTTCTCGTTGAGTCTGTTTATTGATTTTATGAATCGCTCAGGAGAGGGTGTTGATATTATCTCAAGCACACAACTCTTTAATATGTTAAGTGGTGACTCCTCCCTTAAAGGGATGTTGGCATCGGGTATGAGTGAGGAGCAGATTAAGGCCACATGGTCTGAGGAGTTGGATGAGTATCGGGTGATGAGAGAGAGATATCTTCTATATAGAGATTATTAGAATTTCCTATTACGGAGCAATACGTGTGGTCGAGAATAGCCCCATCACACTAAGTTTAATATTTTCAAGGAGTTTGAAAGAGGGGCTATTTTCGGACTCACGTTAAATATATGATTCAAACATTGATGATGGCCGAGCACTTTGTTAGGCCGATAGAGAACCCAGTAGTAAAATTTTTGATAATTCTGGCTATCATACTTTTTGCGCCGTTGGTGCTTAATAGGTTGAGGATTCCGCACATCTTGGGGCTGATTATAGCGGGAGCTATTGTTGGTCCATATGGATTTAATTTGATTTTGCGCGATGATGGAATCTTGTTGTCGGGTACAGCAGGAATGCTTTATTTGATGTTTCTGGCGGGTCTGGAGATTGATTTTAATGAGTTGATGCGTAACCGTTTGAGGAGTATTGTATTTGGTCTCTTCACCTTCTTGATACCTCTTGGTATGGGTCTATTAACGGGTCTTTATATCCTTAATTTCTCACTTATAACCTCGCTTATGTTGGGTAGTATGTTCGCTTCTCACACTTTGGTTACCTATCCGATGGTGGCTAAGATGGGTGTTAAGCGAAATCGTGCAGTGACCGTTGCTATTGGGGGAACTGTGATAACCGACACTCTGGCGCTTCTTTCGCTCTCTGCCGTTGTGGGGTTGGCCCATGGGGAGGTGGATAAGGCATTCTGGATAGAGCTGTTTGTCTCGGTTATTATATTTGCGGTAATTGTAATAGTGCTATTTCCTATCATTGCTCGCTTCTTCTTAAAGCGTGTTTCGGATGGAATGTCGCAATTTATATTTGTCCTATTTATGGTGTTTCTGGGAGCGGTCTTAGCTGAGGTTGCCGGTCTTGAGGCTATCATCGGAGCATTCTTTGCGGGTCTCTCTTTGAATCGTCTTATTCCTCAGTCGTCAGCATTGATGAATCGTATAGACTTTGTGGGAAATGCTATATTTATCCCCTTCTTCTTGATAAGTGTTGGTATGCTGATTGATTTTAGGGTCTTTATCTCTGATTGGAATACGATTATAACGGCTCTCGTTATGACAACTGTGGCTCTTCTTTCAAAGTATCTAGCTGCATATTTTGCGCAAAAGAGTTTTAGATTCACATCGCACGAGCGTAATTTGATATATGGATTGAGTAGCGCTCGTGTTGCGGCGACTCTAGCTATGGCGCTGGTAGGTTATAATCTAATTGTTGCCATCGCGCCCGATGGAAGCCAAATACGCCTTTTGAGTGATAGTGTTTTGAATGGAACCATTTTGATGATCTTTATAACCTGTACTGTGGCCTCCTTCTCGGCACAGAGAGCAGCGCATAAGATCTCAATGAGTGAAGAGATTGATTTGGATCAAGAGGACGATCAAGAGCACAGATTGTTGATTCCAATATATAATGAGGATGTTACAGATGAGATAATCAGCTTTGCTCATCTATTAACCCCTAAGAGTGAAAATAATTTGGTCTCTGTAGCTGCAATCATTGATAGTGAGGGAGATCAACAACCTCAGCTGAAACGCTCTCAGAAGCTCTTTGAGCAGGCTATGCAGTGCTCGGCAGCTGCCGAAAGGGTTGTTGACACCTGTTTGCGTTACGACACAAGCTACACTAATGGTATCCTCAATCTTATGAGAGAGTATAATGTTTCAGATCTTTTGCTCGATATAGATTCAGATAAGTTTGTGAAAGAGTCGCTGCTGAATAAGATCTCTCATAATGAGATCCATAATGGTAATGTTACAACCTTTGCGTATCGCTCGTGTCAACCCGTTCAGACCATCAAGCGCCATGTGATTATCATACCACCTAATGCAGAGCTTGAGTTTGGTTTCCGTAGTTGGATTATTCGTGTGTGGAATCTTCTAAGGTCAACCGGAGCAAGTGCTCTGATCTATGCTAATAAGGCCACTTTAGAGGTGATTGCCGGTATCAATAAAGGGGTGCCAGTTCCTATCGAGACGTGCGAATTTGAGAGCTATAAAGATCTTTTGATCGTTACCAAGGAGCTAAAGTCTGATGATGGGGTAATATTCATCATGAGTAAGCGCCTTAATCCATCCTATCATGAGAGCATGGAGAGTATACCGCGATATATCAATACATACTTCAATGATGTCAATGTGGTGCTCGTCTATCCCTATCAGCACGGTGTCTCGTCGGGTGTGGTTCACGATGCTTCAAATCCGGAGGCTGTAGGTGCTGTTTCTATGATTGAGGATCTGGTAGAGGGTGTAATAGGTAAGATTATTCGTCGATCGTAACTAATTTTCATATTGATTTTCAGTCATTTAATTGTTAGTGAAATAACATGAAAAAAAATAGATTTGATAGTAGGAAATTGGTATTTTTTTATATACTTTTGTGCAAGTCATTCTAATTTTAACGCGGAAACTTCAGGTATTTTTATTTTTGCCCTATTATTGCTAGGTGAAGATTATTAATGAGTTGTGTGTTAGTGTGGAGATAGGGGAATAATTATTAAATAAAGATATTTTTATGAAAATTTTAGTATTGAATTGCGGTAGCTCATCTATCAAATATCAGGTGATAGATATGGAGGGTGGATCAGGTATTCTTTTAGCAAAGGGTATCGTTGAGCGTATTGGTTTGCCAGAGGGACATTTGGAGCATAAGCCAGTTGGAAAATCTAAGTTTGAGGTGAAACAACCCATTATGGATCACACAACAGGTATCACTTTGGTTTTAGATGCTCTTGTTAGTGAGGATCATGGTGTGTTGGCTTCTCTTGATGAGATCAAGGCTGTTGGCCATCGTGTGGCTCATGGTGGAGAGTATTTCCCCGTTAGCTGCATCGTTGACGAGTATGTTAAAGCTAAGATCACATCGCTCTTTGAGATAGCTCCACTTCACAATCCGCCAGCATTGGAGGGTGTTCTATCCGCTGAGAAGGTCCTACCCGGAGTGAGTCAAGTTGCAGTATTCGATACTTCATTCCACCAATCTATACCTGCTACTAATTATATGTATGCTCTTCCTTTGGAGTACTATAAGAAATATCGTGTTCGTAAGTATGGATTCCATGGCACAAGTCACAAGTTTGTGGCGCAGAGAGCATGTGAGCTTTATGGCCTCGATTTTAATAGCTCAAAGGTTGTTACATGTCACGTCGGTAATGGCGGTTCTGTGACAGCTGTTCTTAATGGAAAATCTTTTGATACCTCTATGGGATTCTCGCCCCTTGATGGCTTGGTGATGGGTACTCGTTGTGGAAATGTTGACGCAAGTGCGATTACATATATCGGTAGCAAGGAGAATATGAGTTATGAGCAACTTAACGCTATGATGAATAAGCAGTCGGGTGTATGGGGTCTTACCGATGGCCTTTCGAGCGATATGCGTGATATTGATAAGGCTTATGACGAGGGTAATGAGCTTGCTATTGTTGCGCGCGACATGTATTATGATCGTGTGAAGAAGTTCATTGGTCAGTTTGCAGCTGAGATGGGCGGTCTTGATATGATTGTTTTCACTGGTGGCGTTGGCGAGAACTCATCTGAGTTACGTGAGCATGCTTGTCGTGGTCTTGAATTTATGGGCGTTGAGTTCGATGTAGAGGGTAACGTAGGTGTTAGAGGAGCTGATAAGCTACTCTCTAAGGCTGAATCTAAGGTGAAAGTTGCTGTAATCCAGACAGATGAGGAGATGGTAATTGCAACAGATACATATAACTTACTTAAATAAACTAAAAAATATAACTTTTAAACTTCAATAAATAAAATGGTAATTGAACATTTAGATCAGATTGTAGAAGAGGCTCGTAAACGTGGTAAACGTCGTTTGGCGGTAGCTTATGGTCAGGATTCACACACTCTTGAGGCTGTCTATGAGGCATATAAAGAGGGTTTGGTAGAGCCAACGCTCTATGGTGATAAGGCGGTGATTGAGGAGATTTGCGCCGCTTCAGGTCTTGATATTAATGCATTTAAGATTATAGATGAATCGTCGGATGTGAAGTGCGTTCGCATGGCTGTATCCTCTGTTGTTGCAGGTGATGCTGATGTTTTGATGAAAGGGCTAGTGTCGACAGATAAATATATGCGCGGCATCCTTAATAAGGAGGCAGGTCTATTCCCACCAAGAGGTGTGTTGAGCCATGTTGCAATCATTGAGATGCCTAACTATCCACGTCTTCTTACAGTATCTGACGTAGCGGTAATTCCTCTACCAGATCTAAAACAGAAGAAGGTTCAGATAGGATACTTGGCTCAGACAGCTAAACTTTTGGGTATAAAGAGTCCAAAGATCGCATGTATTGCTCCTTCAGAGCAGTTGTTGCTCAATGTGCCATCGTCGACAGAGGCGGCGCTGCTCGCTAAGATGGGTGATCGTGGTCAGCTAGGTAATGTTGTTGTTGATGGCCCTCTTTCGCTTGATGTAGCACTCTATAAGGAGGTTGCAGAGCATAAGAAGGTTACCGGTTCCTCTATTGCAGGAGAGCCCGATTGTTTGCTATTCCCTAATTTGGAGTCTGCAAATGTATTCTTTAAGGCTGCTTCGCACCTTTGCAACGGTGAGTTGGCAGCAATGGTAATGGGAACAAAAGTACCTTGTGTACTCACTTCGCGTGGAGATTCAAGCAAGACTAAGTTATACTCTATAGCTTTGGCTTGTTTGGCTGTATAGCGCTAAGAGAGCATTAGGGGTGCTATAATTGAATTCGAGTTTATAGTATGAGTTTTTATATTTTAGCTATTGACCCCGGTTCGACCTCAACGAAGGCGGCCCTCTATAAAGATGATCGATCACTCTTCGAGCTGGTTATTAACCATACAGCTGAAGAGCTTGATTGCTATGACTCAATCGTAGATCAATTTGAGTGGAGGCAGGACCTTGTTGTGTATCACCTCAATCAAGAGGGGTATGATGTCTCTGAGCTATCAGCAGTGATAGGTCGTGGCGGTTTGATAAAGCCCGTTGAGGGAGGTGTATATGAGATAAATGATGCCTTATGGCATGATACGAAGCACGCTAAGTTGCAACATGCTTGCAACTTAGGTGCTCTTATAGCTAGAGCTATTGCCGATCAAGCAGGCGTGCGTGCATTTATCGCAGACCCCGTAGTGCTCGATGAGATGATTCCAGAGGCGCGCATCAGTGGCCTGCCACAGTGTCCTCGTCGCTCTATTTTTCATGCGCTTAACACTCGTGCTACAGCTAAGATTCACGCCTCGAAAATAGGTTCTTCCGTTGACGAGCTTAATCTTATTGTAGCGCATATGGGTGGTGGTGTGACCGTTAGTCTACACTCGAAGGGGCGCGTGATTGATACTTTTTGTGGTTTGGGAGGTGATGGAACATTCTCTCCGGAGCGGGCAGGGAGGGTTGCTGTAAACACCCTCGTTGATCTCTGCTTTTCGGGTGAGTATAATCGTCGGCAGATGCAGCGGCTAATTACTGGAGCGGGAGGCTTCGTGGCCCACTTGGGGACTAACTCCGTTATCGAGATCATGAAGAGAGTGGAGGCTGGTGACGCTGAAGCTAAACTTATTGTGGATGCATTTTGTTACAATGTGGCTAAGGATATTGGCTCTTTAGCTACGGTTGTTCGTGGTGAGATTGATGGAATAATTCTCACTGGGGGTATTGCACATAGTCGCTATATCACATCAGATATTGAGGCGAGATGCAAATTTATTGCCCCTGTATTCATATATGCTGGTGAGAATGAATTAGACTCCTTAGCTGCTAATGCTCTTGCAGTTATGCGCTCAGAGATTGAGGTAAAAGAGTATCTATAATGTTACATGTGATATAGAGGTATTTTTGTTTTATGAAAAATATTTTACCTTTGTATCAATTAATTTATTAAACTTATGAAACTATTAGAAGGAAAAGTTGCCGTTGTTACTGGCGCAGCGCGTGGTATTGGTAAGGCAATTGCAATCGAATTTGCTAAGGCAGGTGCGAATGTTGCATTCACAGACTTGGTTATTGATGAGAATGGTTTAGCAACAGAGGCTGAGCTTAACGCATTAGGCGTTAAGGGTAAGGGATATGCTTCCAACGCAGCTGATTTCACAGCTACACACGAGGTTATAGATCAGATCCACAAGGATTTTGGTCGTATTGATGTATTGGTTAACAATGCAGGAATCACCAAAGATGGTCTTATGATGCGTATGTCGGAGGCTCAATGGGATGCTGTAATCAATGTAAACCTTAAATCTGCATTCAACTTTGTGCATGCAGTCACTCCAATTATGGCTCGCCAGAAGAGCGGCTCAATTATCAATATGTCATCTGTAGTTGGCGTTAGCGGTAATGCAGGTCAATGTAACTACTCTGCATCGAAAGCAGGTATGATTGGTTTGGCAAAATCTATCGCTAAAGAGATGGGTCCTCGCGGCATTAGAGCTAATGCCATTGCTCCCGGCTTTATCATCACCGAGATGACCGATCAGCTTCCAGATGAGGTGAAGCAGGGTTGGTATAGCCAAATTCCACTTCGTCGTGGTGGCACAACTGAAGATGTAGCGAAAGTAGCACTCTTCTTGGCCTCAGATCTATCGTCATACGTAAGCGGTCAAGTCATTCACTGCTGCGGCGCAATGAACTGCTAGAAAACAATATAATTAGTTCACCCCTTTAAACTCAATCACTAATTTCGAGGGGTGAACTAATTATTACAACAAACAACAGGGTGAATTTATGGTTACGATACTAACCTTAAAAAAAGAATAAAAGTCTGCAAAAACCTCTTTAATCATTTTAAGTCCATACACCCGTGGACCATAAATTCAAATTTGCAGTGGCAGGTCTTCTGACTTACTCCATTTAGTGACGCCTTCCCAACATAAGTCAGTGGCAAAGATGATGTCAACCAAAGATCCCTCGAAAGAGATAAGAGCTTACAGCAGCGGGAACTGTGCAGGATTTACACCTGCTTCCCTTTTAATTCTTAATCGTTGTTACGATCTGAAACCAATACTTAGCAAAGATAGATAAAATATTTTAATTCCAAACTTTTTATTGGTTTTTTTGTGGCGTGAAATATGTTATTGAATGGATATTAATAAATTAGAAATTATATGAGAAGTATTTTAATCTGTGTGATAACCATTGTGTTGTTTGGTGTGAGTCGTGCGGTGGCATGTACAGGTATTACATTAAAGGCTGGGGATGGTAGTTGTGTTTTGGCACGTACAATTGAATGGAGTGGCAGCAAGTTAATAAATGAGTATGTGATTGTGCCACGGGGCTACAGCTATACCTCTTACACTCCTACGGGGCAGAATGGTCTTAGCTTTAGTGCGAAGCATGGTTTTGTCGGAGTTGCTATTATGGATAGTAACTTTGTTGTGGAGGGCCTTAATGAGTTGGGCCTTTCGGCGGGTCTCTTCTACTTTCCGGGGTATGGTGAGTATCCTGCTTATAACTCTGCAAATAATGATCGAACCATTGCTGATATGCAGTTGGTGAGTTGGATTCTTTCGCAGTTCTCCACTGTGGAGCAGGTGCGAGAGGCTCTCTCTTCGGTTGATCCAGTCTCTGTTGCGGGCTCCTCCACAGTGCATTGGAGGGTGGCAGATTCATCTGGTGCTCAGATTGTTATTGAGTATATTGATGGAGAGTGCAAAATATATGACAATAATGTTGGCGTTTTGTCCAATTCGCCTTCGTTTGATTGGCAGGTGACAAATCTAAATAACTATGTTAATCTATTTGCCGGAGGTGCTTCTGCTCGTGAATATGATAACGATGTTGTCTTGCGCCCATTTGGAGCGGGCTCCGGTCTGCTGGGCTTGCCCGGAGATATGACACCCCCTTCACGTTTTGTCAGAGCATTCTTCTTAAGCTCCTCTGCCCCTATTGTTGAGACTGGTGAGCAAACAGTGCTTCAAGCCTTTCAGCTGCTAAATAGTTTTGATATTCCTATGGGGCTTCTTCATGAGGGGCAGAATGAGGCGGGCATACCGAGCTCTACGCAGTGGGTTGCATCCTATGATATCACAAACTGCGTGTTCTACTATCGCACGATGTATAATAGTGCGATACGATCAATAGATCTTAGATTAATAGATTTTGAGAAGGCTAAATTCTTTAGCTCTCCACTCGATATAAGCGAGCAAACTCCAATAGAGGCCGTTGCGACACAAAGATAGAGCGTTAGCGACGCTCTATCTCGCGAAGGTTGTCTACGCGCTTGTTGCGTAGGAAGTCGTAGATGCCACCTAAGTGCTCTACGACATGACCTTTCGAAAATTCATATACTTTGTCGACTAATCCATCTAGGAAATCACGGTCGTGCGATACCACAATTAGAGTTCCATCGAAGCTCTTTAGGGCCTCTTTAAGGATCTCTTTTGTGCGGATGTCAAGATGGTTGGTAGGCTCATCGAGGATGAGTAGATTGACAGGTTCTAGCAGTAGTTTAATCATTGCTAGTCGAGTGCGTTCACCTCCCGATAGTACCTTTACATATTTATCAATGTCGTCGCGTCCAAACATAAATGCGCCCAATATATCGCGGATCTTGGTGCGGATGTCGCCAACTGCTACATCGTCAACAGTTTTAAATACGGTCGCCTCACCATCGAGTAGTGATGCTTGGTTCTGTGCGAAGTATCCAATTTTGACGTTGTGTCCAAGTTGCAGATCACCTTCGAAGTCGATCTCCTGCATGATTGCCTTGACCATAGTTGATTTACCTTCGCCATTTTTGCCAACGAATGCAACTTTGTCTCCTCTTTCAATGGTTATTGAGGCTTCGCTGAATACGCGGTGCTCGCCATAAGATTTACTAAGATTCTGTGTGAGCACAGGATAAGCGCCAGAACGCGGTGCGGGAGGAAATTTAAGATTTAGAGCGCTACGATCCTCCTCGTCAACCTCGATTAGCTCTAGCTTCTCCAACATCCTTACACGTGATTGCACCTGATTTGTTTTTGAGTATGTGCCTTTGAACTTATCTATAAACTCTTTATTCTCGGCGATCATCTTCTGCTGATTCTCATATGCTGCAACCTGCTGGAGGCGTCTTTCGGCTCTAAGTTCTAGGTATTTAGAGTAGTTTACCTTGTAGTCATATATGCGACCCATGGTAATCTCAATTGTTCGCGTAGTGATGTTATCGACAAATGCTTTATCGTGCGATATAACTATCACGGAGTTGGCATGATTAATTATAAACTCCTCTAGCCACTCGATAGATTCAATATCTAGATGGTTGGTAGGCTCGTCAAGAAGCAGTAGGGTAGGTTTCTGTAGTAAGATCTTAACTAGCTCAATACGCATGCGCCAGCCGCCACTAAACTCGGTGGTTTGTCTATTGAAGTCGCAGCGCTCAAAGCCCATTCCAAGCAGTGCGCGTTCAACATCCTCCTGATAGTTTGTGAGGTCAATATCATAGAATTTCTCGGAGAGGGCAGTAACTCTTTCGATGATATTCATATATTCATCGCTTTCATAATCTGTGCGAACCTCCAGTTGGTGATTTAAATCAGCGATCTCGCGCTCAACCTTGAATAGGTGCTCGAAGGCTTGACACGCCTCCTTGTATACTGTTCTGCCATCATCCACCATCAGGTGTTGTGGGAGGTAGCCTACCTTACCGCCATCGGTTACAGTTACCTTGCCTCGCGTAGGGGTTCTTTCGCCCGCAATGATCTTAAGCATAGTAGATTTACCTGCTCCATTTTTACCCATCAGCGCTATGCGATCCTTATCATTAATGGCAAATGATATATCTTTAAAGAGTGATGTTCCTCCAAACTCTACTGTTATTCCCTCTATTGAAACCATGATTAAAAAATTTTGAGGGCAAAGATAGTAAAATTATTTGCAATTGCTGCGGTGAGAACACCCATCACATGTTGAACACCCATCTTTATTGCGGCCTTTGAGCGTGAGAAATAACCAACGGCCAATAATTATGGCAGCTATAACTCCTATGATGTATGTGATAATCTCCTGCATTATCGTTATATCAATAACTCTCCAATAGTTTTAATGATCCAAGCAACAACCCACGCAATTGATGTGTTGTACACCACAACGAAAGCTGCCCAGCGCCAATCGCCACTCTCGGCTGCAACGGCTGCAACGGTTGCTACACATGGGAAGCAGAGCAAAACAAATGCCATAAAAGCAAGGGCTGTGATAGGTGTGAAGTTGGGCTTGCCTGTTGATGGGTTTGTTGCTTGAAGCTGCTGCTGGAGTTGCGTGTCATTCTCATCAGAGTCAGCATTGTGAGAGTAGAGCACTCCAAGTGTGCTAACGACAATCTCTTTGGCTGCCATTCCCGTGAGAAGCGATACGTTAGCCTGCCATGAGAAGCCTAATGGCTCCATGATAGGCTCCATGCCTTTGCCAATTTGACCTAGGTAGGAGTTCTCTTGTTGAACCTCCTTGGGTTGTGTCGGGTCGTCTACGCGAGGATAGTAGCTTAAAAACCATATTGCGATCGAGGCAATTAATATTATGCCTCCAATCTTTTGTAGGTATTGCCAACTCTTATCCCACATATGAATTAAGATGGAGCGAAGAGTCGGTATGCGGTATGGAGGGAGCTCCATCACAAATGGGGTTTCATCCCTCTTAAAGAGTGTCTTTCGAAGTAGTAGTGAGGTGATAATAGCCATCATGATTCCTAGGATATATATCAAAAATAGCACTGTTCCCGCATTTGAGGGGAAGAAGGCGCCAATCAAAAGGAGGTATACCGGCAGACGAGCGCTGCACGACATAAATGGATTTATAAGGATCGTTATAAGTCTGCTGCTTCGGCTCTCAATTGTGCGAGATGCCATAACCGCAGGCACGTTGCAACCAAAGCCCATTACCAGCGGGATGAAAGATTTCCCATGTAGGCCCATTCCATGCATCGCTTTATCCATAATAAAGGCTGCGCGCGCCATATATCCGGAGTCCTCCATAAATGATATAAAGAGGTATAGAATAACGATGTTTGGAAGAAAGACAACGACACCTCCTACACCTCCAATAACACCATCTATGATAAGATCCTTAAGGATTCCATCACTCATAATGCCCTGCACAAGATTGGTGATCGCTGCGACACCCGATTCAATCCACTCCATGGGGTAAGCACCCAATGTGAATGTTGTAGTGAACATTGTCCACATGATTAAAAGGAAGATCGGAATACCCCATAGTCTATGAGTGACAAGAGAGTCTATTAATTTAGCTGCGTCGATCTTCTCGCTAACTTTTGGTCTGTATGTCTCTTTGAGAGCTCCCGATATAAAACCATAATTATATGATGCAATTGCACTTTCGATATCTTCATCAAGAAGTGTTTCGATGCGTGACACCTCTTTGTTGCGTAGCGCGGAGAGCTGCTCGTAGTTCTCGCTAGTTGCTAATATTGCCTCTATCTCTTTGTCTCTTTCAAGCATCTTTATGGAGAGATATCTCGATGAGAATTGAGGGTTGAGCGCCTCGATCTCTTTAACCTCCTTGTGAAGAGTTGATATACCCTCCTCGATGACCATTCCATGGTTTATGTGGATATGGCGCACAGTGCTATTTTTGCGCTCGAAGACCTCTACAAGTGTGCTGAAAAGCTCGTCGAAGCCCTCTCCATTGCGGGAGTTTGTAGGGATCATAGGTACTCCTAGCATCTCTCCAAGGCCATTGAAATCTAGCTTGGAGCCCTGTGCAAGGAGCTCATCAAACATATTTAATGCTACCACCATGCTGCAATCCATATTGATAAGCTCGGTGGTGAGATATAGATTACGCTCAATGTTAGAGGCGGCAACAACATTGAGGATGATATCTGGATTCTGCTCAATTATATGTTTGCGTACATAAACCTCCTCTGGAGAGTAGGCAGAGAGAGCATAGGTGCCGGGTAGATCATAAATTATAAATTCATAACCGCCATAGTTAAATGAGCCACGTTTGGCATCTACGGTGACTCCGCTATAGTTTCCAACATGTTCACGACCACCTGAAGCGCGATTAAAGAGAGATGTCTTACCGCAATTTGGGTTTCCTACAAGGGCAATGTTGATACGTTTTGTGGAGCGTTTGATCTCCTCCTCGATAAGTTTTTCATTGATTGGAGCATCGAACGACCCTCCGCGATCTATATTGTGAGCAACTTCATCTTTGGTAATAACCTCAATCAGTGAGGCTTCACTACGACGCAGCGACACCTCATATCCCATGATATTGTATACGATCGGATCTTTGAGTGGTGCGTTGAGAACAACAGAGACCTCTTCACCACGGATAAATCCCATCTCTAATATGCGGCGGCGGAATGCACCATAGCCAAGTACTTTAACTATTGTTGCTCTCTCTCCGGTCTTTAAATCTGTTAATCTCATGCGTAAATGTAAATTTAAACCGCAAATTTATAAAACATTTGGCAAAGATTGCTATAAAAGAGATTTAATATCGTAAAAATAGCAATATGTAGGTATTAAAACTGTAGTTTATCTACTCCATCTCACCAATAAGACCACGGATGACAACTGAGGCGCAACCAATACCGAAGAGTGCAGGGATATATGAGATTGTGCCAACGTTAGACTTTTTGTTGCGCTCCTCGCAGAGGATCATGGCTCCTTCGCGCACAGGTTCTGGCGAGAATACAGCTTTAAATCCGCGACGTATACCCACCTTGTGAAGGCGCTTGCGTAGCATATGAGCTAGAGGGCAATGGTGGCTCTTTGAGATATCTTTTATCTCCATGAGAGTAGGGTCTGTTTTTGCTCCAGCACCCATTGAGCTAACTAATGGAATGGAGCGTTTTAGAGCCCCCTCTATAAGCGCCACTTTGGGCGATAATGTGTCGATAGCGTCGACAATATAGTCAAATTTAGCGCTGTCAAGAAGTGTGTCTGTAAGCTCATCTTTGATATACTCTGAGACGATGGTAAGCTCTAAATCTGGATTTATATCCTTTAGACGAGCGGACAATAGATCTGTTTTATACTCGCCTACAGTAGAGTGCAGGGCGACTAATTGGCGATTGATGTTAGTCTGATTTACGGTGTCAGCGTCGGCTATTGTCATGCGACTAACACCAGCCCTTACGATCATCTCGGCGGCGTATGCTCCCACTCCTCCAATGCCCACTACTAAAACGTTAGCATCCTTTAATTTATTTAGTTTGTCGCTCCCCAAAAGGAGCTCGGTACGTTCTAACCAACTCATCGTTTATTGAATAGTTTTATGTAATTTTTGTATATTTGATCTTTTATCTCCGTTAGGCTCTCCTCTCTTTGAGCTGCCGCCATCGAGTATATCTCCTCTATTGAGATCTCATGCTCATCTGTCTCCAAGAAGATATTGGTTAACTGCGAGTTGCTCAGTGCAATTAATGTTTTAGGAGATTCGAAGCAGCGATGTCCAAATGATAGATAATATCCACATTTAATTGCATTTTGCGCTTGTTGGCTGGAGCCGATAAATCCATGAAAGATGACAGCCTTGAGGGTATATCCTTTGAGTATCTCCATGGTTCGATCGACCGCTCTTACAGAGTGTATAACCACCGGTAAAGAGAGTTGTTGTGCGATTGAGAGCTGCTGCTCAAAGAGCTCCTCTTGCGCCTTGCGGTCTATATTTCGAGCAAAATCGAGACCTATTTCACCTATTGCGTCAATGTCCGAGGTTACCTCCTGTAATTGTAACTTTGCGCCGCTTTCAGCTGCATAGGGGTGGATTCCAACAGTGGTGATGGAAAGTTCATTTTCACACTTATTGTGGGTGTGAATATTAATATATGGTGAAATAATGGTCATCTTTGTCCGCAAAATTAATATTTTTTAATTATAATCTTCGTTTTCTGCAAAAAAAATCGTAACTTCGCACGCTGTTTAAGCTCTACTGTTATTTGCGTAACAAGAGGCTTTAACACTTTTTTGAAGATAGATATACAACAAATAATAACAAATTTTATTCTAAATTAACTATGTCGAAAAACATTCCATTACGTAAGGGTCTCGACATCAATCTTCAGGGTGTAGCTCAAGCAAAGTTGGAGAAGTTATCTTTGGCTTTGCAGTATGCTGTATCGCCTCTCGATTTCGAGGGTGTTACTCCTAAGTTGTTGGTTAAGGTGGGAGACAAAGTCGAAGCAGGTTCGCCCTTGTTCTACAACAAGGCTGATGAGAGGATTATCTTTACCTCTCCAGTTAGCGGAACAGTTTCGGCCGTTAACCGTGGTGAGAAGCGTAAGATTCTCAATGTGGTTGTCGATGCAGACTCTACCCAAACCTACAAGGAGTTCTCTGTGCTTGACACAAAAAGTGCTAAGCGCGAGGAGATTGTTGAGATGTTGCTCAATTCGGGCTTATGGTCGATGCTTATTGCTCGTCCATACGGTATTATTGCCGATCCAAATCAAGTGCCAAAGGCGATCTTCGTCTCTACATTTGATTCTGCGCCACTTGCTCCAGATTACAACTTTGTGTTGGCTACAGAGCAAGCAAACATCCAAAAGGGAGTTGAGGTTCTTGGTCGCTTGACTGAGGGCAAAGTTCATTTTGGTGTGCGTCAAGGTGTGAATGGAGAGTTGCAGAAGACCTCTGGTGTTGAACTCAATTCATTCTCTGGAAAACATCCAGTGGGTAATGTTGGAGTTCAGATCCACCATGTTGACCCAATCAATAAGGGTGAGGTTGCTTGGACAATTAATGTTCAAGATTTGGCAATTGTTGGTCGCCTCTTCTCTACAGGAAAGGTCGATATGACAAAGATCGTCGCTGTTACCGGTAGTGAGGTTGTAGAGCCTAAGTATTATCAAATTATCTCTGGTGCACCCGTAGCCTCTATGTTGCAAGGTGGTGTTAAGGAGCAAAAGGATGATGAGAAGGTTCGTGTAATTTCTGGTAATGTGCTCACTGGAACAAAGATCGCAATGGATAGCTTCATTACCTTCTATGCTAACCAACTCACTCTTATCCCAGAGGGAGACACATATGAGTTGCTTGGTTGGATTATGCCACGTTTTGGCAAGTTCTCAGTTTCTCGCTCTTACTTCTCATGGTTGTGCCCTAATAAGCAATATCGTTTGGATGCAAACCTTAATGGTGGTGTGCGTCCATTTATCATGAGTGACGTTTATGAAAAGTATCTACCTATGGATATTCTCCCTGTCTACCTTATCAAAGCTATTTTGGCTGGTGATATCGACAAGATGGAGAGCCTAGGTATCTATGAGGTGGTAGAGGAGGATCTTGCACTTTGCGAGTTTGTGGATCCATCTAAGATCGACATGCAGCAAATTTTGCGTGATGGTATTAACTTAATGATTAAGGAGGCATAAAGATGAAAGAACTACGTAATCTTGTAGATAAGGTTAAACCAACCTTCTCTAAGGGTGGAAAACTTTCGTTCCTTGAATCTACATTCGAGGGCTTCGAAACATTCCTCTTCGTTCCAAATACAACTACACAGAAGGGTGCTCACATCCGTGACTGTAACGACTCTAAGCGTACCATGATTATGGTTGTTATAGCACTTATGCCAGCTCTTCTCTTTGGTATGTATAATGTGGGTCTTCAACACTTCAATATGTTGGGTGAGGCTGCTACAGTTTGTGGCTGCTTCTGGTATGGCCTTCTTCGTCTTTTACCAATGATTATTGTCTCTTATGTCGTGGGTCTTGGTATTGAGTTCTACTTTGCTCAAATCCGCGGTCACGAGATCAACGAGGGATTCTTGGTGACAGGTCTCTTGATTCCTCTTATCATGCCTATCGACATTCCATTGTGGATGGTGGCGCTATCAACTGCTTTCGCTGTTGTTATCGGTAAAGAGGTATTTGGTGGTACTGGTATGAATGTATGGAATCCAGCTCTTTTGGCTCGTGCTTTCGCATTCTTTGCTTATACCCCTCAAATGTCTGGTCAAACAATCTGGTTTGCAGATGCTGTTGATGGATTCTCTGGTGCTACAGCATTGGAGCAGTTGTCGGCAGGCTCTATGGAGTTCTCTGCGATGGATGCATTCTTAGGTTTTATTCCCGGTTCGGTTGGTGAGACCTCTACCTTGGCTATTCTTTTGGGTGCAGCAGTGTTGCTATTTACTAGTACCGCATCATGGAAGACTATGCTTAGTGTATTTGTCGGTGGATATGTGATGGGTCTTATCTTCAACCTTACAGGTGCTGAGGGATATATGGCTGTTCCTGCTCACTATCATCTAATTGTTGGTGGTTTTGCCTTTGGAGCTGTCTTTATGGCTACAGACCCTGTTACATCTGCTCAAACAAGCACGGGTAAGTATATCGTAGGATTTATGACTGGTCTCATTGCAGTTTTGATTCGCGTAATCAACCCAGCTTACCCAGAGGGAATGATGTTATCTATTCTCTTTATGAATGCACTAGCGCCACTTGTTGACTACTATGTAGTTGAGGCAAACATCGCTCGTCGCAACAAACGTGTTAAATTAGTAAAATAGGGGAATATGGCAACTAATAAATATTTGTGTAAAGTGTGTGGATATGTTCACGAGGGTGACAATCCACCAGCAGAATGTCCCGTATGTAAGGTTCCAGCCTCTGAGTTTGAGAAACAAAAGAAGGCGGGTCTACTTGGCGACAAGAATAGCAATGTCTATATTATCACCTACTCAACGGTGATGGTTGTGTTGGTAGCGTTCCTCTTGGCTTTTACAGCTATTTCGCTTAAAAGCCGTCAAGCTGAAAACATCTTGAATGAGAAGAAGAGTGCAATTCTTGCATCACTTGGAGAGAGTGATAAATCCTATGATGAGTTTATCTCAGCTTTCGCTGTAAATGCTGCTGGCCAAAAGGTTGATGGCATCGAGGGAGAGGCAGTCCTTGATATGCTTGCAGATCTTAAATCTACCTTTGCGGGTGATGTATATCCAATCTTCCAAACTAGCGATGGCCGTGTAGTTGTGCCAATCTTCGGTAGTGGTCTATGGAACTCTATTTGGGGTTATGTCGCATTAGAGCAAGATATGAATACTATCTCTGGTGTCGTTCTCGATCACGCTGGCGAGACTCCGGGTCTTGGCGCTGAGATCGCTACAGCAAAGCACCAAGCTCAGTACAAAGGTAAATCAATCTTCGAGGCGGGCAATTTCGTCTCTATTACCCTTATCAAGGGTGGTGCGAAGGGTGATAATATCGCTCATGAGGTTGATGGTATCTCTGGTGGTACAAAGACAGCTGATGGTGTAACAGCTATGTTCAACGATAGCTTAGAGAAATATGTATCATATTTCAAGTCTCAGAAGAGTGTTAACAATGTAAATCAGTAAGATCATGAGTAATAATAATTTAAAAACTCTAACTGCTCCTTTGAGTGGTAACAACCCGGTGATCGTACAGATCTTGGGTATCTGTTCTGCATTGGCGGTAACCGTACAGCTTAAACCAGCTATTGTGATGTCTCTTTCGGTAATTGTAGTTACTGCTTTTGCCAATCTCGCGATGTCGCTCTTGCGTAAAGGTTTGCCCTCACGTATCCGTATCATTGTGCAGCTTGTAGTTATTGCGGCGCTTGTAATCATCGTAGACCAAGTGCTCAAAGCATTTGTGTATGATGTATCTAAGCAGTTGTCGGTATATGTAGGTCTTATCATCACTAACTGTATTATCATGGGTCGTGTTGAGGCATATGCACTTGGTAATAAGCCATGGGATGCACTTCTAGATGGTATTGGTAATGGTATTGGATATGGTGTGATCTTGATCGCTATCGCATTTTTCCGTGAGCTATTTGGCTCAGGTTCGTTGTTGGGTATTAGAATCATTCCTGAGAGCTGGTATATGGCTGAGGGTGGTTTCTACTCAAATAACGGTCTTATGTTGTTCCCACCAATGGCACTTATCATCGTAGGTTGCATCATCTGGGCACATCGTTCGTTCAACAAAGATTTACAAGAAAAATAGGGTAGGAGAGTATGGAAACATTAAATCTATTTATTAAGTCGATCTTTATCGACAATATGGTCTTCGCCTTCTTCTTCGGTATGTGTTCATACATTGCCGTTTCGAAGAGCGTTAAGACAGCAATGGGATTGGGTGCCGCAGTTATCTTCGTTATGGTGATGACCGTGCCTCTTAACTACTTGCTCAATGAGTATGTATTGGCTCCAGATGTTCTCTATCCGGGTGTTGATCTTAGCTTCCTTAGCTTTATCGTCTTTATAGCCGTTATTGCTTCATTTGTTCAACTTGTAGAGATGGTCGTGGAGAAATTCTCGCCAACACTCTATAATCAACTTGGTATCTTCCTACCACTTATCGCTGTTAACTGTGCTATCTTGGGAGGATCTCTCTTTATGCAACAGAAGGTTGGTTCAGGTGAGATCGCTTCAACTTGGGACTCTATCGTTTATGGATTAGGTTCAGGTATTGGTTGGGCATTGGCTATTGTCATGATGGCTGCAATTCGCGAGAAGACTCAATATTCACACATCCCAGCAGCACTCAAAGGACCGGGTATAGCCTTTATCATCACTGGTCTTATGGGTATTGCCTTTATGATGTTCTCAGGAATTAAACTTTAACCTTTAAAAAGAGAATCAGATGATTACAACAATTATTTATGCAATAGTTGCCTTTCTGGTAGTGACCCTCGTTTTGGTGGGTTTGCTTCTCTTTGCAAAGGCAAAGTTAACCTCTTCGGGAGAGGTTACAATTGACATCAACGGTGGAGAGAAGATTATTACCACTGAGAGTGGTTCAACTCTTCTCAACACACTTGCAGATAACCAGATCTTCTTGCCATCGGCTTGTGGTGGTGGTGGCTCTTGCGGAATGTGTAAGTGCCAAGTGTTGGAAGGTGGTGGAGAGATTCTACCTACTGAGACTGGTTTCATCAACCGCAAGATGCAGAAAGATCACTGGCGCTTAGGCTGTCAGGTTAAGGTCAAAGAGGATATGAAGATTCAAGTATCTGAAGAGGTCTTGGGTGTTAAGAAGTGGGAGTGCGAGGTTGTTTCAAACCGCAGCATCTCGACTTTCCTTAAGGAGTTTGTGGTTAAATTGCCAGAGGGCGAGACCCTTAATTTCAAGAGTGGTGGTTATATCCAAATTGATGTTCCTCAGTATGACGAGATTAAGTTTACTGATATGGATGTCGAGCCTCAGTTCCGTGATGATTGGACTCAGTTAGATATGTGGAAGCTCTCTACAACTAACCCCTCTCCAACCTATCGCGCATACTCTATGGCAAATCACCCTGCGGAGGGTAATATCATCATGCTGAATATCCGTATTGCAACGCCTCCATTTGATCGCGCAGCAGGCGACTATGTGAAGGTTAATCCGGGTATCTGCTCCTCTTACGTATATTCACGTAAGGCGGGTGATAAAATCACTATTTCGGGTCCTTATGGAGAGTTCTTTATTCCTAAAGAGTCACCAGAGGATCAAGAGTTGATCTTTGTTGGTGGTGGTGCAGGTATGGCTCCTATGCGTAGTCACATTATGCATCTTTTCAAGACTGTTAAGAGTGGTCGTAAGGTTTCATTCTACTATGGTGCTCGTGCACTTAAGGAGGTTCCTTACCTTGAGGAGTTCCGCCAGATTGAGCGTGACTTCCCTAACTTCTCATTCAACTTAGGTCTTGACCGCCCAGATCCAGAGGCAGATAAGGTAGGAGAGAAATATACAGCAGGATTCATTCACAACGTACTCTACGAGACATACCTCCGCGACCATGAGGATCCAGAGGGAGCTTTGTACCTAATGTGTGGACCTCCAATGATGATCTCATCTGTAGAGAACATGCTCGATAGCCTAGGCGTTCCAGCAGAGAACATTCTCTACGATAACTTCGGTAGTTAGTCTACATATAAAATTCAAAAAAATACCAACTTTACCTTTTATGGGTGAAGTTGGTATTTTTTTAGACCTCTATATGTTTCTAGAAGTTGCTCTTCTTCTCTTCGAAGTATGCGCGTTTGTGTGCACATGCGGGACATAGCTCAGGTGCCTCTAGGCCATTGTGAACGTAGCCACAGTTGCGACATTGCCATTCGATCTCCTCCTCACGTTTAAAGGTGGATCCATCCTCTAGGCGAGCTAATAATTTACGGTATCTCTCCTCGTGCATAGCTTCAACTGTTGCAATGGTTCTAAATACTGCTGCAATCTGGTGGAAGCCTTCAGCCTCAGCCACATCTGCAAATTCTGGGTAGAGCTCTGCCCACTCCTCGTTCTCGCCCTCAGCGGCTGCACGTAGGTTGTCAGCAGTTGTTGAGATTACACCAGCAGGGAATGTTGCTGTGATCTCGACCATGCCTCCCTCTAAGAATTTAAAGAAGCGCTTAGCGTGCTCTTTCTCTTGCTCTGCTGTTTCAGCGAAGATTGCTGAAATTTGCTCATATCCCTCTTTCTTTGCTACGCTAGCATAAAACATGTAGCGGTTACGCGCTTGCGACTCTCCGGCAAAAGCCTTAAGTAGATTTTTCTCTGTTTGTGTACCTTTCATAATCATAGGTTTTAAGTTATATGCAAAAGTACAAATTATATTTATTAATCAATCATTTTATCTATTCTCTTTTCTTATAGCACTATAGATAAAATATTATGGCATAGAGGTTGTTTCTAGATCGTATTAATATTAATAAGTATGGATATCATAGAATCATTAGAGCGTCGTTACTCCACCAAAGAGTTCGATGCAGAGAAGGGGGTCGATAGATCAACGGTAGATAAGTTGAAGTTGCTTTTACAAAAGTCGCCATCATCAACCAATATTCAGCCATGGCATTTCGTTATGGCCTCATCACAGGAGGCAAAGAGGCGCGTAGCGAAAGCGACACAGGGTTTCTATCACTTTAACGAAAGCAAAGTCCTTGCAGCGCCATTGGTGATTATTTTTGCTAGTAGGGTAGCAGCAGAGGAGAGCTTTATGGATCACCTCTCAGATAAGGAGGAGGCAGATGGCCGCTATGCAACAGAGGAGTTGAAGGCTAGCGGGCATGCGGGTCGTGCCATCTTTGCCAATATGCACTTGTATGATCTTAAAGATCAGCAACATTGGTTTGAGAAACAAACATACCTTAATCTTGGTTGCTTTCTGCTTGGTGTAGCAGCACTTGGGCTCGATGCTCTTCCGATGGAGGGGTGTGATCTAAAGGTGTTAACCGAGGAGTTTGGACTCATAGAGAAGGGGTTTACTGCATCTTTTATTGTGGCAGTAGGCTATCATGCAGAGTCTGATTTTAATTCTATGTTGCCCAAATCGCGCCTTGCGATCTCTGAAATTATAGAGGAGCTATAAAAGGCGTATCACACACCACACACACAAAGGGCACCCATCTGGATGCCCTTTGTATTAGTGTAGGTCTCCCTATAACTAATAACCGAATTACTTCTTGTCGAAGAACTCTTTGATCTCGTTGTTGTGAACTACGCTCTCTTTGAAGATGTATGCGCCAGTTTTGTCCGACTTAACCATTTTGATGCACTTTGTAAACTGTTTACCTGCACCTGTTTTCAGTGTTGCAACTACTTTCTTTGCCATAACGCGCTAAAATTATTTAATTTCACGGTGTAAAGTTACCTTCTTCAAGAATGGATTGTACTTCTTACGCTCCAAACGATCAGGGGTGTTCTTCTTGTTTTTTGTTGTGATGTAACGAGACATTCCCGCAACGCCACTCTCTCTTTGTTCAGTACACTCAAGGATTACCTGAACTCTGTTTCCTTTTTTTGCCATTTTTTACTCTTGTTTAGTAAACTTTCTTAGGAGCAACTGCCTCACGTAGAGCTACAGCCAAACCTTTTTTGTTGATTGTTTTCATTCCGGCAGCTGTCACTTTTAGTGTGATCCAACGACCCTCTTCTTCAGACCAAAAACGCTTTGTCTTTAAATTAGGACTAAATTTGCGTTTTGTCTTGTGGTGTGAGTGAGAAACATTGTTACCCACCATTACCGCTTTACCTGTAATTTCACAAACTTTCATTATACTTAATTTTTATTTTACCCCACAAAGGGAGCGCAAATATAAGAATAATTTTTCAATCTACAATGCACTAATGCTAATATCTAGTAAGAACGCATGAAAAATATAGTTTCATGCGTTTGTTCAGAATTGGAATTGGAATAAATTTTGTGAGATTCAAAAAAAGTATTATCTTTGCAATTCCTGCTCTTTATATAAGGGTGGCAGAACGGGGGTGACCGGTTTTGACAGCAGGTAGAAGTTGATTGTAAGCACGTCGAGCGTTGTGTGGTGGCTCGTAAATCCCAATGCTCAAATTTCAAATGGCAATAATAGCTATGCACTCGCTGCCTAATTTTCAAGGAGAATTGGCTTAATTGCGGAGCCCAAGGAGGTTCTGCGACGAGTATCCCGATGTGAGGTTCCGCTCTTTAATCACGCATTATATGGGGTATCAATCATTTAGAGATAGTTTAGCGAGAGGTCTCGATCGCTAGGCGAAATTCAGAGACTGGGGCTCTAGTTCGGCGGTTCGCAGCCAGACTATAGCAGAAGGATTAATAGCGAACTAAACGTGTAGAAAGCTTTTGAGTTCCTTGTTTGGACGCGGGTTCGACTCCCGCCACCTCCACAATCTAAAATCATCTTTTTTCTTTGAGTATACATTTTTTAATTGTATCTTTGTGTTATGGGGTAGTTGTCTACTCTTGGTTTGAAATCGCAGTAAACTAACCATACTAAAAAATACCTAAATGAAAAAGATTTTATTGTGCTGTTTATCAGCTTTATGTGTTGCTTCTGTCTCGGCAGACAACATTGAAAAATCATGTGAGCAGAAGATTTCGCGATTGGAGTCGTTAATTAAAAAGGCTAAGGCTAAGAATTTGGATACTCAGCGAGAGGAGTGTGCCATTTTTATGTCTGAGTTGTTCCTCAAATTCGCTAATTGGGATCAGGCGAATATAGATCTCAATGAGCACCAATATTCGATGTGGGCCCCCTATAAGGCTGATGCGAGGCAGTATGCTCTTGACCTACCCGATTTTCAGCGGTCGGAGGTTGAAGCGATGCTCGATACGGCTATTGCGGAGATTTCGGGAGTGATTTCGGGAGATATTGTGCGCCCGGAGGTTCCTCAGATTGATTGGACATCTGTAAAGTTGGAGGGTGGTCAATTTGTGAGCAATGGACATCCCGTCTATATCAATCACTTTAATAGAGTGCCCGCGAAGACATCTAATGCCTACACAGGTGTGATGGATAGAATACCGCTAGGAATAAATATGCTTGCCAATATGGAGGGTGAGCTTACGGAGAGTGCTGTAAACTCAGTGATTAACAAGAAAGAGGGGAACTCTGGTTTCGTATTTGTGGGACATAGCACACCCGCTTGGCTCAAGGAGTTAGATCCAGATGTTGAGGTGGGTAATAGATTATTTACCTCTTACGATATAGATAATCCTCTTGTGCGCGAGTTATGGGCAAAAACAACTGAAAAGGTTGTCCCACACATCAAGGGTCGTCGCTCAGCGGATCAAGGATATATGTTGTCGAATGAGCCTCACTGGATTATCCAGAAAGATGCTTGGGCCACAGGAGTAGTATCGAAACATACAATGGCAAAGTTTAGGGCGTGGCTAGAGGAGAAGCATAAAGATATTGCGAGATTGAATCAGTTGTGGGGGACCTCATACAGTGATTTCTCGCAAGTTGATGTTGAGATTCCATTCGATAGTGACATCTTTGGATTGCCTATGGCGTATGATATTCAGAAGTTTAACCAAGATCGCGTCACAGACTGGTTTAAATTCTTGAATGATAATATCAAGAGGTATGATCCCTCTGCAAAGACTCACATCAAGGTTATGCCAGACCTATTTGTGAAAGATGAGAGAGACAATGGTCTAGATTTTGAGCAGCTCACATTGATGTCCGATATAATTGGAAATGACTCTAAGATCGCAGGTCGCTTGTTGAAGAATAAATATAGTGAGAAGTGGGAGCCATACTACTGTTTCAATTGGGAAGAGGTGGGTCTTGCCTATGACTTCATGGAGTCGGTGAAGCCCGATATGACCAATATCAATACCGAATCTCACTTCTTGTCAGCCTCTCAATATCGAGATATTGCGCTCTCCAAGGAGTTTACTCGCGCTGCATATTGGCTCGCCACGCTGCAAGGAATGAGCATTAGTTATACTTGGTTCTGGCCACGTGAGGATGATGGCGCCATTCCTCAGTCGTTGCGTGCTGGTGCGTTCCACACTGATAATGCCATGCCAAAATCATATGTGGCTTCGGTCATTCAACAGCCACGCGTTGCAAATGAGGTTGCCAAGACCTATATGGATATGAACTCAATTGCTGAGGAGATGGCTGCGCTCCAATCCCTACGACGCCCAATGCGTATCTTCTATTCGGAGACTACAGCAATAAATAAAACAGATTATATGGAGTCTATATCGGACCTATATAATGCTATCTACTTTGAGGGAAATGCTGTCGGCTTCGCTACTGAAAATATAATCAAGTCGCAGGAGAATAGCTCTTGGGGTGTGATCTTAGTAAGAAAGACCAATTTTGTTACCGATGATGAATTTAATGCCGTGCAGCAATATCTCGACCATGGAGGCGTGGTGATTATAGATAACGAAAGCTTGAAGCTGAATGAATATGGCGAGCCACGTAGCCAATCTCTAGAAGAGTCTAAGGGAACCCTCATTCGACTATTATCTATAGAGCAATTTGTGGAGCAAGGTGTCGAGGTCTTGGAGTCAAAAGGAAGCATGCCTAAGATCAATATAGCAGAGGCAAACTCAACAGGCCGCAAGGGTTGTGTATGGCGAGTGATACCATCGTGCGATGATGATGGATGCTACGTAGTGAACATTCTAAATATTGGCTGTAGCGAGGCAACATTAACAATCACAAATGATGATGGCTCATATGTAACAGCACTTACCGACATGTTTACAGGCAAAGGCCTTCCAGATAAATTAACCGTGGAGCCGTTTGATGTACTTATGATAAAGGTGAAAAGATAAATTTTAGAGGGGGTATAGCACAGCTATAACCCCCCCCCTCTAAAGATGTTACTCCTCTACGAAAGCATCTTTACCTAGACCACAAACTGGGCAGACCCAATCTTCTGGGATATCCTCGAAAGGGGTGTTGGGAGCGATTCCTGCGTCTGGATCGCCAACTGCTGGATCATAGACATATCCACATGGTTCGCATACGTAATTTTTCATTTTTCTATTGTTTAAAGTTTATATGTTCCAAAATGTTTTAAAAACTGACTTCTCATAACTGAGTCGCGGTGTTCATCGCTCTTGCTGTTCATCACTGTGCGGAACTCATCTATGGATTCATATCCATGTTTTGCCTCCCACGCTTCGAGTGTCTCAATGGCTGTAGCAATCCACTTGCCAACATTGTCACCTTCGCGATAAAGTGTGCTGCATACCTCTACAGCAGAGGCGCCTGCCAATATTGACTTTATGATGCACTCTCCATCTTGAACACCTCCCGAAAGGGCTAAAGATGCTGTTGGCACCGCAGCAGAGGTCATCGCAGTGTAGCGAAGAGGGGTCGCGAAATCACTCTCTGAGCTAAGGATGGCGCCGTGAACATATTTCATCTCCTCAATATCAATATCTAGTGGATAGGCTCTATTGAAGAGGACAAAACCATCTATGCCGCACGCCTGTAGACGCGATATAAGGCTGATGTGGTTGCTGACAAGGGCGCCCAACTTCATGATGATAGGGATTGAAACCACCTCGCGAATAGCCTTTGCTATGGCAATGTGACGACGCTCCAAGGCTCCATCTTCGCCCATCATATCGCTCTCAATGGTCATTACATTTAGCTCTAGGGCATCGGCACCAGCTGCCTCAATAGCTCGTGCATATTCAACCCATTGACCATCTTTCGTGCAATTGATACTTGCTATGATTGGGGTTATGCCGCATAGCTCTTTACTCTCTTGAATAAGAGCGATGTAACCGCCTAATGCATTTGACTCAATATAAGCCTGCATATAGTCGGAGGCCTCGGTATGTTCAGCTGCGGCACTTAGCGCGGCACTCTCGCGGATGATATCCTCCTCGAAAAGAGATTTGAGGACAATCGCTCCGACGTTAGCTGCGGCCAACGCTTGATTGCCCCTAGCGGAACCTGTAAGGCTACAGCTGGATGCAATAATTGGGTTGCTAAGCTCAAGGTTAGCAAATTTAGTTTTAATATTATTATTCGCCATAGGTTGAATTTTATTCGTTATTATGCAAAGATATACATTTTTTTGTCTCGTTGTTATTAAGAATCTATTTAATTTTCAAGCGACACTCTTTTTATCTCTTCATTTACTCTTTTGCTTGAGATTGATGGAGGTGACAATAGCCATTGCTATTTTTAGTTTGATTCTTGCATCTGCTCTTTGAGGAGGTGATACCTTTGCACTGCTGAGAGGTCTCTGCCTCGATCTTTGCAGGAGCCGAAGAGGTGGTTGAGGTTACCTCATCGAAGGGCCATGCGGAGAGATTTACTCTTGCCTCCTGCTGTGAGAGAGAATCGTCGATATCGGCAAAGAAGTCTATCCCTGAGAGCTCTTCTATATGATCTACGCTCTGTGCGTAGCTTGTAAGAGCTCCATCAAGTTTGCTATTGTGCATCACAAAACCAATCATCTCTCCCTTTTTAGGTGAGTAGACGACCTTGTAATAATACTCTGGGATAGTCACTTTATTGGAGCCGATTGTCCCCAAGGTGGTGTTGAAGAGTGGTCCCGTCACAACATGTATCACGCTGTCGGCCGCAGCGAAGTTGCGAACGCACTCCTCCAACTTTTTCCATGCACCCCGATTAAATGCTGGCACCTGTGGCGACATATTGGAGAGGTAGAAGCTCTCCGACATTGCCGTGCTATTAAAACTCATTGAGGCTGCTGGGCAGAGGTGACCACGGTCATAGCCAGAGCTAGCGTAGTCGGAGAGCTCGGCGGAGCCCGTTGAGACTTTGTCGTCGCGCCTAAAGTTATCACTGCGTGAGGCTCCACCCGTTAGTGATGAGGGTGTGATCTGGTAGTAGACCCATTCGGCCTGTTCGTGTTGCTCGCAGTAGGAGAGTGTGTAGTAGGTGTGTTTAATAACCTCTCCGCTGGAGCGAGGAAGATAATTTTGAGCTACTGTTGAAAAGATGCTACAAATGAGAAAGAGGGATAGATTTAATATTTTCATCTATTAGAATCTTTTAACTCTGGAGTGACAATAGGGCTCTGTTCCTTTGAGCGCGTAGTAATCTTGGTGGTACTCCTCAGCAGGATAGAAGGTGGTGGCGGGGGTAACCTTGGTTGAGATATTATATCCCTTAGACTCAAGTAGCGCTATTACGCACTCTGCGATATCTCGTTGTTCTAAAGAGAGATAGAAGACCTCGGAGCGATATTGGTTGCCTATGTCTGGCCCTTGGCCATCGCTCTGTGTGGGGTCATGAATCTCAAAAAAGAGCTTGATGAGAGTTGTGTAGCTAACCCTCTCTGAGTCGTAGATGATGCGAACAGCTTCGGCATGACCAGTTGTTTGAGCCTTGACCTCTTCATATTTTGGGTTCTCAACATCTCCACCGATATAACCAGATTCCACACTGATTACACCACCTTGCTGCTGCATAAGGTGCTCAACACCCCAAAAGCAGCCTCCTGCAAAGATTGCGCTTTGCAACTTGTTATTTTCACTATTTATCATGCTTTTTAATTTTTGTTATGTGAGCAGCAAACTTACGCAAAAAAAACAATATTCTAACCAAATTGGTCCATAATTAGTTTTTTTTGCGTAAGTTTGTGGATCAAATATATCTACTAACTACTATGAAAAGAATTTTACTACTATTAATTGTGTTCCTTGCACCCTCTATTGCATGGGCACAAAACACACCTGTGACAGAGAGTAATTATGAACTCCCAGCTCGCTTCAACCCTGATAAAATGGCGCAGATGATACATTCGACATCTGTTTCACCAAAGTTTTTGAAGAGTGGTAATGAGTTTTGGTATTCGTATAAAACAACTCAAGGTACCAAATATTATATTGTGGATATGGCTAAGCGCACCAATACGGAGCTCTTCGACAATGCAGAGATGGCAGCACAAATTACGGAGATTGTCAAGGACCCTTGTGATGCAAAGCATCTTCCAATCAAGAATATCGTATTCTCAGAGGATGGTAAGAGATTTATCTTCGAGGTGACTTCAACTCAAGATATGACCGATGAGCAGGCTGAAGCATATGAGGAGCATCGCCAAATTAAGGAGGGCGAGAAGGAGTCTAAGGGCGACAAGAAAAAGGGCAAGCAGAAGCTAGTGGTATATATGGAGTATGATAGAGCATCTGGCAAAGTGACGGAGCTTGCCGATTATCAGAAGCCACATGTAAACCCTCGCTGGGCATCTCTTTCGCCAGATGGTCAGACTGTAATTTTTGCTCGCAACTATGACCTCTATTGGATGGATCGTGAGAACTTCGATAAGGCAATTAAGAATGAGAAGGATTCAACAATTGTAGAGTACCAGATCACAAACGATGGAACACGTGACTTTGCGTGGGGTGGTTCGGCATACTCTTATGCTAGTGACGATGATCCCGATGAGGCTGGTTTCCGCAAAGGAGCACAGGTAACTTGGTCTCCCGACTCAAAGCACTTCCTTATCTCGCGTTCGGATGATTCTCAGTTAAAGGAGCTTTGGGTAATTAACAACACGGCGAAGCCACGTCCCGTCTTGGAGACATACAAATATGAGATGCCCGGTGAGGAGAACGACTCTGAGACCTATGTATATCTCTTCGATACCGATACAAAAGAGTATAAGCAGGTCGATGTATCTGCCTTTAAGAATCAAAGAATGGATATATATCGCCAAAAGAGAAAGTTGGTCGATATGCCGGATGTAAATCCTCAAACAACTCCTTGGTTGGGTGATGATAACACCTTTATTATGCAGAGAACAAGCCGCGACCATAAGCGCATTGATATCTGTAAGGTTGACATCACCGCAGAGGAGCCCAAGGCGGAGGTGATCGTAGAGGAGAGAATGAACACCTCAATGGAGACTCGCAAGCCGGAATTAGTTAATGGTGGTAAAAATATTGTTACTTGGTCGCAACGTAGCGGCTGGGCACACCTCTATTTATATGATCTTGATGGAAATCTAGTGAATCAGATCACAACAGGTGAGATCCACTGTGACGAGATAGAGTGCATTGATGACGCTGCCAAAAAGATCTACTTTGTCGGTTATGGCCTTAACGCAGATGAGAATCCATACTATGCGCACCTCTGTTCGGTATCATATGATGGTAGTGGCCTTAAGAGCTTAACGGAGCGTGATTTTGACCACCAAGTTGTAATGACAGACGATGCGAAATATTTCGTTGATAACTATTCGCGAGTTGATACAACACCCGTGGCAGAGCTTAAGAGCAACTTAGGAGTGACCACAGCATCACTTCAAACGGCAGATCTATCAAGCCTCTTTGCATCAGGGTATAAATTCCCTGAGATCTTCACAGTTAAGGCGGCAGATGGTGTTACGGATCTTTACGGTGTTATGTATAAGCCATTTAACTTCGATCCAAAGAGGCTCTATCCAGTTATTGAGTATGTCTATCCGGGTCCTCAAACAGAGGCTGTAAATAGTTCATTCTCGACTAGCTTCTATCGTCTAGAGCGTTTGGCGCAGTTTGGTTTTATTGTGATAACAGTTGGCAACCGTGGTGGATCTCCTAATCGCTCTCTATGGTATCATAACTATGGCTATGGCAATCTTCGCGACTATGGTCTCGATGATAAGGTGGTTGCAGTGAATCAACTTGCCAACAGATATAACTTTATAGATCGCACGAAGGTGGGTATAACAGGTCACTCAGGTGGTGGCTTTATGAGTACTGCGGCAATTTTACAATTCCCTGATTTCTTTAAGGTGGCAGTGTCATGCGCTGGAAACCATGAGAATAACATCTATAACAGCTGGTGGAGCGAGAAGCACCACGGTGTGAAGGAGGTTGTAAACGACGAGGGAGAGGTGTCGTTCGACTACTCGATTGACCAAAACTCAACCCTCGCAAAGAACCTTAAGGGCAAGCTGCTGTTAGTTGTTGGTGACATTGACAATAATGTGCACCCCGCCAACACATTTACTATGGCTGAAGCTCTGATTAAGGCGGGTAAGCGCTTCGATCTAATGGTCCTTCCGGGTCAACGCCACGCCTTTGGTGATATGACCGAATACTATTTCTGGCTGATGGGAGATTACTTCTCAGAGCATCTTATTGGCCACTCCGAAAAGAGCGTTGATATACCACAAATGCACGGGGCAACTAAGTAAAACAGCAAAACAATAAAACTATGAAGCGATATACCAAATTACCCCTCTTGGTGGGTGGCCTGTGTGGTTGCGTCTCATGTGCCGATAGCGTAAAAGAGGAGGCGAGACCCAATATTCTTTTTGTATTTGTCGATGATCTAGGCTATGCCGATGTTGGGTTCAATGGCTCTACATATTATGAGACTCCAAATATTGACTCCATGGCTAAGCGCAGTGTGATCTTCGAGAACTCGTACACCTATCCAACGAGCTCTCCTTCGCGAACAGCGCTGCTCACCGGTCAGCAATCATTCAGAACGGGCGTCTACTCGGTTCCAGTCTTGGAGCAGGGGGACTCTACTGAGTCTATGTTTTCTCGGTGGACGGTAACTACAGACCACCCATTCTATAGTCAGCAGCTTGCAGAGGCAGGATATCAAAATATCCATTTGGGTAAGTGGCATGTCGTAGGACCATATCCCGATGAGGAGCTATCAGCGGATTACCCCTTCGAGAAGGCGCTTAAGCAACCCTCACCGGAGGATTTCAGCTGGGCGCCGCGCCACAAGAGTGATGATATTAAGCTGAAGTATTATCCAGAGGGTCGTGGATTCGTCAAGAATGTTGGAGGCACCTACCGTGGTGATCCAGCCCTTGAGGTGGGTGGCTATCAAAGTGCTACAGGAGGATATATTGCACCTTTCTCAAATCCATTTATCGAGCCTAAGAGTGATGATGAGTGGTTAACGGATAGACTCACGGATGAAGCAATCGAGTTTATGAGTGAGAATCGCGATGAGCCATTCTTTATCAACCTTCACTACTATACGGTGCATGCTCCACACGTAAAGCGCAATGATGAACTCTTTGAGAAATATCTTAATAAAGAGGGAGATCCCGTTTTGGGTCAAGGTGTAGCTACGGGTAATTATATGAACTCGTATGCCAAATATGCAAGTATGATAGAGTCGCTAGATGATAACTTCGGTCGACTTATGGCATTTCTCAAGGAGAGTGGATTGGATAAAAATACAATTGTTGTTTTCTCCTCGGATAATGGCTATGCGATGGGCGCCAACAATAAGATGCGAGGCAAGAAGGCTCTAATCTATGAGGGCGGAGTAAGGGTTCCTACATTTATCTATTGGGCAGATAATGTGAAGGCGCGCCGCGTGGAGACTCCAATATCGCTTCTTGATTTCTACCCTACATTCCTCGATGTTTGTGGTGTGAAGAACTACGAGGGTGTGCTCGATGGTCAGAGCGTTAAACCTCTGCTCACGGAGGATATCGAATCGCTCTACAATCGACCTATCTTTTGGCAGGTTAGTAGCATCTGTAAGCATGGTAAGGAGTATCAGCCTGCATGTACAGCAATGCGTGCTGGTGATTATAAGTTGATACATAACTTGGCATCGGGAGAGTTGGAGCTATATAACCTTCGAGAAGATCTTAAAGAGAGTGTCAACCTAGTTGCGACTGAGCCTCAAAAAGCTCGTGAGCTATACGCTCAGATGGATAGCTGGAGAGAGGAGAATGAGGTGGTTCTACCTTCGAGCACAGTTGAGGTGAAGCTTCCATAGCTTAATTAATTTAAAACTTTTTAAAAAAAATATAGTTAAATCTAGAGTGCAGAGGCTATAGTTGAATAATTTACATATTTGACGAATAGTGATCCGCACTCTTTTAATTATCTTGTAATTTTAGGTTATATGTTATAATCTGAAAGTAATATAGATATATATGGTTATATATCTTGCGTTTATAACGCTCTGTTTTCTGAAATTAATTTAGATTTTTGTTTTTTTGTTTCAAAAACTATAGCTATATTTGTGCACTAGGATTAAACTTTAAGGCGAGAAATCGAGACATGAATAACTACTTTACACTGCTGGGCAACCTGATTATTATCTCTGAGATTACAAAACAGAAGTAAGAAAGGTGTGTGCACATTAGTGTTTATAAATAATTTAAAAGACCCTTCTTACAATTGTGATGAAGGGTCTTTTTTTGAATGAAAATAAAAATTAAAACATAATATTATGGCTGATAGATTATTTATTTTTGATACTACGCTTCGCGATGGCGAGCAGGTTCCGGGTTGCCAATTGAATACCCTTGAAAAGATACAAGTAGCTAAGGCTCTCGAAAAACTTGGCGTTGATGTAATTGAGGCGGGTTTCCCTGTGTCGAGTCCCGGTGATTTTCACTCTGTTGTTGAGATCTCGAAGGCTGTTACATGGCCTACAATCTGTGCACTTACTCGCGCCGTGGAGAATGATATTAAGGTTGCTGGCGAAGCTCTTAAATATGCTAAGCGTGGCCGTATCCATACAGGTATTGGTACCTCAGATCCTCACATCAAATATAAATTTAACTCCAATCGCGAGGAGATCATCGAGCGTGCGGTAGCAGCTGTGAAGTATGCTAAGACCTTTGTGGAGGATGTTCAATTCTACGCTGAAGATGCAGGTCGCACCGAGAATGAATATTTGGCGCGTGTAATCGAAGCGGTAATTAAGGCTGGTGCCACTGTAGTTAATATTCCAGATACTACGGGCTATTGCCTTCCAGATGAGTTTGGAGCGAAGATCCGCTTCCTCAAAGAGCATGTTAAGGGCATTGATAATGTTACCATTGCCACACACTGCCATAATGACCTTGGAATGGCTACTGCCAACACTATCGCTGGAGTGCTCAATGGTGCGCGTCAAGCGGAGGTTACAATAAATGGAATTGGAGAGCGTGCCGGTAACACAGCACTCGAAGAGGTTGCAATGATCTTCAAGAGTCACCGCGAGTTGCTCATTGATACCAACATCAATACTCAATGTATCAGCTCAACTAGCAGCATGATCTCAAATTTGATGAATATGCCGGTGCAGCCAAATAAGGCTATTGTGGGTCGCAACGCATTTGCTCACTCTTCGGGTATTCATCAAGATGGAGTCCTTAAGAACCGTGAAAGCTATGAGATAATTGACCCTAAAGATGTGGGTATCGATGAGAGTTCGATTGTGCTTACAGCGCGTAGCGGTCGTGCGGCACTTAAGCACCGTCTCAATATATTGGGCGTGCAGCTCGACAAGGAGCAGCTTGATAATGCTTATGATGGTTTCCTTAAGCTTGCAGATCGCAAGAAGGATATCAACGACGATGATGTATTGATGTTGGTTGGCAAGGAGCGCACAGAGAATGCACGTATCAAACTCGACTACCTACAGGTGACAACAGGTGTTGGAGTGCGTTCGGTAGCAAATATCTGCCTTGATATCGCAGGTGAGAAGTTCGAGGCCTCTTCATCGGGTAATGGCCCGGTTGATGCAGCGATCAAAGCTATTAAGCAGATTATTCGTCGTAAGATGTTGCTTCAAGAGTTCTTGATTCAAGCAATCACCAATGGTAGCGATGATATGGGCAAGGTTCATATGACGGTTCTCTATGAGAATAACACCTACCATGGTTTCGCCGCAAATACAGATATTGTCTCAGCTTCAGCCGAGGCATACATCGACGCGATCAACAAATTTGTAATTGCATAAATAAAGTACATATTATATATAAAACATGAAAACACTTTTTGATAAAATTTGGGATGCACACGTTGTGACACAGGTCGAAGGCGGTCCCTCACAACTCTATATTGATCGCCACTTCTGCCATGAGGTGACAAGCCCTCAAGCCTTTGCTGGCTTGCGTGAGCGCGGTTTAAAGGTTTTTCGTCCTGAGAAGACTACATGTTCACCCGATCATAATATTCCAACTCTCAACCAACATCTTCCCATTGCTGATCCTATTTCACGCAAGCAGGTAGATACCCTCAATGAGAATGCAGCAGAGTTTGGATTGACAATATGGGGGCTAGGAGATAAGAAAAATGGTATTATTCATGTTATAGGTCCTGAGAATGGATTGACTCAACCGGGTATGACAATTGTTTGTGGTGATTCACACACATCTACCCATGGTGCATTTGGAGCAGTGGCTTTTGGAATTGGTACAAGTGAGGTGGAGATGGTTCTAGCCTCTCAATGTATTCTTCAGCCAAAGCCTATGACAATGCGCATTACAATTGATGGAGAGCTAGGCAAGGGTGTATCGGCTAAGGATATGGCTCTTTACATCATCGCGCAGATGACTACGGGAGGTGCTACAGGCTACTTCGTGGAGTATGCAGGAGAGGCTATCCGCTCGCTTAGTATGGAGGAGCGTATGACAGTCTGCAATCTAAGTATTGAGATGGGTGCTCGTGGTGGTATGATCGCTCCAGATGATGTCACCTTCAACTATGTTGCTGGACGCGAGTATGCACCACAGGGTGAAGAGTGGGAGATGGCTTTATCTAAGTGGAAAGAGCTCTATAGTGATGAGGGTGCTACATTCGATAAAGAGATCCTATTCCACGCTGAGGATATTGAACCAATGATTACCTATGGAACAAATCCGGGTATGGGAATGGCAATTGGTGAGACGATCCCCTCCGAGGAGATGATCGACGAGACTAGCCGCATCTCTTATGGTAAGTCGTTGGAGTATATGGGCTTTGCGCCCGGCGAGAAGATGTTGGGTAAATCTATAGATTATGTCTTCCTTGGAAGTTGTACCAATGGACGTATCGAAGATTTTAGAGTGTTCACATCAATGGTTAAGGGACACAAAAAGGCTGAAGGCATCGTAGCATGGTTGGTGCCGGGCTCATGGAAGGTTGAGGAGCAGATCCGCGAAGAGGGTCTCGATAAGATCTTGGAGGAGGCTGGGTTTGAACTTCGTCAGCCGGGCTGCTCTGCATGTTTGGCAATGAATGAGGATAAGGTTCCTGCGGGCAAGTATGCTGTTTCCACCTCAAACCGTAATTTCGAGGGTCGTCAAGGTCCGGGTGCACGCACGCTCCTAGCAGGTCCAATGGTAGCTGCTGCTGCTGCAATCACCGGTAAGATCACCGACCCACGCGAATTTTTGTAATTTAAAAAAAAGAGAAAACGATGATAGAGAAATTTCAGACGCTTACATCAACCTGCGTACCGCTTCCAATCGAGAATGTCGATACAGATCAGATAATCCCTGCACGCTTCCTTAAGGCTACAACGCGTGAGGGCTTTGGAGACAACCTTTTCTATGACTGGCGTAAAGATAAAGATGGTAATGAGGTAGCAGATTTTGTACTCAACAACCCATTATATAGTGGATCGGTACTCGTTGCAGGTAAGAATTTCGGTAGCGGCTCAAGTCGCGAACATGCAGCATGGGCTGTTGGAGGGTATGGCTTCAAAGTTGTAGTATCTAGCTTCTTTGCAGATATCTTCAAGAATAATGCACTCAACAATGGAGTGCTTCCAGTAGTTGTTTCGGAGCCATTCTTAGCAGAGTTGTTCGCTAAGATTGAGGGTGATGCAGCCACTTCGGTTACGGTAGATCTAGAGAATCAGACAATTACAAATAATGCTACAGGCGAGAGCGAGACATTTGCAATAAATCCATATAAGAAGAATTGCCTGCTTAGTGGATATGATGATATCGACTATTTGTTGAGTAACAAAGAGAAGATCGAGGCGTGGGAGAGCGCTCAGTAATTTACAAATATACAAGAGATGCATTTAGAAATAATGGACACCACGCTACGCGATGGTGAACAGACCTCCGGGGTATCATTCGTAGCTCAAGAGAAGTTGAGTATAGCTCGACTTCTCTTGGAGGAGCTTCGTGTAGATCGCATCGAAATAGCCTCTGCCAGAGTCTCTTCGGGAGAGGCTGAAGCGGCTAAAGCGGTCTGCGAGTGGGCTCTTAAACGCGGATTTATAGATAGGGTTGAGGTGCTCGGCTTTGTTGATAATGGCCTCTCTATTAATTGGATTAAGGAGGCAGGATGCCATGTGATGAATCTTTTGGCAAAGGGGTCTCTTAAGCACTGCGAGGGGCAACTTCGCAAAAGTCCAGAGGAGCATTGGAGTGATATTAAGCGTAATATCGCAATGGCGCATGAGTCTGGAATAGAGGTGAATATCTATCTTGAGGATTGGTCTAGTGGAATGGTGAACTCCCCAGATTATGTATACAATATGATCGATGCCCTTGCCTCAGAGCCTATCAAGAGATTTATGTTGCCTGATACATTGGGTATTCTTAATCCCTATCAGACCTTTGAGTTCTGCTATAAGATGGTCCGTCGTTATCCACAAATCCACTTCGATTTCCATGCGCACAATGATTATGACTTGGCTGTTGCAAATGCTTTTGCCGCAGCTAAGACTGGTGTTAAAGGCATTCACTGCACGGTTAATGGATTGGGTGAGCGTGCTGGAAATGCCCCTTTGTCGAGTATTTTGGCGGTGTTACACGATCAGCTTGGAGCCACAACAAATGTTGTTGAGAGCAAGATAAACTATGTGAGTGAGGTTGTTGAATCCTTCTCCGGAGTGCGTCTACCTGCCAATAAACCAATTATTGGAGAGTCTGTCTTTACGCAGTGCGCAGGAATACATGCCGATGGAGATAATAAGAATAATCTATACTTTAACGATCTGCTCCCCGAAAGATTTGGTCGCACGCGTGAATATGCATTGGGAAAGACCTCTGGCAAGGCAAATATTGTCAAGAACTTGGAGGCTCTCCACATTGAACTCGATGAGGAGTCAATGCAGAAAGTAACTAAGCGTATTATCGAATTAGGAGATAAAAAGGAGCGAGTGACCCAAAGCGACCTCCCTTATATCGTGGCAGATGTTCTCAGCAGTAAGGGTGCTGAGCAGCATATCGAGCTACTGCACTACTCGGTGACCCTCGCGAAGGGTCTGCACCCAATGGCTGTAGTGAAGCTAGATATTAGAGGTGAGCAGTATGAGAGCTCGTCGCTGGGAGATGGTCAGTATGACGCTTTTGTAAAGGCTATACGCAAGATCTATAGAGAGGAGTTGGGCCTAAAATTCCCGATATTGACCAACTATACCGTTGATATTCCTCCGGGAGGACGCACAGATGCCTTCGTGCAGACTATAATTACATGGGAGCATAATGGTCAAAGCTTCAAGACGCGTGGTTTGGATGCCGATCAAACCGAGGCAGCTATCAAGGCTACTTTGAAGATGCTTAACCAGATTGATGAAATAAATTTAACAAATTAAATAAAATAAGAGAGTTATGAACTTAAATATCGCAGTTCTTCCCGGTGACGGAATTGGTCCCGAAATCGTAAATCAAGCACTTAAAAGTGTTGAGGCAGTTTGTAAGAAGTTTGGACACACATTCTCAACAACACAAGCTCTAGTTGGAGCATGTGCAATTGATGCTGTAGGCAACCCCTATCCAGATGAGACTCATGAGATCTGTATGGCCTCGGATGCAGTACTCTTTGGTGCAATTGGAGATCCTCGTTTTGATAATAACCCAAGTGCTAAAGTTCGTCCTGAGCAGGGGCTACTCGCAATGCGTCAGAAGTTGGGTCTATATGCTAATATCCGCCCCGTAACAACTTTCAAACCCCTTTTATATAAGTCACCTCTTCGCTCGGATGTAGTGGAGGGAACCGATCTAATGTGTATCCGAGAGCTTACTGGAGGTATCTACTTTGGTCGCCCACAAGGTCGCAGCGAGGATAATAACACAGCTTACGACACATGTGTGTATAGTCGCCATGAGATTGAGCGAATTGTAGTTCTAGCATATGAGTATGCTATGAAGCGCAATAAGAGAGTGACAATTGTAGATAAGGCAAATGTGCTCTGCACATCACGACTTTGGCGCGAGGTAGCACAACAAATCGAGAAGAACTATCCAGAGGTCACAACAGAGTATATGTTTGTAGATAATGCAGCAATGCAACTTATTCAGTGGCCATCTCGCTTCGATGTGATGGTGACAGAGAATATGTTTGGTGATATCCTTACCGACGAGGCTTCAGTAATTACAGGATCTCTCGGAATGTTGCCATCAGCCTCAATTGGACTCCATACATCAGTATTTGAGCCAATCCACGGTTCATACCCACAGGCGGCAGGCCTCGATATAGCTAACCCCGTTGCCACAATCCTCTCAGCTGCCCTTATGTTTGAGTATGCTTTTGGTCTTATGGAAGAGGGCCGTGCAATTCGTGACGCTGTTGATGCATCTCTTGAGCAGGGCGTAGTAACCCAAGATATCGCCTCAGAGGGCGCTGCAAGCTACTCAACAAGCCACGTTGGAGATTGGATTGCTGATAAAATCGCAAAGGCTTAATTCTCAGGACACACGCACGAAAAAATAGTTTCGTATCGCCTCCGGCGGGCGGGGAAAAGCACCCCTGCGGGTGCATATTACTCTTGCGTATTGGGCTTATAGCTGCGCCCAATCCGAGGTAACCTCGCTGATGGGATGATGGCAACCAGAGGTTGACATAGATAGATGTACAATATTAAGCGACGCAAATGAATTTGCAAGAGCTTAATATTGTACATCTATCGTAGGGCAAAGCCCCATCACATCAGTGCAACACAAAGGTCAAAAACGATAGTTTTTGGATCCAAGCTTCGCTTGGCGGCCGCCCGCTGTTAGGGCAATGGGCAAGTGGAGTAAGCTCTATGTTTTATGCGTTTGCCTTAGTTTAATTCTCCTCTGCGAAGATCCTCTCGAAGCGAGCATGTAGCTCCTTTGTATCTTCGATCACTTGACGTAGCTCTTTAAGACGAGCTGCATTGCCCGACTCTGGGATATATAATTTTAGATAGCCGCCCTCAGCATATTTTTCAGTGAGGTGTTCGGCAAAACGATTGAAATGCTCTTGCAATGTGGCCTTAGGATTCTGCTTAAGGCCATATTGTATTGTGCGTCTTAGGGTAGTGTCAACTGAAATGATGCGATCCGCCTCGGCAACAATCCGCCCATAAAGGCTACGAGGTTCTAGCTTAGCTGAGGCACGATGATCCTCAATTGCTTGCGCCATCATCTCGATCTGATCCTCGGTGAAGAGGGTGCCAATAAAGGTGTCGGCGCGTAGAATCTCTCCAGAGACAATATGGTGACGCTCGCGACCTTCGCAGAGTCCCGTGTCGTGATATGCAGCAATGATATATACCATCTCCTCATCTAAAGAGGGATAGAACCTCGATAGAGCGGCACTCTCAGCAATAACCGTTGTTGCGTGATCGACATTATGTGCTCGATCAAAATTTACATATTGGGGGAGAATATTTTGCTCGATATACTCCACAATTTCAGCTCTTATCATTAGCTTATAGCAATAAGATCAATATCAAATATAAGTGTCGATCCTCCGGGGATGTCATCCACAGCGCGATCACCATAGGCTAGCTCTGCGGGGATGTATACTCTCCATTTGTCGCCAACCCTCATTGCGCGTAGTGCTATCTGCCATCCAACGATCACCTCACGCAGGCGGAAGGTCTCCGGATAGGAGTTATTGAGCGATGTGTCGAACTGACGGCCATCAATTCTTTCACCACTATAGTGCACAGAAACAATGCTATTTGCCTCTGGGGAGGCTCCATCACCACTCTTTATCACTCTATATAGAATACCTTTTGGCAGTTGTTTGATATCCTCCAGTGTAGCAATGTTCTCAAGGTATGCTATATTGCGTGCTACATACTCTTTATTTGGTCTTTTTCCCATAATATTTTTTTAATTCGGCACAAAGATAGACAAAATTAGGCATACACTTTGATACCATGGATAGAAACTTAATAAAACATTCAATCTATGGAATCAACACTGAAAGGGATGACAACAGAGAGATCTGTAAATAAAACAATATCTCGAAAAAATATGGTTGTCGAATTACTAAATTCGATTGAGAGCGGCGATAAGAAGGCTGTTAAATATATCGACGCCACGAAATTTATTCAGCATAATCTCACCGCAGAGGATGGTGTGATTGGCTTTGGAAAGATGCTATCGGAGTTGCGCGAGTATAAAGATGCCGCTATGGTCAACATCGTTCGTATAATCGAGGATGGTGATTTCGTAGCCGCGCATAGTGAGTACAACCTTTTTGGACCGAAGGTAGGCTTTGATATCTTCCGTTTCGAGGGTGATAAGATAGTGGAGCATTGGGATAATCTTCAGCAACTCCCCGAACAACCCAACCCCAGCGGGCGCACCATGATTGATGGCACACAGGAGGTAAATCGCGAAAGTCCAACAGAGAAGAATCGAGCTGTTATCAAGCAATTTGCAGATGAGGTCCTCGTAGGAGGGAATTTCTCTGCTCTTGGCAACTTCTTTCTAGGTGATAAATATATCCAACATAACCCTGCAATCGGTGATAGCCTAACAGCATTTAACGCTGCTCTCAGGGGGATGGAGTATGAAGGTATCGTGATGCGATTCGATAAGATACATAAGATCATATGTGAAAATGATTTTGCACTCGTCGTGAGCCAAGGTATATTTGGAAAGAATGGAGGTGCCCCAACATCATTCTATGATCTCTTTAGAGTCGAAGATCAAAAGATTGTCGAACATTGGGATGTCGTCGAGACAATCCTTAATCGTGAGCTCCACCAAAATCGAAATGGCAAGTTCGGATTTAGATAGATCTCTAAATCCGCTCAATTGCCCCAACTGGGCATGCCGCGATACATTTGCCACAACGCATGCATAACTCGTTGTCGATTATGAAAGGCTCTCCCGGAGTGATGCAGGAGGGTTGAGGGCAGATTTTTTTGCACTTTCCGCAAGCGATGCATGTTGATTCTATCTCTATTGGTTGTTTGAAGTTTCGCTTTATGCGATGGATGTAATATTTTAGATTCTTCATAGTCTTTTTTTATAATGCAAATTTATAATAAATATTTGATCCAATAATATTTTATTAATGCTCAGTATTGTGTATTTTAGGAACAATTACTATCTTTGTCTATGGAAAATGGAGAAGATAGATTGATTATCAAGGAGACTTGTGGCGCTGAGGTAGCGGGTAAAAATATATTTATTGCCGAGACAACTATATTTAGATGTATTGCAGGTGAGGCCACGCTTCTGTTGAATGGTCATGCTAGTCGTTTTATTAAGGGAACAAACTTTATCGTGCTTGATTCTGCACATATATGCGTTGATGAGTGCAGTGCAGATTTCAGTTATATTACAATTGTTTTTGGAAGAAGGGCTTTTAATCGTATATATACGCATATTGATGTTGCACTTTTAAATTGCCTTAAGTCTAGTGCTCCAGATCTTGGCGCTCTAGATCTATATAAACAGAGTGAACTTACCCTCGATAAGATTATACTACTTAATGATGATGCCATGGAGTATAAGAGGCAGATAATGCGGAATCTTATTTTTTGCTATATATATGAGATGGGGAAATTATCCCATAATAGAGTTTTTGAGGCGCGAACGGAGGGGTCTAAGTTTGTAGATTCATTAATAGCTAGATTTATAATACTCTGCCGAGAGCACCATACCAAGCATAAGGATATTGCATTCTATAGCGACTCTCTCTCGATTTCAAGGCGGTATCTGCATACGATTGTTGTTCGAAAGATGCATGTAACCCCAAAGGAGTTTATTGATGGTTACATCATTACCAGTGCTAAGAGGCTCTTGCTGGAGACGACGAAGAGCACACAACAGATAGCCGAGGAACTTAACTTCCCCGACCAATCTACCTTTGGACAATTCTTCAAACGGCTTTTAACGCTCTCACCTTCACAGTTTAGAAGTCAGCATAAATAATATACTTCACAGTAGGGTGAATGTATGAATAGTTTCGTATGCCGTGCGATATGAGCGTTCTTTATGCGTTAGGCCTGTTCTTAACAACCTTTAAGTTGTCGTCGTTAAATATATCTTTTTTATCGCCATACATCGCTTTGATGCGATCTGCGTAGCACTCTTCGACCTTGTTGCGGACGATCTTTAGAGAGCTGTTGACCATTTGATTCTGCTCTGTGAAGGGGGTGTCGAGGAGTGCGAAGCTTGCGGGGAGCCATCTTTCAGGGAATGTCCCGGCAAATGCGCCACCCTTTTTGTACTCGTTGATTGCACCTTGAATCAATTTAATTGCTTCATGTTGAGCTTCGTTGCTTCCCCAAGTGGCAGAGACATCACCTTTGAGTGCGTCAATGTTGGGGACGATGATTGCGGTGGTGTATGGATCTTGATTGTTGTGTAACACAATTTGATCTATATAGGTGGAGCTGCCTACAAGAGCCTCTTCAATTCCCTCCGGGCTGTACTTCTCGCCATCGCTTCCAATAAGTAGACTCTTGAAGCGACCTAGAACCACTAAGAAATCATCCTTATCCATATATCCCATATCTCCTGTATGGAGCCATCCATCTTTGATTGTATCGGCTGTGGACTCCTCATTTTTCCAATATCCAGCCATGACATTCTCTCCGCGGACGACGATCTCGCCCTTTTCGCCTTGTGGGAGCTCTTCTCCTTCGGCGTCTAGTATCTTGATCTCTAGTGGTTTGACTAATGTTCCCGATGTGCCAAACTTATGGCGGTGCTGAGCATTGGATGATATCACGGGTGTGGCTTCTGAGAGTCCATAACCTTGGAACATAGGCATGCCGATAGCGTAGTAGAAGTCCTGTAGCTCAACGCTAAGTAGGGCTCCACCACCTACAAAGAGATCAATCTCTCCACCCATTCCTGCGCGCACCTTTGAGTAGATGATCTTGTCGAATAGTGCTACAAGTGGCTTAAGTATAGCTACCCATCCCTTGCCACGGCTCCAGCCATCGCGGTTGTAGAGGATGGATGTTTTGAGCGCTGTGCGGAATAGCCACTCGGTGAATTTGCCTTTGCTTCGTATTGAGCTCTCGATAGATTTCTTGAATGTCTTGGCGAGGGCTGGTACCGAGAGAATGAGATTTGGTTTGATCTCATTGATATTTATAGGGATGTTTTTGAGCGATTCAATAGGGGTGCTACCTTGCTGTACGGTAGCGACAGAGGCTCCTTGATTGAGGAAGATGTAGAAGCCTACAACATGTGCAAAACAGTGATCTAGAGGGAGGATTATAAGAGTCTTATATGTCTGAGGTATATCCATCAATGTTAAAGACTGCTCTACATTTGCGGTGTAGTTGCGATGAGTCAACATAACACCCTTTGGGTCGGCTGTTGTGCCGGAGGTATAGGTTATAGTGGCGATGTCATCATTCTGGATGCTTTGAGAGATTTTAAGGAACTCCTCTCGATTATCGGCAAGGTAGCTCTCTCCCATCTTGCATACTTCCGACATGGAGATTTCACGCTCTTCGTAACTCTCCATATCGTCAAAGATGATGATATATTTAATATTTGGCAACTGCTCTTTGATCGTGCGGATCTTAGGTAGCTGCGTTGCAGAGACTAATATATATTGAGAATCGGAGTGGATAAGTCGAAAGAGCAGATCGCTGCTATGATCTAGTTTAACTGAAAGTGGCACATTGACAGCTCCGGCATAAAAAAGAGCTAACTCACCCTCGATCCATGCATTGCGACCCTCCGAAAGTAGAGAGGCCATATCTCCTTTCTTGACACCCAATGAGACTAGACCCGCACCAAAACGGTATACATTCTCTCGTATCTGTGAATATGTTGTCTCCTGCCACTCTCGCCCAATCTTCTCCTTGAGAAATACATTACCTGAATACGTGTCGACCGCTGTCTCAAATAGGTCAATAATAGTTCTTTTCATCTGTAAATAAATTAGTTACACACCCCACGCAAGGGTGCATAAATTAGGTTTATAATAACTTGACACAACAAAAGATTAACAGGTGTGTATTACACCTGCG
>JBCQWG010000014.1:0-51403 GCA_047172325.1 Rikenellaceae bacterium | reverse complement strand
CTTCAAGCCCCAGTTCTCGCTATTCACAATCTGACCGCCGTTCTCGGTGATAACACCTTGGAATTTGTCAGCAACCTCCTGCACCTGAGCCTCAGAGAGAACTGGAGTGACAATGAAAACGGTTTCGTAATTGTTCATAATTATTTTATAATTAATTAGTTATAACTCTCGTATCCCTGTTGGGGGACCCAGAGCGACTGCAAAGGTAATAATTATTTACAATTCTACAAAATATTTTATGGTTTATTTCACTCACCAACCGCCACCTAATGCTTTAAATAGATCAATATAGTTGATATATTGTTGTGCGACAATCTCAACGAGTGATATCTGAGAGGAGTATAATTCTCTCTCGGCATCAATAACGCTAAGGTAGTCGCCAAGGCCTGAGCGATATAGGGCGGTGCTATTTTGGGCGATTTTGCTATTTGCTAATACTAGTGCGGTGGTGGCTGCTGTCTCGCTGCTATATGTAGAGATGGTTATAAGGGCCTTTTCCACGTCGCTCAGGGCCTCTAGTATAGATTGTTCGTACTCTTGGACGCTTGCTTCATACTCTTGGCGTGCTATTAGTTCTTTGCGTCGAAGTGATCCCCAGCTGAAGAGGGGTGCTATAAGCTCTCCTGTGGCACTCCATAGAAGTGGGTTGCCAGAGGTGAGGCCCTCTAGTGATGTTGCGAATACGCCACCACTTCCCGTGAGGGTGATCGTAGGGTATCTTGCGGCTCTACTTATTCCCACCTGAGCTCCAGCTTTTTGCATTGCATAGTAGCTCTTCATCACGTCGGGACGTCTTTCGAGGAGCGATGATGGGAGCCCTATTGGGATGTTGATAGGTAGCTCATCACCGATTAATGCTGCTCCCGTGTCGCTCCAATCAACGGTGCGAGGGGTGTTTCCAAGAAGGGTATTTAACGAGAGGGATGCTGTTGCAACGGCACGTTCATATTTTTGCATCTCAATTTTTGCGGAGTAGACTAAGCTTTTAGCCTGCATAAGGTCGGTGCCATTGCTCATGCCGTAGCGATACATGGAGTCGACTAGTGCTGTGGCTGTGCGTCGTAGCTCATAGCTGCGTTTTGCTATGTGGTGGCTACGTTGATATTGAAGTAGAGTGAAGTAGGATGTAGCAACCTCTGTTGAGAGTGATAGCCACACTCCCTTTAGGGTCCACTCCTCTTGCATGAGAGATGCTATGGCTGATCGCTTCGTGTTGCGAAGCGCCCCAAATAGGGATACTTCCCACTCTAGGTATGGTGCAATGGTGTACTCTTGAGAGGTTGCTTTCTCCTCGTGAGTTATCTCGGCTATAGCCTCCATGTCGACGGATGGAAGGAACTCTGCGCGGGCAACCTTGAGGTAGTGGCGCGAGGCCTCTACAGCTGCTGCGGCTGCTGCTAGGTCGTGATTTTGGCGTAATGCAATTATCATGAGTTCATTGAGGGTGGGGTCTGCGAAGCTCTCCCACCATGTGTCACTTATTGGAGTGGAGGAGTTGCGTAATCCACTATCGCTACCATATATATACTCTGTTGGAAGCTCTACTTGAGCGTCGCGCAATTTAAGTGAGCATCCTGTACATAATGCTACTATAGTTAACCATAATATCTTTTTCATCTCTCAGCCCTCCTTTTTTCGCGTAATTTTTCAAAATTTGCAACCTTTGCAACCATGTAGAAGAGAGTAGGGTAGAGGTATATTCCCACTATGGTTGCAATACCCATACCTCCCACTAATGCTACACCTATTATGTTGCGTGCCGTGGCATATACACCAGAGGCAAAAACTAATGGTGTTACACCAAGTATAAAGGCAAATGCCGTCATGATGATAGGTCTCACACGAAGCTTGGAGGCTTCGATCGTAGCCTCTTTAAGCTCTAAGCCCCTCTCGAAGAAGTTGCGTGAGGCATATTCGACAACCAATATTGCATTCTTTGCAGAGAGTGCAACAAGCATTATGAGTGATATTTGCATATATACATCGTTGACGTAAAGGGGATTTAGTAGGTGTGTTGCACCAACAAATATTAGGGCTCCTAAGACGGCAATGGGCACTCCTAGGAGTATGGCTATTGGTAATCCCCATGAGTTATAGAGTGCTGCAAGAACCAAAAATACAAATAGTAGAATTGCCAAATATGTCAATCCGCTGCTCTTAGAGGCTTCACTCTGTTGGAATGATACGCCACTCCAAGCAACACCTATGTCGGAGGGCATAGATTCGTTGAGTGTTGTCTCAACGAGTTGCATCGCTTGTGTGGATGATGCCTTCTCGGAGGGTATTAGCGTTAATCCAATTGAGCGATAGAGGTTAAATTGAGAGACATACTCCACACCTGTAGTTTGGTCAATTCGAGCAAAGGTGCTTAATGGGATCTCCACTCCGTCACCATTGGTGATGTAGAAATTATTGAGGAGATTCTCATCAACTCTATATTGAGGTTCTGCTTGAATATATGTTTCGTAGAGCCTACCAAAGCGGTTAAAGTGATTTATGTAGCTACCACCCAAGAGGGCACTCAGCTCCGTGTATAGCTCCGAGAGGTTTACACCAAGGTTCAGTGCATGTTCGCGATCAATTATGATCTCGCGTTGTGGTATTCCATGACTATATTGAGTTGTGACCTTATCTACGAGAGGGCTTTTCTCAAGTAGTTTTATCATCTCTAAGGTTTGCGCATAGAGGTACTCTTCGCCATTACCTTCGATATCTTGCACCTCGAAGGTGACACCAGAGGTCAATCCCAATCCGGGAATGGCTGGAGGTATAAAGGCGTAACACTCGGCATTGGTCACAGTTACATATAGCACTTCGTTGAGTTTTCGTGATATCTCAGCAGCGCTAAGCGTTCGTTTTGAGTAATCTACGAGTTTCACGAAGATCATACCGCAGTTAGATGTTGTGATGCCTGATATCATGTCGAAGCCGGCGGCAAAGGAGGTTAACTCGACTTGTGGTAGAGAAGAGATGATCTCATCGACATTTACCATATACTCCTTAGTGACACTCAGCGAGGTGTTGGGAGGTGTCTCCACGACCACCATTAGGAATCCTTGATCCTCTTCGGGTAAGAATCCTTGTGGTAGCCTCTTCCAGATAACCACTATCGAGGCGATCACAACACATACAAAGAGAGCTGTGCGAAAGAGATGTTTTGAGAGTGCTCCAATAGATGAGGAGTAGTGCTCCATGAAGCCATCTAGGTTGCGATTGAACCACCCGAAAAATCCAGAGTTCTCCTCCTCTCGCCTCTTTAGAAGAAGCGAGCTTAGGGCTGGCGAGAGTGTCAATGCGTTAATAGCAGATATTGTCACCGATAGCGAGATGATTGCGGCGAACTGCTCATAGAGTAGGCCCACAACCCCTCCCGCCATCGAGATAGGGATAAATACCGCTAGCAACACTATTGTTGTAGCTATGATGGGTGATGAGACATTGCGCATAGCCTCTATCGCGGACTCCTTGGGGTTCATCCCCTTGGCTATATTTACCTCAACGGCCTCGACCACTACGATTGCATCATCTACAACAAGACCAATTGCTAGCACCAAACCTAAAAGGGAGATGATATTGATGGTGAATCCCATCACGGGGAATAGTATAAATGCTCCAATCAGCGATACTGGTATGGCGATTAGAGGTATAAGTGTTGCACGCCAACTCTGCAAGAAGAGGTAGATGATAGCAATAACTAGTAGCAAAGCAATGATAAGTGTCTTGAAGATATCTTTGATGCCAGCCTTGACGCTTGTTGTTGTATCGACAATCACTTCGCACGCTACGCCATCGGGTAGCTTCTCGGAGAGGTGCTCAATGGCAGCTCTAACATTTGCGCTAACCTTCATTGCATTGCTGCCCGGAGATTGATATATCATTAGTATTGAGGCGGGATTTATGCCATATGTCGATACAATGTCGTAATCCTCGCTACCTAGTTCAATTCGTGCTACATCTTTTAATAGGATATTCTCCTTGTCGGAAGTTGTCTTAACGATGATCTCTCCAAATTCATCTGGGGTTGATATCTGTGCAGGTAGCGTGAGAGTATATGTCAATTGGTTATCTTTGGGTGCAGGCTCTCCACCAAGCTTACCCACTGCATATATCTCCGATTGAGTCTCTATTGCCGATTCAATCTGCTCAATTGAGAGGTTGTAGTAGCTTAGTCGTTGAGGGTCTAGCCATATGCGCATGGCATATTCACCTGATCCCATTATGCTCACTTTGCTCACTCCATTTATCTTAAGTAGCTCGTTTTGCATATTTATATATGCATAGTTGGTTAGAAAAGAGTCGTCGTAGCGACCATCACTGTGAAGTGCATATACCATAAGGAAGTTGGGCAGTGTCTTTTGTGTGACAAGGCCCTGTTCGGTGACGCTTTCGGGAAGTGAAGAGGTGGCGGAGGATAATCTGTTTTGTGTGAGTATTGCATCAATGTCGGGGCTGGATCCAATCTCGAATACAGCCTCAAGGGACATTGAGCCATCGTTTGCACTTGTCGTCTGCATATATAGCAGATCACTCACACCCATTATAGCTTGCGCTACGGGTGTAGCTACAGTGCTGTTTATCGTCTCGGCATCTGCACCATAGTACTCAGCCGATACTTCAACAACAGGTGGTGTAATATCGGGGTATTGCTCAACAGCTAGATTTAAAATTGCTAAGAGGCCAAGTAGAACCAAGGTTATGGCCATTGAGATAGCAAAGATCGGTCTTGAGATGAAAAATTTATTCATAAAAAAGCACTATTTAGCCACTGTTGCAGCAACCTTCATTCCGTTATGTAGTTTGAGCCCTCCGCTCACAACTACTCTCTCTCCTGCCTCCACTCCTGATGTTATATTCCACATTGAACCGAATGTGCCACCAAGGTCGACTGCGCGCCACTCAGCGGTGCTATCCGCCTTTATTACCCATATGGAGTTTACTCCTTGTAGCTGGCTTACTGCAATTCGAGGAACCACTACCAGAGCTTTACGTTTGCCAATATTTGCAGTGATGCGGGCGAACATACCCTCTTTGAGCAGGAGTGTAGGATTAGGGAATTTAACAGCTATAACAACTGTTGAAGATGACGTGGGGGTATCCATAAGTGTATAGTAGTATTCACCTTGGTGCTCATAGGTTGTGCTGTCGGGGAGAGTTAATTTAATATCTGACAATAGGGTGGAGTTATCATATGATCCATCAACACCCTCTGTGATATAACTTAGATATTTAGATGTGGGTATTGCTACCTCGGCATATATATCGTTGACTTGGGAGATTGTGGTAAGTTCACTCTGTAGTGTGCCGGGACCTATGTAATCACCAATGCTTGCAGTTGTCTTCGCTGCAATTCCATCTATTGGAGCATATATTTTCGTATAGCCGATCTCTAATTCAGCACTACGGAGACTCTCTTGAGCTGATTTAGTTGAGGCCTTTGCCGCTTTGTATGTTGCTCTATATTGATCGAGGTCGCTCTGACTTATGGCGTCAATCTTGGCGAGTGGCTCTGCTCTCTCAAAGTTGCGTTGAGCTAACACCTCTGAGGCAATTGCTGATTCTAACGCTGCTTGAGCGGCATAGAGTGTCGTTGCAAATGTCGATGGGTCGATTGTGAAGAGGAGATCACCTCTCTTGACGGGCACTCCTCCTTGGTAGTGTGTGGCTACTAGAAAGCCATTGACTCGTGGTTGAATAACAGCGTTGTTTAACCCTTTGATCTGGCTTGCAACTGTTATTTGACTATGTAGTGAGTCAATAGTTGCTTGGCAAACCTCTACTTTGAGGGGCGGTATCTCTTTTTTGCTCTTTTCCTTTTTGCATGAAAAAGAAAAGAGGAGAAGTGTAGATAGTAAAATTAGTTGTAATCTGCTCATTTGACCTAAATTTTTTTGTTGTTTAGGTCAAAAAGCATACCGATATATATATTTTTTAGTTTTGAGTAGATATTTTTAATTAAAGTATTTGTAATTTAGAATTGTTTATATATCTTTGTATTAGACATTTCAACTAACTATAATTAAAAAAGTGATTTATTATGGAACAATTATTGGCTCAAATTAACGAACAGATCGAAGAGTTTAAGGTAAACGCTGAAGCGCAAGTTGCAAAAGGAAATAAGGCAGCTGGTACTCGTGCTCGTAAAGCAGCATTGGAGATCTCAAAGTTGATGAAAGAATTCCGTAAGGCATCTGTTGAAGCATCTAAATAATTAGAGTACCTCAATGATGAGAAAAAGGCTACCGCGTTAAGCAGTAGCCTTTTTGCATCTTACCTTTTTAGTAACATCTAATCTCGTAGAGCTTGATGTCGTTTGCGCCGTGTGTCGAGTGTAGGTTGATACGAATATTGTTTGTCTCTATCGTCTCAAACGTTAGAGGTACATAGCGGCGAATATTATCTTCAATATTTGCTATCTCTTGCCATTGACCATTTATAAGGGCCTCAACCGAGAAGTTGCGTACTAGCTCTGGTGGAATGCCTATAATCTGTTTAGCATTTTTCGTTGGGTTCTTATACATCATTATCGCTCGATGTACATTGGTGTCAAATTTTAACTCTAGTTGCGATAGAGAGATCACCTCGTCCCATTTTAGCTCTAAAGAGGCCTCAGTTCCTTTGCTAGACCAATGGTGAACTTCGCCCTGCTCGTCGCGTGCAACACCATCTAAAAGGTTGGATACATCTCCTGAGCGAGTCGAAGAGGCTGTTATAGTTGCATCTTTTGCTTTGTTGTCGGGGTCTTCTGCCGCACGATATGGGATGTAGTAATCTTTGCGTAGCATGCGCTCTTGAAGCTCATCGATGTGATTTTGATACACTCCGCGAGGTGATGTTTTTTGCTCAATACATATTGCAGCAGCTACTCCCGTAGCCTGTCCCATCGACATGCACGTTTCGATGATGCGAGTTGAAGAGAGAGCAATGTGGCTAACGCTTACATCACGACCAGCGAAGAGAAGATTGTCAATATTTTTAGAGTATAGTGAGCGGTATGGAATCTGGTAAGGTCGCGTGAACTTCGCATGGAAATAACTTGCAGGCTCATCCAAGGAGAGGATACCTCCGGGGCAGTGCTCATCTAGAGACCATCCACCCCATGCTACAGCATCATCAAACTCACGATAGCTAGTAAGATCCCCCTCAGTTAGTATGTAGTCTCCCATCAAGCGACGCGACTCTCTCTTGCCGGGAAGTGATCCAACCCACTCTATAGCAAGGTTGGAGGCTTGTGGGAAATCCCCAGAGTTCTTCACATAGTCCCAGATGCCGTAGAAATATGCCATGAGTTCGTGATGATTCTTTGGACGATCTGCGATAATATCATAATCACTGCCTAGCTCCAACCACCAGAAGCCCTCTTTAAGCTCCTTTATGGCGCGATGTTTTGCCTCTGTAGGATTAAACTTCTTTGCATAGGAGGGTGCGCGGAAGGGGACAGGCTGGTCCAACTCGCGAGTAATCATCATGATGCTTTCACCCATCACCCATCCGTCAGGCTCGTCAGGAGCATATTTCTCACCAAACTCCTCTTTGCCCTCGCGTCCTGTGCGGTATTCAGCACCGGCCGAAGCTCCTATTACGCCATCTCCCGTGCAATCAATGAATATGGGTGCTTTTAATGTTACCTCAGTCTCTGTTAGCAGCTGCCAGCATACTACAGATTCGATCTTATTCCCCTTTGTGTTTGCGCGAATGGCAGAGGTGTTTTGCATGAGGGTGATATTCTCCTCTGCTGCAACATAGTTATATAGGACATGATCCCATGTAGTATACGACTCTTGGGGGTTGTACCAGCGATTATCTAAAAGGATCTCCTCAACAATACCTGTGTTGCGTTCAAAATGAGGAGAGTTTACCGTTACCCTAATCTCGCTAGAGGCATTTCCGCCTAACACCGGTCTATCGTTGATAAGTACAACATTAGCACCCTCGCGAGCAGCAGCTACAGCAGCAGCAATACCAGACATACCTCCACCAACGACAACAACATCGCTTTTAACTTCCATACGACGAAGAGGTTGAATGTTTTCACCAGAGCCCAAATAGAGCCAATTGTGTTTCTGTGTACTCTCCTTATAGCTAATAGTGTCGGTCTGCCCAACTGCAAAAACCGATTGAAAAGAGAAGAGAGTTAATAATAGCAGCGATAATAATCTCATAATGTGATAGTTTAGTTAGTCTTACTGCAAAGATAATACTTATTTTTTAATTTTAGGTAACTTCTAGATTAGGAATTATTATATTAATTGTCTATTTTTGTAGCAACCAACCTATTAAAAAATGAGAAAAGTAGTAAAGGTTCTATTAGCATCTATTGCTTGTTTGGCTGTTTCGTGTGATGATGCAACAGTTTATAGTGAGAGTGATATCCTTGAGGGGAATAAGGCTTTGTCGGCTATCTCTGAAGCAGCATTTGGAGAGGGTGACAAATCCATAATTGCGACAGATCAGGATGATATCTTCTATTATGAGGTTGACGATCAGCAGGAGGCAGATGAATTTATTGATGCGGTGACTTGCGGGAGCTATCTCTCTGGTGCATTGCATTTTGAGCTCTCCGCGGGGTTGGGGTCTGTGGATGTTGAACCCTCCGATGTTGAGGGGTGCTTTTATGTTGTGGATTTTGATGTGAAGACACTTCCCGCAGTTACATATATTGTTGCTACGGATGAGTATATAGATGAAAATAATTAGCTGGACCTATTTTCGAGCTATGTAAAATAGGTCGAAAGAGAGGTCGGATACCTCCTCTAGGTGGTAGTTGCTCATCTTGATGGAGGCTGTTAGATCATTATTCTCTTTTAATAATTTACGACGATTGATCCTGTTGAGAATGTCGTAAGGTATCTGTAGCATCCATCGAGGAAGCCTATATTGAAGATTCAAAATATCGAATCGCGTTATGCGTCTAACACCCTCCTTGTTCTTCGCATAGTACTCCATTATTGTTTGGTCACCAGTTACGCCTAACCTCTCTATTTGCGCGAATGCGGGGCTGAGAAGCTTTTGGAACTCCTCTGGGGTATACTCCCTTATGTGCCAAGGGTTGCGTGTGAGCGACATTTTAATATTGGGAGTAGATACGATAAATACTCCGTTGGGGCGAAGCACGCGTCTAACTTCATTCACGAAGCTTCTATCATCTTTAATATGCTCAATGACCTGAAATGAGATCACGCAGTCGAATGAGTTGTCAGCAAAGGGTAGTGGGGGGACTGTAGCTTCAAGGAACTCTACATTGTCACCCACTATCACATCTTGCGCAGGTGTGTGTTTATCTATTGTTGTGAAGTGAGAGGTGTGAGGTGCTATTATCTCAACTCCATAGCCCGATCCTGTGCCAATCTCCAATACTCTTCCATTAACGCGCGCTGCTGCCTCGAGATAGGCTAGGCGTGAGCGTTGAAATACAAAATTGTCGGAGAGCTCCGTAGAGACCCTTTCGGCTGTGGCCAATTTACTCATTATCTCTTTGTTAGGCGTATTCCCTCTTGCGTTGCTTCAACCTCTCCTCGTTTGAGAAGGACACCGAGCGAGCGTTTAAATAGCTTCTTGCTCATCTCTGTATATTTAGTAACTTTTGCAGGGTCGCTATTATCGTTGATGGGTAGCTCGCCGCCATTCTCTACGATTAGCTCTAGCAGAGTCTCAGCGGAGTTTTTCACCTCTTTATAGCCTTGTTGCTGGAGGGTGAGATCAATGCGGTTATCTTCAGTTATACGTCGAACATATGCATTCATGCGATCTCCTACCTTCACTACTTTAAAGATCTGATTACGATAGATCATACCCCAATGGCGGTTGTTGATGATTACACGATATCCAATCTCTGATTCTGATGCCACCAAGATATTAACCTCTTGGCGAGTGTCAACGGTAAGGACTTCATTGCTGATAAACCCTTTGAGCTTAGTGGTAGCTACGCAGCGACCAGTTACATTATCTTCGTAGGCGTATACAATGCAGTATTTATCCACCAAGATGCCACCTTGCTGATTGCGATTAGGCAGGAATAGATCCTTTCCAAAGAGGCCCCAATCAAGGAATGCTCCATGCAGATTTTTGTCGACTACCTTAAGGTATGCCGCCTCGTCAACCATAATGGAGGGGGTCTCAGTGGTGGCTACTAATCTATCCTCTGAGTCGTGATAGATGAAAACCTCCATGGTGTCACCCTCTTTGTCGCTGAGTGAAACATAGCGATTAGGAAGCAAAACCTCGTTCTGCTCATCATCTATTAAATATAGTCCGAAGTCCGAAATGCGGCTTACGGTAAGTCTCTGTATTCTACCTGCTTTAATCATTGTCATATATTAATTGCACAAAAGTAACTATTTTTGCGGGACTTTTGCTAATTTTGTTCCATTATATTTGTAGTAGTTTATGAAAGATGATAAAATAAAGATATTAGGAGCTCGTGTACACAACCTAAAAGGTATTGATTTAGAGATTCCTCGTGACTCATTAGTAGTTATTACAGGTCTCTCAGGGTCGGGTAAATCGTCACTTGCTTTCGATACGATATATGCTGAGGGGCAGCGTCGCTATATGGAGACGCTATCTACCTATGCACGTCAATTCGTCGGGACAATGGAGCGCCCTGATGTTGATAAGATTACGGGGTTGAGTCCAGTGGTGGCAATAGAGCAGAAGACAACCAATAAGAATCCTCGCTCGACGGTGGGTACAGTGACCGAGATTAACGACTTCTTGCGCGTGCTTTTTGCGCGTGCATCGAGAGCCTATTCGCCTATTACGGGTGAAGCAATGGTGCACTACTCAGATGAGCAAATTCTAGAGCTTATTCTGCAAGGTTTCACAGGTCAGAAGGTGGCGATAGTATCTCCAATTGTTAAGGGGCGTAAGGGCCATTATAGAGAGCTCTTCGAGTCGTTACGTAAAAAGGGGTACCTCTATGCGCGAATAGATGGTGAAATATGTGAGTTCTCTCAAGGAATGCGTTTAGATCGTTATAAGACGCATGATATAGATTTGGTAATTGATCGCTTAAGGATTACCTCTGATAATGCAGATCGTCTGCTAAAATCTTTAAAGGAGGCGATGAAGCAGGGTGAGGGCACCATGGCAGTTTATGATTATGAGTCGGATGCCTCTCGCTTCTACTCTCGTCATTTGATGTGCCCCTCGACGGGTGTTGCCTTTGAGGAGCCAGCGCCATATACCTTTTCGTTTAATTCGCCAAAGGGCGCTTGCCCACGTTGTAATGGTTTGGGTGTCGAGGCTGTTTTTGAGATAGATAAAATAATCCCAGATATGGGAAAGAGCGTCAAAGAGGGCGGTGTGGAGCCTTTAGGAAAGTATCGTAATAATATGCTCTTTGCGATCCTTGAGATGTTGTCACGTCGTCATGGCTTCTCCCTTGATGATCCTTTGGAGATGTTAGATAAGGAGAGTTTAAATGCTCTTTTGTATGGTGATTCCGAACCTTTGGCTGTTGACCTCTCGGAGTTCTCGCACTCGCATGGAGTTCAATTCATGGCATGGGAGGGTGTGGGCGAGTATATCGCACGCACGGAGGAGGATGACTCTAAGCGCGGTCAGAAGTGGCGAGAGCAATTTCTCGTTACTAAGAGCTGTACTGAGTGTTCAGGTTCGCGTTTAAGGCGGGAGTCGCTTCAATTTCGAATTGGCGAGAGTAATATTGCTGATCTTTGCGCTTTATCCATAACAGATTTTGCGGAGTGGATCAAAGGCATAGAGCAATATCTCAATGATAGGGAGTTGAAGATTGCGCGGGAATTAATCAAGGAGATTAGAGAGCGCTTAGGCTTCTTGATAGATGTGGGTTTGGGCTATCTTTCACTTGCGCGCGCCTCAAAGAGCTTGTCTGGTGGTGAGAGTCAGCGAATAAGGCTTGCGACGCAGGTTGGGTCGAAGCTTGTTAATGTTTTATATATTTTAGATGAGCCAAGTATTGGTCTTCATCAGCGCGATAATCATCGACTCATAAGGTCACTTCAAGATCTGCGTGATGCGGGTAACTCCGTTATTGTGGTGGAGCATGATGAAGATATGATGCGAGCGGCGGACTTCATTGTCGATGTGGGTCCCAAGGCGGGACGTCGAGGGGGTGAGATCATGGCGGCTGGATCCTTCGAGGATATATTGAATAGTGGCTCCATAACGTCAGATTATCTTGCTGGGCGACGCTCCATAGAGGTGCCTGAGTCTTTACGAGAGGGTAGTGGCAAGAGTATTGTGTTGCGTGGTGCACGTGGCAATAACCTAAAGGGGATTGATGTGGAGTTCCCTTTAGGGAAGTTTATTTGTGTTACAGGTGTTAGCGGCTCAGGTAAATCGTCGCTTATTAATGGCACCTTGCGCCCAATAATTAGTAGAGAGCTATATCGTTCGCTGGATCGTCCCTTGGATTATGATTCGGTAGAGGGGTTGGAGCATATCGACAAGATGGTTGTTGTGGATCAGTCGCCAATAGGTCACACTCCGCGCAGTAATCCTGCAACCTACACAGGTGTTTTTGGTGATATAAGAAAGCTCTTTGAAGCTACTCCAGATGCGCAGATTAGAGGCTTTAAGGCTGGTCGCTTCTCGTTTAATGTTAAGGGAGGGCGCTGCGAGACATGTCGTGGTGCGGGTGTGCAGACCATCGAGATGAATTTTCTGCCAGATGTCTACGTTACATGTAAGGCGTGTGGTGGTAAGCGGTATAATCGTGAGACTCTGGAGGTTAAGTATAAGGGTAAGAGCATCAATGATGTTCTTAATATGACTATAAATATTGCTGTTGAATTCTTTGAGCATATTCCAGCGATCTATCAGAAGCTCAAAGCAATTCAAGATGTAGGTTTGGGTTATCTCACTTTGGGGCAGCCTTGCACAACGTTGTCGGGTGGCGAGTGTCAGCGAATAAAGCTCTCCAGTGAGCTCTCGAAGAGAGATACCGGCCGAACACTATATATCCTTGATGAGCCTACAACGGGGCTCCATTTTGAGGATGTTCGACAACTTTTAAATGTGTTATATAAGTTAGTTGATAGAGGTAATACAGCTATCGTTATTGAGCATAACCTCGATGTGATAAAGGTTGCAGATCATATCATAGATATTGGCGCAGAGGGTGGAGCCAAAGGTGGTGAACTTATTGTTGCTGGCACCCCTCAGCAGGTGGCACAAAGCGGTAAGGGGTATACCTCAGAATTTCTTAAAAAGAGTTAGTTTTATAGTGCTGAGATGAGATGCAAAGCCGACGTTAAGGGTAGATGAAATCTGCTTTTAACGTCGGCTAATTTTGTGTAAAAAGGTCAATTCGCCGAAAAGTGAGTCTGTTCACCTCTCTATTTATGCAGTTCACCCCTAAATTTGTACATTTCACCGTGGTTTAGTTGTCAGATTAGCATATAATATGTAAACTTGTTAGCGGTGAAGATGATATTAAAACTAATAAATAAAAGTGAGTTTCTCTTAGGTCTAACTTGCGTAAATTATCAATTATGTCTATAATTATAAAAGATTTGAATAAGGTCTATGCTGATGGTTACCATGCGCTCAAGGATCTTAACATTGAGATCAAAGGAGGTATGTTTGGTCTATTGGGTCCTAATGGTGCCGGAAAGAGTACTCTAATGCGTATCTTGGTAGCACTCATGGAACCATCGTCGGGTCAAGTTACAGCCTATGGGCACGATCTAATTCGTGATCGAGGTAAAATTCGTCAGATTATGGGCTATCTGCCACAGGATTTTAGATTCTTTGCTAAATATAAGGTGGCAGAGTATCTAGATTATGCAGCTCGCCTGTCGGGTATGAATAATGGAGCGCATCGTCGTGATGCCATTGAGCAGATGTTGGAGCAGGTGGGTTTGTATGAGGTGCGTGAGCGTTACGCCTCGAAACTCTCAGGAGGTATGAAGCGCCGCTTGGGAATTGCGCAAGCTCTTATCCACTCTCCAAAGGTAATTATAGTTGATGAGCCAACAACGGGTCTTGACCCAGAGGAGCGTATTCGCTTTAGAAATCTGCTATCCGATATTAGTAGTAAGGAGACTACAATCATTCTGTCGACGCATATCGTAGGTGATATATCGAGTAGCTGTACCGATATGGTTCTTCTCAACAAGGGCGAGATATCGTTTAAGGGTTCCCCCGCGCAGATGTTGGAGAGTGCAGTGGGCAAAGTGTGGCAGTTGGAGGTGGATCCACATATGTATGAGGTGATAAACTCAAAATATCCAATTGTGTCAATGGTTCCGATCTCGGAGAATGATGGTACGGCTTGTAACAGGTGGAATATAGAGGTTGTAGCGGATGAAATTAGAGAGTTTAAAGCTAATAACGTTGCACCAAACCTTGAACATGCATACGTATATTATATGGAGAAGAATTTAAATCTTTGGATTAACGGCTAACCTTACACAATATGAAGCAGCAGATAATAAATATTAATTCGGTAGCTAAGTATGAATCAAAACTATTGGTTCGTAGTTGGTTCTTTATGATTTTCATGGCTATTGCAGCATTGCTCGTGTTGGTTATAGGTGCAATGCTAAATAGTAATGCGGCGCGATTTGAGCATGCGACATCTCTTATACCATACTTGTCGGTATTGGTGTTGAATATTATTCAATCGCTCATTATCATCTTTATGTCTTCCGACTATCTTAAGCGAGATAAGCAGCTAGATACATCGGAGGTCTTTTATGTTAGGCCATTGACCAATGCGGAGTACCTCTTTGGAAAGGTGATAGGAACGATCAAGCCATTTTTGGTTGTAGATATTGTTGTTCTTTTGGCAATCTTTATATTATCACGATTCGGATTTGCAATACCTTGCTCGTTCGTAGATTTTATAATGTATCTATTTATTGTAATTATCCCATCGTTGATATTCTTTACAGGAGTGTCAACAGCACTCATGTTAATTATAGGTAATCAAGCGATAACATATATTATAATGCTCGGCATTTCATGGCTTTCACTCTTCTATACGGGTAGCTATGTGGAGTATCTTTTCGATATGTTTATGCTGAGTTCACCTCTAGCTAAATCTGATGTGTTGGGTATATCCAATATTGGAACAATGCTCACTGTTCGATTTATATATGTTATGATCGGATTGTCGGCAATGACACTCTCGGTATATCTATTTAAGCGTTTGGCAGGATCGAAGAAGCTCCTTCGAATATTTCTATTTATCTCGATCACAATGTTCTCATTGTCAGGGTTGTTGATCTTTAATTATAGTGTTAATGCTTTTCGTCCTGACCGCATCGCCTCGCGCCTTATTCGCCTCAATAATGAGTATGCTTCATATCCACGTATTGAGGCAAAGAGCTACGATATTGATGTAGAGCAGCTTCCTCATAGCATTGCGACGACAATGACAATTGAGGGAACAATGTCGAAAGATGGAGATCAACTTATCTTCAATCTTAATGGTGGAATGAAGGTGGATGATGTTAAGATGGGTGCAGCGGAGCTTGATTTCGAGCGCAATGAGCATCTAATCCTAGTGGATCTTGGTAGAGACTATAGCAAGGGCGATAATGTGGCTCTTAGCTTTACCTACCGAGGAACAATTGATGAGGATGAGATGTATATAGATATCGCTGATAAAGATCTGCTCTTCGAGAGTAAAATGTTGGAGATATTGAATTTTGATAAGAGGGTAGCTTACATTGAACCAGAGTGGGTTGTTTTAACCCCTGAGAGTGGTTGGTATGTGCGTCCCGGAGTGACCTATGCAGATGAGTATGCAGCATGGCGCCAAGAGTATTTTAGCACCTTTAATCTTAAGGTGAAGACACTTGAGAATATGCTTCCAGTGAGTCAGGGTAGCCCCATGCAGCTCTCTGATCCGCTTAGCTATGAGTTCTCCCCAGAGGAGCCTTTGCGTGCAATTTCTCTAATGATTAGTCGATATAAGAGATATCATACTTCGGTGGCGGGTAAAGATTATGCACTCTATCTACATGAGTCTAATTTAGATCACGTAGCTGTTTTTGAGCCTATCGTTGATACTATTCCCTCAATAATTGAGGATGTTATGGGTGATTTCGAGCGCGATGCTGAGATTGAATATAGCCTACCTCGATTAACGATTGTGGATGTTCCAGAGCATATGTTCAACTATAAACGCGCGTGGAGCTCTACGCAGGAGCTTGGACAACCAGAGTTGTTGCTGCTTCCGGGAGCTGGCGTCAGCCCAATGAAAGATAATGGAATGAGTGGTTATGATGTAACGTCAAACTATAAGAATACTATTTTGGCAAATAGTCGTAATAATAGGCGAAATTCTCAACAAACATCAGACTATGATATTCGAACAAATGTCTTTAGAAGCATTGCTCGTCAATGGAATCAGGTTGATGTTAAGTCATTTAGTTATAGTAACTCTACGGGTCTCTCTTCGGAGGATAACTCAAACCCTCACTACTTAACATCAATACTCTTCAATAGCCGTTATAATATTGTCTCTGACTCTTTGTCGTGGGGAAATCAATTAATGGAGCTATATTATATGTCTTATGCCGACATCCTTAAGAGTGATGCGCAATCTCGTAATGTTGTCGGAATGTCGGATATTGAGCAGGTGCTTCAGTTGTTGGAGAAGAGCGGTTGTAATACTTACCTTGCCGATAGAGAGTACTCTAAGTTTATCACTGAGATCATTATAACACAAGGTAATATGCTCTTTGCGGAGGCTATGAGCCGTATGGGTGTTGATGAATTTACAGAGACACTCAAAGAGATGATCGAGAGTCGCGAATATAGTAATGTCGATATGGGCGAGTTTTTGGATAGTGTCTCGATGATGTCGGGATGTGACGTAAGGCAAAATATCGAGAAGGTTAATAAGCCTATGGAGTTACCATATTTCGATATGGGAGGTCTAAAAACGGAGATGGGTTACCTGTATGGATCTGAGATATATTGCACTGAGGTGGTTGTTCGCAACCTATCAGATGTGAAGGGATATGTTGAGGTGCAGTTCGTTAGCTCGGATGAGACCATCTATACAGTAGTCGAGTTGGAGGCAAATCAAATTAAGCGTGTTGTGCGCCACACAACAGCTATACCGCAAGTCTCGGTTAATACGATGAATAGTGCAAATATCCCACAATACATCAGCCTTGGTAGCGCAGAGGTCTCTTCAAGGATGATGGGCGGTAGAATGATGGGCGGCATGGGTATGATGGGTGGCGGAATGTCATCTAGTAGCAGCTTCTCAATTGGAGGTATGTCGATCAGTGTTGGAGGTTCTAGCTCTGGTGGCGGCGGTGGCATGTCTGGCGGCGGTGGCGGCGGTGGCATGTCTGGCGGCGGTGGCGGCATGGGCATGGGCGGTCCCGGTGGAATGTCTATTGGTGGAATGTCTGATAGAGGTGGTCGTAGTGCAATTCAGCGCGCAGCATCTATAACTCCGGAGGGTGATTACGTCTTGGCGAAGTATGACATGACGCCAAGTTCAGAGATAATTGCCGATAATGAGGATAGTGATCTTTTCACCCTTTCTGAGCCTCCAAAGTCTGGATATTTAAATACTTGGATTGACCAAAGTATAGATACAAAGATGACCTATAAGAGCCCTACGGCACGAACATCTTATAAGTGGAGTTTGGTCTCTGGACAGCAGTTCTATGGCACATCGATTCTCTCTGCATGGCAAATTCGTAAGGGCGATGGCTCTCAGTATGCTGAGTGGAAGATTCCGGTGCAGAGCGGAGAGAGGTATGCAATCTCCTTTGCGACAACCGCTCCAACTGAACTTATGCGTTCGAGAGGTGGTCGCCCCGGTCAGGGAGGTGGCAATATGGGCACTAATGGAGTGGATCTCACATATAGCTTTACAATTGATAATGGAGATGGCGCGGATGATGTTAAGTTTGACTTCTCCAATATGCAGGACTCAAGAAGTACAACAGTCACATGGGAGTGGTTAGGAGACTACACTGCACATCAAGATACAATTGTGGTTAGGCTCTCAAATAAGAGTGGTATAGAGAAGATTAATGCCGATGCGGTTAAAGCAACGAAGATAAATAAAAACTAAAAATAGATATCAAATGAAGATTAAAAATGTTCTATTTACTGTAGCAGCACTGCTGGCAGTAAATACTCTACAGGCTCAAATGGTTCTAACTATGGATGATGCCATAGATATCAGTATCCAGAGTAGCCCCGACCTCTTAACTGCTGAGTTGCAGTTGGAGCGTTCCGAAAAGTTGTTGAGTGCTCAAAGAGCCTCTCTTAAGACTCAATTTAAACTCAGTGTAGATCCTATCGACTACAGTAATGATCGCTCTATGGATACCTTCCTCTCGGAGTGGTATACAAATGAGTCGTTCTCTTCAATGGGTACATTTTCAATCTCTCAGCCGATCGTTTGGACTGGAGCTACAATCTCGCTCAACAATAGATTTGGTTGGCAGAGTAATACGTCGAGTATTGATAGTGGAAGTATTAATACAAGTCAATCTTTCTCTAACTCGTTGTATTTAAGTTTGGATCAGCCACTCTTCACCTATAATGATACAAAGTATGAGTTGCTTACAATCGAGATGGATTATGAGAATCAAAGAATCTCATATGCAATGACTCGTTTAAGTCTTGAGCAGCAGATCATCTCTAGATTCTACTCAGTATATATGGCTCAAGAGAATCTTGTCGTAGCTCAAGAGGAGATGGATAACGCTCAACAGAGTTATGATATCATCAATGAGAAGGTGCGACTCGATATGGTTCCTCGTTCAGAGTTGTTCCAAGCTGAGATCAACCTTTCGGATGCAGAGTCGACATTGATTACGCGCGAGGTATCACTAGAGACAGCTAAAGATAACTTGAAACAGTTGCTAGGACTTCCGTTAAGCACAGAGTTCTCGGTAGATGCTGAGATCTCAGAGAATCCAGTGACCATTGATATTGATATGGCTAAGGAGCATGCTCTAACAAACCGCTTGGAACTCAAACAAAGAGAGATTACAAATAAGAATGCTGAAATTACACTGTTGCAAATAAAGGATAACAATAGTTTCCAAGGAGAGTTGTCTCTATCGGTTGGTATCATGGGTGATAACCCTGCATTTGATAATATCTATACAACACCTACAAGTAGCCCAAGTGTAAATCTTAGCTTCAGTATTCCAATCTTTGATTGGGGTGCACGCAAGGATCGAATCAATGCTCAGAAGTTGCAAATTGATATTAATGGAATTGACGAGGAGCAGGAGTTGATAGATATTGAGTTAGAGGTGTTGACAAGCTATCGTAGTTTAAATAGTTATATTAAGCAGATCGAAATTGCTAAGAAGAGTGTGGATAATGCACAGCAAACATATGATCTTAATGTCGAAAATTATCGCGCAGGTGAGATCACAGGTATGGAGATGAATGAGTTCCAAACTCAGCTTTCAAGTCAAAAAATATCATTGGCTCAAGCTATGGTTGATTATAAGATGGAACTTATCAACCTTAAGTGTGTAACACTTTATGACTTCGAGAAGAGCGAGCCAATTGCTCCACTACTTATGTATAGCTCAGAGGCTGTTGAGAAAGTTCAAGAATATACAGAGAAGATAAACAAAAGATAGAATTTATTACAAACATTAAATATAAAATAGCAACCAAAGATTATGAAAAAGATCAATATACTATATGCAGTATCAGCAATGCTACTAATCGCCTCTTGTAGCTCAACTACAACCACTACTAGTCAGGCGCAAATATCTACTCCTGTTACAGTCGAAGAGATTGAGTTGAGTGACTTAGAGCAGTTAACAACCACAAATGGCTCTCTAGTGGCGATGTCAAGTGCAATTGTCACCAATAAAATTGATGGAGTCTATCGACCTGCAATAAATCCTGCAACGGGAAAATATTATAAAATCGGTGATAAGGTAAAGGCGGGAACCGTTTTGGCTCGTCTAGAGGATGAAGAGTATGTAAATGATCTATCTGTGGAGACAAAGAAGATTAATTGGGAGATCGCAGAGGATGAGTACGATAAATATGTTATTCTTCAAGAGAAGGGTGGCGCAACAGAGATTGAGGTTAAGAATGCTGCCGTTAGTGTTGAGACAACAAAGAATACATATCTTAATGCACAAATATCTTATGAGTCATTGACAATAAAGGCCCCTATTAGTGGTGTTATTGTGGAGATGGTGTATCAAACACCGGGTATTGAGATTAGTTCAGGCGTTGAGCTCTTTACGGTGATGGACTACTCGAAGATGTATCTTGATATCTCGCTCTCAGAGAGTACAATGAGTTATATTCATACTGGCCTTCCTGTATATATCAGTCACTACTCTGTTCCAGATGAGTATCTTGAGGCAACTATCGATCAGTTGTCGCCCTCAATTGACACGCAGACAAGAACATATAAAGGTGTTGTCTTGGTAGATAATCCTAATTTATTGCTTAAGCCGGGAATGTTTGTAAAGACTGAAATTGTGGTGGATACAGCTATCGACGCTATTATCATTCCAAAGGAGATTATTCGCACCTCTCAAGATCGTAAGTATGTATTTATTGCAGATGGTACAACAGCTCTACAGCAGGAGATTGTAACCGGTATTGAGGATGATACCTACATTGAGGTTGTTAGCGGATTATACATTGGTGATAAGTTGATTGTCGATGGTTATGCAACTTTGAGAAACAGAGGTAAGATAGCAATTCAATAATCGAGGAGGGCTATATGAAAAAAATTGTAAATTTTGCTATAACATATCCCGTCACAATAATGATGGTGATATTGGCAACTCTGCTACTGGGCAAGATATCGTATGATCGCTTAGGTGTGGATCTCTTTCCTTCGATGGAGTCACCAAAGCTCTATATCGAGCTCACTACAACTGAGATGCCACCAGCAGAGATCGAGGCTCAAATCGTTGAGAGCATTGAGACTACTGCCATCAGAACTAAAGGTGCGAAGAGCGTAACATCTAACATAGGTAGCAATGAGGCGCTTATAACCGTTGAGTACCTTTGGGGTCAAGATATGGAGGATGCATACCTTGAGCTACAACAGTCGATAACCTCGTTTAGTCGAAATGATGATATTGAGGATATTAGCGTATCGGAGAATGATCCATCGGCTATGCCAATTGTGCAGTTGGCGCTATCTCATCCCGATATGAGCATTGTCGATCTGACGAAGATTGCCAATAGCTATGTTAAGGCTCAGCTATTGAGTGTTGAGGGTGTTGCAGACGTGGAGTTTAATGGAGATTTGGAGCAAGAGGTTGTTGTGGAGACCTCCCCTTATAAGTTGGCTGCATTCTCAATGACAACATCGGATCTTTCGACTAAGATACAAGATAATAACTATCGCGTGTCGGGAGGAAGAATTGAAGATAATGGAGAACGCTATACTGTGAATGGCTCCAATGTTTTGGAGAGTATCGAGGAGTTTAACTCAATTATCGTTGCCTATGAAGATGGTCGCGCGGTATATCTTAAGGATATCGCAGATGTATATATGGCAGATAAGAGTGCCGAGAGCATTGTGCGCCTCAATGGAGCGGAGTGTGTCGGAATAGAGATCTACAAGGAGCGAGACTTTAATACCCTTAAAGCAACTCAAGCAATATTGACTGAGGTTGAGAGTCTTCGACGTGCAATGAGTCAATATGATATCGTGGTTGTAAGTAATCAGGGAGAATTTATTGAGCGTTCGATTGGAGATGTTAAGAGTAGCGCAATGCTTGGTATGGCATTGGCAATCATTGTATTGTTTGTATTCCTTCGTCGAGTGGGTACAACATTTGTAATCTCGTTGGCAATTCCAATCTCAATCATTGCTACATTTATGATGTTCTATTTTGGTGGTCTAACCTTGAATATCATGACGTTGGGAGGTTTGGCTCTGGGTGCAGGTATGCTCGTCGATAATGCAATTGTTGTTATCGAGAATATCTTCCGTCGTCAAGAGGAGGGTCTATCTCTAAAAGATGCAATTGTCGAGGGAACATCGCAGGTTGGTGGAGCTATCATAGCCTCTACATTGACAACAATTGTTGTATTCTTCCCTATTGTATATCTTCATGGACAATCTGGAGAACTCTTTAAGGAGCAGGCGTGGAGTGTAACGTTTGCACTTGTCTCCTCTCTTTTCGTTGCGATCATTGCTATTCCTGTTATGTATAGTAAACTTATTGGTTCGCGCAAGAGCGCTTCGAATGGTGAAGAGCCTAAAGATCAAGAGAGCTCAATAAAGTTTAACTGGTATGGGGGTATGCTTCGTCGCATTGTTAAGAATCGTTATGGGGTAATTCTGATAGCTCTTATTTATGTTGGAGTCATTGGAGTTCTAGCGTCGGGCATTGGAAGTGAGTTTATGCCAAGTAGCGGCTCTCGTAGTATATCGCTAGAGTTGGAGCTAAATGGAGGAACTACCCTTGAGAGAACTAGATCTACGGTTAAGAATATTGAGAATGTAATTACTCAGATTGCAGGTGATAGTATAGTTATCTATTCGCACTGTGGTATAGAGAATGAGAATGGTGGTACTGTTCCATTGAGTAATAAGGCACAGATTGATGTTATGTTAAATGATGGAGCTCTTGTCACCGCACCACAGCTTATCGAGCAGTTAGATGCATATCTAAGTTCTATCTCAGGCCTTAAAGCAACTTATAGCAGTACTGAAGATGCTGTTTCATCGTTGTTTGAGCAATCTGGAGGAGATATCGTCGTTGAGATTAAGGGTGAAGATAGTGCCGTGTTGACAGAGTTGCAGGGATTTGTTCTAAGTTCGCTGGAGAGTGTAGAGGGCATCGAGAGTCTCTCGTATCAAGATAATAATGGAGAGCAGGAGCTTACAATATATGTTGATCGTGTCGCAGCAAGCATTAATGATATCACACTGCAAAATGTTGTTAGCCAAGTTGAAGAGCAGCTCAATGGTGCAGATGCTGGAGAGATGGAGTATCAAGGAGATATGAGGGATATTACCGTTAAGGTTCCTCAAATTGATTTGACACAAATTGGAAATATTGAGATCTCGCAAGGAGAGAAGAGTCTTTTGCTTAAGGATATCGCTACGATTAGTATTGCGCAGGCTCCAAGTGAGATTATGCGAATTGGTCAAATTCGAGTTGCTCAAATTGCAATTATGTGTAGTGATAATGTGGCGCTAAGTAAAGTTGCTGATAGTATTCGAGAGCAGATAGCGGCGATAAGCACTCCGGATGATTACTACATTAGTATCGAGGGTTCTGAGCGTGAGCGTAAGGAGTCATTCAGCTCATTGCTCTTTGCATTGGTTCTCTCCGTGGCACTTGTCTATATGGTTATGGCCTCTCAGTTTGAGTCATTGTTGCATCCATTCACCATTCTTCTCACCGTGCCTTTGGCAGTTGCAGGAGCTATTGCACTATTTATCATTACAGGTGTGAATCTCAATATTATGGCGGCGATAGGTATCATCATGTTGGTTGGTATCGCAGTAAATAGTTCGATCCTGCTTGTGGATAGAATTGGACAGCTTCGAGCACAAGGCTATAAGCTCTTTGATGCAATTATTGCCTCTGCCGAGCAGCGTATTCGTCCAATCTTGATGACGAGTATCACTACAATCTTGGCACTTCTTCCAATGGCGCTCTCTTCGGCTGATGGAGCAGAGTTCCAACGACCAATGGCGATTGCTGTAATTGGAGGTTTGGTCGCTTCAACAATTCTTAGTTTGACAGTTATACCATGTCTATATTATGCTCTTGAGGAGTTGAAAGGACTATTCTTCAAGGCTAAAAAGGAGGAGTAATAATGAGATTTCTAATAGATAGAAAGGTAACCATTACTATGTTATTTATAGCTCTGACATTCTTGGGCTATGTATCGTATAATGAGTTGTCTATGGAACTGCTCCCGGAGGCAGAGGCTCCCACATGTTCTGTGAGGGTTAGTGGTTCGGGTAGTAGCTTCGATCCATCGTATGTTGAAGCGGAGGTGATAATCCCCCTAGAGGGCGTTGTGGCACAATGTAGTGGCGTGCAGCAGATTACATCGACCGCCTCGACAAATGGAGGAAGCATAAATGTTGAGTTTAAATCGTCGGTAAATATTAAGAGTGCATATATTCGCCTCTCGGAGTTAATCACCGAGTACTCACCCAATTTACCATCAGACTTCACTGTATCTACATCGAGTGCATCGTCGCAGAGCTCTACGTCAGGTGATTTTATGACTCTTCGTATTAAGGGTGATATGGATGTTGATGACATCCTCGCAATTACTGAGACCGACCTAGAGGAGAAATTATCGAACATTGAGGGAATATCCGATGTTACTATTTATGGTGGTCGAAGTAAGAGTGTTGAGGTCGCTCTCAACTCTGATCTTTGCGATGCATTGGGTATTACGACGCAGAAAGTTAGCCAGAGTCTAACAAATGCTGGTAATGAGCGTAGCTTTGTTGGATATTCACGTAATGGAGCTAGTGAAAGTAGCGTATATGTAGATGGCGGTTATAGCAGCATTGATATGATTGGTAATGTTGTGGTGATGACATCGGGACCAGTATACTTGAAGGATATTGCATCTATTACAAGTTCACTAAAGGAGCCAACCTCTATCAGCCGTCTTGATGGCGAGAGGGCCATCACTGTAACAATGTCGAATGAGAGCGGTCAAAATATTATCGAACTTGCCGCGAGAACTCGTGCCGAGATCGAGATGTTAAATGAGCTTTTCGCCTCTCAGGGTATTTCAATTGTTGTGGATAGCTGTAGTGCAGATGAGATCGAGGAGAATATCGCACAACTTGGATTCTTAGGTTTTATTGGAGCTCTTATGGCCGTTGTTATCTTGTGGTTCTTCCTGCACAACTTGAAGCTAGTGTTGTCGATCACTTTGGCAATTCCAATCTCAGTGTTTGCAGCGTTCAATATCTTCTATGCGATGGATGTTACCATAAACTCCATTACGCTAATCGGTATCACGCTAGCCGTTGGAATGCTGCTCGATAATAGTATAGTGGTGCTGGAGAATATCTATCGACTCCATTCGAGTGGTCGAAGTGCTGAGGAGGCTGTGATGGAGGGTACGAAGCAGGTGTGGAGATCCATCTTCGCTTCGACGCTCACTACAATTACTGTGTTCTTGCCATTTGTATTTACCAGTGATATCACAATTGCTCTTATGGGATACAACCTAGGTGTTGCGATCATTGCTACTTTGATGTTCTCGCTAGCTGTAGCGCTCCTTTTGATCCCTATGCTAACATATGTTATTCTTAGGAGTGGACGTAAGAGTCAGAGTATCTTTAGTGGTCAAGCCTCAATTCACGAGCGACCTGTGCAGATCTATACAATACTTCTAAAGAGCGTTATTCGTAACTCAACTTTGGTTCTAAGTATTACTTTGGCTACTCTCTTTATAACCTTTATTTGGGCTGCGAGTACGACAGATCAATCTATGCAGAGTGTGTCGAGTGATCGTATAACTATCTCTCTCACGATGTCATCGGATAGCGATGTCACAACGAATGATGAGATAGTAGCAAATTTTGAGGAGAAGTTAAAGGATATACCAGAGCTAGAGGAGATGAGCTGTACCGTAGGTGAGGAGAATGCAAGTATTGTCCTCAAACTCAAGGATGGCTTTGATAAAGATAAAGATAGTCGTCAAATTGGAGAGATCGTTAATGATGTATGGGCTCGTATAGCAACTCTTAGACAGGGATTGACGGTTAATGTTAAGAGTGGTAGCTCTTCGAGTAGCAGCAGCTCTGGGTCACGAAGTTCTGGTGGCTCTAGTGGCTCTGGAACTTCGAGCATGACCATGCTTCAGGCGTTGGGAATTGGAGATGACGAGAATACACTTCTTATCAAGGGTACCGACTATGAACTTATGACTCAAGTGGGTGAAGATATCGAAGATATTCTCACGGAGCTTGATTACATTGGTAATGTCTCAATCTCAACTCAGCGTTCATCAAATATCGTGGCGCTAGAGATCGACCAATATACGGTCAATGAGTTGGGTATTAGTCAGAGTGCTCTTAGCTATGCTCTATCTGATCTCTCCACCGAGCAGGAGAGTGGAGCGGAGATTAAATTTGGTGATGATGAGGTTATTGATATTGTAATCACGATGACCGATACCGCTACTCTTCTATCGGGTGAGGACGCAGACGACGATGTAGCAACAATGAAAGATCTTTATGAGTTACAGGTAGAGAGTACTAATGGAGGTTTTTACGACATGTCGGATATTGCATATATCTATACAACAGAGGGTGAGAGTACAATCCAGCGTGTTGATCGCAGCCGTGAGTTGGAGTTAACATACTCATTTACGTTACAGGATCTTACGGACGAAATTATGGATAGCTATAATGCTGAAATTGATGCACTTATTGCAGAGTATCCTATAGCAAGTGGTGTGGTCATAGAGCGTGAGGAGAGTGATGACACTTATGCAGAGTTTAAGTTCCTTATCTTTGCCTCGGTGCTGCTTATCTTTATGATTCTAGCATCTGTGTTCGAGTCGCTAACTCTACCTTTGGTGTTGATGTTTGCAATTCCATTGGCAGCTATTGGCTCCTTTGCAGCTCTTATCATCACAGACAATAGCTTGATGAATCTAAATACACTTACTGGATTTATGATTCTTTTGGGAGTTGTGGTGAATGGTGGAATTATCTTGATCGACTATATTAATATTCTTCGTAAGAGAGGTTATTCTCGTAATAGAGCGATCTTGATGAGTGGTGCGATGCGTCTTCGTCCAATTATGATTACAACGATTACCACAATCGTGGCTCTTCTGCCAATGGCCCTAGGTGATGATGACTACTCAGGAGCTATAGGTGCGCCATTTGCAATCACTGTGATTGGAGGTCTCTCCTTCTCGTCACTACTTACTTTGATCTTGGTTCCGACGCTTTATGTCTTCTTGGAGGAGGCTATTGCATGGTATCGTGGATTATCAAGAAAGATATATATGCTACATGCAGCCATCATTCTTGTCGTTGCGACTCACGTATGGTTCAACGTTGATGATGTTTATGCTCAGATGGCATATTTGGTCTTGGCAATTGTGCTTACGCCTGCCATCACCTATCTTATTATGCATTCGGTTAGAATTGCAAATATCAAGATTATTGATCCAAATGAGCCTATCGTTATCGAGGCGCGCAACTTGGTTAAGATCTACGATAGAGCAGGTCAGTTTGAGCGTGAGTGGACAAGTGCTAAGAATCGTCGCGAGACACTCGATATAGATAATAAGTATCTAACAGTGTCAGACCTAAAGAGTCTCGTGTGGCAAACTGTAATTGCGGCAACTCTATTTGCGGGAGCCTATATCTACTTTGAGAGTGGATTGTGGATTGCAATTATGTTGATTGGATGGGCAATTCTTACAATAGCAATTTGGGGCGGCTTATATCGCTATTACCTAAATCGTTGTGGCGGCACTCCGAACTTCTTTATGAAGATCCTAAATATGTTGTCGAAGTCTATCGTGGCGCTCATAGCTCTATCTATCTTTGCTCTAAAGACTGAGAATTATGGAGTTACAGGCATCTACCTCGGTTTGATTATTTTGGGCTGTATCATCTATAGTATTGCTCGAATGATTGAGAATAAGGGTATTAATGTAGCACGTTTGACAGGTCGTTTTGCGCCACTTAAAGCGATTATCTATAATGCAGTTCTTGCAGTGCCGATTATTGGTCGCAGCCGTCGTCCATTTGAGGCGTTGAAGGGAGTCTCATTTACGATTAAGAGTGGAATGTTTGGTCTTCTTGGCCCTAATGGTGCCGGTAAATCTACATTTATGCGTATCGTAACGGGTCTTTATGAGCCAAGCTATGGATCAATCTTTATCAATGGTCTCAATACTAAAGTGCATCGTGAGGAGCTTCAGAGTCTTATTGGATTCCTTCCACAGGAGTTTGGAACATACGAATATATGAGTGCTTGGGATTTCCTTGATTATCAAGCTATTCTTAAGGGTGTAACCGACAGCGAGACGCGCAAGGAGCGTTTGGAGTATGTGCTTCGCTCTGTGCATATGTACGAAAAGCGTGACTCACTCATTAGCTCATTCTCAGGAGGTATGAAGCAGCGTATTGGTATTGCGATGATTCTATTGAATCTACCTCGCATCTTGGTCGTTGATGAGCCTACTGCGGGTCTTGACCCACGTGAGCGTATTCGCTTTAGGAATCTTCTCGTTGAGCTTAGTCGTGAGCGTGTTGTGATCTTCTCGACACATATCATTGAAGATATTGCAAGCTCATGTAATCAAGTTGCAGTTATCAATCGGGGCTCTCTTAAATTCTTTGGAAAGCCAAATGATATGCTCTACTTCGCCGATAAGAAGGTGTGGAGCTTTACTGTAAGTGAGGAGGAGTTCATGAAGTTGGATAGTTCGTTAGTAGCTAACAATATGAAGAATAGCGATGGTTCTGTCAAGGTGAGATACATCTCTGCACAGAAGCCTGTTGAGAGCGCTGTTCAAGAGTTAGAGAGTTTAGAGGATGCATACTTATGTATGCTTAAAGGGCTGTAGTCATTAATATTTGAAGTTATGAAGAATAATCTAAAAACAATAATTTTATTAGCCAAATACAATTTTAAAATTGTATTTGGCGGAAGATATATAGCCTTTATGATAATTTCATTGTTGCTATTCTGCTATCTGCTCTTCAATGCAGCATATAGTGGAGAGGCATTAAGTGAAATTGTGGTTGAGAGCAACCTTATCTTCCCATCGCTCCTTTTGATCTTCTATCCTGCAACTTATGGCATCCAGAAAGATGAAGAGAGTAAGATCTTGGAGATCTTCTTTTGTATCCCTAACTACATGTATAAGGTGTGGCTCTTAAGGCTGCTGTTTGTCTTTCTTGCATGTTTTGTTAATGTACTTTTCTTTAGCTATCTAGCTCATTTGTTACTCTGTCCCGTTGATATATTCTCAATGACATATCATGTGATGTTTGTGGTGATCTTTTTTGGTTCTCTTGCTTTCTTCTTGTCGACATTCATTAAAAGTGGTAATGGTGTGGCAATTATACTTTTGGGACTTTTGGCATTGATCTCATTCCTCGGTTCGCTCTTTGAGCATACTATGTGGGATATTATGCTTAATCCTTTCGAGGAGCCAACAGACATTCACCCAGATATCTGGCAGAGCACAATAAATAATAGTCGCTTGCTTCTTAGCTGTAGTAGTATAGGATTACTGCTCATCTCGCTTAATAATTTACGTCGTCGAGAGAGTTTATTGTAATAAAATTTGCAATTTATCCTATTTTGTTGTAGTTTTGTCATTATGAGGTTGTGAAGTTTTATTTAACCCTTCACAACCTCTTATTTTAATCAAAGCCGATAACCCAGATGAATAGTAAAAGATTAATGATGCTTTGTGGTGGTGTGAGCACCATTGCAGTATCATCTCAAGCAGCACCCTTAAGTAAAGAGCAGGAGAAGCCTAATATAATATGGTTCCTTACAGAGGATTTATCTCCACACTTTTTAGCTCTCTTTAATGATGGAAAGGGTTGTGAGACTCCCAATTTAGCAAAGTTGGCGCAAGCGGGTATGCTCTATCCTAATGCCTATTCAAATGCTCCGGTCAGCTCTGCTGCGCGCACGACGCTTATTACTGGTTGTTATTCACCTAGCTTTGAGGGTAGCTTCCATCGTCATATCGAGATTAACGCTATGCCGGAGGGGTTGCATATGTTTCCAACATATCTACGCCGTGAAGGGTATTATACGATTAATGCGAAGAAGACAGATTATAATGTTGAACTCGATGAGGAGGCGTGGGATAATATCAATGGAGAGCTTGATAGCTGGTGCTCTCTGCCCGACGACGATCAACCATTCTTTATGCAGCGTAGTGTGATGACAACACATGAGTCGCGTCTGCTTTTCGATGAGCAGCAGTATCGAAGTGTTGTGACGCGTCACAATCCGGATGATGTTTTCTTGTTGCCTCATGTTCCCGACACGGAGTTGATGCGTTATACCTATGCCACAATATATGATCGTATTGAGGAGTCAGATGCGGAGCTAGGCGAGTTGATAGAGATGCTCCAAGAGGAGGGCGAAGCGGATGATACAATCATCTTCTTCTTTGGTGACAATGGTGGCACCACTCCCGGCACAAAGGGGTATACCGATAATGTTGGTGTTCAAGTGCCGCTGGTGGTCTATGTTCCTGAGAAGTGGAGAGATAGATTGGGCGCTGAGTCGGGTGTTGTTCGTGAAGATCTTGTCTCGTTTATTGATTTTGCACCAACAACTCTCAACCTTGCAGGGGTTGAGGCTCCTGAGCGTATGGATGGAAATATGTTTTTAGGCACAAACTCATCGCGAGGGAGTGAGAGTGTTGTTTGCTATGGAGATCGCTTCGATGAGTTGTACTCATTTAATCGCTCTATACGCAAAGGTAATATGCGTTATGAACGTAACTATCAACCATATCAAACGCAATCTCTTTTTGCTCTATATAGGTATAAGCAGATGGCTTTTAGAGAGTGGAAGGAGTTGTATCAGCAAGGAGAGTTAAATAGTGCGCAATCACGTTTCTTTGAGCCTCAAGGTGTAGAGGAGCTGTATGATTTGGAGAGTGACCCTAATGAGCTAAACAATTTAGCGAAAGATCCAAGATATGTAAAAGAGCTTAATGATCTACGCAGTGATATGAATAGCTACCTGCTGGATAAGTGTGATTTAGGTCTCTTCCCGGAGACCATAATCCATGAGGAGGCTATGGATAATCCAGATAATTTTGGTAAGGCAAATAGGTCTCGTATAAAGCAGTTTATGGAGGTTGCAGATCTTCAAAGATTGGAGTTTAAGGCAGCCAAGAGGAAATTATCAAAGGCTCTCGACTCTGAGGATGATGTAGTTGTCTGGTGGGCATTAACCTCATCTGCTGCATTTGGGGAGGAGGCAATTGCCTTGAGGCCAAAGGTGCAGAGTTTACTGATGCATGAACGTAGTTATGTACGCTCCAAAGCGATGTTGTTTCTGCTGATGTGTGGAGACAATTTTACATCGGAGGAGATAAAGGCCCTTTTTAAAGATTGCCGTAAAGATGCAGAGACTTTGTTGATTCTCAATGATATAGCAACAATGGAGGAGCTTGGCCTCGTTGAGCCATTCCCTATAAGCGTAGAGGATGCACCAGCAGATGACTTTAGCATCGAATGGCGTGTTCGCTATCTGCAATCGCTCTTCGATGGTACTCCAATGTCGGTTATATGTGATAATAAGTTTGGGCGTTAAGCATCCTTTAGCATTTGGGCTGCGGCATCGAGTGCAGAGTAAAACTCCTCTCCGAAGCGACGCACAATAGGTTCTCGCAGGGATTGATAGAGAGGAGTTTGCAACTTAGCACCATTTTTGCAAGCTGAGCGGCAGACACTCCAGCGATGATAGTTCAAACCGACTCCGCCATTTGCAAAGTTAATCAACCTTATTGGGTATAGGTGACATGATATTGGTTTAAGAAATGTCGTCTCTCCTGCGCGCCATGCCTTTTCGATAGCGCAAAGTGTGACTCCATTCTCTTGATAAGAGAATGCACACTCCGCATCGTTAACCAAAGGGGTGGTATAGTCGCCATCTTCATCAACTACCATAAAGCCCTGTGCCTCGACTGAGGCGATGCCCTCCGGGGTCATGTACTTTTTGTATGAGTTGTACTCCTGCTCTAGTGTGTCAACCTCCTCTATCTCAAGTGGTGCTCCAGCATTGCCTTCAACGCAGCAAATACCTTTGCATTGAGCTATATCACATGCAAAGTACTCTTGAAGGAGATCTATGCTAACGATCTTATCATCAATTTCAATCATCATAAGTTGTTACGGATTATAAATGTCGACATGACGGAATGAGAATATCTCCTCAATCATGCTTTTAAACTCTGTTGCTTCAGCATTAAATGGCTCGATGGAGAGTGCCTTATTAAAATCATTTAGGGCCTTTCCAAAATTATTACAACGATAATAATATTTTCCTCGCTCGATATAATTCTCCACTGTGGGCGAAGAGACTACACGTGCATTTAGCTCGGCCGCTTCACCCTTTGCGCGCCAAAGACCTTTCGTTGTGATCTGCTCAATTACCTCGTTGTGAAGCATTGACTCTACACTCTCCCCATCTGTAAGCGCTCGACGCACATCGGTCGATGAGAAGTTTTGAAGTGGAGCTCCCTCAAGTAAGGTGATCTTATCTAAATATTTATCCACCTGCTCTCCGCGACGTGGATATACATAGATCTTATAATTTGCAAGGATCTCCTCGTAGCTACGCCACTTATCTAACTGAGGTATAATATCCCCACCCATAAGTATAGAGAACTCTATCTGCTCTCCATAGTTTTCAGTCAAATGACGCAATGTATTTATAGTATATGATGGACGCTCCAACAAAAATTCTATCACAGAGGCCTTTATAAGATCTGGGTATAGTGATACGGAGCACGCTTTCTCTACCATCTCAAAGCGGTCAAGCTCCGGAGCCAATCCATCTACATCTTTAAGAGGGTTACGTGGCGAGACTATCATAGCAACCTCATCACATATCCTACGCTCAATAGCATACTCGGCAAGGGCAATATGCCCTCTATGAATCGGATTAAACGATCCAAAATATAACATTACTCGACGCTTCACTCTCTTAACTATTTCAAGAAGTCTCTAATGACTGCTTCTGTTTGAGATACAGCGATTGCCAAATCATCATTTATGATAACATGGTCAAAAAGGGGAGATTTAGAGATCTCAAACTCAGCTTTACTCACTCGTTTTTCGATAACCTCTGGAGCATCTGTTGCGCGACCAATCAATCGCTTTCGGAGGGTCTCCACAGATGGTGGCATAACAAAAATGGAGCATGCTGCCTCTCCAAAGATCTCCTTAAGGCGAATGCCTCCCATGACATCAACATCGAAAAGAATTACATTTCCCTTAGACCATATACGCTCCATCTCGGAGCGAAGAGTGCCATAGCAGGTGCCAGCATATACCTCTTCCCACTCTACAAACTCATTGTGCGCAACTCGCTCCATGAACTCGTCATTGGTCATAAAGTGATAATCAACACCATCTTGCTCTACACCGCGAGGCGCTCGTGAGGTAGCCGACACGGAAAATTCAAAGTTTGAAAAGCTCTTAAGGAGCTCCTTTACCACGGTTGTCTTTCCTGCTCCACTTGGAGCTGAAAATATAATTAATTTACCCATCATACCTATAATATATTGAGAGCCTGCTCTTTTATCTTCTCCAATTCATCTTTCATGCCAACCACTATCCTCTGGATATTTGCCTCGTTCGCCTTTGAGCCCATTGTGTTGATCTCGCGACCAATCTCCTGAGAGATAAAGCCTAACTTGCGACCAACTCCCTCCTCTGTTGCCGCCACCTCGCGGAAATATTTGCAGTGGTTTGTAAGACGCACCTTCTCCTCGGTGATATCCAACTTCTCAGCATAAAAGATCATCTCTGCCTCCAAACGATTCGGATCTATTGTGATTTGCAACTTCGCTATATTATCACGAATGCGATTTTTTACAGCCTCTACGCGAGCCTCTTCGAAAGGTGTTACCGCCTCTTTTGCTGCCTCGATAAGATCAATTCTGTGCAATAGGTCTGCTATAAGAATGGCTCCCTCCTGCTCACGGAACTCATTGAGGCGATCTATAGCCTCAATAACTGCCTTAACAACCGCTTGACACTCTTCGGTGTCAACCGACTCTTCCTGCGCCGACACGACATCGGGCATGCGCAATACGGATGGCAGGAGGTGGTCGTAGTAGGATGCTGACATATCACCCATCTTGGTATATTCGCACACCTCAATAAGTTGATTTAGATAACTCGCAAAGAGCTCTTTATTGATCTTTTTGGTGGTCTCGCCACCTTCGCCAATAGAGCTATACGATATCTGAACATCGCACTTTCCTCTCACCACACCTCGCGCAAGAGCGCCACGAACCTCCACTTCAATAGAGCGATATTGTGGTGGCATACGAAGAGATAGATCTAGCTGCTTAGAGTTGAGAGTACGAATCTCAACGGTGATCTTTTTACTATTTATTGTCACTTCGGATTTGCCGAAGCCTGTCATGGAGCGTATCATTGGCTTAATAATTTTAGTGCAAAAATAGTAAAAATCAATTCATTTTTTAATCAAAAAATATTTTTTTTATAAAAACTTGCACATTCTCTTTGATTTGCAAATTTTTTATTATATTTGTTACATAAATAATCACAAGAAGAAATCTATGAAAAAACACAATTTTAACGCGGGACCCTCTGTCCTTCCAGAGGTGGTATTAGAAAATGCAGCTAAGGCGATAATTGATTTGAACGGATCCGGGCTTTCATTATTGTCTATTTCGCACCGTACACCAGATTTCGAGAATGTTCTAAATGAAGCCAAAGCACTACTATCGGAGCTAATCAACATTCCTGAGAACTATAAGATTATATTCGTTGGAGGTGGCGCAAGTACACAGTTTTATCAGATTGCTGCCAACTTCCTCAAGAGTAAAGCTGGATATGTAAATACAGGTGTATGGTCTAAGAAGGCTATTAAAGAGGCTAAATTATATGGTGAAGTGGCTATTTTGGCCTCGTCGGATGATAAGAACTTTACATATATTCCTAAAGGTTATGAGATTCCATCAGATTTAGATTATCTACATATCACATCTAATAATACTATATACGGTACAGCTTACCACACCGATATTGACTCACCTGTACCCCTTATTGCAGATATGAGCTCTGATATCCTTAGCCGTGAAATCGACATTACTAAATACGCAATGATATATGGTGGCGCTCAGAAGAATCTAGGACCTGCGGGTGTTGCATTCGTTATTATCCGCGACGACCTTTTAGCAAATATCACTCGTGAGTTGCCAACCATCGTTAATTACAACACACAGGTTGACAACAACTCAATGTTCAACACACCTCCAGTATTCCCCATCTATGTCATTAATGAGACCCTAAAATGGATAAAGAGTTTAGGTGGAGTGAAAGTTCTCAACGAGATGAACAGGGAGAAGGCTGCAATGCTATATGCTGAGATTGATCGCAACCCACTATTTAAGGGTACTGCTGTGGTTGAAGATCGTTCAATTATGAATATCTGCTTTGTTATGAATGATGGCTATGAGGAGCTCTCTTCGGAGTTTATGGAGTTTGCTAAGTCTCGCGGCATGGTTGGAATCAAAGGTCATCGCCTAGTTGGTGGCTTTAGAGCTTCATGCTACAATGCACTTCCTAAAGAGAGTGTAGAGGCACTTATCGCAACAATGCAAGAGTTTGAATTATTGAAGAAATAGAGCTATTATGAAAGTACTTATTGCAACAGAGAAGCCATTTGCTAAAGAGGCAATAGCTGAGATTGGACACATCCTTAGCGATGCACAATATGAGGTTATATTACTTGAAAAATATAGTGACAAGAGTGAGCTTATAGCAGCAGTAGCTGATGTTGATGCTATCATCATCCGTTCAGATAAGATCACAGCTGATGTTATCGAGGCGGCACCACTCCTCAAAATTGTTGTACGCGCTGGCGCAGGATATGACAATGTAGATCTAAGTGCTGCAACCCAACGTGGAATAGTTGTGATGAACACTCCGGGGCAGAACTCAAATGCTGTTGCCGAGCTAGTTCTTGGTATGATGATCTACATGGAGCGTAATGAGTTCACACCCGGCACAGGCGCTGAGATCATTGGCAAGACGTTAGCTATTCATGCATTTGGTAATGTCGGTCGCCTAGTTGCTCGCAAGGGAAAGGCTCTTGGCATGAATGTCATCGCATACGATCCTTTTGTTAGCGACGAAGCATTTGCAGCAGAGGGCGTTGAGAAGGTTGACTCTATTGAGAAGCTATATCGTCGTGCAGATGCATTGTCACTACACATCCCCGCAACTGAAAAGACGAAAAAATCAATCGGTTACGACCTAATGACAATAATGCCTCATGGAGCCATCCTAATTAACACTGCTCGCAAAGAGGTCATCGATGAAGAGGGTATCACAAAGGCTATGACCGAGCGTCAAGACTTGCGCTATATCACGGATATAGCACCATCTACCAACAGCGAGATGGCAGAGGCATTTGGCAAGCGCTACTTCGCTACACCTAAAAAGATGGGCGCCGAGACAGCCGAAGCAAACATCAATGCAGGATTAGCTGCTGCACGTCAGATTGTTAAGTTCTTTGAGGAGAACGATACCACCTTCCAAGTGAATAAATAGATATATAGACACCAACCAACCTTTACAAATAAAAACTAACAAGAATTAAGAGTAGAATAACTTCTACTCTTAATTCACTATTTTAACACATCAATTATGGTAAAGATTAAACCTTTCTGTGGCATTAGACCACCACAAGAGCATGCAGCAGAAGTTGCATCACGCCCCTACGACGTGCTAAACTCTATAGAGGCTCAAAATGAAGCTACTGAACGATCTCTCCTACACATCATCAAACCTGAGATTGATTTCAGTCCAATTGCCGATGAGCACTCCGACGAAGTTTATAAAAAAGCTGTCGACAACTTTACTCTTTGGCGCGAGAAGGGTTGGCTTATACAGGATGAGCAAGAGTGCTACTACATCTATGCTCAAACTATGAATGGTCGCACCCAATATGGGCTTGCTATGTGTTGCCACTTCGAGGATTACATCAATGGAAGCATCAAAAAGCATGAGCTTACACGTCCCGACAAAGAGGAGGATCGCATGATCCATGTACGCAACCAAAAAGCCAATATTGAACCTGTATTCTTCGCATACCCCGACAACGCAGAGATTGATGCAATTGTAAAAGAGGTTGTTCAAAGCACTGCCGCAGATTACGATTTCACCGCTGAGGATGGCTTCGGACATCACTTCTGGGTAATCAAGGAGAAGAGCATCAATGATCGTATAACCAATATTTTTGCTGAGGTGCCCGCCCTCTACATTGCCGATGGACACCACCGCACGGCTGCCGCAGCACGCGTTGGTGACGAGTGCATGAAAGCTAATGCAGAGCATAACGGCAATGAGGAGTATTGCTACTTCTTGGCTGTCTCCTTCCCCGCTTCACAGCTCAAAATTATAGATTATAATCGTGTAGTTAAGGATCTTAATGGTCTCTCAAAGGAGCAATTCCTTGAAGCACTATCTCAGGATTTCGACATTGAGCTAAAGGGCAAAGAGGTATACACCCCCAATGCACTTCACAACTTCTCGGTATATATTGCAGGCGAGTGGTATAGTGCGACAGCTAAAAGCGGACGCTATGATGACTCTGACCCAATTGGCATATTAGATGTCACGGTGCTATCCAACTTAGTGCTCAATAAAATATTGGGCATTGAAGATCTACGCACCTCAAAACGAATTGATTTTGTTGGTGGCATTCGCGGCCTAGGCGAGCTGCAAAGACGCGTCGACAGCGGTGAAATGGAGGTTGCTTTCGCCCTCTATCCAGTCTCAATGGAGCAACTTATAAATATCTCAGATAGTGGCAATATAATGCCACCAAAGACCACGTGGTTTGAACCAAAATTGCGATCTGGAGTTGTGATACACTCTTTCGAATAGGGGTTAAAAGGATAAGTAGTGCACCCGCAGTGGTGCACTACTTATTTTGCTTATTGGGAGATCTTAATAAGATGTTCGCGATAAGATGCTAATATTCTTGATTTTGAGATAAATCCTAGATATGTATTATCTGATTTTATCACGGGTAGCATCCATGTGTTGTTATCCTCAAATCGAGATAGAATATTGTTGATCTGTTCGTGCTCAATAATCTTATCTGGTGGTTGAATCATATACTTGTATATGGATTTATCGTGGCACGATGGTTTGAACATATCTTCACGAATGTCATCTAGTTGTACTATGCCCAGCAGCTTACCGAAGTCGTCGACAACAGGGAAGATGTTGCGTCGTCCTGTGGATATAATCTTCACTAAGTCTCCTAGAGTGTAGAAGCGCTTGATCGTTACAAAGTCGGTCTCCATTAGCTCGTCAAGACTTAAAAAGACCAATGTGGAGCGATCTTTATCATGTGTTAGAAGTTCCCCTGATTTGCTAAGAGGTTTCGTGTATATTGACTCAGGCTCAAAGTAATAGTTGATGGCAAATGAGATTGCCGCGACAATCATAAGAGGTATAAATAGCTCGTAGCCACCCGACAGCTCGGCGATAAGGAAGATTGATGTGAGTGGGGCATTCATTACCCCCGACATCACGCCCGCCATTCCTACGAGGGTGAATGAGACCACTGAGAGTTGCCATCCGAAGATTAGGTTGAATGTTAAGGCGATAAATGCACCTGAGAAGGCACCTAAGAATAGAGATGGAGCGAAGGTTCCACCAACGCCACCTGCGGCAGTTGTTGAGGCCATCGCGATAACCTTAAAGAGCATTGTGGCAAGTATAAAGAGTATAACTACCCAGTCGACATCTTTAAATGCATAGAAGAGAGAGTCGTTGAAGAGTTTGCGAGGCTCTCCATTCATCAATGCTGTTATCCCTTCGTAACCCTCACCGTAGAGAGGTGGAAAGATATATATAAGAAGACCGATAACCAATCCTCCGATCATCCATTTTTTGTATTGAGTATCTAGTTTTTTGAATAGTGCCCCAACCCTCTCATTAACATTTGTGAGGTAGTAGCCCATAAGTCCGCAGAGAATACCAAGCAGAATGAATAATGGTATCTCATTGAGGTTAAAACTGTCGGCAGCGGTGAGTGTCACGGCCAATACTGGAGCAAATCCTCGTAGCATTATAGCTATCGTTGTAGCTGTAATGGAGGCGATGAGCAGCGGTATGACAGATCCTACAGTGATGTCGAGCATCAATATCTCCAATACAAAAAGCACACCGGTGATAGGTGCTTTGAAAATAGCAGCTAAGGCGGCACCAGCACCGCAGCAGAGCATCAGTGTGGTATTTTTATAGTTCAGACGGGCTAGTTTTCCAACATTGGAGCCTATGGAGGCTCCCGTGAGAACTATAGGCGCCTCTGGTCCCACAGATCCACCAAAACCAAGGGTTGTAGCTGAGGCGGCTATGCTAGTCCAGTTGTTGTGACTCTTTATGCTGGAACCCTTTCTAGATATCGCATATAGCACACGTGTTACACCTTCTGAGATATTGTCGCGAACAAAGTGTTTAACAAAAAGAGTAACTAGAATAATACCGATAATAGGGTAGAAGAGATAGATAATATGGGATTCATTACTTGGCAGCCAGTTTACAAGAGCCTCTTTGATGATGTGAAGAATCATTTCGAAGATGTAGGTTGCAAAACCAGCCAAGAGACCCACGATGACGGCTAGAACCATCATCATCTGTCTCTCGTTGAGTCTACGTGATATCTTTAGAAACCAGTAGTATATGCGTTCGTATTTATAGAACATCGGCCTCTAGAATGAGTAAATACCCATAATCTCGCGCACTTGACGAAGAGTCTCATCAGCGCTCTTGCGAGCTCTTTCGGCTCCGCTTGCAGTTACCTCATGGAGGAACTTTTCGTTGTTGTATATATCTTCGATCTTTTCGCGGATGGGTGTAACTGTTGTGATGATATCCTCTGCAAGTTGCTTTTTAAGGTCGCCATATCTAATCTCGCAAGATGCATATTTATCTTTAAAAAACTCGATTGTAGATACCTCGGATACTGACTCCATAATGGTGAAGATATTTTGGATAGGCTCAGAGATAATCGCATTGGGCTCTGTTGGACCAGAATCTGTGGTAGCCTTCATAACTTTCTTGCGGATCACAGCGTCGGAGTCGGATAGGTAGATGCAGTTACCTTCGCTCTTGCCCATCTTTCCAGAACCATCAAGGCCGGGTATTTTAACTGTTTGTTCACCAAAGTTATACGCTTGACACTCTGGGAAGAAGTCAACTCCATATATCGAATTGAAACGACGTGCTAGAACGCGTGTTATCTCTAGATGTTGCTCTTGATCTTTTCCTACAGGAACCTTAGCTGCGCGATGTAGAAGGATGTCTGCTGCCATTAAAACAGGGTAGCAGAGCAATCCAGCATTTACATTGTTGGGATTCTTGCGAGCCTTATCCTTAAATGATACAGTGCGCTCCAACTCTCCAAGGTAGGCATGCATTGAGAGAAGCGTTGAGAGCTCAGTTACTTGAGGGACATCGCTTTGAACATATATTGAAGCTACATTAGGGTCAAGTCCCGCCGCTAAGTATTCAGACAATACACCTCGAATATTGGTGTGGAGAGCCTTTGGGTCTGGGTGTGTTGTGAGTGCATGGTAATCGGCAATAAAAAAGAAGCACGATGCATCATGCTGCATCTTTGTAAAGTTCTTTAGAGCACCAAAATAGTTGCCTAAATGTAGTTGACCAGTTGGGCGAATGCCGCTGAGTACTGTTTCCATTTCTATATATTCTTAATATTTTGCCACAAATATACAAAAAAAGAGTATGATGCGCTAAATTTTGTTGCATATTATAATAATTATTTATATCTTTACATCTTACAATAAGATTTAAATATATGACTATAGTTCAATTAGAGTACTTGTTGGCAGTGGCAAACTGTGGTAGTTTTTCGCGTGCAGCAGATGTTTGTTTTGTGACCCAACCCTCACTAAGTATGCAGATTAAGACCTTGGAGGAGGAGTTAGGTGTGGTGTTGCTAGATCGCAGCAAGAAGCCGGTTATTCCCACTGAAGTTGGTAGTGTGGTGATAGAGCAGGCGCGACAAACATTAATGGCATATAACAATATTCGAGAAGCTGTTGATGAGCATAAATCGGAGATCTCTGGAAAGTTGAGATTGGGAGTTATTCCGACTATATCACCATACCTTCTTCATAAGTTTATTCCAACCTTTGTTAGTAGATTCCCGAAGATTGAGCTGGAGGTGTGTGACATGGTTACGGCGGATATTATTGATGCATTGAAGCGAGATAAGATTGATGCGGCGCTTGTTGCTGGGGGCACTTGTGGAGATGGTATCATTGAGCATGAGCTCTTTAATGATAGGTTTTACGCCTATGTTTCGCCAGAGAATCCACTCTATGAGCGTTCTAATATTCGCTTTGAGGAGATCAATTTGAAGGATTTAGTTCTGTTGAGTAGTGGTAATTGTATGCGCGATCAGGTAATAGAGTTGTGTATGGCTAAGCGTGATATTCCATCTCACTATTCGTTTGTCTCAGGGTCTATTGATACATTGATGCGCATTGTAGATTGCACGCACTGCTTAACAATTATACCGGAGTTAGCCATTCAGTATATTCCACGTGAGCATCAAGATCGGGTAAAAACTCTAGCAAAGGGGGCTACCTCGCGAAAGATAGCTGTGGCAGTGCGACGCACCTATGTTAAAAATTCTATTGTTAATGCGCTTAATGACACGATCTTAGAGTGTGTTTCGCTGAAATAAGAGGTAGAATATTGGGTGTAAAACTATAAATTGTCATTAGTTTTTTGTATCTTTGTGGGATTAATTTATAAAAAAAGGTAATTACCATTATGGAAAAAATGATTGAAACTATTGTTGAAGCTATTCAAGATAAAAAAGGTAAGGATATTGTATCGTTAAATCTCGACGGATTTGATGGAGCTATCACCTCACACTTTGTTGTATGTCATGCAGATTCAACAACGCAAGTTGAAGCGATCTCGAATGGAGTAGAGGAGGCGATGAATGAAAAGATGGGTCAAAAGGTGTGGCGCGTAGAGGGCCGCCAAACAGCACTATGGGTGGCTATGGATTATGTTGATGTTATTGTACATATCTTCCAAACAGACCTGCGCGACTTCTATCAGCTTGAGGAGCTGTGGTCGGATGCCCCATTAACTGAGTATGAATATGAATTGTAATAATTTATGGCACAAATAAAAAATAATAAGACTCCCAAAGTTAAGATGCCGCAACCATCGTGGACATGGTTCTTTTTGGCGATTGGAGTCTTTATGATTATCTATTATCTCTTTACATCGGAGGATGGTAGCCCCGTGAAGAGTGATTGGACCACCGTTGAGGCGATGATCGAGAAGGGGGAGGTAGATCGTATCACGATTATTAACCGAGATGTCGCAGAGGTCTATCTCTCGCAGGAGGCTATTGAGGAGTATCGTGAGGAGGATGCAGTAAATCCTAAGTATAAGTATATTCCAACAACAGGAATGCAACTATATTTCAATATAGGCTCTGTTGACTCTTTTAGAGATGATCTTGCAGCGGCTGAGATAGCATCTGGTAACTTAGTTCCAGTGAGCTATGAGAATCGTTCGGGTGGCTGGGAAGATATTCTTATCAATGTACTTCCTTGGGTGCTTATAATTGGAGTGTGGATCTTTATCATGACTCGTATGAGTCGTGGCGCTGGCGGTGCTGGTGGAAATATTATGAGCGTTGGTAAGGCTAAGGCTCAGGTCTTCGATAAGGATAATAATAAGAAGATTACATTTAAGGATGTAGCGGGTCTGGAGGAGGCTAAGGTCGAGATCATGGAGATCGTAGACTTCTTGAAGAAAGCTGATAAATATATTGAGCTGGGTGCAAAAATCCCCAAAGGAGCACTCTTGGCAGGCCCTCCGGGTACTGGTAAGACCCTGTTGGCTAAGGCTGTAGCAGGGGAGGCAGATGTACCATTCTTGTCGATATCTGGTTCTGATTTCGTGGAGATGTTCGTTGGAGTTGGAGCCTCGCGTGTGCGTGATCTCTTTGAGCAGGCTAAGCAGAAGGCGCCATGTATTCTCTTCATTGATGAGATTGATGCCATTGGTCGAGCTAGAGGTAAGAATGCAGGCTTCTCTGGAAATGATGAGCGTGAGAATACACTCAATCAGCTTCTCACCGAGATGGATGGTTTCCAGACAAATACAGGTGTTATTGTGTTGGCTGCAACTAACCGTTCGGATATTCTTGATAAGGCGCTTATGCGCGCAGGACGTTTCGATCGTCAAATTGAGGTGGGTTTACCTGACGTTAAGGAGCGAGAGGAGATATTTAACGTTCACCTTAGAGCGCTTAAGCTAGATCCAGATATTGATAGAAGCTTTTTAGCCAGACAGACTCCCGGTTTCTCAGGAGCTGATATCGCAAATGTTTGTAATGAGGCTGCTCTTATCGCTGCGCGTCACGATAAACCATTTGTGGGTAGAGAGGATTTCTTGGCGGCTGTAGATCGTATCATTGGTGGTCTGGAGCGCAAAAACAAGATTATTACAGCTGATGAGAAGCGTCGTATAGCATATCATGAGGCGGGTCACGCGACTGTGAGCTGGCTTCTGGAGAATGCGAGCCCTCTTATTAAAGTTACGATCATTCCGCGAGGACGTGCTCTAGGTGCTGCTTGGTATCTTCCAGAGGAGCGACAACTCAACACTACAGAGCAGATGATGGATGAGATGGCCTCTTTGTTGGGTGGTAGAGTCTCCGAGCAACTTACATTTGGTGAGATCTCTACAGGTGCTCTAAATGATCTGGAGCGTGCTACAAAGCAGGCTTACGCGATGGTTGCATACTATGGCATGGGCGCGAAGCTAGGTAATATTAGCTTCTATGATTCAACAGGTCAGGGAGATATGAGCTTCGTAAAACCATATTCGGAGCTTACAGCCCAAGAGATTGACCATGAGGCAAAGGCAATTTTAGAGAAGGCTTATGCTATGGCACAATCTGTTTTAGAGACACATGCAGCGGGGCTTAAAGAGTTAGCAGATTTGCTTTTAGAGCGTGAAGTAGTATTTACAGAGGATGTAGAGAGAATTTTTGGTAAGAGAAAGAGAGATCTACAAAAGGAGAGAGAACAAGAGGCTTAAAGGCTTTTTAATAAATGAAGATGAGAGAGAGTCGTAATAACATCGTTGTGCGAGGCTTTTATGGGCTTGTGTTTGCAATGATGGTGATAGGGGCAATTTTGCTAGGTCATATTGGTTTTGGCCTGCTATTGCTGACTATAGTTGTTGGTGGGACGATAGAGTTCTACCGAATGACCAAGTTGCGTGGGTATAAGCCGCAATATATTTTGGGCTTATTGAGTAGTATTACGCTTTTTGCTATCAACTACGACTATATATTTTATGGCGGTAATTCTCTGGAAATATTAGAGATGATCTTTATCTTGACAATTCCGGCAATGTTTATTTCGGAGTTGTTTTCAGCCTCGAAGACGCCTATAGCAGATCTTGGGTCAACTCTTTTATCGTTGATCTATGTCGCTATACCAACAATGTTGTTGTGTAATGTGGCTATGCTTCTTGGAGGTGGCGAGTGGAATAGTTATATTATGTTGGCCTACATATTTATAATATGGGCAAATGATAGCTTTGCATACCTTGTTGGAATTACTATAGGTTCGCATGTGATGTTTCCACGTATATCACCTAAAAAGTCGTGGGAGGGTTTTGTAGGAGGAGTTTTAGGAGCATTCGTTGTGGGTGTCGTTGCAGCTTTGCTTCTCGATCAGAACTATTATATCTGGGGCGCTATGGCTATTATAGCCTCTGTGACGGGTGTTTTAGGTGACCTTGTGGAGTCTATGTTTAAGCGTTCTGTAGAGATTAAGGATTCGGGCAATATTATACCCGGACATGGAGGGTGGCTTGATCGTTTTGATGCATTATTGATTTCAACTCCAATTGTTTATGCTTTTTTGAGTGTGCTTAATATTGTTGGATTGATTTAGTATAAAGTAGTTATGAGAATAAATAATGAGGGTTATCGTATTATTGGTGTTGCTGGAGTAGTTTGTTTTTTGCTCTGGTTAGTATTCTATAATATGGTATTGCAGCCAGAGGAGGTAGCTCTTCTGTGGTTCGGTTCGTTGATTCTTGTGGCATTTTGGTTCTTTATAGTTGCCTTTTTTCGTGAGCCACGTAGAGTTCGTATTCATGATGAAGATCTTATCTTTGCGCCATGTGATGGTACCGTAGTGGTTACGGAGATTGTCGACGAGACAGAGTACTTAAACTCTGAGATGTTACAGATATCAATATTTATGTCGGTTACAAATGTTCATATGAACTGGGTTCCAGTTGCCGGAGAGGTAGAGTATTTTAAACATCATCATGGTCGTTTCCTCGTTGCATGGCACCCTAAATCCTCCACGGAGAATGAGCGAACGACAACTGTTATTAAGATGTCTAATGGCACACAGGTGCTCTTTCGCCAAATAGCAGGGTTTGTTGCTCGTCGAATTGTCTCATATATGAAGGTTGGTAATAAGGTTGAACAAAATAGTGTAGCGGGATTTATTAAATTTGGCTCGCGAGTAGATATTCTTGTACCTAAGAGCAGTGAGCTATTAGTGGAGATCGGTACTCGCACTATAGGTTCACAAACGCCAATCGCTCGCCTTAGAAAGCGCAAGAAGTGATGATTATTCTCGGTGTTGTGGTTCATGGTCAGAGCCTTGGTCGCAGGTTGGGTTTCCCGACAGCTAATATTACGATTGATGGTGATCTAGAGGTTGAGAATGGTGTTTATCGTTCGAGCGTAGTTGTGGATGGTTGTCGCTATATGGCAATATCTAATATTGGAGTTAAACCTACGGTGGGAGGCTTACATAGAGCTTTAGAGTCTCACATTTTGGACTTTGAGGGTGATCTATATGGTAGATTTATAGAGGTGGATTTGATAGAGAAGCTCCGTGACGAAATTCACTTTGAGAGTGTGGATGCACTTCGAGAACAGGTGCTTAAAGATATAGAAGAGATAAAAAAACTTAAAAATAAAGAGATAAAAAGATGTACGTAGATTTATCAATTCCCTATAAAGTAGCGGATATTTCGCTCAGCGATTGGGGCCGCAAAGAGATTGAGATTGCAGAGTGTGAGATGCCCGGATTGATGGCTGTAAGAGCAAAGTATGGTGTCGATAAACCATTGGCTGGAGTCCGTGTTATGGGCTCACTTCATATGACCATTCAAACGGCGGTACTCATCGAGACATTAGTTGAGTTGGGTGCAGATGTTCGTTGGTGTTCATGTAATATCTTCTCAACGCAAGATCATGCAGCAGCGGCAATTGCAGCAACGGGAGTTCCTGTTTTTGCATGGAAGGGAGAGTCTCTACCAGAGTATTGGTGGTGTACAGCAATGGCACTCTCGTTCCCCGGAGGTAAGGGTCCAAACCTTATTGTAGATGATGGCGGTGACGCTACATTGCTTATTCACAAAGGATATAAAGCGGAGAATGATGCAACAACCCTAGATTATGAAGCCTCATCACATGAGGAGGGTGTAATACTAGAGACATTGCGCACACTTTTGGCTGAAGATAACACCAAATGGCACCGTACAGTAGCCGAGTGTAGAGGTGTGAGCGAGGAGACAACAACAGGCGTTCATCGCCTATATCAGATGTTGGAGGCTGGCGAGTTGCTTTTCCCTGCAATCAATGTTAATGACTCATGTACGAAGTCGAAATTTGATAATCTCTATGGCTGTCGTGAGTCATTGGCAGATGGCATTAAGCGCGCTACTGATGTTATGATCGCAGGTAAGGTTGTTGTGGTTTGTGGCTATGGCGATGTGGGTAAGGGGTGCGCACACTCGATGCGTTCTTATGGTGCTCGCGTTATTGTAACTGAGATTGATCCAATTTGCGCTTTGCAGGCTGCAATGGAGGGCTTCGAGGTGAAGAGCGTTGAGAGTGTTCTTTCAGAAGCAAATATCTTTGTTACATGTACTGGAAATAAGGATATTATCACCTATGAGCATATGCTAAAGATGAAAGATCAAGCTATCGTATGTAACATTGGACACTTCGACAATGAGATCCAAATGGCTCAGCTAGAGGCATCCGATGCTGTTAAGACAACCGTTAAACCTCAAGTAGATAAATATACATTTAAGGATTCTCACTCAATTTTCATCTTGGCTGAGGGACGTTTGGTAAATTTAGGTTGTGCTACAGGTCACCCATCATTTGTGATGAGTAACTCATTTACTAATCAGACTTTGGCTCAGTTGGAGTTGTTGAAGAGAGATTTTGAGGTTGGAGTATATCGCCTACCTAAAGAGCTCGATGAGGAGGTAGCTCGTCTCCATCTTGATAACTTAGGTGTTGAGTTGACACTGCTTAGTGATGAGCAGGCTGAATATCTAGGAGTTGATAAAAGTGGACCATATAAAGCGGATCATTATCGTTATTAATTAACGATTGCGGGCGTATACTATTTTCACCTTTTGAACCGTTAAATAAGAAAAGAATCTGTTTATTTTAATATTTGGAAATTATGAGATTAGATACATTTAAGATTTCGGCTATTGTAGCCTTGGGAGTCTTCGTTCTCCTCGGAGAGGCTTCAGCAAGTAATAGTATTCAAGCTCCATCTTCTAAGAAGAAAAAAGAGGTTGTTTCATCAAAGAACAAAGTTTCAGTTTCGCCTTCTAATGTTGTTTACAAGAAAAATACACCTGTTGTGAGAGTGGTTAGAACTCTCCCCTCTTCTGCGGTTGTTGTAAAGAATAAAGGTGTGAATATTTACATAAATAATGGTTTGTTCTATCGAAAGGAGCCAGATCGCTACATCTCCATTGTTGCACCGGTAGGCTTACGTGTAAAAACTTTGCCACTGGGTTATGCTATTCTAAATCTATTGGATAAGACATATTTCTATTATGAAGGTACCTACTATCGACAGGTTAGAAATGAGTATGAGGTAGTAGATGCACCAGAAGATATAATTGTTTATACGCTTCCTGCCGAAGCAGAGTTGATTACCATTGATGGCAGCGAATACTATCTTTACAATGGAAGGGTCTATAGCATTGTGATAACACCCGACGGAAAAGCATTCAAGATGAGTGGCGAGATTGCATTGCAGTAATATGTTTATGCGTGGGTGCTTTTTCACGCCCGCCAGAAGTATACTAAACTTATTTTTTTATTACCTTTGTCGCATAGCTAAATAATATGAAGAGAGGACGTTATATATCATTCATGCTGCTGCTGCTTTTTGTAGCTGCTATGGTGTGTCGTTCCTCTGTCTGTTTTATGTGTCACTGTGGTGAGCATAAGGTCGAAAAAGAGCATATTTGTTGTGGTTGTCCAAAGCATGCTTTAGATTGTCATAATCATGATTTTGTATTTAAGTCTGGTTTTTGCAATTTGCATTATGCCTTGAATCACTATCTTATTGAGAGTTTCGATATTGAACCTAATAGTTTTAGAAGTAGTTCTATAGAGGCTCAAACGCCGATTTTAATATATTGTAACGATCAATCCAAAATTGACATGGCAAAATTATGCTGTAAGCAGTTTTGGGTTGATTGTTATTCTTTTGTCTCCACTCCGTGGAGTGGTGTGTCGTCTTCTCTGCGTGCACCTCCTGTATTGGTATAGACCTTGGGTGCTATGTAAATAGCATGAAATCAAAGTTTTATACTTTATACATTTATTATGCAGAATATATACAAGAGCATTTTAATGCTTGTTTTATCCCTGTCATCATTGTGCGCTTATGCTCAAGATGTGGAGGGAGTCATCCTCGATGATAGTGGTACTCCACTGGTTGGGGCATCTGTTTGGTGGGCTGACACAACTGTTGGTGAAGCTACTAATGTAGATGGAAATTTTACTATTCATCGAGTGAAGGGTTATGATCTTTTAGTCGCTTCGTTTATTGGTTTTCATAATGATACAATTCGTATTGAGAGTGGTGTTAACAGAGTTAAGTTCAATCTTTCGAGCGAGGGTATCAATATTGAGGATGTGGTTGTTAGTAGTAATCTCGGAGGCAACTTTATTAAATATGATGGTATTGCCAAAAATGAGATGATCTCTTTTGCGGGACTCTGTAAGATGGCTTGTTGCAACCTTGCAGAGAGTTTCGAAAACTCAGCCTCAGTTACAGTTGGTTATAGCGATGCTATTTCGGGAGCTCGTCAAATTAAGATGTTGGGTCTGGCAGGCATCTATACCCAGATTCTGGATGAGAGTAGACCTATAATGCGAGGTATAGGCTCCCCCTATGGCCTTAGCTACACCCCCGGTATGTGGCTTAATTCGATTCAAGTATCTAAGGGGGTATCCTCAGTGACGGCTGGACATGAGGCTGTGACAGGACAGATCAATTTAGAGTACCGAAAGCCAACTGACTCGGAACGCTTATTCGTTAATCTATTTATCAACAATGAGTTGCGACCAGAGGTTAATCTCTCGTCGGCGTTGCCAGTGACGAAAGATCAGAAGCTTACGACAGTTCTTCTCTTCCACGCGTCGGGCGATACTGACCTTAACCTTATGGATCATAATGGGGATGGTTTTCGAGATATGCCTAATGTCTCACAGATCAACTTCGCTAATCGTTGGCTCTATGCAGCGGATAATGGTCTTCAAATACGTTGGGGATTTAGATTGTTGCAGGAGGAGCGTTTGGGAGGAGCTCTTGATTATGAGGAGTCTATGCGAGAGACGATGTACGAGGATAATATCTATGGCTCTAAGATCACTAATCGCGGTGCCAACACCTACCTTAAGATTGGTATGCCATTTGGTCCTGCCGTGTATGATGAGGAGGAGCAGAGCGAACTTCGTTCGAGTATCGCCCTGATTGCCGATTATGACCATTTTAATGAGCAGGCATACTTTGGACTTAATACATATGATGGTAATGAGAATAGCATCTCGCTGAATCTAACTTATAACCACTATTTTAGTACAAAGTCAATGCTCGTTGTGGGAGCATCATCTTATATTCAAGATATCAATGAGAGTGTCGGAAATAACACTCCATGGATAGTTGGAGGAGAGAGCTCTATTTTTGATCTCTCGCGTGATGAAAATGAGGTTGGCATCTATTCGGAGTATACCTTCACACCATCCGACAGCTTCTCTTTTGTAGCAGGTCTTAGGGGTGATTATAACGATTATTTCGATCGCCTATTTTATACTCCACGTTCCCATCTTCGTTGGGCTCTTACCGAATCAACAGTTCTACGCATGTCGGCAGGTTTGGGGTATCGCACCTCAAATATAGTGACAGACAATATCGGCATTATGGCCACTGGACGTAAGATCATTTTTGATAATGGCACTGGTTCTGATTTCGACACTCAGGAGAAGGCTATCACCTATGGAGCGAGCCTCACCCAGACATTCACCCTTGTGGAGCCGTCTGATGCAACTATCAGTTTCGACTATTTCAGATCTGACTTCATGAACCAAGTTATTGTGGATCAAGAGATGGATAGCGAGAATATTCATATCTACAATAGCGGCGATGACTCCTTTACGGACACCTATCAAGTAGATTTCACTTGGGCGCCTCTCGCTAATTTCAATATCTTTGCTACATATAGATATTCGGATAGCGTTATTACGCTTACACGTGCAGGTGGCCAAAAGGTTAGGATAGATCGCCCCTTGGTAAGCAAATATAAGACGCTACTTAACTTGCAATATTCGACACCATACAATAGGTGGGTCTTTGATGCTACGGCACAATATAATGGGCCTATGCGTCTACCAACGCAAACAGGAAACTTGGATGATGCTAGCTACTCACCAGCATATCCAATATTCTTTGCGCAGGTTAGCCATAAGATTCGTAGCACCGAGGTCTATGTTGGATGTGAGAATATAGCAAATTATTATCAGCAAACACCAATCATCTCAGCAGATGATCCATATTCAACATCATTTAACTCCTCTGTGGTTTGGGGTCCTTTGATGGGACGCAAATTTTATATTGGATTACGTTATAACTTATTTTAAAACTCTAAAACTATGAAGAAAATTATTTTAATGGTCATTGCTATGGTAATGACAGTAGGTATCTCAGAGGTATCAGCAGCAAAGAAAGAGAAAAAAGAGGCAAGTATTACAACAACTCAATTTGTAACAAATATTAGTTGTGCACACTGCGAAAAGAAAGTTATGGATTATATGCCTTTCCAAAAGGGCGTTAAAGAGGTAACGGTAGATCTTCCAAAGAAAATCGTTACAGTGAGCTACGATAGTTCAAAATCTTCAAACAAAGATCTAATCAAGAGATTCTCAAAAATTAGCGTCACAGCACAAGAGTTTGACCCAAAGAACCCTACTATGATTAAAGGAAATGCTTGCGATTAATTAAATTGCAAATGACGAAAACTAGAAAATGGTCCCGCAGAAATGTGAGACCATTTTCTACTTATATGATGGTGATAAATAACAGCAGTTTATTATAAAAAACGGATGTTTATACCTATCTTTGTACCTATGAAACCCACATGACCTTCAGTCACCCAGAATGATGAAAATGCCCTACGATGTATTATCTTTGTGTATTCACACACACATTATTATCTATGGGGTCAATATCATTCGATCAAGTAGTATCCAAGGGATGCGGGCTTGACATTCACAAGAAACTAATTGTCGCAACAATTGATGGCGACACAATTCGCAAGCAAACCAAAGAGTTTGGAGCGACAACA
>JBCQWG010000013.1:0-53976 GCA_047172325.1 Rikenellaceae bacterium | reverse complement strand
GCTCATCTAACAACCCTCGTTTGCCTGTACTCTTAAAAATCATCTCTATTATAGATTTAAACAATACACAAAGATAGTGATAATTATCTAAATATCAAAGTGTTAATTTTTAGAAGTCCCCTAAAACAATATTTTAACAAAAATAACGTTTTATAGTTGAAGAAGCAAATATATGCATATTTATTTGGCTAAAATAATATCTGGCATAGTGTTTGTACTTTTTTCATACAGCTGCCGAGCTAGTAACTCGCAGCTAAGTTTCTTCATTTATTTAAGTTTGGGTTAGTAGTTTGAGGAGTCTATCTCCTCAGAGGGCAGGAGGCAATCGTGAGATTCCCTCCTGTTTTTTTGTATGCCGCAAAAAAGTGGCTGCAAAAATTTTCAGCCACGTCTTAATCACCTCTATTTGTTTAACTCGCTAAGCTCATCGAATAGCGCCTCGAAGGAGGTAACCATATCTTGACGAAGTGCCGCGTAGTGCTTACGAACCAAAGAGCGGTTGTGAGGCTCTACAGGGTTGTTCGCCCTCACATAGAGAGCGTTGCGAAGCTCTACACCTCTCTTCATTAACTCAAATACCTGCTCCGCCTTAGAGGGCTGAAAACAGATAGCCATGTCACAATCAAAAACTAACTCCTCTAGGATATAGTCAATCTCTTTCTTTAGGATTCTTAAATTTGCCATTATCGTAATGTTTTTATATTAGGCACAAATTTACATCTTTTTTTTTAAATCAACAAATTTATGGGTAAACGCTTTGGCGCGTATACTTTCGTATCGCCTCCGGCGGGCGTGGATAGCACCCACGCGGGTGCATATTACTTGTTGCGTATTGGGCTTATAGCTGCGCTATAAGATTTTAATAAGTCAAAGGGGTACCACGAATAAATTCGCGTACCCCTTTGATCTATAAAATTTGTTTGCTCTTACTTAACAGCTTTGCTTGCTGCGTAAGATACTTTAAGTGCGCTTGCGCGACGAAGTTCTTGCTTGATATCACTTACGATACCCATCTTTGTATTCTCGTCGGTCTTTAGACATACTGTAAGCTGTGCGCGGTCTGCCTCGTTGAGGTTATCACGCTCTGCTGCGATATAGTCCAAGATGTCGCGAGTGGTACGATATGAGTCGTTAAGTTGAATACGTGGCGCAGTACCAAATTTAGCTTGCATCGCAACTGATGGTGGGCCAACGTGGATGTAACTTACCAACGATTTCTTCTCTAATTTCTGAACCTCTGTTGCTGAAGGTAGTTTTGTCTTTACCAACAACTCTTGATCTCTCATGGTTGTAGAAACCATGAAGAAGAAGAGGATCATAAAGATGATATCTGGCAACGATCCTGATGAGATTTTTGGGGTTCCTTTGTTACCCTTCTTTTTAATTACTGCCATATCTCCTACTTTTTAATTTCACGTGGTTCTGCCTCAGAGATCTTAACTTGGATAGCCTTGACTACAACGTCGCGGGTATCGTTGTCCAAATCTTCGAATTTCATTCCAAACTTTGCCATACATACCTCGTCACGAATCTCATTAAATGCGCGAGTAAGTGCATTCTGAACTTGGATGTATACACCGTAGTCTGTTTCACGTGCTGTCTGCAATGACACAACACCTAAACTTGTTGGGTAGAGCCATGTACTACCGTCGGGTAGTTCGAACTCCTTAACCTCCTTCTCTGGCATGTTCTCATCTTCACCAATGTTCAAGACAAACTCCTTAGTTTTATCTTTAAGTGCACTGACGTCGATAGGCTCACTACCAGCCAAAATGTTACCGCTACCAGATACGAATACCAAGAGGATGTTACGCTCCTTGATATCAATCTCCTGTTGTTGTTGTTCCTCTTCGGGAAGTGGTGGGAGCATACGCGCCAAACCAGTATCAACATTCATTGTAGTGGCAACAAGGAAGAAGATAAGCAACAAGAAGGCGATGTCGGCCATAGAACCAGCATTGATCTCTTGTATTTCTCTTTTATTATTTGCCATTTTCTTGCCTCCTTATTTTATTTGAAAGCACTCATCACCTCTGAAGCCAAGGCTGCAAGAACTGCACCGCCCATAACTATGTAGGTGATAACAATAGAACACTCTGTTACAACTGTATCAAAAGCTGGGAACACTGAACCATTCTCAATGTTGGTGATCTCAATAGTGTGACCCGCTGCGAAGAAGTAGGAACCTACTACGATTGCGGCAACGAGAACAACTGAGATAACGGTCTTAAGCAAACCAGCAGATGCCTTGAACATTCCGTAAATAGCGCCGAGAAGAGCTGAAAGGATAACTATAGCAATAAGTGCATAACCCCAATATAGGTTGACACCAATTGCAGAAGCTACCGCCTCCTCAGAGCCTCCAGTGAATGACACGTAGACAGGGTATGCAACAATGCATACTGTGACTGCGAGCATCACTCCAAGCAATATTTTAAATATATTTTTCATTCTTTTTTCTCTTAAAGGGTTGTTGCTTATTTCTTGCTGTAATCAACAAGGATATCAAGCAAGATGATTGATGAATCCTCCATATCGTTAACCAAAGAGTCGATCTTTGCTACGATGTAGTTGTAGAAGATTTGAAGAATAACCGCAACGATAAGACCCATAAGAGTTGTCAAAAGCGCAACCTTGATACCACCTGCTACGATGGTTGGAGAGATATCACCTGCTGCTTGGATCATATCGAATGCACCGATCATACCGACTACAGTACCCATGAATCCCAACATAGGAGCCAACGCGATGAAAAGACCTACCCAGCTAAGACCTGACTCCAATTGACCTGTTTGAACAGAACCATAAGAAGAGACTGTCTTCTCAACTACGTCAAGACCTTGATCGTAACGGCTCAAACCTTGGTAGTAGATAGAAGCGATTGGGCCCGGTGTGCTACGGCAAAGCTCCTTTGCAGCCTCTACGCCTTCGCTCTTAACCTTATCCTCAACTTTTGTCATAAACTTCTTTGTGTTGATAGTTGCAAGCGACAAGAAAAGGATACGCTCGATAGCTACAGCCAAACCAATTACCAAACAAACAAGTACTGGAAGCATCCACTCCCAACCTCCTTCGAGGAATTTCTGCATCAAAATGTGGTGCATGCTGTCACCAGCAAGATTCTCTGCTGCTGTTGCAGCCTCCTGTGCGAATGAACTTACAGTACCAAGAGCAAGCAAGGCTACTGTCAGAATAGAAAATTTTTTCATAGTTGTGTTTTAATGATTAATTTTTTGTTAGTTAATTTATTTTTTTTGAATTATTTTTTCTTTTCACCACAAATTAACACTTCTTTAACCAAAGAGAGCGCTGTTTTTGTAAAATTACAATTTTTAATCTTTATCTATTATTCTTTTCAAAATTCACAAAAGAGATACGTAATAAACTGTTTAACACATACTTAAGTAGCTAACCGCTATTGCTTGAATCTTCTTCGTGTACATTTACGTTGCGAAATATATAAAAAAAATTTCTTTTATGCAACGTCTATCGACTTAACTCACCCCTTAAATTACATTTTATTTCATCTTTTACAACCTCTATACGCTCTGTTTTGCCCAATAAATAGCACATTTTGGTGGTCGCAGCCTCGATGGTCATATCATAGCCACACAACACCCCCGCCTCCAAAAGGGAGATCCCCGTCTGGTAGAGCGACATCTCTACGCGGCCATTTCCACACTGCGAGATATTGAGAATGACAATGCCTCGCGCCACAGCTCGCTCGATGATCTCGATAAACTGAGGGGCTGTAGGGGCATTCCCCGCGCCATATGTTTGCAGCACCACTCCGCGAAGACCCTCGCAGTGCAACATCTCTTCAAGCATCGTGTAGCTCATCGCAGGAAAGAGCCGAATCACCGCTACCCCATCACTGAGCGAAGTTGTTACTCGCAGCTCCGCACTACCCTCTCCCGCAACAATGCTGCGCACAGCGCTGCTATTATAGGAGATCTTCACACCAACCTCGGCCAGTGGCGGATAGTTAGGTGAGTGGAAGGCGTCGAGCTCCTCAGCGCTCCACTTTGTGGTACGATTGGCTCGAAACAGCTTATTCTGGAAATAGAGAGAGACCTCCGGAACACGCGCCACACCCCCCTCGTAGGCTCCCGCAATCTCGATCGCTGTGATGAGATTCTCGCGGCCATCGGTACGAAGAACGCCTATAGGGATCTGGCTTCCGGTGAAGACCACCGGTTTACGAAGATTCTCCAGCATAAAGCTCAGCGCAGAGGCCGTATAGGACATCGTGTCGGTACCATGCAGCACCACGAAACCATCATAGCGGTAGTAGTTAGCCTCGATGAGAAGAGCCAAATCAATCCACGAGCGGGCGGTGACATCAGAGGAGTCGATAATGGGAGTCATCGTGTGCACATCAATATCTACATTGAGGCGTCGCAACGATGGGAACTCTTCATAGATAGCTCCAAAGTCGAAAGGAACCAAGGCCCCCGACAGCTCATCTGTCTTCATGCCTATTGTTCCTCCCGTATATATTATAAGTATTGAAGCTCTCTTCTCAGCCATATCAACCACACTTTGAGTATCCGCAGCTCATGCATGTAAGGCATCCATTTTGGTATGCCATATCCTCTTGGCCACATGAGGGGCAGCTTCCTTTACACTTGGTGCCATCGACAATATACTGCTTGAGTGCCCTCTCGACACCATTCTTCCATGTATTGATGCTCTCTGAATTTAGGTGTAGAGAGTCGATAAGGGTAACCACGCTCTCGATGGGCATTCCTTGGCGGAGCACACCTGAGATCAACTTAGCATAGTTCCAGAACTCCTCGGAGAAGAGTCGAGAGATGCCACCAATGGTATTGGTATATCCGTAGCGATCCACATATTGGAAGTCGTAGCGTTTGTTGCCATCCGCCTCACGCACCTTGATGATAAAACCTTTGGTGATCTTCGGTGGGATGTACATTGCATCCTCCTCGATCTTTCCTGTGAAGATCTCATAGGGGCGATTATTCTGAATACCTACAAAGGCGATCCAATTCTCATTTCCATTCTTGAAGCGAACCACATCTGCCGGGATCGACAGAGGACGCTTTGTGATATTGGGGGCGTTCTCAGCGGGCTTATTGCTCTTCTCGATAAGGACACCATCGCGACAGCCATCGCGGTATACGGTGATACCCTTACAGCCACACTCCCACGCCGTGCGATATACATCTCCCACAAGCTCCTCGGTGACATCATTGGGGAGATTCACCGTAACGGAGATGGAGTGATCCACCCATTTCTGGATTGCTCCCTGCATCTTCACCTTGGCTACCCAGTCGATATCGTTTGCCGTAGCCTTATGGTAGGGCGATGCCGCAACCATCTTGTCGAGCTCCTCATCGCTGATACTCTCTAGCTTAGAGGTGTCGTAGCCCGCGGCCGCAGCCCACTTCACGAAGTTATGATGATATACGAAGTACTCCTCGAACTTCTCGCCAGTCTCATCGACAAATGTTGCTACCTTATCTTTATCCGAAGGGTTGATCTTACGACGACGCTTATATACGGGACGGAAGACAGGCTCAATACCAGATGTCGTCTGCGACATTAGGGAGGTGGTTCCGGTAGGAGCTATGGTGAGCATAGCGATATTGCGACGACCCACATTGAGCATCTGCTCGTAGAGGGCTGGATCAGCCTCGCGGAGACGCTCGATCATAGGGTTGCCCTTCTCCTTAGCTGCGTCGAACACCTCGAAGGCACCACGCTCAGCGGCCATCGTAACGGAGGTGCGATAGGCCTCCACAGCGAGGGTCTTTTGGACCTCTACAGCAAACGCGGTAGCCTCATCTGTACCATAGCAAAGCCCAAGTGCCGCAAGCATATCACCCTCTGCGGTGATGCCTAGGCCTGTGCGACGACCCTTAAGGGCCATCTCGCGGATCTTTGTCCAGAGGTTAAGCTCCACGCGACGAACATCGTCATCCTCCGGGTCGCTTGCAATTTTTTCTATGATCTGCTCGACCTTCTCTAGCTCAAGGTCGATGATATCATCCATGATACGCATGGCGCGCGCCACATGCTCCTTGAAGAGTACGATGTTGAATCTCGCCTCTGGGGTGAATGGCTTCTCCACATAGCTAAAGAGGTTCAATGCCAAGAGACGACATGAGTCGTAGGGGCACAATGGAATCTCTCCACAGGGGTTTGTCGAGACTGTAGTGAAGCCCTGATCGGCATAGCAATCGGGGATGCTCTCGCGGATGATAGTATCCCAGAAGAGTACTCCCGGCTCGGCCGATTTCCATGCATTGTGGATGATCTTATCCCACAACTTTTTAGCTTCGATATCTTTAACTAGCTTAGGAGATTCGCTCCTAATTGGGAATTGTTGAGTATATTTATGGTTGTTGATCGCCGCGCGCATAAACTCGTCATCAATCTTCACTGAGACATTAGCTCCGGTCACCTTGCCCATATCTGTCTTAGCATCTACGAAAGACTCCGCATCGGGGTGTTTGATAGAGATTGAGAGCATAAGGGCACCTCGACGTCCATCCTGTGCCACCTCACGTGTCGAGTTAGAGTAACGCTCCATAAAGGGGACGATACCTGTCGAGGTTAAAGCGGAGTTATAAACGGGGCTTCCCTGTGGGCGGATATGAGAGAGGTCGTGGCCAACACCTCCGCGACGCTTCATAAGCTGCACCTGCTCCTCATCCATGCGGAAGATTCCTCCATAGGAGTCTGCCGGGTTCTTATGACCAATCACAAAACAGTTGGAGAGTGATGCCACCTGAAGAGTATTACCGATACCTGTCATGGGACCGCCCTGCGGAATAACATAGCGGAAGTGGTCGAGGAGCTCGAAGATCGACTCGCGACTCATGGGGTTTGGGTATCTCTGCTCGATGCGCTCGATCTCAGAGGCGATACGGTTATGCATATCGAGTGGTGAGCGCTCATAGATCTTGCCATATGAATCTTTTAGGGCATATTTACTAACCCACACCGTCGCGGCGAGGTCATCTCCGGCGAAATACTCCTTCGATGCAGCCACAGCATCACTATAGGATACCTCGACGAGGTTCGGGGGTGTAACTTCTTTAGACATAGTTATTTATTTATTTTTTACTTATTTTTATTTAAAAGCAGTACTACAAAAGTCGTAATTTTTCAGCAGAAATGCAATCTAAAAATTGAAATAGTTATTGACAATTTATTGACAATTTCGACATTCTTTGCTCCTACTTACGTGGAGAGCCTTTTTTAGGTGTTGGCGCCTCCTCACTTTTAATACTAATGCTGAGCATAAGCATAAGTGCCATATAGGTGCAGAAGAGAGCCGAGCCACCGCGCGACACCAAGGGGAGGATCTGACCCGTCTCCGGGAGGAAGTTCACCGCAACCATCACATGGAGCATCGCCTGAACCAAAATTAGAGTGGCCAAGCTCAACACCAACAACTCCCTGAAGGGATCACGGCACCTCTCATAGATCCACATAGCGCGGAAAAATATCCAGAGGTAGAGCAGCAGGAGCAACATGGAGAGGATAAGGCCATACTCCTCAACAAAAAAGGCGAAGGCATAATCGCTCTCAGGGTGAATCATCTCGACACGCATCACACTCTGGCCTGCACCTCGACCCAGCAGCCCCCCATTCTGAATGGCCACCATCGAGCGCTCCGTATCGGAGATCTCGTCGACCCTAAGTGAGGAGCGATCACTGGTCCACGTAGCAATCCACGTATCCAAGCGACCCCCAGCTGTGCCACTGCGCCCCATTCCAAAGAGCATATATATGCAACCTACAGCCGCCGCAATGAGGATAACTTTGCCAATCTCCTTATATTTGACTCTCGCAATAAAGAGAACCAGCAGCGAGACGATAAAGACCAAAATTGCCGACGAGGTGTGTGCCGTGAGGATCACAGCAACAGAAACGAAGATCGGCATAACGATAGGGATAAAGCCCTCTTGGATGATCCTCTTATTTTTTGCCTTCTCGCTCTTCTTGAGCGATGGGACCAGCTTTAATGTCTTTACATTGATCCTCTCCGCGGTTAACACTGCCGCGAGGTGAAGCACGGTGGCAACCTTCAAAAATTCGGATGGCTGAATACGTATTGGACCCAGCGGCAACCATCGAGCAGCACCATTGGTTGTGCTACCCACAAAGAGCGTTATAAAGGTGAGAAAGGCGCAAACACCCCAAATGTACCACGAATATTTACCATAGATCTTCACACTGAAGCGATGCATAAGAACCACCACAAAGAGCGACACCGCCAAATATGTGAGCTGCATTATAAGGAAGCGCAACGAGGAGTTAGCCTGCGACACATCGTAGGCCATCTTCGCCGTTGACGAGAAGACCAACAGCACGGAGATAATCGAGAGCATCGCGATGATTATCCACAACACCTTATCACCATAGATTAGGCGTGCTCCCTGCTGCTCTACACTCTTTTCACTACTACTTGTCATCGTCACCCATTTTTTCCTCTTTGAACCACTCCGCAAAACACTCCCCACGATGGATATAACTCCTAAAGAGATCGAACGAGGCGCATGCTGGCGAGAGCAGAACTACATCTCCCTTGTCGGCCGTTGCACGTGCCATTGCGAAAGCCTCTCTATAGTTGTCGCACGAGCCGATAAATGGAACAACCCCCTCAAACTCTCGCTCTAGGGTGCTATTATCGAGCCCCATGCAGATAAGACCCTTCACCTTGTCGGCTGCAAACCCCTTGAGAGGGGTGTAGTCGTTACCCTTGTCGGTACCTCCCGCGATCCACACCACGGGACGTGTCATAGCCTCTAGAGCATACCACACCGAGTCGACATTTGTCGCCTTCGAATCATTGATATAGAGCACTCCTCCCATCTCTCCGAGAGGCTGCAAGCGGTGCTCCACAGCTTGAAACGCGCATATCGAGCGCTTGATCTGTGCAGGCTCCACACCAGCAGCTAGGGCAGCTAGAGCAGCCGCCTCTGCATTATACATATTGTGTTTTCCACTTAGGCATAACTCATCATAGGCTATTACAACCTCCCTCTGGCCCACCCTCGCTTCGATGCACGTTGCAGCAGGATTACCGAAGCTCAATTGCCTCATCGCCATCTTACGCCTCTCCATCTGTGATGCGATGCTCTGATCCTCCTCGAAGTAGATAAAGTAATCTTCGGCACCTTGATTCTGGGTGATTCTCATCTTCGAGGCGGCATAATTATCGAAACAATAGTCGTAACGATCGAGATGATCCGGTGTGATATTGAGCAGCAGGGCGATATCGGCCTTAAAGTCGAACATGCCATCAAGCTGAAAAGAGCTGAGCTCCAACACATACCAATCGAACTCCCCCGTAGCAACAGAGTAGGCGAAGCTCTCGCCAATATTGCCACCTACAGCGACCGATTTCTTAGCATCCACTAAGATTTTATAGATCAGCGAGGTGGTTGTAGTCTTTCCATTGGAGCCTGTGATACATATAGTTTTTGAGCTACCCAGATATCGTCCCGCGAACTCAATCTCTGAGATAATGGGGACTCCCGCCTCACGAAGAGCACGCACGAGGGGTGCCTTATCGGGGATTCCGGGGGATTTGATAACTAGATCTGCCGAGATGATAAGCTCCTGCGTATGGCCCCCCTGCTCATAGGGGATATCCCACTGCTCCAACTTCTCCACGACACCCTTGTCCAAGGTTCCTCTATCCGACAAAAAGATATCGAAGCCCTGCTTCTTTGCTAAAATAGCGGAGCCATAACCACTTATGCCACCGCCCAAAACGACTACTCTTTTCATATATCACTCTTTAAAATGGAGGCTCCTCCCCTCCCTTGGTGGGGGTTATATCAAATTCATTGCTCACTAGAGGGGTTGTCCCCGCTCCCTCATCGAAACTATTGGAGCTACTAGCAAAATTCTCATATTGAGTATCCGCGCTAAAGGCGGCACTCGCGGGGATATCCAACTGGTTTATATCGACAAACTTAGCCTGCTCCTTGATGAAGCGCAACGGCACATCGCACACCTCTCCATTACGGTGCTTCGCCAAGATGATCTCGGCCATTCCTGCGGTGGGCAGCCCATCTTCGGTTTGGTGGATGCCATAATACTCCGGACGGTGGATAAATGCCACAATATCGGCATCCTGCTCGATGGCGCCCGACTCACGAAGGTCACTTAGCTGAGGACGCTTCGAGCCTCCGCGCATCTCCGCGGCACGACTCAGCTGCGAGAGGGCGATGATAGGTACATTGAGCTCCTTGGCGATAGCCTTAAGTGTGCGCGAGATGAACGACACCTCCTGCTCACGGTTACCTCTATTGTCACCGCCACCGGTCATCAGCTGCAAGTAGTCGATGATGATTATCTTGATGTCGTGGTGAATCTTCAAGCGACGCGCCTTCGAGCGGAACTCAAAGACCGAAAGCGAGGGGGTATCATCAATAAAGAGCTGCGCATTAGCTAGCGGCTTAGTGGAGGACTCCAAGTGGCGCCACTGGTCACTGGTGAGGTCTCCCGTCTTAATCTTATTACTATTTATACCCGTCTCACCCACAATAAGACGCATCATAAGCTGCACGGAGGACATCTCCAGAGAGAAGAGGGCGACAGCCTGATCGTAATCGACAGCCATATTGCGCGCCATAGTCAAGACAAAGGCGGTCTTACCCATCGAGGGACGTGCCGCAACGATGATAAGGTCAGAGAGCTGCCATCCCAGAGTCTTCTTGTCGATATCGACGAAGCCCGAAGGGACTCCATTGAATGAATTTTTATTCTTCGCCGCCTCCTCAATTTGAGACAAGGCCTTAGCCAAGATATCCTTCGAGGATTGCACGGAGCGCTTCACATGACCCTCGGCCACCTTAAAGATCTCACCCTCAGCGTAGCCAATAAGCTCCGTCACATCCACCGACTCATCGAACGAACGCTTCTGAATCTCGGAGGCCGAACGGATCAACTCGCGCTGCACATATTTCTGCGCGATGATCTTAGCATGAAACTCCACATTGGCTGCCGAATCGACCCTCTGCGTGAGTTTCGCCAGATAAGCAGCGCCTCCAACCTTCGTCAGCTCCCTATTGGAACGCAACTTATCGGTAACGGTATAAAGGTCAATGGGTTTCAACTCCGCGGAGAGCTCCTCAATAGCTTTATATATGGTGCGATGCTGCTCCGTGTAGAAGGCATCGGGGGCGATATACTCCTGCACCGCAATGATGCTATCCTTCTCCAACATCAAAGCGCCCAACACTGCCTCCTCAAGCTCTACCGCCTGCGGAGGAACAACACCTACACCCTCGGTGAGGTTATCAAATGATTCTCTATTTTTACGAGACTGGTTATATTCGGCCATCTTTATTATAATTAAATTGGGGTGACTACCTTTCTATGATAGTCACCCCAAAGTTACAACTTATTTCTATTATGCAATTATTTTTTTTGAAAAAAGTTAAATGGCACAACAACGGCATCTATAATATTTCCACGCGTAACATCGTCAACCTCTTCACTGCGTACAACTTCGCAACGCACGTAGTACTCTACATCTGGTTTTAGATTCTCCACATCTACCATCTGCATATATGAGAAGCTCTTTTTCGTGGGATCCAACATCACGGCATCACTTTGACGAATTATCTCCAAGCCATTTGCCTCAAAGAGTATTGATCGAATAAGGTACGACTCCCTCTCTGGCGCATTAGAGGGGGTCACCCTAAGCTTAACCTTAACGTAGTCGGCACCCGTCGAGATCTTCGGATCGTCGGCAAGGATCTCCGCACGTGGCGACTTTGCCATCAAGAATTTTTTTAGGATATCCTCTTGGTATCGAGGGTAGTACTTATTATCCTCTCTCATGCTCTCAAAGAGAGGTGTGATCTTGGCCATCACCTCCGGATGCTCTGCCGAGATGTCATTCGTCTCTCCAATATCTGTCGAAAGATCATACAACCTAATGGGCGACTCAACACCATAGCGATCGGCCTTCCATCGACCCATGCGGACTGCTTGACGCGAAAATGCACTATCCATAAGCTCCCAATATAGCGCCTCCCTTTCGGGTGCACCCCCCCCCTCTTCGAGGGATGGAAGAATCGATAGGCCTTGAACCTGTGGCGGAGCCTGAACCCCGGCAGCGTCTGCTACAGTGACCATAATGTCTTGACCTCCACAGATATAGTCAGAGATGATCCCCTCCTCTACAACACCTCTCCAGCTGATGATGCAAGGGACCCTGTGGCCACCCTCGAATGTATCTCGCTTATAGCCTTTTAGCTCGCCATTGCTCTTGAAGAAGTCGTAGTCATGACCCTCATTCTGCGGCCCATTATCCGACGTGAAGATAATAAGAGTGTTCTCCAACTCCCCCATAGCCTCCAACTTATCAAGGAGGCGCCCAATTTGCAGATCGAGAAGCGTGATCTTTGCGGCATGCATCCGCTCACTCTCTGGCCACCCCCGGTCTGCATACAACTCCTTATTATTGATGTACCACTCATGGGCATGAGGCGCCCGGTACGACATAAAGAGGAAGAAGGGTTTATCCCTATCTAGCTGCGTATCAAGATAGTCAAATGCTATATTTGTGCGGAACTCATCCTTGCAGTTCCACTTGCGGTTATCATACCAGATTGAATCCTGCAACCCATTGATATACTCCATCCCCTCGGTGAATTTGCGGGTGCTATTTTTATCTGCCCACTGCTCCTGCGAAGCAAAATCGAAGCCTCTCGCAAATGCCCACGTGGAGAGATCATCCGGACTATCCAAGTGCCACTTGCCGACGAATGCCGTTTGGTAGCCACTCCCCTTAAGCATCTCCGCCATGGTGACATCGCTCTTCTTAAGTGGTACTCGCGTGCCGCCACCCTCGAAATTTTTACCCGCATTCCCTCGTATCGTATTGAAGCCCGACGGAATACCCGTCATCAACACCGCACGCGAGGGCGAGGAGACCGCATTACCAGCATGAAAATCCATGAACTGAACCCCCGAACCAGCCAACCGATCAAGGTTAGGGGTCTCTATAAGCTGCTGACCATAACAGCCAAGCTCACTGTAGCCCATATCATCTGCCAACAACAGCAAAATATTAGGTCGATTATCGACCCCCTGCGCCACAGCTTCAACACCCACCGTGGCACATAGAGCCGCAGAAAACGAAAAAATTGTCCTTGTATTCATCTTTGTAAGAGTTTGAGAGTTACAAAGATAATAAAAAAGAGCAATAAAACAAACTTTGCTCAGGCGAATACTCTCTCATTGCGCTCATGCCGCGCGGCACCAAGCTAAGCTTGGATCCAAAAACTATCGTTTTTGACCTTTGTTGCACTGATGGGATGGGGCTTTGCCCTACGATAGGTGTATTATAAAGATCTTTTGCAAATAAATTTGCAACGCTCATTATAATACACCTATCTATGTCAACCTGCGGTTGCCATCATCCCATCAGCGAGGTAACCTCGGATTGGGTTTAAATTTATAAATTAAGGAGTTCGCCGAAGCAGCAATCGAGGTATAGCAATTCAACGTCGTCGTTGTATACCTCGTTTAACATTAACTCATGATCTGTCGGCTCTATGATGTTAGGATTGTCGTTTTGTTCCATAGGCTCGGTATATTACATAGTTTAAAAAAGTGAATACGCATTACTAACGCACATATATATATAATATTGTATTAACTCAATATTATATTATTCTCCTTGACCATTTTGCGGAGGTTGATAAGGGCGTAGCGCATGCGGCCGAGTGCTGTATTGATGCTCACACCGCTCTGCTCGGCAATCTCCTTGAAACTCATGTCGTAGTAGTAGCGCATGCGAACCACCTCCCGCTGCTCTTCGGGGAGGAAGTCTACGAGGCGTCTCACATCGTCGGCAATTTGCTGATGTATGATCTTATCCTCGATGGGCTCTGTGGAGAAACGTAGTGAGCCCAGCACATCATATCCAGACTCCGACTCACCAATGGTGTTGGAGCTCTTCTTGGAGCGGAAGTGATCTATGACGATGTTGTGAGCTATGCGAAGCACCCACGAGAGGAAACGCCCATTATCGGTGTAGCGCCCTTCGTCAACGAACCTTACGGCCTTTATAAATGTCTCTTGGAGAAGATCTTCTGACAGATCATGATCCTTAACCATCATACGGATATAGCTTCTTACACGTGGGGTGTGACGCTCTATCAATTCTGAGATTGCCTCCTTCTGTTCACCTGAGAGATAACGATTAAGCAAAACAGTATCGCTTAACTTTTCTACATTCATACTCTTTAATTTTAATTATTAATTAGAGTAGATTTTCTCAATAGGCAAATGGTGGTTTAAAGGTTTAATATTATTTTGTGAGTGCAAGGTAAGCAAAATATATTCTTCTTGCAAATTTTTGCCCATTTTTTTTGCTTTTTGAGGCCACTCCGCCCCGTTACATGCAAATTTTATACCAAATGGAGGGGTAAACACATGAAAGAAAAGTTTCGTATCGCCTCCGGCGGGCGTGGATAGCACCCACGCGGGTGCATATTACCTCTTGCGGATTGGGCTTATAGCTTGCGCTATGAAATCCGAGGTTACCTCGCTGATGGGATGATGACAACCGTAGGTTGACATAGCCACTTCCAGACGGGAATGCACTCGATGGTTAGATCGCCCACCTCTATTACCTTTGACTCTTCCAGTGTGATTACTATTGCGCGGTCGACATAGTATTGGGTGTTGAACTCTACGAGGGCTTTTACCTCTGGGGAGTTCTCGTCGCACCTGTTGGTTATATCGGAGAAGGTCTGTACAGCTAGCTTGATATGAGGAATGTAGAAATCTATGGAGACTCCGTTATGTTGGTAATAGAATGTTTTCTGCCTCCCATACTCTTTTGCGAACTCTATTGCAACGAGGTTCTCTAGCAAAATAGATTTACGACCTCCATCGGAGATGAATATATTAAGTAGCCCATTGTCGTAGAGGTAGAATTTTTGAGTCTTTCCCCTATTTATCGAGATATAGTTCGACAGTCCAAAGACAAGATATGTATCCTTCAAGGTGTTTACGATCTGCGATATTCTACTCAGCGGAATATGTGTCCCGGCAAGTCTTATTATTTGTTGCAGGCGATATTGCGTTATGGGCTGCGTTACGCTCTCGGCAATTTTACGCATAAATAGTCGCGTTGATATAATATCGCTATTGTTGTTTTGTGATACAATATTGCTCAGTAGCACCTTTTGATATAATGCATTCACCCAGTCTCGTTTGCACTTCACATCAAAGACCTCTGCGAGCCCTCCATAGTCCAAATAATCGGAGTATTTAGTCTCTATGGACCCCCCCGTTGCATTGGTATACTCGAAAAAAGAGAATGGGAAGAGCTGTTTTACAATATATCTTCCATTCAATTTGATCTCGATATCTCGGCTGAGCATATTAGCATTACTGCCAGTGATAAAGACTCTATATTTAGCATCAGCTAAGCGACGCGCAAAGTTGACCCATCCTTTTACTCTCGGTATCTCATCTAGGAAGACAATGGGTTGTCTATCATACAACTCTTTGTAGCTAAGAATTATCTGATTGAGGTCTTTTTCGGCTATTGTTGATAATCGTTCGTCGTCGAAGTTGATGTATAAAATATCATCTATCGAAGCCTTGCCTCTTTTGATAAGTGATTGAATATGTTGAAACATCAAGAAGGTCTTACCTACATACTTCAACCCTGTAAATATGTAGTTAGATGAATCATCCAACACCATCTCGCGTTGAAATGGTGTTATCTGTAAAATCTCTCTCTGATTCTCTATTATTATATTTTTAATAATACTACGCAACTTACCTAAATGAGTTTTTAAAACTTCTCGGCAAAGATAGGGTAAAAAATAATACTACACAAATATTTATTACATAATATCGTTCAAACGCATGAAGTTATACTTTGCATGCGCTTTGCCTACAGCAGCCACCTCCAGATGGGAATGCACTCGATGGTTAGATCGCCCACCTCTATTACCTTTGACTCTTCCAGTGTGACTACTATTGCGCGGTCGACATTATGTCGGGCGTTGAACTCTACGAAGGCTTTTACCTCTGGGGAGTTCTCGTCGCACCTGCTGGAGATGTCGTGTGTGATTTGTATCGCTAAGTTTCTCTGAGGCATGTAGAAATCTACCGCCACGTCATGATGCTGGTAGTAGAATACTTGCTCTTTGCCATATCTCTTTGCGAGCTCTATTGCAACGAGGTTCTCTAGCAGTGGGTACTCTTGGGCTCTATTGGTGAGGAATATATTGAGTAGGCCATTGTCGTTAAGGTAATACTTCTGAAATTTTCCTTTGTGCGTTAATAGCGACGCATAGTTTGAGAAGCCGAAGAGGAGGTAGCTATCCTGCATTGCGCTCATGATATATGAGACTCTGCTTAGTGGGATCTCTACACCTGAGAGCTTCGTTATTTGCTGAAGACGATATTGTGTTAGGGGCTGCGTTACGCTCTCTGCGATTTTGCGCATCAGGGCACGTATTGGCATGGCGTCGATGAGGTTGCTTTGCTTCACGACACCCTCCAGCAGCACCTTTTGGTATAGTGCGTTGATCCAATCGCGCTTATAACCTACGTTGAAGCTCTCGGCAAATCCGCCATAGTTTAAATACTCGATGTAGCTTACCTCCGTCGAGATCTCTTCACCTTTGACCTTAAGGTATTCGGAGATTGAAAAGGAGTGAATATGTTGTACTGCGTAGTGCCTCTTGAGCTTTAATGCTGATCTATCTTTCAACACTTGAGCGTTGCTTACAGTTATAAATACCCTATAGCCTGCCTCTGCTAGGCGGTATGCGAAGTTGACCCAGCCATCAACCCTCTGTATCTCATCTAAAAAGATGATGGGTTGTCTGCCAGCATGTAACTCCTTATAGTTTGTGATGATCTGATTTAGGTGCTTCTCAGCTATTGATACTAATCGTTCGTCGTCGAAATTTATGTATAGAATATCATCTATTGAAGCCTTACCTCTTTTAATGAGTGATTGGATATGTTGAAACATCAGGAATGACTTTCCTACATACCTCAATCCTTCAAATATATAAGAAGAGGAGTCGTCCAACTCTATGTCGCGTTTAAATATATTTATTTGGGGGATCTCTCTCTGATTTTCCTTTATGATGCTTTTTACAATACTACTATACATGTTCAAATTTTATTATCTATCGTATCTAGACTAGATAAAAAAAGTGAGGCTAATCGGAGGTATTCAACTCCGGGCCACCACAGCCCTTTGTCTTAGTAACTTGTTGTTACAACCTGCCGATCTCCTCAACCAACCTAAAACTAACCTAAATGAACTTTAAAACTTCTCTTAAACTTCACTGCAAAGATAAGGCAAAAAATAATACTGTGCAAGTATTTTATTAAAAAAATTTCATAAAAGATTAAATATTTTTTTTGTCATTTTTAACGACTGCTGATAATCAGTGTATTACGAGATTTGTTAATACAATCTTAACATCTATTTATTTTTAAAATTATTGAGTAATTAAAGAAAAATGAGAAAACACAGGGCAAGCGCGTGAAAAAGCCCCATCCCATCAGCGCAACACAAAATCAAAAACGATAGTTTTTGGATCCAAGCTAAGCTTGGTGCCGCTCGGCATGAGCGCGATGAGAAACTTTTTTTCATGCGTTTACACTGAAAACACACTACAAATGCGAATTAAATCGATATTTTATAATACATTTGTGCTGTATATCACTTCTCTTAAAAAGAGAAGTGATTAGATTTATAAATAACTAAAACAAAAAAATATGAAAGAGAATTATGTAACACCTCAAATTGAGGTAATCGAGATTGAGATTGAAGATGCTGTGCTTAGTGCGAGCATTAACAGCGTAAGCGATGGCGGTAGCGCGTGGTAGAATCAATTAAATTAAGAGAAGCAATCATGAAAAGATTTTTTAGATGTTTTGTACTCACAGCAGTAGCTGCTATGGGTATTGTGGCTTGTAGTGAGGGAGGTGCCGAGAAACCTACCGAGGAGCCATCGTATGGCACCACGCTAACGGCATCGGTCGCGCCGACCGCTGAAACGAAGGTCTCATTCACCGATAATAACACCGAGGGTATCGACCTTGCGTGGGAGAGTGACGACTCGTTTACTATTTATGATGTAAGTGGGGATCGTGTAGGTGACTTCATCTGAAGCGATGCCGATAATGGTATCTTTGGTAACGAAGAGCTCTACCTCAACGATGGAGAGGATTACACAGCGATCTTCCCTGCGACAAACGCAACGACCCTCGACGAGGCTCTGGCAGAGGATCTGACATCGACTCAAAACGGCAACGATATCAGCGACCTCAACAACGCGTGTATGATGAAGGCGACCTTCACCTACAATGCTGATGCTGACAACACTATTGTGTTCTCCCACCTAAAGGCACTTTTGACAATCGTCTTTGATTATAATCATTTTTATATTAATATCGCAGGCGAAGATGAGAATGCTGCGCTATACTGCCTCGAAATTACCATTGGCACAAAGATCTACAAGGTGAACTTCGATCCCTCAATAACTGTTGATGCCACCTTATACATTATGATCGATCCTGACGAGGATTTTAATGGTACGAGTGAGCATGATCTTGCATTCACCTTTTACTACTATTGGGGTGCAGAGGGCAGTAGGACAAGTGAGACAACCATGAGTGTAGAAAGCAGTACAATCTACGAAGCAGGTTATCGCTACACCGGGGATACCGCAAAACTGCAATATTAATATGCACCCGCGTGGGTGCTATCCACGCTCGCCGGAGGCATGAGAAACTTTTTTCGTGCGTTTATCCTAAAAAATCACTACTATGTATTGCATAGTTCTAAAATTTGCAATATATTTGCAGTATTATAATACTAATTAATTTTTACTGAATATGAGCAATAATCGTACACTTTATCGTCCTAGCAACGATCGCATTATCGCTGGAGTATGTTCCGGCATAGCTAACTATTTTGGTCTCGACCCTACCCTACTTCGCATTGTTGCGCTTCTGCTCATCATCTTTGGTGGTCTTTCGCTATGGGTTTACATCATCATTTGGATAATAACACCACGCCGATGAGTGATGTCAAGGAGAACTCTTCACTAGAAGAGAACGTAAGGGTTCAGCTGCGCAAGGGGGTATTGGAGTATTGCATACTCTCGATACTCGCGCGCGGTGACTCCTACGCGCCACGCATCATTGCGGAGCTCAAGGGGTCTGAGATGATCGTAGTGGAGGGCACCATCTACCCGCTACTCACCCGCCAGAAGAACTCAGGGCTGCTCGACTATCGCTGGGAGGAGTCCACGCAGGGTCCCCCACGCAAGGTCTACTCCTTAACACCCAAGGGGCAACAGACCCTAGAGCTGCTCGACACAGCATGGCAGGAGCTAACAGATCAGATCTCACGCCTGAGAAGAGGCGCCAACAACTAAAAAAACAGAATATGAAAGATGTAAAACAGTGTAGCATATCGACAATTGCCTTCACGCTGGAGGTGGATGCATACGACACATTATATACCTATATAAATAGTATACGCCAACACTACGACGACAATGCGGATGGTGAAGAGATCATCGCAGATATCGAGGCGCGAGTAGCCGAGCTCATCCTCTCGACGCACCCCGCCGACAGAGTTGTGTCGAAAGCCCTAATAGACAACATCATCCGACAGATGGGTAGCGCAGAGGATATCTGCGACGAGAGCTCCTCAGCAGAGCCCCAAGAGGAGCCCAAAAAGCGAAAGAGCCACAAGCGTCGCCTCTACCGCAACATCGACGATGCCCCCATAGGTGGTGTCTGCTCCGGAGTGGCCGCCTACATAGGGTGCGACCCCACCGTAGTGCGCCTCATAACGCTCCTCCTAGTACTCTTCGGCGGTGCCTCCATCTGGATCTATATCATCCTCTGGATAGTGATGCCCGCAGCACTCACCGCACGCCAAAAGCTAGAGATGCGTGGCGAGCCCATCACAGTCACCTCAATAAAAGATCTATACGACACCGTAGCAACACCCGAAAAGAGAAAAACAATAATCGAGAAGATCATAACAACAATAGGCCGCATCATAATGATGATATTCAAGATCATAATGGTATGCATCCTTGCAGCCCTCTTCTTCTCCCTACTCGCTGTCATCATAGGTGTATTTGTCATCGTCGTGCTCTCAGGAGATATTGGCGAGTGGTCCCAGATAGCGATAGCACTATTCACACTTGCCACAGTCGCCCTCTTCCTAATCGTCTCGATATACCTACTATGGCAACTAGTAAACTCAAAGCAGGTCAAAGGCCGCTTCATATTTGCAGCATTCATCACATGGCTCCTCCTATCACTCACAATCGCAATAACACTCCGATCACAAGATGTAAGCATCAAAGATAAACTACTGCTCGAAAAAGCAACCGTTCTGGAGTATTTGGAGTATTTGGAGTAGGATGCATACTCTCTCACTGCGCGCTTCTTACTGCGCCTTTCTTACTGCGCTCATGCCGCGCGGCACCAAGCTTAGCTTGGATCCAAAAACTTGCGTTTTTGACTTTATATTGCGCTGATGTGATGGGGCTTTGCCCTACGATAGATGAATAATATTAAGCTCTTGCAAATGAATTTGCGTCGCTTAATATTATTCATCTATCTATGTCAACCTCCGGTTGCCATCATCCCATCAGCGAGGTAACCTCGGATTGGGTTTAAATGCCTTTAGGCATTTAAAAATTGTTGAGCTACTAGGATTCGAACCCAGAAAGACAGAACCAGAATCTGTAGTGTTACCGTTACACCATAGCTCAATAACCCTTTCGGTAGTGCAAAAGTAATAAAAAAAGATAAAAATGGCAAAATTGTGGGAAAAAAATTATATTTTTGTTCAAAATTAACTTAAACAACGTATAATTATGAATATGAAGCTTAGACTTATCGTTATGAACTTTCTCCAGTTTGCCGTTTGGGGTGCTTGGCTTATAACATTGGGTAAATATCTTGGTGGTAGCGAGTTGCAGCTTGGTAGCAAGATCGGTAGTTTTTACGCGACAATGGGCTTGGGCTCTCTCTTTATGCCTGCTATTATGGGTATTATTGCCGATAGGTGGATCCCCGCGCAGAAGTTGTTGGGAGTTTGCCACTTTCTGGCGGCTGCCTTTATGATTGTGGCGGCAGGTCAGAGTGAGTATACGATGCTCTATTCATCAATTCTAATGAGTGTGATGTTCTACATGCCGACAATAGCGCTCTCCAACTCTGTGGCGTACAACGCATTGGAGAGAGCTAACTTGGATGCTGTCACCACCTTCCCTCCAATTCGCGTGTGGGGAACTGTAGGTTTTATCGCCTCCATGTGGTGCGTGGACATCTTCGGATTTGGACACAATGCCTCTCAGCTCTATTTCTCGGCGGCCTTGGGCATAGTTCTAGGGGTTTACGCTTTCACGCTTCCCTCGTGCGACATCGTGAAGGGTGTCGACAAGAAATCATTCGTTGATAACCTTGGGCTAAGGGCCTTCTCCCTCTTTAAGGAGCGACGCATGGCCCTCTTCTTCATCTTCTCGATGATGCTCGGAATGTTGTTGCAGATCACAAACGCCTTTGCCGATAGCTATATACATAGCTTCAGCGCTGTGGAGGCCTTTAAGGATGCTTTCTTCGTGAAGCACTCTACGATCTTGATCTCCCTCTCGCAAGTCTCGGAGACCCTCTGCATACTTCTTATCCCCTTCTTCCTTAAGCGCTTCGGCATTAAGAATGTTATGCTCATCTCAATGCTAGCGTGGGTGCTTCGCTTCGCGCTGCTAGGAGCGGGTAATCCGGGGGCTGGCGTATGGATGTTCTTCATCTCGATGATAGTCTATGGAGTGGCCTTTGACTTCTTCAACATCTCAGGCTCCCTCTTCGTAAATAGGGAGACCTCCTCCTCGATTCGCTCTAGCGCCCAAGGAGTATTCATGATTATGACAAATGGTATTGGCGCCATCATAGGCTCCTACGCAGCTCAATGGATAGTTACAGCAACCCTCAATGCCGATGGCACCCAGTCGCCTCTATCGTGGTATATCTTCGCAGGATTCGCCCTTATAATGGCCATCCTCTTCGCTATAGTCTTCCGCTATAAACATAATCCAGAGGAGGAGATCAGCGCAGCGCACTAGGGGGCATAAAACTCTCTTATGCGCTCATGCCGCGCGGCACCAAGCTTAGCTTGGATCCAAAAACTTGCGTTTTTGACCTGTATTGCGCTGATGTGATAGGGCTTTGCCCTACGATAGATGTACAATATTGAGCTCTTGCAAATAAATTTGCGTCGCTCAATATTGTACATCTACCTATGACAACCTATGGTTGTCATTATCCCATCATCGAGGTAACCTCGGATTAGGTTGCTATGATCCCAATAATATACACTAGCGCGCGATACAGAACTATCTCTCTGGCTCAGTTTTTGCCGGCAAGGGTATCTATGAACAGATTAAAACCACACCTTGCGTTGTTGCTTTGCAACACTATTTGGGCAGTTAACTACCCACTTTATCATATTCTTTTCTCTAAGGGGATTTCGGCGGCGGTCATGTTGGAGCTTTCGCTCTTTGTTGCGGCGATCTTCTCCTTTGTGCCGCTATTGTGGGAGAGGGGGGAGCATGTGGAGCGCTCCGACATTAAGTATCTTGTTGCGGCGGCGGTGCTATCGGGGCTTCTGCGCAAGGGGTTGGTTATCTTTGGGTTATCGCTGACTTCGCCTATTGATGCCTCCATCATTGCTTCGTTGCTGCCTATCATGGCGCTGATAATATCGGTCATTATGCGCATTGATCGCTTCACGCTGCTACGCGTGGTGGGTATAGCCTTGGGTATGGGTGGAGCGCTTGCGGTGATCCTCAATGGAAATAACCATGCGCAGAGCAGCTCCGCTATGAGTGGCAACATCATTATGTTGCTCTACACGGTGGCGGCGGGCTTCTATATGGTGTGGCTGCAACCGATCTTCAAGAAGTACAAACCCATCACACTGCTGCGATGGGTCTATTCACTCTCCTCCATTATGTTTCTGCCATTTAGCTTCTCGGCGATTGCGGCAGATCCCTTCGCGGGGCTCTCGCACCATATTCTCTATATGGCTGCCTTTGTTATTATTCTCCCTACGTTCCTTCCCAACTTGCTATTGAACTACGCTTTGGGGCGCGTCACGCCAACCATATCGAGCATATATAGCTACCTGCAACCGGTGATCGCCATTGGGGTCTCCGTGTGGCTGGGTCTTGGCAAGCTCCACTGGAGCACTCTTCTCTTTGGGGTCGTTATTATCTCTGGTGTCGCTATTGTGATACGCTCCTACTCATCTACACGATAGGGGTATGCCTCAAGCGCCTTCGAGAGGATGAAGAGGGCTCTGACGAGATCCTCCCTCTTGAGGACATAGGCTATACGCACCTCGTTGTGACCTGCTCCGGGGGTTGTGTAGAAACCAGAGGCGGGGGCCATCATCACGGTTTGTCCCTCGTAGCTGAACTCCTCTAGGCACCATGCGCAAAATCTATCGCTATCATCTACGGGGAGCTTCGCCACGGTGTAGAAAGCACCCATCGGGATGGGTGAGTAGACTCCGCGGATACGATTTAATCCATCTATGAGGCACTTGCGGCGCTCCACATATTCGTCGTAGGTCTCTCGCGTGTACTCCTCCGGGGCATCGAGTGATGCTTCGGCGGCGATCTGACCTATGAGCGGGGGGCTGAGGCGAGCTTGGCAGAACTTCATTACAGCTTCGCGCACCTCTTTATTCTTTGTTATAAGGGCTCCGATACGTATTCCGCACTCTGAGTAGCGCTTCGAAACGGAGTCTATAAGCACCACATTTTGCTCTATCCCCTCTAGATGGCAGGCAGAGATATAGGGTGATCCCGTATAGATAAATTCGCGGTAGACCTCATCCGAGAAGAGGTAGAGGTCGTAGCGCTTAACCAAGTCGCGAATTTGATTCATCTCGCGACGTGTGTAGAGATATCCCGTAGGGTTATTGGGGTTGCAGATCAATATTGCCTTGGTGCGCTCGTTGATAAGTTCCTCGAAGCGTTCAACCTTTGGTAGGGAGAAGCCCTCCTCGATGGTTGTTGTCACCGTGCGGATCACGGCACCTGCCGAGATTGCAAAGGCCATGTAGTTGGCATAGGCAGGCTCCGGCACGATGATCTCATCACCGGGATTAAGGCAGCTCAAAAAAGCAAAGAGAACCGCCTCAGAGCCTCCCGTGGTGATGATGATATCCTCCGCTGAGAGATGTATATCATACTTCTCGTAGTAGCCTACTAGCTTCTCGCGATATGAGCGATTTCCTTGACTGGGGCTATACTCCAGCACCGAGCGATCGATGTTCTTGATGGCATCAATCGCTGCTTGTGGCGTTGGGAGATCGGGCTGACCAATATTGAGGTGAAAGACGTGAGTCCCCTTTCGTTTAGCGGCCTCAGCTAGAGGCGACAATTTTCGTATCGGTGAGGCTGGCATCTCTACACCTCGAATAGATATTTTTGGCATAATATTGATCTTTAGGGAGTTCCCTCTATTTCATCCAAGATTCGTCTGAAGGGTTATTGCGGAATTTGATTAATCTCTCTTTATCCTCCTCGCGGATGTAACCCTCTTCTGCGGCTACCTCAGCTAGGGTGTCGAGGTTCGATAGTGAGTAGTTGATGACATTGGCTGCTGCCATGCGATCAAGACCCTTCTGCATACCATATGTAAAGATGCTAGCAACGCCCAACACCTCAGCACCAGCTGCGCGAAGAGCCTCTACCACCTCTATGCAGGAGCCTCCCGTAGAGATCAAATCCTCAATCACTACAACTCGCTGACCTGCCTCCAGCTTACCCTCAATCTGGTTGCCACGACCGTGATCCTTTGAGCCGCTACGCACATATCCCATTGGCATATCGAGGATCGTTGCAGTGATTGCAGCGTGTGCAATACCTGCTGTGGAGGTTCCCATAAGCACCTCTGCATCGGGGAACTTCGTGCGAACGATATCGGCCAATCCCTGCTCTACATCACCGCGCACCGCTGGTGCCGAGAGAGTTAGACGATTGTCGCAATATATTGGGCTCTTGATGCCACTAGCCCACGTGAATGGGTTCTCAGGGCGTAAAAAGACTGCACCTATCGAGAGGAGGCCTTTAGCAATTTTTCTTTCCATTATTATCTTCTTATTCATTTGATACAAAGTCTGATACCGCACGACGATATGCCGCTACGGGATCCTCCGCCGCAGTGATGGGACGACCCACAACGATATAGTCGGAGCCTATCTCGCGAGCACGAGCAGGGGTTGTCACACGCACCTGATCGGCAAGCTCCCCATCGGCAAAACGCACGCCGGGAGTCACCGTAAGGAACTGCTCTCCACACGCCTCATGCACCATGCCTGCCTCCAGTGGGGAGCAGACAACGCCATCGAGACCCGCCTCAGCAGCGTTGCGCGCATAGTGAACGATGGTGTCGTTCATTGGGGTCTCTATGAGTAGGTCACGACGCAAACGCTCCTCACTGGTGGAGGTGAGCTGCGTCACGGCAATAAGCAGTGGACGTGTGCCATCGGGACGTGTGAGACCCTCTAGCGCAGCCTTCATCATCTCGATGGTGCCCGCAGCATGGAGGTTACACATATCCACATCCAGACGCGAGAGGACACTCATCGACTTCTTGACGGTATTGGGAATGTCGTGGAGCTTAAGATCCAAGAAGATCTGGTGGCCACGAGCCTTGATCTCGCGAACGATCGAAGGGCCCTCAGCATAGAAGAGCTCCATGCCAATCTTAACAAAGGGCTTCTCCTCGGTGAATTTATCGAGGAATGCGAATGTCTGTTCGGCACTTGCGAAGTCACACGCGATGATTACATCTCTTTTCATTATATAGTTGTTCGATTATTCAATATTGCGGATCTTCTTCTCCCAAGCCCACGTTGCAGCCAACGTCTCATCGAGGTCGCGTGTAGCGTGCCATCCCAACTCCTCATTAGCGAATGTTGGATCGGCCCAAATTGCAGTGATGTCTCCCGCACGACGTGGAGCAATCTTATAGTTAACCTTGATGCCATTGACAGCCTCGAAGCGACGTAGAAGCTCCAATACAGAGACGCCATTACCTGTTCCGATGTTGAAGACCTCGTAGTCAGCCTTATTCTTCTGCTCAATGAGGCGAGTAACAGCAACGACATGCGCCTTAGCTAGATCCACCACATCAATGTAGTCACGGATGCAAGAGCCATCAGGGGTTGGATAGTCATCACCAAATACCGAAAGCTGCTCACGAAGACCCGCCGCCGTTTGAGTGATGTAAGGAACCAAGTTCTGAGGAACACCCTGTGGAAGCTCTCCAATATGAGCTGAAGGGTGCGCTCCAATAGGGTTGAAGTAACGAAGTGCAATACCGCGCAACCCCTCATAGGTTGAAGCAGAGTCGCGAAGGATATCCTCACTCATGGTCTTAGTATTGCCATAAGGAGATGTAGCAGGCTTGCGTGGAGTAGCCTCCGTTACAGGCTGCGCATCGGGCTCACCATACACTGTACATGAAGATGAGAAGATGATATTTGGACGGTTATAACGACGCATCAACTCGATAAGGTTCATAAGCGATGTGAGGTTATTTTGGTAATACTCCAAAGGCTTATTCACAGACTCACCCACAGCCTTAGATGCAGCGAAGTGAATTGCCGAGCTGAACTCATACTCATCAAAGAGACGAGCAAAGGCCTCCTTATCGCAGCAGTCAACCTCCACGAAGGGAACATCGACACCCGTAATACGACGCACACCCTCCACGGCAGCCACCTCAGAGTTAGATAAATTATCGGCGATAACCACGTCGAATCCAGCTTCAATAAGCTCCACTGCTGTGTGCGACCCAATATAGCCAGCACCTCCAGCAACCAAAACAGTCTCTTTTTTCATAATAGTTGTAGTTAGATTAATTTTTCGTGCTACAAATTTATAAAAAAAAAATGGGGTAACAAAGAACATAGGTGTTAAAAGCTGGGTAAACATATGAAAATATAGTTTCTCATCGCGCTCATGCCGCGCGGCACCAAGCTTAGCTTGGATCCAAAAACTATCGTTTTTGACCTTTTGTATTGCGCTGATGTGATGAGGGCTTTGCCCTACGATAGATGTATAATATTAAGCTCTTGCAAATGAATTTGCATCGCTTAATATTATACACCTATCTATGCCAACCTACGGTTGCCATCATCCCATCAGCGAAGTTAACCTCGGATTGGGTTTAAATGCCTTCTGACATCTTTAATTTCATAGCGCCAGCTATAAGCCCAATACGCAACAAGTAATATGCACCCGCGGGGGTGCTTTTCCCCGCCCGCCGGAGGCAGTAAGAGACAACACCCTATTCAGGAACTACGAACTGAGCCTCTTCAGCGTCGAACAGTTTTTGGTTTGATGGGAAGTTAGAGTAGTCGCGGGTGTAGCTGCGGATGTAATCAACATACATTGTTGTTGGGAATCCGGCTGCTGCGGCCTCCTCAGCTGTTGTGGGCACTGCGTGGCGGCTCCAGCCCTCGTATGCTTCGTATGGTGTTCTGATGCCCACCGATACTTTCATGCACATTGGAAGGTGCCAGTAGTAGTTGGGGCGTGCTGCGACGCGCTCGTTGTCGATATAGAATATAACTGAGTCGGGGCGGTTCTCGCATGCGTAGATGTGGTAATCATCCTCAGCGTCCCAATCTACATAGAACTCATTCTTGCCGATTGTTGGGATGCGACCTGCGAGGAGTGATTGAGCGTAGAGCTCACCATCTTTATTGCGCATAACGGCTCCCGTGTGGATGTTGCAGGCCATAATGCGCTTATCTTTAGGCACCTGCTGGATCTCCACGATGTCGATCTCGGAGTATGTTATTGTGTTCTCTGGCTTGCCTTTGATTGCTTCGGCATTACTGAAGTTACCCTCAGTAGTTAACCAGAATGCGGGGCATACACCCGGCCAGAGGTCAGCACCCTTGATGCGAGCCTCGAAGTAGCCATATGTCGTAGTGCCCTTTGAGCGAACCATGCCCGAAGAGAAGTAGTATTGACGGCCCTGCACCTCTTTTGGCTCATGCTTCGCTGTGAGCTCAAGGATGCCACCATTCACCGCTACGTTGTCTGGGTTAAGCGACCATATTCCTTGGCGGCCGGTGTTGCGATAGAGGTTTTCATTGTCGAGGTCTGTCGCAAATTCGCTAGAGAAGATGTCGTCCAAGACGAACACATCCTTTGAGTTGTGTGGCGTAAGACCATAGATAGGCTCCTGCGAGCCACCACAAGAGGTCATCGCAGAGGCGATTAGCAACGTCGAGGCTGCGAGAGTTAAGATTTTCATAGAATTAGTTTTAATATTTAAAGTGGATAATTTGCTTCAATATAATTAATTAGAGTCCATTTTGATGACTCGGCCGAGGTATCCATATCTGCATATACCAATATGCCATCATACCCCTTCATAAATCCTTCGGAGGTTACACCACTCACAGAGACGCTGTAGCTGCCATTTGACTCATCATATACTGGCACTAGCGATGGGCCTGTGTAGTATACTGTATTTCCGTAGTTCTCGATTGCGGTGATCTTCTTCAACACCTCGCTATAGTATACCCAAGTGTCAAGGCGGTTTACCTGTGCCGTTAGAGCATATGTTGAGTGCACATTTTGAATAACGCTATCGTCAGCATAGGTGCCATTTGTAAGGGTTGTATCCCACTGGTCGGCAGGCTCGATGAATCCTTCACGTATCAACACTCCATACATAGAGCCAATGGAGGTGACATCATCAATGCGAATTGTGCCATTATGGATCTCGTGTGGCGCCATCAAAACAGCCGTGTAGCCCTCTTCATTGACAATATTGCGTCCCATGATGTCGAAAAGACCCTCGAAGACACCTCCCGAATCAACCTCAAGACGTAGTGTGACACCACCGTCGGAATAGAGATTTTCGAACAAAAGGTTCTTCGCTGCATGAAGCTGACACATTCCATATCCAACATTTGCATCATATATGGATAGATCTCGCATAGTACCATTTGTGCCACATATCACCTCATCGTTGGCGCGATCTGCACTCTTCACGGAGCTGAATATCACGCTGCAATATTTTGTTCTATTGTCGAGGACCTTTATATCAGAGATCAAGAAGTTCTTGACAGCACGCACAACGATAAAACGGATATTATAGTTGTTGTCTCCATCGCCCTTGGAGCCGCTATGGTCGGGGTTTAGGTGCGAGTAGTCGACCGTAAATTGCTCATCCTCCTCCTCGCAACTTATCGAGCAGTTCACCAAGTGGCCATTAGCCTCCACCTTTGGGGCGAAGTATAACATATTGGCAGCTGTCTCACCCTCATACCAATATGGTTTAAACGTTGCATCTTTCGACACCACAATATGCACATCAGAGCACATATAGACCTCCGCAAAGAGATATACTCCCGCAGGAAAATATAGAACGCCACCACCCTTTTAGCTGACATCATTGATTGCTGCTTGAATGGTTGCTGTCTGATCCTCACTATCACTGCTAAATGCAGCGTAGTCGGTGGTTATATCGTAGCGAGCAGTTGAAGAGTCTACATAATCTATGTAGGGGTCAGTGAACTCTAATGCTGGTAGCTTACTAGGTGTCTCTACTTCGGGAGTTGTATCCTCCACTTAAGGAGTTACATTCTCTTCTTCAGGACTCTTTTCCGAGCAGGCACAAAAGAGCATAAGAGCAAAATTTAAGATTAATAGATTGCGAATCATAGTTTTAGGTGTAGTTGTAGGTTGTAGTTGTAGGTTGGTTGTGGGGCAACGGCTATTTAGATGCAATAGCATCAATCTCCACGAGGACCCCTAGTGGAAGCTTAGCAACTTCGTAGCATACGCGAGCAGGCATATCTTCGGTGAAGAAGGTGGCATATACACCATTCATCGCCGCGAAGTCTCCAATCGAGTCAAGCAGCACCGTTGTCTTAGCGACGTCAGACAGGGTGTAACCACCCTCTTCAAGAATCGCCTTAAGGTTGCTTAGCGACTGCTTTGTTTGCGCCTCAATGCCCTCCGGGATGGAGCCATCAGCACCATTCACTGGAAGCTGCCCCGATACATAGATAGTTCCATTTGCCTCAATAGCCTGAGAATAAGGACCTACAGCCTTTGGAGCTAAAGGTGAAGAGATAACTTTTTTCATGATTTTAAATTTTGATTATTTCTACAAAGATAGAATAATTATTACTTAAAAGCAAATATTAAGTAGGGTAAAATAATTATTGGTGTGTTTTTAATAGTGCTAATGGAGATGAGATTTTTTGCTATTGAATCGAAAATATAGTGGTTCTATATTGAGATTTAATAGCAATAAATATCGCTCCAAGAGTGCTGTTAAAAATATGGCAATAATTGTTTTACACTACTTATGTGGTTCACGCATGAAGATATAGCTGCCCATCGCGCTCATGCCGCGCGACCGCCAAGCATAGCTTGGATCCAAAAACTATATATTGCTCTACAGCAGCGTATCCAACATCCAAGCAGATACGTGTTCTATGCCCTCATTTGTGGGTATTCGATAATCATCCATGCTCACAACATATTTATCGAAGTTGTCATCTATGAGCTTCAGCGAACGATACTCTCGCTCTATTGTCTGCTCCTCTGAGAGTTGTAGGGTCACTTGAAGATATAATCTTTTATCTCCCTTGATAGCGACAAAATCGACCTCTGCGTCTTTCACAACACCTACATAGACACTATATCCTGCACGGCACAACGACAGATATACGGCATTCTCCAACAAGTAACCCATGCCATATCCGAATCCAGAGTAGAGGTAGTTGCGGTAGCTTAAATCATTGAGGTAATATTTGCAGTTGCCTGAGATGGTCTCTTTGCCCTTGATGTTGTACCTCTCCGCGCGATGAACGAGAAATGAGCTTTCGAGGTAGCTGACATACGACGATAACGTCTCATAGTTGGTCTTACGCTTTTTCGAGGCGAAGAAGTTTATGATGTTTGTTATTGAAATGATATTTGCAGCGCTATTCACAAGATATACAAACAAGTCATCAAGTAACTTGACATCCTTAACCTTGAATCTCGCAACTATATCTCGCAACATCACCGTATCCTTGATTGACGAGACGTAATTTCGCTTCATCTCCTCGGTTGGAAGTTCAAAAAGCTCAGGTAGTGCGCCACTTTCGAGATATATCTTGTAGCTCTCACGCCCCTCTACCTGCTCTGTTATGCCGCAAAACTCCGCATAGCTAAATGGGAATATCTCAAATTCAACGTATCGACCCGATAACAAAGTCGCCAACTCCCCCGAAAGCAAGTTTGAGTTTGAACCACTAACAAATAACTCGCAAGGCTCTGCAAAGTCCTGTGAATGAGAGTTTACAAATCGCTCCCACTCCTCAATATATTGTATCTCGTCGATAAATAGATAGACCTTACCCTCTGGTTTGAACTCCTCTCGATATGCCTTATAAAGCTCCTCCAACTCCACCGCACTGCGAAGCGTGATAAGCTCCATATACTCCTTGTTTATATAGAGGATATTCTCGCTCTTGACACCCCCCTCGATCAGCGTTGCAGCAATCTGACGCAAGATATAACTCTTACCTGCACGTCGCTGTCCAACCAATACTTTCACCAATTTGTTACCAACATACTGACCTATTTTGTCAGTGTATGCCGTGCGCGCATAACCAGACTCAACACTGTTGTTATTCCAGTAATTATACTTTCGTATGGAATTTAATATTTCAATCATAACCGAATATTTTCCGCAAATATAATAATTTTCAAGTGTAATTGAAAAAATACAACTATTTTCTTAGAACAATCACACATTAATTCTACACTTCGGCACAAATATTGGGCTAAACAATGCAAAAATTGGATACCATAATGGATTTTTGCAGATTTACAACATTTACTTGGATCATCTCTATTGCTCTGCTTTTGGGTTGTCAGAGGCTATGTGCGCAGCAATATTATATTGATCCAGCCAAGTACAGTTTGATTCCGGGGGAGCCTCCATATAAGGCGCTCTCCTTTGAGAATCCTCATCAAGATTTTGACTGGGAGGTGGATTCGCTTCCTCGCAGGACGCTCTTTGCGGTGAAGACGAATTTGCTCTTCAATGCTGTCACTGCCCTCAACGTCGAGCTGGAGATACCTATAGGTGATAGATACTCTATTGCTGGTGAGTGGATCTTTCCGTGGTGGCTCTCGGATAGTCGTCAGCGCTGCTTTGAGCTGCTTTGTGGCACGGTGGAGGGTAGGCGTTGGCTGGGTGATCGCACAGGTGTGGAGCAGCTCACGGGGTGGGCTGTGGGGCTCTATGCGGGTTGTGGCTATTATGATTTTGAGTGGGATGGCACAGGCTATCAGGGTGAAAACGTTATTGCCGGGGGCATCTCTGCGGCCTATGCCCACTCAATTGGTGAGAACCTGCGATTGGAGTATTCGTTGGGTGTGGGTCTGCTCACAACAAAATATCGAAAATATAAGGCTCAGCAGTGTGGAGATGATTGGAATCTGAAGCTCACTGAGAGGAGCACAAAGCACTTTTTTGGACCTACTCGATGTCGGATTTCGCTCGCGTGGATGCTTCATCGTGCAGATAAGAGAGGAGGTAAAAGATGAGAAAAATAGTATTTTTAGCCGCAGCAATGCTCCTCTCGCTATCGTGCACACGCCGAGATCTTAGCGAGGGTGATTGCACCCAAAGTGGCGCGGAGAGCGCGCTCATTGAGGTGAGTGTAGATTGGTCCCTCTCAGGCTTCGACACGGAGCAGATAAGCAAGGGGGTGGAGGATTATATCCATCGCGTCTCGTTTCGCTTCTTCCCTCTCGATGGCTCCGCTCCATTTGATCGCTACTTGGAGGATGATGTCGAGAGTGGAGTGCTCGATATCCCTGTAGGTGAGTACTCTGTGGTGATCTTCAATGAATCTATCTATGATCCCTACTGGCAAAATTCAATCCTCTTTGAGGATGTTGACAGCTATGACCTCTTCGCAGCGAAGATCGTCGATCAAGATCCGGAGCTCTACGACTTCTACACCCCCGCGGAGCAGGAGGCATTATCGGTGGAGGCGCTTCAGCTCGCCTCATGCAGCATTGACTATTTTGTTGTGAGCGATGCGATGGCCTCCCTCTCTTCACAGAGCTGGGATCAGGGAGATCTTGAGATGGCAGAGCTACTTAACCCCGCCACCCCGCGCCGCCTTACATGTCCCACGGTGATCGAGGTGGAGGTAGAGAACCTCAGCTCAGCATATAGCGTGAGTGCCTCACTCACGGGACTTGCTCAAAGGGTATTTATGGCTAGTGGCGACACGGACACCCTCACCACAACTCACGTGGGGGATCTCACACAGCGCCTTTGGGATGATGGAAGCCTTCAGCATGGAACGATCTATGAGAGTCGTCTCACCTTCTCCACGCCTGCCGCCACCTCTACGCACACCCTAACGCTAGATGTAATATTGATAGATGGAACACGTCACACCCCCGAAGAGGAGATGGTATACGACGTTAGTGACCAGATATTGAGTGCCGCAACGCGATATGCCGACAACGACCTTGGGGCGAGTGTGTCGCTCTCCCTGCCAGAGGTGTCGGGCGATGTAGAGGTTGACGCTTGGGGCGATGAGAATCAAATCACGATCCTGTAGGATCACTATTTATAAATTTAAATTTTAACATCATGAAAAAATCTTCACTATTTATTATTGCCGCCTGCGCATTGAGTGTCGCAAGCTGCACCAAGGAAGAGACTCAACAAGTAGACTCCTCCACAGCGCAAAATCAAATCGGATTCCTCTCAAATACAACGCGTGCAGATATCCTCACACTATCAGATCTTCAAGACGATGACAACGGCTTCGTGGTCTATGGTATCAAAAATGGAGTCGGCACTTGGGACGAGGAGATGGATGGCTCGAACTACTATAGCTATGTGAATGACTATTGGGGTTGGACCGAATCGAGCCCTATGTGGCCAACAGATAGCGACGACTATCCTATTGACTTCTACGCTTTCTACTTCACTCTAGATGAGGACCAAGTCGCAGCTGACAAAGGTATAAAAATCACAAATGATAACCAGTCGGCTCTCGCAATCACCTATGCGGCACCTACAGCGGGTCAAACAGATATCCTAGCAGCATCTGCAACAGCCGAGGCTCGCCCTTCGGGAGATCGTCTGCCACTAACGTTTAACCACATCCTATCAAAGGTGAACTTCGATATAACCACGGGCGAAGAGGTGACAGTCTATACACAGGCAGTGGGATTAAACTCAATTTGTAACGAGCGCAGCTATATGCTCTCATCGAGCAGTTGGGCCAATCAGAGCGCTAGCGCCATTGACGACTATCCATATCTAACTACGCAGAATCCTGCTGTCGACTCCTCAGAGGATAAGATCTCGAAGGTGGCAACCAACCTTATGTTATTGCCACAGACAACAACTTCGTGGGATCCTAGCGCAGGAGAGTCTACAGTATCTGGATCTCATATCTATCTAATCTACCGTGCAGAGGAGGGTGAAAACCTAAATGCTATCGGCTATAGCGACGCCTCTCTACACCCTGATTACAACGAGGAGACAGACTACGCATACTATAAAGAGCCTCTATTCGTGATGGTAGGATATCCCCTAGGGGAGACCGATTTCGTCCTTAAGCAGGGCCAAAGCTACAACTATAATATCAGCTTGGGTACAGATGGCGCCACAAATGGTTATCTTATCGACGAATACTACTACGACAAAAAGGGTAACAGAACCAAGTTCCTAGTAGAGAATAAAGATGTCAATGACCCTATCTCTGATGGATATATCAACTTCACTGTAGCTGTAAACAGCTGGATTGAGTCAGATGTTGATATGGACTAAATGAGTTAATAGAGTAGGAGGAGACGAAAGATGGTGACAACCTGCGGTTGTCACCATCCTATCCGCGAGGTTACATCGGATTGGGTTTAAATGCCCGAAGGCATTTAAAAAACAATAGATACAGAAGTGTTTATCTTTTCCGAGATATCTAGCAATGCTCTTTTGAGTGTTTCGATTCTATTGCATCAAACTCAGCCTTTGTTTTAGCCTTGGCATATCTCGCTTTAAGTTCGCTAATTCTATTTTTCATCTTTTGTATACTTTATATTCCTCATTTACATAGGGAATAAGTTAATTAATTTTTTCCTAATTGCTTGAGTAATTCGATTATTTCTTGGATCTCTTTGTCAAGGTGCTTTTCATTCTATCTGAGACCTTGTTGTAATAGTCAAGGTAAAAATGCAAGTCTTTTTTCAGCTCATTCTTTGTCTTCCGCTTTCTATCCATATCTATTCGTTTTATTGACATCACAAATATAATAATCTTTTGGTTATAATGCAAAAAGTTGAAATAGAAAAAGAGGAAACCTCACTACTGAAGTTTCCTCTTTTCTTCTGTCGGGGTACCAGGATTCGAACCTGGGACCCTCTGCTCCCAAAGCAGATACGCTAACCGGACTGCGCTACACCCCGAAGAGACGATAAATAGACACTTAGTGTCAAATCCGGATGCAAATATAGGGTTTATTTTTGATTCTACAAATTTAATATCGAAAAAAATATTAAAAATTTTACTCCTCGAAGAGGTGCGAGTAATCTTCATGGGCTGAGGCAAGATACACCTGAAGCCCAAACTCGCTGCCTTTCATGATATTACGATCAGAGTCGTCTATGAAAAGGGTCTCGGCGGGATTGATCCCGCTATGAGAGATTAAAGCCTCGAAGATCTCTGGTTCTGGCTTCAAGCAGCCCATCTCGAAGGAGAGATAGAGGTGATCGAAGTACTCCTCCATGCTTTTGCCATCTATCGCGAAGAGCCTACGCACCTTTGCCATCACCGCAAGGTTGATGTTAGATAGGGCATAGAGCTTATAGCCGCGCTTGCGCAGAGAGTCGATAAGGCGCAACTTATAGAGGGGGATCTCCACCAAGAAGTCGGAGTAGGCCTCGCAGATGGCCTCATTGCTCATTTCGCGACCCGCAATCGAGCGGATGATGTCGCACAACTCCTCAACGGTGATTGCGCCGCGCTCCAGCTGATTGAAGAACTCAACAGGGTGGTAGCAGTCGATAAGCTTGTCAGCCTCTGGGAAGCCAATGCGCGTGAATGACTCTACACATCGTGCGCGGTCTAGATCTACTACAACACCGCCTAAATCGAAGATAATATTCTTAATTGAACTTAACATACTCTTATTTTTTAATCCAGCGGCAAAGGTACAATTTCATTGGCAAAGTTTTTGAAATAACATAATAAAACTTTATTAATTATGAAAAAATCGAATACCACAACGGCTAGCGCAAGCTCCATGCAGGAGGAGTCCACCCTAAGACCTGCCCCCGCACAGTTCATACCACAAAAGGGAATGATCGCTGAGACAGCCTACCAAATGATTAAGGATGAGACATATCCTCAGACCCAACCACGGCTCAACCTAGCTACATTCGTCACAACATATATGGACGAATATGCCACAAAGCTTATGAACGATGCGATAGATGTAAACTACATCGACGAGACGGAGTATCCCCGTATAGCTCTTATGTGCGGCCGCTGCATCAATATCATTGCTAATATGTGGAACACCCCTGAGAAGAGTGACTCAAAATGTGGTGCCCTCGGCATAGGCTCCTCTGAGGCGTGCATGCTCGGTGGTGTCGCAGCATGGCTCCGCTGGCGCGAACGTCGCAAGAGCGCAGGAAAACCATACGACAAACCAAACCTCGTTATGAGCTCCGCCTATCAAGTGGTATGGGAGAAATTCTGCCAACTATGGCAAATCGAACTCCGCACAGTAGCCATCACGATGACCCACCAGACACTCGACCCCACAGAGGCACTCGCACTCTGTGACGAGAATACAATATGCATAGTCCCCATAGCGGGAGTAACATGGACAGGCCTCAACGACGACATTGAGGCACTCGACCGTGCACTGAGCATCTATAACAAGAAGAGAGACTACCAAATACCAATACATGTCGACGCGGCATCGGGTGGCTTTATCCTACCCTTCCTCCAACCGGAATTGAAGTGGGACTTCCGACTCGATAACGTCATCTCAATATCAACATCGGGACATAAATATGGCTTGGTCTACCCCGGTCTAGGATGGGTCGTGTGGCGCGATAAGAGCTACCTCCCCGCAGAGATGTCATTCAGCGTAAACTACCTCGGTGCAAGCATCACTCAGGTGGGACTCAACTTCTCCCGCCCCGCAGCACAGATCCTTGGTCAATACTACAACTTTGTGCATCTGGGATTCGAAGGCTACCGCGATGTGCAACAAGCATCTATGGATATCGCCATATATTGCCACCAACAGATGGGAGCCCTGAAGTGCTTCAAGAACTTCTCATCGAGCGTTGATAACCCCCTATTTATATGGTACATGGATGAGGAGTACAACAAAACAGCAAAGTGGACCCTCTACGACCTGCAAAATAGATTACAGCAAAATGGCTGGATGATACCCGCATACACCATGCCCGAAGATATCGACGATATGATCGTAATGCGCGTTGTGGTGCGACAAGGAATGACCCGCGACATGGCCGACATGCTTATGGAAGATATCCACACAGCCGTCGAAGAGTTCGAAACTCTCGAATACCCCACCAAAACCAGAATCGCATACGAAAAGAGCGAATCACAAAAGGGTCGCGTCTTTACTCACTAGATTATAGCCTCTTATGCCTCCGGTGCATATTATCTCTTGCGGATTGGGCTTATAGCTGGCGCTATGAAATCCGAGGTTAATCTCGCTGATGGGATGATGGCAACCGTAGGTTGACATAGATAGATGCATTATAAAGAGTGTTGAAAATTCATTTTCATAAGATCTTTATAATGCATCTATCGTAGGGCAAAGCCCTCATCACATCAGCGCAACACAAAGGTCAAAAACGATAGTTTTTGGATCCAAGCTAAGCTTGGTGCCGCGCGGCATGAGCGCAGTAAGAGAGAGAAACCCCAGCTGACAATCAGCAACTTGCAACTTTGAGCGAAAAAAACTTTAAAAAAATTCCGAAAAAGTTTTGCAGATATAGATTTTTCCTCTATATTTGCACTCACAAAACGGGAACAACGCTTCTCAGTCGTTCATTACAAATTGCAGAAATAGCTCAGTTGGTAGAGCACAACCTTGCCAAGGTTGGGGTCGCGAGTTCGAGTCTCGTTTTCTGCTCAAAAGGTTGAATAACTTATGTTATTCAACCTTTTTTCATAGTATCACTGCTGCTGCTGCTCGCGGCGTTTTCGCTCTGGGACAACGGCTTTCTCTACGATTGAGCCGTTGAAGGCTTCGTAGATCTTCTTTTGAGTATCGAAGTTACTATTTTTAAGCTTTGCGGAGGTTACTTTAAACTTGAAGTCGGTGAGGTCTCCAGTGATATTCACGCCTGCCTTGAAGGGGAGTGGGGATTTCATGATGGAGATGTGGTAGCTGTAATCCACCTCGAAGCTCTCCGGGTTGACATCCTGCGAGCCACCTATTATTGCCTCGTAGCGATCCATTGTCATGGGGAATGGGAGCACCGTGATGGTATTCTTATTGACCAAGGCGTAGACCTCCAGTTCGTCAATGAGGTTACGATCTTTATTCTTGAACATCAATGTCTTGGAGAGTGCCGTAAAGGTTTCGCTATCCATCAGCACTAGGTCGCGCCCCTTGAAGCTCATGGCGCTAACGAAGTTCTCGAAGTCGATCATAGACTCGCTATCGAGGGTGGTGTTTGCCTTGAGGGTGAAGTCGACGATACCCTCGAAGGATTGCAGCATGGGGAACATCGTATTGATAGATGGCGAGAGCTCACCTATACGGTTGATGTCCACATCGCTGAGCACCATGTTGAAGGCTACATTAGAGCTGTTGCGACTAAGGTTGCTATAGCTCATTGAGCCTGTGCCCTCCGCCCCTATTGCCTTCAGGGAGAGATCCTCCAGCGAGAGCAATCCATCCTTGATCTTTACTTGGCCTGTTATATCTTCTATCTTAGCCTCTTCGAAGGTTGCTAGATCAATGTTCACATCGAAGGTGAAATCCATCATGCGAGGAACCAAGAATATAGTTGAGGGCTCCCCCTCGTGGGGTGGTCCACCGCGACGATTCAAGGAGTCCGCCTGCTGCATCTCCTCACGTCTTATGACAACCTCACTGAGGATGCTATCGGCCTCTATATACTCCTCCATGGCCGCAGCCTCCTCTTCGCTGAGCTCCTCTTCCTCCTCTTCGATGGCGTTAACCTCCTCCAGCGCCTCTATGCCGGCGAAGCCCTCCATGCCATTTACCGCGGTTACCTCTTCGAGATCGTCGAACTCTTCGAGCAGCAGCACACTACTATTTGTTGCCACCATAAGTTCGGAGATGTTGAGAAGAGAGGAGTTCACCTGCATCTCGCCACTGATCGTGGTGCGAGGATCCACGAAGAGCTTCTGCAAAAGGTTGTTTATATGTCCTGTCGCGATGATCTGACTCTCACCTATCGACATCTCTGCATTGGTGAGCTCTATTGTGCGGTTACTCACCTTAGCGCTGCTCTGGGGCACGGTGATATCTATCGGGAAGAGATCTGTGAAGAGGGTCAAGTCGGAGAATTGAACTGCTCCATCCATATCCCAGAGGCGGGGCTCAAGGCGGATCATATCTAGATTCATCTCAACTGAAGAGAGGCTTATCTCGGAGTTATATATCGGCTCGCTCACACTTATCTGCGAGCTGCTGATGAGCGCCTTCACGACAGCCTCCCGCTGCTCACTCTTTGGCGAGAGGGTGAAGGTCACATCGGAGCTCTCCAGCTCGGAGCTGAAGAGGCTATCTACACCCACAACCATGTTTTGAGCCACTCCACGTATGCCCACTCCATTTACAGAGGAGCTATTACGGTCGAAGTTAGCACCTACAGAGAGATCTATATTGCGGATCGAGAGGTACTCCCCCGCCTTAGATTTGTAACCCAGCCCCGAAAAGTCAATTGTGGCGAGCAGCGTGCGGCTGTCGGTATCCGGGCGCACCTTATCACCAAAGATCATGTTTCCACTCTCGGCCTGCAAATAGAGGTAATCCATGGAGGTTGTATCCTGCTCAAATTTGCTTGCATCCAGCGAGATCTCCATATCTGTAAAGCGCGTCTCACCATTTATATAGAGCTTGGCAAAGTTACTATTCGTAATGTCAGAGAGGGTGAAGTTAGCCGTCAAATCGCTCTGGCTACGGCCGCTACATACGATACTCTCATTAAGCGGGAAGAGCTCCGTGAAGCGATCGAAATCTATATCCGACTTCACCGCGACATCCACCAAAGGGTCCTCAAGGAAGTTGGAGACCTTGCCCTTCACATCGAGGCTAATTATCTCCGAGGTATTTACAAAGAACCTATTTACATCGGCATAGGAGCGCTTCGGCTCATTCATATCAACATAGACAAAGGCGTCGCAACTAACGCTCTCCAAGGCTAACTTGCGCGATTGATAGCGCGCCATAGCGTCGTCGACCTTGATCGTAGCCGAGATCGTAGGGAGGATATCGGCTGCGTAGTGCCCCTCGACCTTGACATCGAGCGCGACCTGCCCCTCTGTCTTGATCTTCTCCTTGCTCTCAATAATGGAGGCAGGAACAAGCTCCAAGAACTCCGCCAACGAAGGGGTGCTGAGCGAGGAGGTGATATCCATATAGGTGCTCTGCGTGATGGTGTCGCGTTGCACCATGCCACTAGAGTGAAAATCAATGCCATTGAGACGTAGATCGGCCCTCTCGAAGCTCACCTTAAGAGAGTCCATATCGAACTTCGCCTTGGTGTCAATCGCCATAGAGGTCTTCTTGACAAGCAAATCCCCCTTATGCCACACTATAAGGTTGCTGAAGCCACTCTTAACATCCATACCACAGATATGCGAGGAGAGCCTCATCGACATATCGACACCATAGTTATCCACACGCGTGTAGAACTCCTTGGTGCGATCATCAATTACAATCTGCATCGAATCAACCTTCAAGCGCCTCAACAGAACATTATATGCACTCAGATCAAAAGAGGTGCTATCCTCCGCCGTCGTAACACTCTCCGCCACCTCCGGCATGATGAAATGGCTACGCAGAGGTCCATGCAGCGAATCGACATATACATAGAGGCTAGCGCCACTCAACGAGACATGATTCACCTTGATGGTGCGCGTGAGAAGTGCCCACGGATCCACCGCAATGCGACACTCCTTCACAAAGAGCAAATCACCAATGCTATCCTTAGCCTGAGCTATGCGCAGAGAGTCTATACGCAAGGTGAGCGAGGGAAACCGCGTGAACAAAGAGAGGTCTACACTCTTTATCGAAACCTCCGTCTTAATGCTCCTCTGAGCAATATCCAACACCCGCGGCGTGAGAACCTGCGGCGTGAGAAGCAACCCAACAAGCCCCCCAACAAAAAGGTTCACAACCACAAAAACTATTATCACCCACTTTATTACCTTTCGTATAATCATACCAATTAAGTATTAGCCACTTACAAAGTTAATAAATATGTTTTACAAAACAAAATTATTTTTACATCTATCTAATGTCAACCTACGGTTGCCATCATCCCATCAGCGAGGTAACCTCGGATTGAGTTTAAATGCCTCTAGGCATTTAAAAAATTAAAGGTGTCAGAGAATTATGCAAATTTATTTGCGGTAATTCTTTGACACCTTTTATTTCATAGCGCCAGCTATAAGCCCAATCCGCAGGAAGTAATATGCACCCGCGGGGGTGCTTTTCCCCGCCCGCCGGAGGCATAAGAGACTATAATTTAACCCATCTACCTCAGAAACCCCTTAGCGCGTTTTGCCATTTGGGAGGCGAATACGAAGTCGTTGAGCTCTTCGTTGTTTGCGCTGAGGATATTATCGCTGTTTCCCTCCCACCATTTTTGGCCTTGGTGGATGTAGACTATTTTTTGGCCTATCTCCATCACGGAGTTCATGTCGTGAGTATTTATGATCGTTGTCATGTTGTACTCGTTGGTGATATCTTGAATGAGGTTGTCGATGACGATTGAGGTCTGTGGGTCGAGGCCAGAGTTGGGCTCATCGCAGAAGAGGTATTTGGGGTTTAGGACGATGGCGCGGGCTATTGCCACACGCTTTATCATACCTCCACTTAGCTCAGAGGGGTATAGCTTATGTGCATGGTCGAGGTTCACGCGGTGCAGGCAGAAGTCTACGCGCTCCCTCTTTTCGGCTGCCGAGAGCTCCGTGAAGAGATCTAGGGGGAGCATGATATTCTCTTGTACGGTGGAGGCATCTAGCAGGGCTCCACCCTGAAAGATCATGCCGATATCCTTTCTGATCTCCTTGCGCTCCTTGAAGGTGAGGCGTGTGAAGTTGACATCATCGAAGAAGATGTCGCCAGAGTCCACCTCGTGGAGGCCCACTAATGATTTGAGCAGCACTGTTTTGCCCGATCCACTCTTACCTATGATAAGGTTTGTCTTGCCTGTTTCGAACTCTATATTGATGTCGCTCAATATCTTTTTGTCGTTGAACGACTTTTCGAGGTGTGAGGTGCGTATCATATAAGCAGGATTTGGGTCAAAATAAGGTTGAATATCATAATCACGATCGAGCTAGCCACCACCGCGCGAGTAGAGGACTTACCCACCTCAAGGGAGTTGCCATCGGCGTAATATCCATAGTATGCCGAGACTGAGGTTATCAGAAATGCAAAGACCACGCTCTTGATAAGTGAGTATGCTATTGAATAGCTATTGAAGTCGAGGAGTATTCCCTCGATGTAGTCGTTAGGGATCATGATACCGGTGAAGATCGAGATGAGGAAGCCACCAATAAGGCCTATTATCATGCTGAAGGCCGTTAGCAGAGGGAAGAAGAGCACCGTAGCTACGATCTTGGGCAGGATAAGGTATGAGGCGGAGTTGACTCCCATTATCTCCAGTGCATCAATCTGCTCCGTGATGCGCATGGAGCCGATCTCTGAGGCGATGTTGGAGCCGACCTTTCCTGCGAGGATCAGAGCGACCACCGTTGAGGAGAACTCCAAGATGAGGGTTTCACGTGTGGCGTAACCGATCATCGAGCGGGGGATGAACCCTTCGTCGAGGTTGATAGCCATCTGGAGGGTTATCACAGCACCAATGAAGAATGAGATGATGGCGGTGAGCCCCACCGAGCCGAGGCCCAATGCCTCTAGCTCGAACCATATGCGACGTCGATATATGGAACGCTTCTCAGGGCGCGAGAAGACCTTGGCCATGAGCAGGATATATTGACCTATGCGGAATAGTAGTTTTGTCATGTTTGCAGTCTATTTCTTCTCTTTAACCTCTTCGAAATCAACGTAGTCACCTACATTCTCAGAGACCTTTTTCTCGCCTGCACCTCCCTGCTGGAAGATATTTACATCGCCCTCGTCACTGCGCGTGTTGCTGCTGCGAGAGCCTCTCTGCTGAAACGATGAGTAGAAGCCTCCTTGCGCTCCGCGCTCCTCCATCTCTTTTTGCATTGCACGAATCTTGGCTCTGAAGATCAGGCCTAAGATCAACATAAGTACGACGATGCCAAAAATGATGTAGAATACAACTTGCATCGCACCAAAAAAGAACGATGGTGACACAATAGCTAGGAATATTAGCAAGAAAAATATAGGGTTATCTTTGATCCAATTAAGCATAATTCTGTTATTTAATGTAAAAATGTAAAATAGTTTAGTGACAAAGATAGAAAAAATTGTCAAATCCACCGAATTTTCCTACTTTTGACACAAATTAAATTCATAAAAAAACTTTTGTCACATGTTAGATAAGTTAACAGCAATCTCGCCACTCGATGGCCGCTACCGTAATGTAACGGAGCCGTTGGCAAATTATTTCTCTGAATCAGCCCTAATTCGCTATCGTATACGTGTTGAGGTGGAGTATTTTATCGCACTCTGTGAGCTCCCCCTCCCTGAGCTTGCCGACATCGACCATGCAGTATTTGAGGAGCTACGCAAGCTCTATACCGAATTTTCACAGGCCGATGCACAACGCGTCAAGGAGATCGAATCGGTTACAAACCACGATGTTAAGGCCATCGAATATATCCTCAAAGAGAAGATGGATGCACTCGGCCTAGAGGCATATAAGGAGTTTGTTCACTTTGGACTAACCTCGCAGGATATCAACAACACCTCTATACCCCTCTCCCTGAAGGAGGCTATAGAGGAGGTTTTCGTGCCAGCCATGGATGAACTCGTAGAGAAGCTTATCGCAATGAGCAACGAGTGGGCAGAGGTCTCAATGTTGGCTCGAACCCACGGTCAACCCGCCTCCCCTACCCGCCTAGGTAAGGAGATTATGGTATATATCGAACGCCTATGCAAGCAGCTGGATATGCTTCATAACCTGCCCGTTGCCGCAAAGTTCGGAGGGGCTACAGGTAATTTCAATGCCCACTCTATCGCCTATCCAGCTATCAACTGGGTGGAGTTTGCTAATAGCTTCGTGGGGGATAAGTTGGACCTCGACCGCTCTCAATATACAACTCAGATCGAGCACTACGATATGATGGCAGCGCTCTTCGATAACCTTAAGCGCATCAACACTATCCTCATCGACCTTAGCCGCGATATGTGGAGCTATATCTCTATGGAGTACTTCAAACAACGCATAAAGGAGGGTGAGGTAGGCTCCAGCGCCATGCCACATAAAGTTAACCCCATCGACTTCGAGAATGCTGAGGGCAACCTCGGTATGGCCAATGCCGTCTATGAGCACCTCGCAGCGAAGCTCCCTATCTCCCGCCTACAACGCGACTTGACCGACTCTACGGTGTTGCGCAACGCAGGAGTACCCGTGGCACACTCGCTCATCGCCATCCGCTCCCTGATGAAGGGTCTAGGCAAAGTCATCTTGAACCAAGATGCAATCGACGCCGACCTAGAGGCTAACTGGGCAGTTGTCGCTGAGGGCATCCAGACAGTGTTGCGCAGCGTGGGTTACCCATCACCCTATGAGGCTCTCAAGGCCCTCACACGCACCAACTCTCATATCACAGCGGAGTCTATCGCCACATTTATCACGGAGCTAGATGTAACAGACCAAGTTAAGGAGCGCTTGCGTGCAATCACTCCACACACCTATACAGGTATCTTTGAGTAGATTTTAATTTTAAAAAAATAACACTATAATGGGAAGAGCATTTGAATTTCGCAAAGCGCGAAAAATGAAACGCTGGGGCAATATGGCTCGCGTCTTCACAAAAATTGGAAAGGAGATCGAAATCGCAGTTAAGGCAGGCGGTCCCGACCCATCCTCCAACACCCGTCTACGCGTCTTGATGCAGAACGCAAAGTCGGAAAACATGCCTAAAGAGAATGTTGAACGCGCAATCAAACGCGCAACATCAAAGGATACAGCCGACTACAAGGAGTTCGTATACGAGGGCTACGCCCCACACGGCATCGCTGTACTCGTGGAGACAGCCACCGACAATACAAACCGCACCGTAGCCAACGTGCGCATGCACTTCAACAAGTGCGGTGGTGCCCTCGGTAATAGCGGCAGTGTAGGATTCATGTTCGAGCATAAATGCACCTTCAAGTTCAACGTACCCACAGAGGTAGACCCCGAAGAGCTAGAGCTAGAGATGATCGACCTAGGTGTAGATGAGTTCTACCCCGAAGAGTCCATCACAGTATATGCCCCCTACGAATCATTCGGCTCACTACAACACTGGCTCGACGAAAGAGGCTACGAGATCGTCTCAGGAGAGGCCGTTCGCATCCCCACAGATACCAAGGAGCTCTCCGCAACCGAGCGCGAAGATGTTGAGAAACTCATCGAACGCCTCGAAGAGGACGAAGATGTATCCAACGTCTACACAACAATGGCCGAAAGCGACGAGGAGGAGTAATCCTTCTCATCGCGCTCATGCCGCGCGGCACCAAGCTTAGCTTGGATCCAAAAACTATCGTTTTTGACCTCTGCTGCGCTGATGGGATGGGGCTTTGCCCTACGATAGATGCATTATAAAGATCTTATGAAAATGAATTTTCAACGCTCTTTATAATGCATCTATCTATGTCAACCTTTGGTTGCCATCATCCCATCAGCGAGGTTAACCTGCGCAGAGACCCTCCCCATAGCATCGTCCCTGATAGGTATTACGTTTAGAGAGTTGTTTCTCGAAGAGGGAGAGCATAGTTTCGTTGCGGGTGAGGCCCCAGTTTGGGCCCCAGTGATATCGGGGAGGTGCTTCGGATGCAAATCGCTCCACTACGATGTCGGGGCGTAGCTTTTCGAGGAGATCTATAAAGAGGTCGATATACTCCTCGCGCTCATAGAAATGAAAGCGTGAGGGGTTTTTGTCATACTCCTGAGCCATCTGGGTGCCTTTAAATATCTGTAGCTGGTGGAACTTTATTGTGGTTAGGGGCAGGGTGTTTATTGTATCTATCTGTGTGTGAAGCATCTCTACGCTCTCTCCGGGGAGCCCCAAGATGAAGTGTGCGCCCACATGAATATTGCGCTTTGCGGTTTGCTCCACGGCCCAGCGAGCTGCGGCGAAGTTATGACCGCGGTTGATTGCCTCAAGGGTTGTATCGAAGGTTGACTCTATGCCATACTCGATGGCGACATATCTCTTTTGAGCTATTGAGGCGAGGTAGTCCAACTTCTCTTCATCTACACAATCGGGGCGAGTACCTATGATGATACCCGCAATCTTGGGGTTGCTCAGAGCCTCTTCGTAGAGCACTTTGAGCTCCTCTAGGGGGGCATAGGTGTTGGAGAATGATTGGAAGTAGGCTAGGTATGTAGTTGCTTTGCGATAGCGGCGCGAATGAAACTCTATCCCCTCCTCTATCTGCTGCGTAATGCTCTTATTAGAGGTGCAATAGGATGGTGTGAATGCCTCATTTATGCAGAAGGTGCAGCCACCAACCCCCACCGAGCCATCGCGATTAGGGCAGCTGAAGCCCGCATTTATCGCCACCTTCTGCACGCGTCCTCCCAAGAGGCGTTTGAAGTATGCCGAATAGGAGTTGAAGCGGCGCGGGGAGAAGAGTGCGGGCACTTGAGAATCCATTTCGTTAATAGATTGTGGATATCTTATCATCTTTTTTGCAGCAAGTTATAAATTAATTTGTTATCTTTGCAGGCAAAGGTACTCAAAAATTTAAGATTATGACAAAGATTAAAGGTGCAGAGGGAGGAATAGATGTAGAGCTAGACGAGCAAGTTGCTTTAGGTCTATACTCAAATCTAGCTATCATCTCACACTCCCCCACGGAGTTTGTGGTAGATTTTGCAACGGTATTACCGGGAATGCCCAAGGCGAAGGTTGGTAGTCGTATCATACTCACCCCGGAGCATGCTAAGCGATTGCTCTACTCTTTGCAGGAGAATATCGCACGTTACGAGAATAATAATGGCCCAATTGTGATCCATCAGCGAGAGGCAGTTCCATCTCTCACCCCTGTTGGAGAGGCTTAAAAGAGATAAAATGGCAAAAATTCAATTCACTCCAGAGGGAGTGTGCTGTAGAGAGATGCATATAGAGGTGGAGGGAGATATCCTCACCTCAGTAGAGTTCATAGGTGGCTGCGACGGTAACCTAAAGGGTATCAGCCGCCTTGTGAAGGGCATGAGCGTAGATAGCGTCATAGAGACCCTCAGCGGTGTCGACTGCCGCGGGAAGGGTACCTCCTGTCCAGATCAACTTTGCAGAGCTCTCAGCTCAATAAAATAAGATAAGTTCAAATGGAGCTCCTCGGCGCATGGGGATATTGGGGCCTCTTCATTGGCTCCTTCCTCGCCTCGACCATAATGCCACTCAGCTCCGACGCACTCCTCGTTGGGGCCCTGCTATCTGGTGGCAGCGTCCCTCTGGTGCTACTCACAGCAACAGCCGGCAACTTCCTTGGAGGCCTCACCACATACTATATAGGATACCTCGGACGCTGGGAGTGGATCGAACGATACCTACGCGTACCTCGCGAGAAAATCGAAAGACAAAGCACCACCATAAAACGATATGGTAGCCTTATCGCATTTATGTCATGGGTGCCCATCTTCGGAGATGTCGTAACAGTAGCCCTAGGATTCTACCGCGTAAACCTCTTCACATGCTCCCTATTTATGCTTATCGGTCGCGCCCTGCGATTTATCATCTGGACAATTATATTTACTTAATCACTTTACTTTCTGAGGGTTAGCTTTACAACTGCCTCCGGCGGGCGGGGACACCCCCGCGGGTGCATATTACTCTTGCGGATTGGGTTTAAATGCCTTTAGGCATTTAAACCCAATCCGAGGTTACCTCGCTGATGGGATGATGGCAGTGATAAACACCACCTACAATATTCCCTGTCGCAGCTTTTCGATATAGTTATTAATATGTGTTAGTTGTGCGGGGATATCTATAGATTGGGGGCAGTGCTCGACGCATTTGCGGCAGCTGATGCAGTGGTCTGCTTGGCGGCGGCTAGGTATTGCGCGGTCGTAGCTTATAAGGTATGCGCGGCGTGCCTTCTTGTAGTTCTCGTCGCCACGGCTGCTTGCAAAGTTACCCTCCGTGATACATTTGTTGTAGTGTGTGAAGATTCCCGGTATGTCGAGGCCATAGGGACATGGCATGCAGTAGTCGCAGTCGTTGCAATCGACTGTTGGGTACTCCATAATCATCTCTGCGGTCCTCTCCAAGAAGATGAGCTCCTCCTCGCTTAGTGGCTTGAGGGGGGAGTATGTGCCGAGATTATCTTGCAGGTGTTCGAGGTATGTCATGCCGCTCAAGACGCAGAGCACATTCTTGTGCGATGCCGCAAAGCGGAAGGCCCACGATGCGACGCTCTGATCGGGTTCACGTTGAATGAGTCTATCCATTAGATATTCGGGGAGGTTGGAGAGTCTACCGCCAAGCAGGGGCTCCATCACTATCACCTTGATATCGCGCTTTTCGAGCTCCCCATAGAGGTATTCGGCATTGACATTTGCTCCGCGTGCATGGCGCCAGTCGGAGTAGTTAAGTTGTATCTGCACGAAGTCCCAATGATATTTCTCGTGGAGTGCCAATATTGCGTCGAAGGTCTCCACATTACCATGGAAAGACCATCCGAGGTTACGTATGCGACCCTCTTCGCGCTCTTTGAGCAGGTATTCGAGCACTCCATTATCTATGAATCGCTCGTTGAAATTTTTTATCGAGTTACCTACGCTGTGCAACAGGTAGTAATCAATATAATCCACCTTGAGGCGCTCGAAGGAGTTGTGATACATCTCCAAAGATGCTTCGCGGCTGGGGGATGCTTGATTCGAGAGCTTGGTTGCGATAAGATATTTCTCGCGCGGATGTCGACTAAGGGAGATACCCATCGTGGGCTCCGACCACCCTTGAATATAGCGGGGGGCAGTATCGAAGTAGTTTACACCATGCTCCAGAGCATAGTCAACAAGGTCATCTACAGCCTCTTGATCCACTATCGAAACACCCTTGGGAGGGTTCTTCAGCAGAGGCCAGCGCATACATCCATAACCCAAGAGACCGATCTTCTCACCCTTGGATGAGGTGCGCACGGTGAACTCTCCTTGGGCTGCTTGCGCCTCCTCTGTCAAGATTGATTTTTTGGCTGCTCCGCCCACGCAGCTTGTCGCTGCGGCTGTTGTGAGTGCTGCGGCACCCATTATCTTAAGGAACTCTGAACGGTCCATTTTTCGGCTATTATTACTCATCTTCGAGACTGTTAAAGGGTTATATGACGGCTATTGCCCTCGACATGGATTGCGCTAAATGGGGCTGCGGGGCAGATATATTCGCAGGCACCACATCCGATGCAGCGATCGGCATTGACGATTGGAATCTTGCGTGATGCAGGATCCTCTCGATCTATCGCAACCATGGTTATAGCCCCCGCAGGGCAGTGCGCAGCGCAAGCGCCACAATCTACATCGTCGGTGAAGACCACACAATTTTTCTTACTCCATCGCGCACGACCAATATGTATCATGCTCTTCTCCTCGCGCGAGATAAGCTCGATGGCTCCCGTGGGGCACACCTCAGAACATTTGGTACACTCAGGACGACAGAAGCCACGCTCGAAGGAGAGCTCCGGCTGCATCATGCGCTCAAGCGACATCGAGGGTCGCAACACCCCATTGGGACATACTGAGATACAGAGCTGACATCCAGTGCACTTCGAAGCGAGATTCTTAATGCTCTGCGCACCGGGAGGCACGATATGCACCTTGCGCTCAGGTGCCTGCTTGTCGATAAGTAGCGCTAGGCCACCATCCACCTTCGTTGTCTGCGCCTTAGCAGCAGCCGTCGCCACCACAAGAGAGGTCGCGAGGAATGCCTTGCGGCTCTCACCCTTGGCTTGCGGCTCACCCTTAGCTGCCGCCACCACCTTTGTGCGACGGCCATATCTCATTGCCCCCTTATTGCAGCTCTCGATGCAATCGAAGCAGAGGACGCAACGTGTATAATCTATCGTGCCCTGCTTCGAGGAGATGCACGAAGCTTTGCACTTACGCTCGCAGAGACCACAGCTATTGCACTTCTCCATATCGAAATAGGGCTTAAGCAGCGAGAATTGTGAGAGATACCCCAAGATAGTACCCACAGGGCAGATCGTATTGCAATAGGTGCGACCATTGCGCCATGCCAAGATAGAGATAACAACGAAGGTCACCACAGCAATGATAAATGTAGAGATGCTCTTGATCCACACCTCATGCTCATAGAAGAGATAACTCTCGCGACGCTCCGCAACATATGCTAGGATATTATTCCCCCACTGCCACACCGGTGCAAAGAGGTTAGATGCAATGCGACCATAAGCACTATAGGGCGCTAGCAGCGCCACCAAGGAGCCAACCCCCGCAACAAGCGCCACGACGAAGAGCGCAAGCGTCACGAAACGCAACCACGCTAAATTCTTAGAGTGACTGAAACGCGCCTTCTTACCACTCCTCGAAGCAGCAAAGCGCGAGACAATATCTTGGAAAACACCAAGAGGACAGATCACAGAGCAGTAGAGACGCCCAAAGAGAAGCGTTGCAATAATCAATAGAGCTACAACACCAACATTGAACGCCAACAATGCTGGAAGCAGCTGAATCTTAGCCAACCACCCAAAGTAAGAGTGAATCGTACCCGTGAAATCAAGGAATAGAAGTGTGATGAGCGTGAAGCAGATCGCCGCTGCCCACACCCTAACTTTTCGTAACATACGCCATTTTATTTAGTTTGTACGACAAAAATAGAAAAAATAATGGTTAATTGCAATTGGCTGTCAGGATAAACGCACGAAAAATAAAGTTTACTCCACTTGCTCACTGCCCGCCGGAGGCATAACCTCACCTCAGAGCGCTCCGTTTCTCCCCTCGCACCACTCCAAGAAGGATTAGTGCCATTCCGACGAGTGCTAGGGGTGTTATCTTCTCGTGGAGCACTATTGCGGCGCTTATCAAGGAGACTACGGGTACCAAGTAGATGAATGGTGCTGAGGCGGATGCTCCTAGCTTCTCTACGATATACCCCCATGCAAAGAAGCAGAAGAAGGATGCTGCAACGGCTAAGAAGAGCAGTGGGATATAGATTGAGGGTTGCAGCAGTGTTGAGGCGGGGGTTGGTGCAATGGGTATAAAGAAGAATGCGGGAATCATGGAGACCACGCCATAGAAGAATATCTTGCGGGTGACAAACTTTGTGGTATATCCGCGCATATCGAGTTTCCGTATAAGGATTGTGTAGAGGGCCCATAGCAGGGATGCTGCGAGCGCCAGAAGATCCCCTAATGGGTTTAGCTGCAACACTATGCGGCCATTGTATACTACCATCACCACGCCGACGAATGCGAATATTGAGTTTGTGAGCATGCGACGAGTCATCCTCTCCCCCTCCAGCATAAAGTGCGAGAGGAGCTGTGTGAAGATGGGTGCTGAGGCGATAATTATCGCTACGTTGGAGGTTATCGAGAGTGCGATAGCACTATTCTCCGCCACAAAGTAGAGAGAGCCACCGGCGACACCTGCCGCCAGTGTTAGAAGCTCATCTTTGATATTTTTGGCGAAGAGGGGCTTGGGAGCGAAAAACAGCATGCAGATATAGGCTATAGCAAAGCGATATACCATAATCTGCGATGGTGTGAGGCCTCCATCTATCAATATCTTTGTTGTGACAAAGGTGTAGCCCCATATTGCCACTACCACCACTGCCAAGAGGTGTAGGCTCTTAAATCCGCGCATTATACTCTCTATTGGTGTTGCTCGCGCAAAAGGTCTTGAACAACTTTCACCGGTGAGAAGGTCGATACAGGCACCTCTACAAAGATTGTATTCCACTTAGCCATAGATCCATTCCAGAGGCCGGGAAGCTCCTGTGCACGTAGGGGGCGTCCTCCGCTTGACTTCTCTGAGATGAATCCTGTCGAGTAGTCGACAAACTCTTTGAGGTTGAACTTCTTGCCACGTGAATCTTTCACCGCGCAGATAAGGTCGGCAGGGTTGAAGTGTGTAGCCTCCTTCATGAGGTGAGCATCCTCCTTTGATATTTGGCTGGACTCGGCTATTTGAAGTGTCTCATAACCTTGGGTATCCTTCACCCAGTAGGGGCCTCCACCGGGCTCTCCCTCATTGCGGACCATGGCGCAGACTCTCATCGGGCGCTCCAAGATCTCGCTCAGGCTCTGTGCGCCATAGCTCGATGGCAGCTTCACGCAGAGCTTCTGCTCGATGAACTCCGCAATGGGCTCCATCTCAGCGCCACCCACCTCTAGAGCTTTTAGATATTCGAATACCTGCTCCTGAAGAGTTAGAAGGACTCCTGCAAGCGCCTTTTTATAGGTTATGGTATCTCCCTTGAGGGCATCTGTGGTTACATTGTCAATATTCTTAATGAAAACGAGGTCTGCATCAATTGCATTGAGGTTCTCAAGGAGTGCTCCATGACCTGCGGGGCGGAAGAGAAGAGCTCCCGACTCTGTGCGGAAGAGGGTGTTATCGGGGTTCACTGCAACGGTATCTGTCGCGGGACTCTGCTCCGAGAAGGAGATATTATACTCCACACCAAACTTCGCGCTGTGGCGAGGTACGACAACCTCCAAGAGCTCCATGAAGGATGCTTTATGCTCTGGTGAGACTGTGAAATGGATGTTGGCCACACCATTGTTGCTACCATAAAGGGCCGCCTCCACGAGGTGCTCCTCGATAGCTTTGCGGGCGCCATCCTCATAGCTATGAAATGTCACAAGTCCTTTAGGCTTAGAGCCATAGTTAAGACCCTCTCCAATTATTGCACTCACGATAGCTTTATCGTCGGCATCGGCCGGTAGGAGCGCTTTGAGCTCTGGGTAGAATGCAAACTTCTCGATATTCTGGAGGAGTTTATCTATTCCCCCTGTACGTTTATCCTCTCCCACGAACTCGAATAGCTCCTTGAACATGCGAGTAGCGGCACCCGACGCGGGAACGAACTTAACCACCTTTAGTTTATCGAGCTGCTGCTCATACCACTCTGCGGCACTCTGAAGCTCCTGCTCGCTTAGGCGAAGAATGCCATCGCCAACAGCTGCTGCGCGAAGAACTGGTAGTGAGGGGAAGCCCTGCTCAAAATTGTTAATTTGTTGCTCAACGCCGCTAGGGGTGATGCCGTGCGCTTGGATCTGCTCTAAATCTTGTGGAGTAAACATACAATATCTTTTATTTATTATTTATGGAGGGTTCTAATTTTTCATTTTTACTCCAAAATTTAGGACAAGAACCCGTAACGTCCTAAATTGAAGCGTTTATCTGACATCAAAGTTAAATCAAAAAGCTCTGAAATCAAAACTTTTTGAAAAAAAATCTATCTATCAGCGCATTATCTCAAGGCGATTTTCAATCTCACAATCTGCTCAAAGCGACATAAATTATAAGTTAGGTT
>JBCQWG010000012.1:0-57028 GCA_047172325.1 Rikenellaceae bacterium | reverse complement strand
TCGATGCTTATCTGAACTTTATGAGACTAAAAGCACGAGTCGCTGAGGTGCTGGAGTGCGTAGGGTTAAAATATCGCATTAATTTTTGTTGATTACTTAGAAATTATATTTTTCACTTTTTTTGTCACTTTTTGTGACAAAACGATAGTTTTTTTATTAAAAATTATTATTTTTGCTAATCTAATAAAACTAAGAGCTATGTACGGAAAGATTAAAGAGTATTTAAATGAGGAGCTTTCAGCGATCAAGAGTGCTGGGCTATATAAGAGTGAGCGTATAATTTCATCTGAGCAGAGTGCAACGATTGAGGTTGCGGGCAAGAGTGTGCTTAATTTTTGCGCTAACAACTACTTAGGTCTTTCAAACAATAGGCGTCTTGTTCAGGCGGCCAAGGATGCTATGGATGAGCGTGGATATGGTCTCTCGTCGGTTCGTTTCATCTGTGGATGTCAAGATATTCACAAGGAGCTGGAGGCTGCCATCTCCGACTATTTCGGAACGGAGGATACTATACTATATGCGGCATGCTTTGATGCTAATGGAGGTCTCTTTGAGCCTCTCTTCTCGGCCGAAGATGCTATCATCTCGGACTCCTTGAATCACGCCTCAATAATAGATGGTGTGCGCCTATGTAAGGCTGTTCGCTACAGATATGCTAATGCCGATATGGAGGAGTTGGAGAGTGCCCTTAAGCTCGCTCAGGCGCAGCGCTTTAGGGTGATTGCCACCGATGGAGTCTTCTCGATGGATGGCAACGCTGCTCCCTTGGATAAGATCTGCGAGCTTGCCGAGAAGTACGACGCTTTGGTGATGGTTGACGAGTGCCACTCGGCAGGTGTGCTGGGTGCTACGGGTCGCGGCATAACGGAGTTATATGATCTCCGCGGCAAGGTTGATATCATCACGGGGACACTTGGCAAGGCTTTTGGTGGTGCTGTAGGAGGCTTCACCACTGGCCGCAAGGAGATCATCGAGATGTTGCGTCAGCGTTCACGCCCATACCTCTTCTCAAATTCGCTCCCCCCCGCGGTGGTTGGAGCCGGCATTGAGCTCTTTAAGATGCTTGGCGAGGATGACTCCATCCACGACCGCTTGGTGAGTAACGTGGAGCGCTTCCGCACTGCGATGATGGCGGCAGGCTTCGACATTAAACCTACAGTCTCGGCGATATGTGCCGTAATGCTATACGACGCACCTCTCTCACAGCGCTTTGCAGCGGCACTACAGCAGGAGGGGGTCTTCGTGACGGGCTTCTACTACCCCGTTGTACCAAAGGATCAAGCTCGCATCCGCGTGCAAGTGTCGGCAGGTCACAGCGCAGAGGATATCGACAGGTGTGTCGAAGCATTCATCAAGGTGGGACGCGAGACAGGGGTGATCTAAATTTATACAAATCAATATATTATGGCAAAGACACAACTCAATGACATTGATCGCAAGATCTTGAAGTTACTAATCAAGAATGCACGCATGCCCTACTTGGAGATTGCACGCGAGTGCGGCATCTCAGGTGCGGCCATCCACCAACGCATACGCAAGTTGGAGGAGCTAGATGTGATTCAAGGCAGTCGCATCTTGGTGAACCCCAAGGCGCTAGGCTTCGATGTGTGTGCCTTTATTGGCATCACCCTTAAAGATCCTCAACTACTTTTGGAGACGATGGATAAGATCATGGGGGTGCCCGAAATTGTTGAGAGCCACTTCGTGACGGGTGATTACAACATCCTCGCAAAGATCTACTGCACAGATAACGACCACATGATGCGCACGCTCTTCGACAAGATCCTATCAATCCCCGGCGTTGCGTCAACGCAGACATTCCTCTCGCTTAACGAGAACTTCCAGCGTCAGATCTATCTTCAGTTCTTGGGCGAGGAGTAGCCCCCGTTATGAAGTTTGATATAACGCGGCAACAGGTCTTCCCCTCCCTTCTGACACTCTTTTTCATGAGTGTCATAGGGGCTATTGTGCTCTGTGGAGATGATTACATCTCAAACGAGATGATCGAAAGCGACTCCCTGCTAGGGGGGTATATCACCGCCTTTCAACACGCAGCACCCATCTGGAGCGCTCTTATAGCCTCCTCAATGCTCTTTGTATCGTGCTTCAGGCTGGGTCGACGCATCTCCGTGCAGAATATATACTCCGACACTACATCAATACATATACCCCTACTAGGTGTGGTTGGCTGGTGCATGATCCTTACCGAAGAGTTCCTCCTCGCAACACTTATCTTTACCCTCTCCTCGCTAGCTGTAGATTATATACTCCACGCGGTGCGAAATGGTCGTAGCCTAACATACCTCCTTAACGTTGGTATTGCTCTATCCATCCTCCCACTGCTCTACACACCGCTGCTCGTGATGTGGGTCGGAGTAATCCTATCACTAATCCTGCTCGATGTAACCTTCCGCGAATGGATCGTATGCATCATGGGATTACTTCTCGCCCCCGCCATAACACTCTACATATTATGGCTGCTAGGAGATGATTTCATGGAGGCACCCAGAGCAATGGCTCAAATGTTCCTTGAGCCATCAACACTATTCGAACTTAGCACAATCCCCCTCTTCCGCACAGCGATTACGGCTCTCACCACCATATTAGCTCTGCTCTCGGCACTCTGGTTCAAGGATAACCTCCACAAGACAACGACCCGCCTGCAAATATCTCTCACAATGCTCTGCTGCGCCCTGCTATCACTCGCCATACCCTCAGCCTCACTACTATCACTGAGTGCCGCTGCCCCCATGATCGCGCTTTTAGCCTCCCTCTCCCTTGTGCGGCTGCGTGGGTGGATCACAAATGTAGCATACTTCATGCTGCTCCTCCTGCTGCTCCTCGCACTCTTCATCCCGCTCTATCTACCCCTCGTGCAAGAGCAACTCCCCCTGCAATAATCATAACTATAGCGACACAATTCACCCACGTGAACTGCGCCTGCCCACGTGCAACAACCACCGCCGCGGTAATCAACGGCTGCAAATAACGATAGAGCGACGTGTGAAGTGCCGTAAGGTGCTCCGTACCCTCCAGCAGCATCACAAGGGGCAGTGCACCTCCCGCCAGCAGCAGCAAGCAGGCCTCAAGGAGTCCACCCCACCCTAACTTCAGCAGGTCTACACCCCTTAAGTCATCCACAAAAAGAGGTAAGCTCACCACCACCGCGGCCACAGAGTAGATCAAGAGGACCCTCCTCAAGCCATAACGCTCAAGCTGCGGCTTAAAGATCAATGTGTTGATAGCGGCCACAAGAACCGCCGCCACAAGAACCATATTGCCCGCAACAACCCTCCGGTTACCCGTCAGCGGATGGATCGTCACAACAAGCGTCGCCACCCCCACAAGCGATAGAAGCAGCCCCACAACACGCACCCCCGTAACACGTCGCAGCCCCAAGAGGTGCGCAAAGATCAACGTGAGAGAGGGCCCCACAGAGGCTACCGTAGCGGCATCAATAGGCGAGGTGAGCGACATGCCATAGAGAGAGGCATAGCTCCACCCCAAAGCACTAACAACAGCCGTGAGAGAGATTATGACAATATCCACACCCCGACAACAAGAGCGCACCATAGCGCCACCCCCAACAACCATCGCCACAATAAAAAGCCCCAACACCTGCAAAATATAGATAGCCCCAATAGAGAGTTTGTCCCCCTCAAGGAGGGAGACAAACAGAGAGTAGTTGAGCGCAAAGAGTATATTGGCCCCAAACAACGATATATTATATTTCAAGCGTCCCACCACCCCACACAATCAACTTTTGTGCCGTAGAGGTAGAGGAGATACTCTCTCATCGCCTCCGGCGGGCAGGGTGCTCCCTGCGGAGCTATTCTTCTCTTGCGGATTGGGCTTATAGCTACGCTATGAAATTAAAGATGTCAAAATGTTATCACGAATAAATTCGCATAACATTTTGACATCTTTAATTTTTTAAATGCCTGAAGGCATTTAAACCCAATCCGAGGTTAACCTACTTACCCTCCTGCAACCTACGATATTGTTCCACCTTTGCTGCGCGCTTAGCGTCTGCTGCTTTGGCAGCTGCTACGATATCGGGGTCTTGGTATGCTTTGATTGTTCCGGTGACTGTTGCGCGGGTTACTTCGCGATCTATGATCTGCTCGGTGAGGAGCACGCTATTTTCGTGATGTTTGAATCCGGTGGAGGTGACCCCCTCGAAGGTTACTGTGTAGTGGTCGCGCGTATCGTTCCAGACGGGGGCTATTGATGGCCCTAGGATCATCTTGCCGTCGTATCCGTCAACCTTAACTGCTTTGATATACTTATGCATATCGGGCTCCAAGGCCCAAACATCGTTATTTACGAGCTGACCTCTCTTGCCGAACTCCGCATGGATGTTAATCATCTTCGAGTCGCTTGCATATGTACCTATCTCAGCGTCAGGGTTATGGAGGTTCTTAGCATCGATGAAGCCGCGACGCACAAATACAGCAAAGATCGAGTTCTTCGACCAGATGCCATCCACGAGCACCGTGCCATTGTGGTATCCGTGAGGGTTCATCATCACGGCGGAGACACCATCCTCATTACCCACGTTACGCGCCTGAATGTCGTATACACCGGCATTGTCGCCCGAATCAGACTCCAGACGTAGAGTGATACCACCCTTCGCATAGATGTCGGTAAGGTAGATGCTTTGAGCACCATGGAACTGACAGAGGCCATAACCAGCATTCGCATTGAGGATCGAGCAGTTGCGGATCTCTCCATTTGTAGGTCTCACCACATCCCAGTTAGCCCCCTTGGGCTCTGGTGCAGAGGTGAATACGATGGCGCAGAACTGCGTGTAGTTATCCTTGATGATAACATCCGAGATAAGGAAGTTGCGCACGCGACGATTAATCACAAAACGCATCTTCGAGACATCGCCACTGGGGAGATGAGAGTAATCCACATAGAACTCACCATCCAAGCCTCTCAGTGAGCAGTTCTCGATATATCCATCGGCACTCTTATCATCACCACTTAGCATAAGCATGACCACCGCTGACGAGGAGTTGGGTCGAGCTATATATGGACGCAAAACAGTCTCCTTTTCGACCAATAGGTGTACATCAGAGGCCAAATAGACATTCGCAAAGCAGTAGGTGCCCTTCGGTATAATGAGCTTGCCACCGCCCTCCTTAGAGAAGCTGTAGATAGCCTCTTGGAGCGCCTTGGATTGATCGAGCTCTCCATCACTGACCAAGCCATAGTCATCTACAACACTCTTCGTCGCGCAATCATCACTCATGCACTCCACAAATGACGATGCCAAATTCAATGGGTTACTCTGCGCGGAGCCGCACAACGCAGTGACCATCAACGCAAAAGATAAAATTATTTTTTTCATTTCTCTACAATTAAAAAGCAGGGGCTGATAAAGCTGTTATGCTTATCAGCCCCCGCTAAAGGAATTTATAAGTTATTTGTCCAACGACTACCAACCGGGGTTCTGAATCTCGAAACCATAAGTTCTCATCATGTTCTCCTCAGCAATAGGTACTGGCCACAATCTATATTTGTCGTCAGTTACAGCGCGCTCGCTAAGGACAGCACGTGTATACTTGTATGAATCTGGACCAACGTAAGTAATATCCATACGAGTTACAAGTCCCTCATAATCTTGGTTGATCTTCCAACGACGAAGGTCAAAGTAGCGGTGCTCCTCGAAAACAAGCTCCACACGACGCTCATTGCGCAAACGTAGCTTGAACTCATCGTAAGAGAGGCCCGCTGGTAGATCAGGTTGACCAGCACGAGCACGAACCTTGTTTACATCCTCGTAAGCTTGAGCTGTAGCCTCACCATAGTACTCCAACTCTGCCTCAGCACGGTTGAGATACATCTCAGCCATACGATAGTGGCACCAGTAACCATCTAGAGAACCATCTGTTGAAGAAGAGTCCCAGCTGATGAACTTACGCAAATAGTAACCAGAAGAGGTATAAAGTGAGTTTGATGAATTTGTACCACAGTTACCACCAATATACGTAAACACTTGATTTGTCTGCTTATATGGGTTTTGATAGTCACCATTACAAATAATGCTTGAGTGTAGACGTGAATCACGATTCTCATATGGATTCTCAGGATCGTAAAGACCACCATTTGCTACAAGAGCTTCTGGGTTGTAGTTAGGGATCAAGTGGTTAGCATCCAAGTAAGGTTGCTCAAGATTCAAGATAGGCTTACCATCAGTAGTCTCATAAGCATCAACCAACTCTTGAACTGGAGAGATACCTGAAGCTGTTACACCTGAATCTTTCAACAATGGCACACCACATACTGTCCATGCAGTAAGTCTTGCCTTAAGTTGGTAGATAGCCTCCTTATTATGAATACCATTTCCAGCAGTCATTGCAGAGAAGAATACATCTTGGTATGCATCAGCACCTACTGCCGAAGTAGATTCTGGATTGTGCATTGCAAACTCATGTGCTTCTAGTTGCTCGATAGCCTCGTTAGATGTGTCAAGAGCTGTTTTCCAAAGATCCTTGTCGTTATCCTCATTCCAAAGTGGACTTGCAGAGAATAGAGTGATCTGAGATTTAGTTGCATAACCAATAGCATGTGTCATAGACTCACTCTCGTTAGTACCCTCAATACGCCATAGTAACTCTGGCTCAGCCATAGCAAGGTCGATATCATCAAGAACCGCTTGAACACACTCTTGGAATGTAGGCTTAGATAATTGAGAATAGTCATAATCCAATGGGAATGTCTCCTTAACGATTGGCATAGGACCATATCGTTTGATAAGCATCCAGTAGAGGTGAGCTCTAATCATATAAGCCTCACCTGTCCAACGACTCTTATAAGACTCAATGTTGAAACGCTCTACGTCGTCAATTCTCTCTAGGAATACATTACAGTGTCTGATACCTGTATAGAGAGTAGTGTAGTGACCCGGCATGATGATCTCATTTGATGACGATACTTCGTCAGCATAGTAATTAAGTGGTCGAGTATTGAATGCATCGTGTGCCTCATCAGTCATTACTGCGATAAAGTTACCACAACCGCTCCAACGAGTGTAGTCAACAATACTGCCATAGCAAGTATTGAGATATCTACCAGCCTTTGAATAGTCATCAAAGATTGAATCGTAATCGTATCTATCATCAGCATCGTAGTCGAATGCGCTGTCACACGAGGTGCAGATAGATGCAATCAAAATGATAAATATATATAATTTTCTCATAATCATTTAGTTTTAGAATGTAATAGTTACTCCCAATGTTGTATAACGCTGTGTTGGGTATGCTGTAATCTTAGTACCCTCAATATCGTGGTCTGTGCTATCTAGCTTATCCCAAGTGAAGAGGTTGATTCCAGAGGCATAAACACGCATATTCTCGATACCGATCTTTTGAGTTAAAGCGCTAGGAAGAGTGTAACCCAACTCAACGTTCTTTAGACGCAAGAAAGTCTTATCTTGATAGTAGTAGCTATTTGCCTTCTGACTTGAGCTACCATTCATTGTTAGAGCAGGAGCTGTGATAGTCTCACCAGCCTCATAGCGCTCTGCGGTCCATGCAGTAAGGTGTTGCTCGAAGAATACACCACTGTTGGTGTTCTCGTAGTAACCGATACCACTATAGAACTGACCCCACTTGCCAAGACCTTGGAAAAGAACTGAAAGGTCGAATCCGCGGTAAGAAGCATAGATCTCAAGACCATAAGTAGATTGAGGAACTGTAGTCTCACCCATTGGAGTCTTATCCTTAGCGTCGATTGTACCATCACCATTTTGGTCGATGTACATAAAGTCACCAAGACGTGGAGCTGTACCATCGTAAGCTGGTGCGTTGTCTAGCTCCTCTTGAGTATTGAAATATCCATTACCATTAGAGTAGTCGATCTCATAACCCCAGTTTTGACCATAGCGGAAACCATCTGTAGTGTACTCATAAAGGTAACCCTCGTTAGCAACCTCGCCAGAGTAATCAACGATCTTCTCTGTGAATGAGTAGTAACCTGTAGCACCGATGCGGAAATCCTCGTTGAAAGTCTTAGCATAACCTAACTGGAACTCAACACCTTGGTTTGTAGTGCGACCCTCGTTGATAGCTGGAAGAATATCTGATGATACACCAAAGATAAGCGGAGTCATTGTGTTGTCAATAAGTTGATCGCTACCCTTGTTAAGGAAGTACTCAGCAGTGATTGAGATTTGATCGAAAAGGTCGATCTCAACAGCTACATCAGTGATTGTGCTCTTCTCCCAAGTAAGGTCGTAGTTTCCTAGACGTTGTAGATCATACTCTGTAGTAAGGTAAGAGATACCTGAGTTCCAAGAAGCTGATGCGATGTAGTCAGTGTAGATGAAACGATCATCACCGAAGCTATCAGAACCAGTAACACCATACGAACCACGAAGCTTAAGGAAAGTGATAACGTCGTTATCCTTCAAGAAATCCATATTAGAGAGAACCAATGATAGAGCTCCTGAGTGGAAGTAACCGAACTTCTTGCCATCAGCAAATTGCTCAGAACCCTCATATGAGAAGTTGTAATCAGCAAAAGCGATATTCTTGTAACCATAACCTACTTTACCACCATAACCGAGGCGAACTACGGGCTGAGTACCTGAGATACTAGTTGCATTGTAGTATTGGTGTCTTACGAATGCCAAAGCATTTATATTATGGTCACCAAATGTTCTGTCATAGAAGAGATCTGCATCTACATCACGACGCATAGTAGCATTTGATGATTTAGCGTAGGAGACAGCTGTGTTATAATAAGTCGTAGGTAGATAAGTATAGTATACCAACTCATCCTCGATAGTAAGGTCACGTGCATAACGCTCGTAATCTTGAGAACCTGTAAGAGTAGATGTACCTAAAGTATAGTATTTGAACTCACCACGTGCACCAAGACCCTTGAGAATTGAGCTAAGGTCAAACTCCAAACCAAATACAGTCTCGAAGTCGAGGATAGTTTGAACCTTATAACCCTCTTTGTTAATCATACCATAGGTAGGATCAAGGTTAGAAGATGATACCACAACGCCACCATCAGGGGTAAGTGGACCAATCTCAGTTGGCTCAAGCTGGAAGAGAGAGGTGATAATACCTGTCTTACCATCATCTGATGCAGTGTAAGTATCCTTATCAATCTGAGCTTTCATCGTTACATAACCCTTGATAAAGTCGTTGATCTTGATATCCATGTTTGAACGGATGTCGAAACGATCCTTACCAGTAGTCTCGATTGACTCGGTCTCCTTGAATGGAGAGCCTTGGTTAAGGTAACCAACACTAGCGTAGTAGTTTACATACTCACCACCACCCGATGCACTAGCATTAACGCGGTATGTAGCAACTTGGTCTGCCATAAACATATCGTACCAGTCGTTGTCTGGGTAGAGATCAGAGTTACCAGCATTGTAACCAGCGATCTGAGCATCAGAGTATGGATTCAATGATGACATGCCGTCATTGTCATACGCCTCTTTCATCAAGTTTACGTGATCCGCAGAACCCAATACATTAGGAGTAGCCAAAGCTTGCTCGACAGTGTAGAGCGCGTCCACCTTGATCTCAGGAGCCTTATTCGTCTCTCCACGATATGTCTTTACATATAGGATACCGCCTGAAGCCTGCATTCCATAGAAGAGAGAACCTGCTGCATCCTTCATGAATGTTACACTCTCAACATCGTATACATTAACTGTATTGAGTCCACTGATGATACCATCAACCAAGACTAGAGGAGAAGTGCTATTACCACGTGAAGTGATACCAAAACCCTCATCACCGGGTAAACTTGCTGATGTAATCACTACCAAGCCGGGAACGCGACCAGCCAACGCTGCGCGCAAGTCGTGGTGCTTGGTGCGACGAAGCTCCTCACCGCTGATTGTCACTACCGAAGAACCGATAGAGTATGCAGGACGCTCTTCTTTAATTGTCTTTACAATCTCGTCGTGATCCTCTACATTCTGGGCAACAACGCTGTTGCTACCCATTAGAAGAGCCGCGAAGAGAGCTACACTAAAAACTTTTCTATTTTTATTCATAACTTTCATTTTTTAATTATCACGGTGAATACTACTACCAGCCGGGGTTCTGCCAGTAATCATAACCTAGACCTGTTGCTTGCGACAAACGAGTTGCCTCATCCAACTCAATTGGGAATAGACGATACTTAGGTTTGTACATATCACGAACCCACTCTGAACCAGTGAATGTTCCTGTAGCCTTGTCGTAAGCTTGCCCTAGTGGAATACGAGTGTATGAGAAGGTATCATCAGAGAAGTCATCTGCTGTACCACCGTCTGAGGTTCTCTCAATCCACATTCCTGTTAAGTGTACATCATATAGATTTTGGTTTGACTCAGAAGTAGCTGAACGACGAAGGTCCATATAACGCATCTCATCAAAACAGAACTCTATACGACGCTCATGAGCAATCTTGAGAACTGCATCCGCTTGATCGTCCGCAACGATATGAGGCATTGTAGCACGATCACGAATTACATTTGCATACTCCAAACCACCTGTCCAATCACCACTCTTAGCCATAGCCTCAGCAGCATTTAGATAGAGCTCAGCTAGACGCATTGTACGACACTTTACAACAACCCATGAACCGGGATAAAGGTCAGGACGCATGTGACGACGAGAATAATATCCAGTACAAGTATACTTCAACTCACCGGGAAGGATACCATCCGCACCACCATTATATGTCTGTACGGTGATCTCTGTTTGTGAAGAATTAATAGCATAAGCTCCATTGAAGAGAATATTAGCATAGAAACGTGGGTCTCTGTTTGCATATGGGTTCTCTGGGTCGTATAGACCACCCTGAGAAACAAGAACTCCCGGAGCATAATTTGGTTCCAAGTGAGCCTCATCTTTATATGGTTGCTCCAAATCAAGGATATAAGAACCATCACGCATTGGGAAGGCATCTACAGTCTCCTGAGTAGGACACAAACCAGCTTTGTTAGCTCCGTGCTGTGGGATACCCATCTGAGTTGTATTCTGATTTGTACCCAGGTTCAATGAAGAGCAGCGGATAGACTCCTTGTCAGTTGGAGAAGTTCCATACGATCTAGTAGATGTCAAATACTCATAGTATGCTGGAGCCAAAGCATCATATTCCTCTGTTGGATTATGGCTACCAATAAGCTTATCGATAGAATAAGTTGTTGATGAATTAACAGAGGTCCAAAGTTGCATTCCTCCATCTAGACAAGCCTGCAAAGCCTCTTCAGTAAGCTCAGCTGCCTCATCCCAATAATCTTCACCACCACAGAAAAGTGGACTTGCCTTGTAAAGAGCTGCACGAGAAAGCAAGATTGCAGCTGTAGCCTTATACATACGTTGATCGTTTTCACTTGTTGTGATAAACCATCCAAAATCATCACTCTCAACAGCTAGAGCAGCCTTACACTCCTCAATTACGAAATCAAGGACCTCAGCCGCAGGTGTGCGAACAAGATCAGCACCTACATCATCTGGCTCCAATGGCTCTGTGATAAGAGGCACATCACCAAAGTCCTTAACTAGATGATGATACATAAATGCTCTAAGAGTTCTGATCTCTGCTTTCCAACCTTCACGATCAATCTCATCAGGCACAACAGCTGTATCAATATTAGCAAGGAAAGTATTACATCTCTTGATATCTTGATAATAAACACTCCATGATGTTACAGGACGATATGTGTACCAGTTACGGTTTCCCCAGTTTGCGGAACAGTTATCACTAATTAGATCATTATCCCAAAAGTCAGCTGTGATAGTACCATATACATTAGTTGTAATGTAGGAAGCATTAGTAGAGTACTCATGTGCCTCATCCGAATAAGCAACAGGAAGACAAGTACGCCAGTTATAGGCCCATCCGTAAGGAGGGAGATACTCATAACAAGAACTAAGATAGGCTCCTGTATTATAATCACTGGTGAAGATATCATCCAAAGTGACCTGACCCTCTGGAGAGACGTCAAGCAGATCATGACATGAGGTGCTAACAAGAGGCATTAGAAGCGATAATGCTGCAACACGCACTATATTTTTATACTTTTTCATATTTTATTTATCTTTAGAATTTAACATTGATACCAACATTAACTACACGCTGCAAAGGAACTACAGAAGACAATGAACTCTGCTCTGGATCGACATACTCGAAATCAAGAGTATCCCAAGTGAAGAGGTTAGTAGCATTTGTATAGACTCTGACGTTAGACATGCCATATTTCTTCACAAGCTTCTTAGGAAGAGTGTAACCTAACTCCATGTTCTTTAGACGCAAATATCTACAGTTTACAATAAAGAAGTCATTACGTGTTAGAGAAGAAGATGTAGATGTTGCAAGAGCTGGGTATGTGATCTCGTCGCCATTGATATAACGCTCATATGTCCAAGCGTTTAGATGGTGGCTTTGGAATACAGAAGTGACCTCATTGATACCATAGTTGTTATAGTACTTGTTGTTATTTCCTACACCATATAAGAGCATAGAGAAGTCAAAATTCTTGTAAGTAAGACCCAATGAAAGCGAGTAGTTGATCTCAGGAAGAGATGGAGATCCGATGGGCACATAATCCTTAGAGTTGATCTCACCATCACCATTTGCATCTTTGTATACAAAGTCACCGGCACGTGGAGTAGACTCAGTGTACTCATAGTAATCGTCAATCTCAGCTTGGTCTACGAAGTAACCATTACCGGGAGAGTTCCAATCAATCTCATAACCAAAGTTCTGATTCATTGAGAAGCCCTCTGCTTGATAGCCGTAAGCGTAGTCGTCACCCATGTAAAGCTCATCTCTGTAAACAATTAAGTTGCGAGCAAAGTTAAGTGTTGTACCGATGCTGAAGCCTAGATCCTTACCAATCTTACCATAATATTTTCCGTCGAACTCGAAACCGTGGTTCTTAACGATACCTGCATTAACTGCTGCAAGGTTTGCACTGATAGTACCCAAAGCCTGTGGAACAGTATTTGTTGAGATAAGGATACCATCACGATACTCACGGAAGTAGTCAAATGTGATGCTGATCTTCTTGAAGAGTTGCAAGTCAATACCGTAGTTTTGCTTCTCTGCCATCTCCCAAGTAAGATTAGCGTTGCCATTTCTATTCTCAGAGAAATAGTCTGAATCACTCACTGTAGAGAAACCACCACTTGTATTGAGTGTATAGTTATCCAAATATAAGAAACGGTCACTACCAAGTTTGTCATTACCTACAAGACCGTAAGATGCTCTAACCTTCAATGAGGTGACAATATCATTATCTTTCATGAACTCCTCGTTAGATACCATCCAACCTGCTGATGCTGCTGGGAAGAAACCAAAACGCTTACCGGGAGCAAATTGCTCAGAACCATTGTAACCTGCATTCACCTCAGCCATATAACGATCGTCATAGCTATATGTACCACGAATTGCATAACCAATACGGTTGTAAGGCAAAAGGTCGATACTTGAACCAGATGCTGAACGGCTGTTATCAACTTGATAAACGAACATACCACCTACGGTGTGCTTACCAAAGTCGCGAGAGTAGTTAAGAGAACCCTGAACATTCATAGAGTAGTATGAAGAGTAGCTCTTGCTAAGAGATAGTGTATACTCTTGAAGCTCATCTGAAGCGAGTGTGAAAGATGGGTTATCTACAGAATTACCAGCAGAGTCAGTAGTCTCAGTCATACTATATACATATAGGTTATAACCAGTACCTGAGTTATAACCTTCTACTGTAGAGGTGATACTAGTATCGTAAGCAACCATTGCGCGAGCTGTAAGACCCTTAGTGATCCAACCTAGATCGAAATCCAAAGTAAGAGAGTTGTTAAGAGTAAGTTTATCTGTAGTCTTATAACCACGATAGTTAAGCTCACCAAATGGGTTAGTTGTTTGGTCTGTTGATGTGATAAGGACATCATCATAATCCATACTTACACCATATTGCTCGAATGACTCATCTGGGAAACAAGGCGTAGTTGGATTCATCGAATAGATCTGCTTGAAGAGGTTATACATATTGTTAGACGATGCGTAACTTTGAGAGACCTCATTGATGTAACCAGAGATCTTAAGACTTGCTGTGATCCAGCTATTAGCTTGGATATCAAGGTTAGCTCTAAAGTTGTAGCGACTCAAGCTATATTGAGGGTTGTAGTCAAGCTCCTCCTTAGAGAGGGTGTTCATCAAACCATCTTGGTTAAGCATACCAAGGTTCACGAAGTACTTAACTTTATCGCCTGCTCCCGAAAGGTTCACATTGTAGCGACCCATTGGTGCATAATCTCTAAAGACAACGTCGTACCAATCTGTGTTTGGGTAGAGAGCACTTGTACCGCTCTTGAAAAGCTCGATCTGACGATCTGAGTATAGATTAGTGGTAACACCATCATTTGTCTTTGCCTCGTTACTAAGAGTTGCATAGTCCCATGAGTCGATCATGTCGTACTCTGTAGTGAATGATTGAAGACCATACTCAGCAGAGAAGGTGATTTGAGGTTGTCCCTCTTGACCTGTACGAGTGGTAACCAATACTACACCATTCGCACCACGCACACCGAATACCGCTGTTGCAGATGCATCCTTAAGGATAGATACAGACTCGATCTCATTAGGGTCGATAGAGCTGAGGTCATCACGAGGAACACCGTCGATAAGGATAAGTGGTGATTGGCTATCAGAAGATAGAGTACCAACTCCACGCAAGTAGAATGAGAAATCCTCACTACCTGCCTGACCACTCGCCTGTGTGATAGTCAAACCGGGAAGCTTACCAGTCAACGAACCTGCAAGGTTAGATGATGGACTACTCTTGATGTCGTCCGAAGTAACAGATGCGATAGAACCGGTCACACTGACCTTCTTCTGCATACCGTAACCTACAACGACTACCTCCTCCATAGATTCGGTCTCAGATGCAAGCACAACATCCAAAGTTGTCTTAGTTCCTACAGGCACATATTGTGTCTGGAAACCAAGGTAAGAGAACTCCAACTCGGTAACTGTAGCACCTATTCTGATGCTATAAGCTCCGTCGAAGTCTGTGGTAGCACCCACGACTGTTCCGTCACTGTTAACTGCGATGATCGTAGCTCCAATGATCGGGTCGCCCGTACTCTCCTCAGTAACAACACCCTGCACGACCTTACCAGCCTGTGCATAGAGTGACTGCACTCCAATAATCAGTTGAAGCCCTATGAACATCAACATTACATTGTAAAAAATTCTTTTCATATTAGTTAGTATTAGGTATAACTTATTTTTATCGTCTATCCTGCTTGCCATTTAGGGTGACAGAGAGAGACTCAAACCCTCCATCAGTTGCCTTTTGGGGGTTGAGCGGACTCACTTGGAGTCACCTTGCTGTAAACAGTTAGATTATTACTTTAAGTATAGGTATATTTAGCAGGGCAATTATTTTTTTTGCAATTGCCCTGCTATAATATTATAACATGTAGCCTAGATCTACATCATCAAGATAGAAGAGTGTTCCTGTTGGAGCAGATAATACATCGAAACGGAAACGGAAATAATCTGTTTTAAATACTCCATCTGTAGTGAACTCAAGCTCACACTCAACCCATTCTCCCTTTGTTGTTGGAAGTGCCAAGTTTGTAATATTTACTCCATCAGCATCTTTTAAAGGTACGAAACCTGAAGCATCCTGATATGCAATTTGACAATTAACTGATGAAGTATCAACACCATTATCTACTACATAAATTTTATACTTATATGTGTATGTTCCAGCTGATACATTTGTTGGAGAGTAAGATTGGCTTGTCATAAAGTAAACAAAGGCATCTGTCGACAACAACTCATCTGCAAACTCTAAACGAAGCGACTTAGAACCTGCTGCTGCTTGCTCATCACTAATTGTACAGTTTGTAGCATTGAGTCGATAGTAGTAAGTAGATGCATAATCATACTCGAAGCTATAAGCAGGTTGAATAGTCTCTGACAATAAGCTAACCCAGACTGGATCTGCTGGAGCCTCAACATAAGGAGAGATCTCCGCAACAAGAGGAATTGACTTAGAGACATCATCTGCTGGGTTTGAGCGAGATAGAGCAATAGTGAAGTCGTTGTAGGTAACGGCTGCATCCTCAACTGTGAAAGAGGCGTATGCTGCGCTGTTAGAACCAACGAACTCAGAGCCACCTCCGCTGATGATATAGCTTGTTGGGTCACCGACAGTGTTGTCGATGAACAATAGTTGATCACTTCCGGCGAAAGAGACTGTTGTCCATGAGCTCTTATCTGAAGGTACTGTGTAACCTGCCTCAAGGTCCAAAACCTTCTCAGTCTCACCTGTTGACTTAACTAGGTATACTGTGAGAGCTGGATCAAGGTCGTCATAAACTTTAACTGTGAATGATTGCTCTACAACCCAGTCACCATCCTCTTGGATAGCTGTGATTGAAGTAGCTGAATCTGATACGTCGTAATCCCATACGTTACGCAAAGTAACTGTGTACTCACCAATTGTTGGGAAGCTAACAGTAACCTCTGCTGCTGTAGACTCTGTAGAACCGCTTGAGTCGCCGCTGAATGAACAGTCGCTTGAACTAAGTGTCCATGTGTGCGACTTTGTGCCCTCTGAAAGGTCAGTGAATTTGATCGAAGAACCCACTGTGATAGGATACTCACCAGCACTGTTGGTCGTAGCATCTACAGACCAGCCTGCGTCGGAGCCACCAGTCACGCTATATTCGTAATCACACGCGACAAATAGCATCAATGTAAGCGCTAAGAGAGATAAAAAGTTAAATTTTCTCATAAGTTTATTAGTATTAGTTGGTTTTGTGTTACAAATCAATGTGTTATATGGTATTAAATCATAGGAATATATCATGATATGACATCATACAACGCTAAATGGTATAGCAAATATATACATTTTATTTTATATAAAAGCAAAAAATTACAAAAAAATAACACAAAAAATAGATAATATTTTTTTTAAAAAACATTTTGCACACTCGCAGGGCGAATCGACCTAAATAGTGGGTGAAATCACTGTTTTTTATTATTTTTTAATATCTAAGGCTATTTTTTTGTTACATTACTATTGGGGTGATAAATTCTCTGTTGCAAAGAGTTACACTCTGCAACAGAGAAAAATATCAAACACTCTTCGCTAGTCGAGCTTACGGATATCGAAGCTATCGAAGTAGACCTCGGTTCCCATTGGGACACCCGACAAGAACTCTACACGGAAGCGGGTGATTCCCTCATTGAAGATTCCCTCCTCAATAATCACTTTATGCTCCATTCGAACCCACTGATCGCGCTCCTCTGGGTGAGGTAGCGAGGTTGGAGTGACGCCATCCTCTCCCGGAAGGGCCTTCCATGTAGAAGACGAGTCATCGCCAGCGGTAGTGTTGAGCTTATGCGAGATGTTGTAAATCGGAACATCCGTCAAATCAACACCTGTATCCTTAATATACATCTTATATGCAAAGAGGTAGGTACCCGCCTCTAGGAATGGAACGTAGTTTATATTTTGGATAAAGCACTTGGTGGAGGCTACATCCGCCTCAGCATATGCCTTAAGGGAGCCTAGACCAGCTGCCACGATCGAGTTGTCGATAGTGAAGTAGCTATCTGTTCTCCAGTAATATGTTGTGTTATAGGCATATTCGAACCCAAATACTGATTGCTGATCGATGGTTGTAAGCACACTCACACCATCGAGCTCCTCCTCTGGTTCATCCGAGAAGGCGCCAACAGATGCGATAAGGGGTATTGATCGTGCAGCAATTGACGATGGAGAGTTACGCGAAATTGAGATCTCGAAAGAGCTAAAGGTACCATTAGTGTCAAACGGCACGGAGATTGTCGAGCCACTACCCTCATAGGTCTTATCATCCACGGTGATGCTCCACTCATCGGGATCACCCACCGACTCATTTGTGAATTGGAGGCTATCACCATTATTCACATAGACCTGAGTCCACGAAACAGGGTTTGTGGGAACCTCATAGCCCGCCGCGAGAGTTACGATATCCTCCGTAGCGCCCTCAGAGGTTACCTTCTTGATGGATAACGCAGGTTGGATATTCTCGAAGACCTTAACGGTGAAGCTCTTCTCCACGACCCAAGCTCCATCCTCCTTAACAGCGGTAATAGAGGCTGACGAGTCAGTAACGTTGCTTGCATATGTGTTATAGAGAGTTACATCATACTCACCCACATTATCGAAGACAACAGCCGCAATAGGCTCATACGACTCTGTAGCTCCCGAAGAGTCTCCGGTGAAGTGGCAGCTACTATCAATTCTCCACTCGTGGGTAACCTCACCCATCGAAAGATCGCTAAAGGTGACTGTAGATCCTACAATAACTGGAATCACACCAGTGCTATCAATGCCAATACTTGTCTGCCAAAGAGCGTAATCGGTGCTATCCGACGAGGACTCCTCCTCACTGTTACACCCCACGAAGAGAAGCGCGGCAGATGACAAAATAGATAAAAGTTTCAAAAATTTCATATAGTTGGTTTTAGATGGTTGCATAGTATATATAATATAGGTATATATAATATCACTCTGGTAAAGACAAACTTACACAAAAAATTTTGAATTTCCTCGAAAAACTCAAAAAAATTCTTAAATTTGTATAATTAACAGATAAATATTTTACAAAATGATAGATGCTCCTACGAGCTCCTCGCAAAAATTAAGTCTCAGAAATGGCAATAGAGAAAAAATATGTTGAAACCCCTTTAATGAAGCAATATTACAACATTAAAGCAGTACACCCCGATGCAATTCTACTCTTCAGGGTGGGTGACTTCTATGAGACCTTTGGAGAGGATGCTATTCGAGCCAGCGCCATTCTGGGTATCACCCTCACGCGACGTGCCAATGGCGCTGCAAGCTTCATTGAGCTTGCGGGGTTCCCCCACCACTCGGTAGACACCTATCTGCCGAAGCTAGTGAGGGCCGGCGAGAGAGTGGCCATCTGCGAACAACTAGAAGATCCTAAGAGCGTCAAGGGATTAGTGAAACGCGGTGTCGTAGAGCTAGTTACACCGGGAGTGGTGCTAGGCGAAAATGCGCTTAACGCCACCGAGAACACCTATCTTGCAGCGATCTACTTCGGGGCAAAGAGCACCGGTGTTGCACTCCTCGATATCTCCACCGGGGAGTTCTTCTGCGGTGAGGGGTCAGAGGCATATATAGAGAAGCTTATCTCCTCATTTGCCCCCAAGGAGGTGATATATCAACGCAAGGAGGATGATCGCTTCGGCAACATATTCGGATCCAAGCTATATACATATAAGCTCGACGAGTGGGTATTCTCACTCGACATAAGTCGCGAGAATCTCTGCCGACAGCTTGGGACAACATCACTCAAAGGTTTTGGCATCGAGGCGATGAACTCCGCAATATCTGCTGCGGGAGCCATCCTCTATTACCTTGAATTTACGGAGCACAAAGAGACCGCCCACATATCTACGATATCTCGCATCAACTCAGAGGATTACGTATGGGTCGACCGCTTCTCCATACGCAACCTAGAGCTCTTTGCAAGCAACGGCGCAAATGCTAAAAGCTGCTTCGCGAGCATCATCGACCGCACACGCACACCCATGGGAAGCCGACTGCTTAAGCGATGGATAGCACTTCCAATACGCAATGTCGAGCGCATCACAGCACGCCAAGATATCGTCGAGGTATTTGTAAAAGATCGCGAATTAGCGGAGGGCGTCGAGGAGCAGATAGCACTTATTGGAGATCTCGAAAGAATCGCCTCTCGCGTTGCTACTCAACGTGTTACACCTCGCGAGCTGGTGCAGCTTAAATCATCGCTCGCGGCACTATCATACCTTAAGAAGATTTTTGAGTCTACAGCCGAAGAGCCCCTCCACAAACAAGCAGAGAGGATCGAAGAGCTCCGCGAGCTACACGACAGGCTCAAGCACGACATCTTCCCCGATCCCAAAAATAACCAAATTACAAAGGGAGGCATAATTGCAGATGGAGTATCTCCACAGCTCGACGACCTACGTCGCATAGCACTACATGGCAAAGATGTACTACTGAAGATTCAAGAGCGCGAGATGGCTGCAACGGGCATCAACTCCCTTAAAATCAGCTTCAACAACGTCTTCGGATACTATATCGAAGTGCGCAACACCCACAAAGATAAGGTTCCTGAGAGCTGGATCCGCAAGCAGACTCTAACCTCAGCCGAGAGATATATTACAGCCGAGCTAAAGGAGTACGAAGAGAAGATTCTTGGGGCCGAGGAGAAGATCCTCGCGATAGAGCAGCGCCTATACATGGAGCTACTAGAGTACATCAGTCAATACCTCAAGCAGTTACAAGCAAACGCCGCGATCGTAGCACGCATAGATTGCCTCCAATCCTTCGCGCGGATGGCTCTCGAACGTCGCTACATCCGCCCAGAGCTCAACGACAGCACCACAATTGATATTAAGCAGGGGCGCCACCCAGTGATAGAGACGCTGCTGCCCGTAGGTGAGAGGTATATCCCTAATGACATACTACTCGACGACAAGCAGCAACAGATAATAATGATTACCGGCCCCAACATGTCGGGTAAATCGGCTCTGCTACGCCAAACAGCCCTCATCGTGCTTATGGCGCAGATCGGCTCCTTCGTGCCGGCAGCAGCAGCCTCAATAGGTATTGTGGATAAGATATTTACACGTGTGGGAGCCTCCGACAACATCTCGCAAGGAGAGTCCACATTTATGGTCGAGATGTTGGAATCTGCCAACATCCTCAACAACATCACCAATCGTAGCATAGTGCTACTCGACGAAATTGGCCGCGGCACAAGCACCTACGATGGAATCTCCATAGCTTGGTCCATGGTTGAATACCTCCACAACCACCCCAAGGCGCGCGCCAAGACCCTCTTCGCAACACACTACCACGAACTCAACGAGATGGAGAAGATGTGCGAGCGCGTGAAAAACTACAACGTAAGCGTGAAAGAGATCGACGGAAAGGTGATCTTCGTGCGCAAGCTCGAACGAGGAGGAACCGAGCACTCTTTCGGAATCCACGTCGCACGCATGGCAGGAATGCCCTCCTCAATTGTTAACCGCGCCACAGAGATCCTACACAACCTCGAAACAGTATATGGCTCAGGCGAAATCTCAACACGCCAGAACACATCCCACAGCACCAAGGTGAGCTCAGCCGTAGCAGAGGCAAACGCCATCCAGAACATGCAACTGTCAATGTTCCAGCTAGATGACCCCGTACTACTCGACATACGCGATCAAATTAAAGGCGTCGACCTGAATAACATAACCCCACTCGAAGCACTCAACAAACTCAACGAAATTAAGAAGATTACTGGGCTTTAGGGGCTTTCTTACTGCGCTCATGCCGCGCGGCACCAAGCGAGCTTGGAACCAAAAACTGTCGTTTTTGACCTTTGTATTGCGCTGATGTGATGAGGGCTTTGCCCTACGATATATGTATTACAAAGATCTTATGAAAATAAATTTTCAACGCTCTTTATAATACATATATCTATGTCAACCTACGGTTGCCATCATCCCATCAGCGAGGTTGCCTCGGATTGGGTTTAGCGTCAGCTATAAGCCCAATACGCAAGAGGTAATATGCACCCGCGTGGGTGCTATCCACGCCCGCCGGAGGCGATACGCAAGCTGGCACTAACCCCCTCTATATTATACCAATGCTATCAAGGAATATGAGTCCAAGGAGAATTGGGCAGAGGTATTTAAGGAGGAATATTATAACGTTGAAGAGTGCGAATTTTGTTGTGCCGAAGTCGGTCATTTGGCGCTTCAGAGTCTCTCGTTGAACGGCCCATCCAGCGAAGATGGAGATACCCATTCCACTTAAGGGGAGCATGATGTTTGATGAGAGGAAGTCGAGACCATCGAAGAGGCTCTTGCCGAAGGCTGATATTTGTGGCACTGCACCCAGTGAGAGGGAGGCGCCAGTGGCTAAGAGACCCACTGCGAGGGATGTTATAAGCGTCGCTTTGCTGCGTGCCACTTTCCACTCTTCGATGATGTAGAGCGTCACCACCTCATATAGGGATATGGTTGATGTGAGCGCTGCGATGATGAGTAGGAGGAAGAATATGGACGACCACAATATGCTCAGAGGCATGCTATTGAGCACTGCGGGGAGCGTGATGAAGACTAGCGAAGGGCCCGATGTAGGCTCTATGCCGACGCTGAATACTGCGGGGAAGATCATAAGACCTGCGATCACCGCTACGAGGGTGTCGAGCACCGTTACGCTGACTGCCGTGCGGATCAGTTTTGTTTTGTTGCTGAAGTAGGAGGCATATGTGATGATGGCACCCAGACCCACCGATAGAGAGAAGAATGCTTGACCCATCGCCTTGTAGAAGACGTCGGGGGTGATCTTCGAGAAGTCGGGCTTGAAGAGGAACTTAACGCCCTCCATGCTGTTGGGCATCATGAGCGACTTTATGGAGAGTGCGATAAGGATCACAAAGAGGATCGGCATAAGTATCTTAGAGGCCTTCTCGATACCTTTGTCTACGCCCAACACAATTATAACATAGTTGGCTGCCACGAAGATCCAAGTGAATATGATTGGCTTCCATGCACCCAGCCTGAAGTTGTCGAAGAGGGCCGTATACTCCTCTACGGTAGATAGTTGTGAGAGTTTTCCCGTTACGGCGGCACCGAAATACTCCGCCGTCCAGCCAGATACCACGAGGTAGAATCCCATGATGAAAAATGCTATTAGGACGTTTCCAAATCCAAGGAAGTTCCAGCGGGGTGAGAAGTGGCGGTATGCACCCAAGACATTGCTCTTTGCCTCGCGGCCTATAGCCATCTCAGCGAGCATGATAGGTAGTCCTAACAGAAGGATGCAACCTATGTAGATAACCAAGAAGGCTGCTCCTCCGCTCTCGCCTAATACGTATGGGAATTTCCAGATGTTACCGAGCCCTACCGAGCCTCCCGCAGCAACGAGGATGGCACCTACGCGGCTACCAAGGGTTGCTCTTGAATCGTTTCCTACTTCCATAATCTCCTCTATTTGTTTGTTTTATCTATTCTTCAAGTACAACACTAACGCGACCAATCTTTCCGCCGAGGGGAGGAGCCAATTTAGCCACTTCACACTTAACGCCCTCGATCTGAGGGAACTCGTGCTTGAGTGCCTCGATGATATTTAGTGCTACCGCCTCGATGGTGCGTTGGATGATCTTCATTTGTGCCTCAACAACCTCATACACAACAAGGTAGTTGACCGCCTGCGAGAGGTCATCCGCCGCAATATCCTCTTGAGAGGTTGCGATCTCCAAATTCACAACAAAGCGATTGCCCACCTTCTGCTCCAGATCGTAGCAGCCGTGGTAGGCACGAAACTCCATATCGCTCAACTTAATCTTGTAGTGCATTACTCCACTGTGATTAGGTAATAGTTCTTCTTGCCGCGTTGCACCAATAGGTATTTATCTGCTATAAGGTCCTTTGCCTCAACGCTGTAGGTAGCATCGGCCACCTTCTCTTTATTGAGCGACACGCCACCACCCTGCACTAGCTTGCGGCACTCACCCTTCGAGGGGAAGATAGCAGCCTTCTCGGTGCAGATCTCAACGAATGGAGCACCTAGATCAGATGTAGAGATGGTGAATTGTGGAACGCCCTCAAAGACTTGAAGTAGGGTCTGCTCATCGAGGGACTTAAGAGCCTCCGATGTGGCGCCTCCAAAGAGGATGTTTGAGGCAGCTATAGCCTTCTCCAACTCCTCGGCTGAGTGGATCATCGTTGTGATCTCCTCGGCTAATCTCTTCTGGAGGATACGCATGTGAGGAGCCTCTTCGTGTTGTGCTGTGAGGCTCTCTACAGTTTGGCGATCAAGCATAGTGAAGATACGGATATAGCGCTTAGCATCCTCATCGCTTACATTGAGCCAGAATTGGTAGAACTTATATGGAGAGGTGTAAGCGGGGCTCAACCACACGTTACCGCTCTCGGTCTTTCCAAACTTGGTGCCGTCAGCCTTAGTGATAAGTGGACAGACAATGCCGAAGGCCTCCGCCTCAGAGCCCATCTTACGACGTATAAGCTCTGTTCCAGTGGTGATATTTCCCCATTGGTCGGCTCCACCCAGCTGGATTTTGCAATTCATATTCTCGTAGAGGTGCAAGAAGTCGTAGCCCTGAACAAGTTGGTATGTGAACTCGGTGAACGACATGCCGTCGCCATCGCCACTAAAGCGCTTCTTAACAGAGTCCTTCGCCATCATGTAGTTCACGGTGATGCACTTACCGATGTCGCGGATAAACTCAAGGAATGAGAAATCCTTCATCCAGTCGTAGTTGTTAACCATCTTAGCAGCGTTGGCAGCATCCGAATCAAAGTCGATAAGCTTGGATAGCTGCGCCTTAATTGCAGCTTGGTTGTGACGCAATGTCGCCTCATCAAGCAGGTTGCGCTCAGCCGATTTGCCGCTAGGATCTCCAATCATACCTGTAGCGCCACCAATAAGGGCCAATGGGCGGTGTCCACACTCTTGGAAGTGCTTTAGAATCATTACACCCACTAAGTGACCAATATGTAGGGAGTCTGCCGTAGGGTCAATTCCCAAATATGCTGTTGTTAACTCTTTCTCTAACTGCTCTTTAGCACCCGGCATAATCGTATGGATCATTCCGCGCCACTCTAACTCTTCAATAAAATTCTTGTTTGACATTCTATATTTATTTAATTATTCTACATATAAATTTAATCGCTCCGTAAATTTGGAGAGCTCCGGATTAAGCTTATGGAGGTGAGCTATTCTATCCTCCAGCTTCACGGGGCGTAATGCCACGATCCTCTCATCGAGGATAAGCTCCAACTCTATGAGCCCCTCAACCTGAGATATCTCCACAACCTTATGAAGCAGCTCACTCTTCGACCTCTCGATCTCAACTTTAAGCTCACTCGTAGAGACTTTCACCACAATTTTGTGCCCCGAAATCTCCATCGCCTTAAAGGGCACCACGAAACGAGGTCTCCACGAGGCGATATAATCCAAAATCGCTTGGCGCGAAGCTACGAGGAGCTCCCCACTGCGAGGGTCAATGCGACTAACCTGCTTGTCGACAACCACCTCACCGCTGCTCTTGCTCACCGCACCATTCAGAATGTCGGAGAGTGAGACAAGTGGTCGAGGCATCGAGCTACGATTCGCTGCAACCTTGGGCTGCTCCACCACTTTGGGCTGCTCTGCAACCTTGGGCACAACTACCTCTACCTTAAGCTCCTCTCTTGAAGAGCTCTTTTTCTCCACAAGCTCAGGGAGCTCAAGCTCCACATCAAGGTAGTTATCTACCCCACTATTTTTTTTTTGACCGAGACCCGCTATTTTCATGAGTCCCAGTTCAACTAATAATCTTTGGTTCGAGGAGAGCCTGATCTTGCTATCAGCCTCGGTAAGCACCGATATCGTCCCGAAGAGAAACTCTATATTACACCTCTCGGACTGTTGTCGATATCGCTCGGTGAGCGCCTCGGTGTACTCCATCAAGGTGAGCGATGCCGGATTCTTCGCTACAAGCAGATCGCGGCAGTGTGCCCCCAGCCCCGCCATAAATGTCTGCGCGGAGAAGCCCTGCGCCAAAACGCGATCGAAGGCGAGTAGCGCATCAATATATGAGCCCGCAAGAAGCGACTCGGTGATAGAGAAGTAAGTATCGTAATCAAGTATATTGAGAGTCTGCGCAACACGCTTATAATCAAGCGAAGTTCCACAGAAAGAGACCGCCTTATCGAACATCGAAAGAGCATCACGCATACCGCCATCAGCCTTTTGCGCAATAAGGTTCAGCGACTCCTCATCGGCCGAGATACCCTCCTGCTGAGCGATATAACGCAAGTAGCCCACACCGTCCTCAACCTTAATACGGTTAAAATCAAATATCTGACAGCGCGAAAGGATCGTCGGCAAGATCTTATGTTTCTCCGTTGTAGCTAAGATAAATATGGCATGTGCCGGTGGCTCCTCAAGGGTCTTGAGGAAAGCATTAAACGCCGCCGCCGAGAGCATATGAACCTCATCAATGATAAAAAGTGCATACCGGCCAAGCTGCGGGATGATCCTCACCTGCTCAATAAGTGAGCGGATGTCATCCACCGTATTGTTCGATGCAGCATCCAACTCATGTATATTCAACGAACGATTCTCATTGAAGCTACGACAAGAATCACACTCATTACAAGCCTCATTCCCGTTGGGTGTGAGACAGTTAATAGCCTTCGCAAAGATACGCGCACAAGTAGTCTTACCCACTCCGCGAGGCCCGCAAAAGAGATAGGCATGAGCCAACTGACCACGCTCAATAGCATTCCTAAGCGTAGAGGTGATATGATTCTGACCAACAACACTATTAAAGGTCGCAGGACGATACTTTCTAGCACTAACAATAAATTCTCCCATATTGGCACAAAGGTAATAAATTAGTTGCAATCTTTTCAAAAAATTACAACTAATTTTTAGGGGCTGACGCACGAAAATTCACTTTCGTATCGCCTCCGGCAGGTGCATATTACTCTTGCTCCTTGTGAACTTCGTAAATCTCGTTGAAGATGTTGATTATAAAATCACGACTATAGTCATAATCTGCCTTTATCACAACACCTGCTATCCACGCATCTAGCAAGTTGTCAGGTATTTCACTCAATCGCAGCACATCATTATTGATTAGTAGATCCATTGTCTCCGTGCAGTTGTCATGTACCATTGCCTCAATGTTTTAGAGTTAGATTTTACAAATGTAGTAAAAATATCGACAATAACAGAAGTTCTCGTTATATATTATGTAAAATATACGAGGTTACCTCGCTGATGGGGTGATGGCAACCGTAGGTTGACATAGATAGATGTATAACATTAAGCGCTGCAAATTCATTTGCATAAGCTTAATGTTATACATCTATCGTAGGGCAAAGCCTCATCCCATCAGCGCAATACAAAAGGTCAAAAACGATAGTTTTTGGATCCAAGCTAAGCTTGGTGCCGCGCGGCATGAGCGCGATGAGAGGGCTTATTTCGTGCGATCAGTGATATCAATTGGCATAGGCTTGGTCTGCTCGCCAGTGTAGATGGTCAGGTGAGGGAATGGTATCTCGATGCCCTCTGCGTCGAAGCGGATTTTGAGTAGGCGTTGGTACTCTCGTTTTATGCGCCACTGCTTCATGGGGTGGGTCTTGATGACCATCTTGATGACTATGGCGCTGTCGGCGAAGCTGTCGAGGCCCCATACTTCGATGTCGTCGAGCATCTGGTAGCCATATTGTCCTGCGCGGAGTTCTGCTCCGACCTCCTTCATTATTGTCATCACTCTGTCGATATCCTCTTTGTAGGCCACTCCAATTTCGAGAACTATTGCCGACCACTCTTTGGTCATATTGGAGAGGGAGTTGATCTTACCATTCTGGAAGATGTGAACCACGCCAGAGGCGTCACGCAGGGTCACGGTGCGTAGCTCGATCTTCTCGACGACGCCTGTTGTGTCGTTTATGATGGCCATATCTCCTGTGCGGATCTGATCCTCAAGCAGGATGAAGAAGCCGCAGATGAAGTCGCGCACAAGCTCCTGCGCACCAAAACCCACTGCAAGACCTAAGATTCCGGCACTGGCGAGGATTGGGGCGATATTGATATTAAATTTTGAGAGTATGATAAGGACAAATATGCTCCATAGGATGATGTTGAATACTCCATGCAGGATTCCCGTGATCGTGTCGACACGCTTCACAGCTTCGCTGCCCTCCACGCTTTCGTCTGATCCCACTTGTCGACGTGCCACGAGGTTGATCTTCTTTATCATAAAGTTGAGTAGGCGACGTGCGAGGATGAAGATAAGCGAGATGAAGAGTATCACGGGGAGCTCATAGATCAACCATCGCAGGATCTTGGAGAGTAGGTCGTGCCAAAATTGGGATGTGAGGATATCTGTCGAGTGAATCTGCCAGCTCACCGACATATTTCTGAAGCGAGCATCTGAACGCAAGCTATCTATAGGTATGTCGACAACAAATTCGGGGTCATACCCCTTTATATCGGACTCCTCCACGCGGAGGTAGAGATCCAGCGAGGAGACAAAGACGAAGAAGCGATTCTCGAACTGCACAACGACAGCATCGGGGTAGGCTGCGCGGAGCTCCTCCACGGTGGAGTCTACCGTTATCCCCTTGGCGGTTGTGAAGCGGTTATCCTTGAAGATAAGTGATTTAATCTCCGCTACGCTGCCATTCTCCTCCGTGTTGGCGACCATGAGCAGATGATTTGTCTCGCTATAGACATAGTAGGTAGCTACGCCACTGCTATCACGACGATACTCCTGCGAGGGATTTTTGAGCTGCTTCACATAGTTTTCACCATAGAGCTTATATAGGCGGTTGATATTTGCACCGCGGTCGATCTCTCCCACGCGACGCTCCGCCACCACATATCCAACCGCCACGGAGTCACCATCGGTGGTTGTGATATATTTATTTGATTGCTCCTTGCAGCTGCCCAGCAGAAGTGTGCAGAGCAGAGCTATAACTAAATTCCTCATGTTCATTATAATATTTTTTTCAAACAGCTATTTTCACCTATCTCGCCACGCTCGAAGTCGACTCCCGAAAGCACAACAAGAGAGGGATGGCGCCCCACCTCAATCTGCCCAATGTCGCTAAGGCCCAGCGCCTCGGCACCACTCTTTGTGGCCCACTCTAGCCTCTGCACTAGGGGTACTCCGGCGAGCGCCTTTAACTCCTCTATCATCGAGAGGGAGTGGTTCGACGAGAGGGAGTCTGTCCCCACGCAGATGTTGAGCCCTTGCGAGCGAAGCAGCTCCACGGGGGGCATATTACCCGATATAAAGCGATTGGAGCGCGGTGCAAGCACCCAATAGACGGGTGCTGTAAAGTGATTCATTATCAACTCTATATCGCGAAGTGTAACCTCCACATTATGCACTAAAAGTATGCTACGATCACGCGGCACACACTCCACAATGCGTCGTGCAGGCGATCCATAGTGCAGGAAGTCGCACGTGAGACCCACCTTGGCGTACCACTCGTGCAGCTCTCCGCAGCCCTTGTAGAGCTCCGCTTCGCCACGGCTCTCCATAAAGTGTATCGAGAGGGGAGCCTCCGTGCGTTGAGCAATTTGGCGGAAGAGAGCATCTTTCACCGAGTAGGTGGAGTGGAGCGTAAGGGAGCTATTGCCAAACGAGAGTAACTCGCGAAGGTGATCCGAGGAGTCTCGCAGCAGTCCGAAGTGCTCCACGAAGGTGTGGTAGTGAATTGCGCTGCGCTCCTTGGTAGCTTGTGCATCGCTAGAGTTTGCTATATCGCCCACTGCCACAACCCCCTCTGCCTGCATATCGAGGTCCGCTTGGGCGATTGCTCGCAGAAGCTCCTCACGTGAGATCCTATCCCGCGCTGCGCTAAGCTGCTGTGCAAAGGAGGCAAAGCCGCACCTCTCGCTGATTGCGCCACGCAGGTGGGAGAGCTCTAGGTGGCAATGTGCATTGACCATCCCTGCAAACATCAAACCATTGTAGAACTCCGTGTTGCAGAGCGAGTCGATATGCTCGACGCTAGCCACGGAGAGGATCTTGCCCGCGGCATCGACCTCAACCACGCCATTGCGAAGCAACTCCCCTCTATAGAGAAGATAGTTCGAGGCTATCCGTCGGTTGCAACTTGAAGAAATCATTGGCAAAAATTTGTATATCTAAGTTACTATTATAAAATTCATCTATCGCCTCTGCTGCGGGAGGGGTGTAGTCGACCTTCACATTGCGGAATGTTACATGGGGCTTGCGCTTAACTTCGTAGGACTCTGCTAGTTGTATCACTAGGCGATGAACCATTGTGTCGTAGACCAATTCGCGCTCATAATCTTCGATAGCTCTCTTCCTGAGGTACGATGTGACAAGACCTCTGCGAGGGCTCTTCTTGGAGGCCTCCTGCTCCTCTTCGGCGGTATTCTCCACCCACGACATCGTGCGATAGCTGCTGCGATTAGTATCGAGCGAGTCCACAAGATAGTCGTAGCTCACGCGATAGGTCCCTGCCGGGATTGAGTCAAGCTCAATTCGCAGCGAGGAGGTGTCACGCAACGCATGGTACTTAACCTCATCATCGAAGTAGATGGTGCGAGTGGCACGACGTAGCGAGATAGCCTCAATCGAGTCAAGGATAACTGTCTCATTGCGGTAGTGCAACTCCCCCTGCTCCAACATCTTGATGGCGCTCTCCACAACATCACTTAGGCGCGCACTCTTTCTCTTCGAGAAGCTTCCCACAGTGTAGGAGACATCCTCCGACGAGTAGCCATACTTATCGAAGATTGGTTGATAGACCTGCAAGGTGTCGAAATCAACCCTCTTCTCATATATGTAGGAGTTAGCGAGGAAAGCATCCCTAAAGATCAGCGCAAGTTCATCATCGGGAATCGTCGTGCGACGAATGCAACCCACAGAGAAGAGCGCAAAGGTGAGCAGGAGACAACATATACTCTTTTTCATTTTATTCTTTTTTAATCATCTGTTTAACAACAACCTCTGAGAGGAGCAGCGAGATAGCTAGGGCTATACTCACAACGATAGCAACGTCAAAGAGGAGCAACTTCACGGGGTAGTACTCCACCAAGAATGTCTGTGCCGGGAGCTTCACCAAGCCCCAATGCTGCTGCGCAAGGGTTACGCCACATCCCAGAAGAGCCCCTAGCGAGATTCCCAAAGCGCTAATGAGCACCCCCTCGCCAAAGAAGATATTGTGGATAAAGCTCCACGAGCCACCCATCGCACGCAGCGTTGCTATATTTTCGCGCTTCTCTATGATAAGCATCGAGAGCGCCCCAATAAGGGTGAATGAGGCAAGCACCATGATAAGGATCGAGATAAAGAAGAGTCCCCACTTCTCATAGGTGACAATATCGTAGATCATTGGATTGAGGTCGTAACGACTCTTAACACTATACTCCTCACCAACAATCTCCTCTATAGCCTCCATCACACGCCTCTGAGAGGCTCCATCACTCAGCGCCACAAATAGCTGAGAGGCTCTTCCCGATGATCCGGTGAGCCTCTGCACCGCGCGCAGGGAGGTTATAGCATAGCGCTCCTCGCTCTGCATATCGGCGCTAAAGAGAGCTGAAATCTTAATTGTGCGCTGCTCATAGTTCGACATGGGTAGAAGCGACGAGAAGCCGCTCTGCTTGAGGGCATAGAGCTCCACCGAGCGATTGACAATGTGACGCGCCCCCATTCGCGATGCAAGTGCACTGCCTAGCACGATGCGATCGAGCTCCCCTAATGCTGTGGCATACTCCCCCGTGACAATATTCTCGTCGAGAGGCACCACACTCAAAAAGGCTGAATCGACTCCGCGCAACGTCACGACGCTCCTGCGACCATCGCTCTCTAGAAGCACGCTCTGCTCAGAGACAAACGACAGGGCCTCGACCCCCTCGACCCCCTCAATAGCGGAGATGTCGAGATCATCCATCTCAAAGAGGTTGCCATGAGCACGCACCACCATCACATCGGGATCAACAATCTTGTTGGTAGCCTCGATAAGCTCCCCAAAGCCATTAAAGACCGAGAGGAGGATAATGACAGCGGCCACAGGCAACGATATCGACACCAGACTAAGGGTAGTAATGATATTTACCACCGAGTGAGACTTCTTCGAGAGAAGATATCGCTTGACAAAGAGGAACATAGAGCGGCGTAAGGTTACATCTACTCCTGACTCATTGCACGATCTATTCCTTCGATATACTCCAAGGAGTCATCGAGGAAGAAATCGATCTCTGGAACCACCTTCAATTGGCTCTTGATACGTGTGCCAAGCGCCTTGCGGATCATCCAGATATTATCTTTGAGGCTCTTCATAACTGCCTCATGCCCCGCAAAGGGGAAGATACTTACATAGATCTTGGCGTAGCTCAGATCGGGTGAGACCCTCACTGCGGTCACCGTGATTAGGATTCCTTTGACGATGGGAGCAGCTTCGCGCTGGAAGATCTCCGCGATATCGCGTTGTATCTGCTTTGATACTTTCTGTTGACGTGTTGATTCTGTATTATTCATAGTTTCTAAAATTTATTTTATTTTCTTTTATTCTCCTCTTCGCCCTCAAACTGGAATCCATCGCGCAGACCAGTGCTCTTTAGGCGCACACTATACCATGATGCGAAATCCTCTTTTCCAAGCCTATAGCTTATTCCGACTTTGAAGTTAAAGTTGTCGAGAGGTGATCGCTGTGGGGTATAGCTAAATGGGTTCTCTGGGCCATCGGTCTCGTTGCCATAATACTTATTACGATTCTTCAATATATCGGAGTACCCAAAATAGTATCTCATGCTCGCATGGATCTCACAGCGACCATGTAGATAGGCGATACCACCACCAAAGGCCAACCCATACCCAAAGGAGTTATCACGCTCGGTACGCATCTCATACTCTCCTTTCCAATCATCCTCATAGCCATAGGAGTGGTAGAGGTCATTTTGGTAGCTCGACGAGTAGTTATAGCTAAATGTCACTGCTGCATCGCCGAAGATCCTAACACGATTGTGGAGCGCATAGATATGTGGTTGCCAGATTATTGGCACCATGATGGAGTTTATATTACGTGTGTAGTATAGCAGGTCGCTCTCCTTCTTATCATCATCCGTATTATTCTCAGTGGTGTAGGGAGCATAGGCAAATCCACGCTGCATAAATTCAACATCTATTCCAAAGCCTCCTACATATCGCGAAGCGGAGTAGTGACGCCACTCGATGGAGGTTGTGTAGAGTCCATAGACGGGCTTTGTCACAATCGAGGGGTATGCTCTGATTGTACCCCACCCAACACCCTGCGAGATGCCAAGCGTGCTCTGCGCGCGGAGCGTGGAGAGGCTACATAGTAGCAATAGAAGTATATAGATTAATCTTTTCATCTCTAAAATTTATTTGTGATATCACCCATGCTGAAGCCCGATCCACTATTCGAGTTGCTCTGCTGCGCCCTCTTTGCGGCAGCCTCAGCATCCTTTATGCGTTGCTTTTCGAGGCGTTGGTTCTCTCTATCGTCGAGGGTCTTGATGAGTGCATCCATGGTTACGGGGGCAAAGATCTCACCCATATCCATATCTAACTCCATCTCCCAGAAGGCCTTCGTGGTGAAGGTATCCTCCCCCTTTGAGCTGTAGATCGCGCTTCGCTCCGCTTGGCGACGCTCGATAAGGTTTCCACTATCCCAGATGCCATTGCCATTCATATCCTCTATTATGCGCATGCGGATATTTCCTATTGGCACATAGTTGAATTTGATATCGCCCGCACTCAGCCCCGCCTTCTCCTCGATGAGTTTGTTGTTGCCATCGAGCAGCTGGAGGGTATATTTTGCACCGGAGGTGTGCCCCTCGCGCAGGTGTATAAGCACCGTAGCATACTTCTCAGGGTTGGCAATGGTGTATGAATTTACCAAGGAGTCGTTGCTTTGCCCCGCAATATCGGTGAAGACTCCTCGCGGCATGGTGAGGGTATATTTATCTGTGGGGGAGCCCCATTGCGAGCGGATATAGTAGCGACGTAGGTCTGCCGTATCGCGGTCGATAGTAAATTTACGATCTGTGATAATGCAATCTGCATCCATGCTTGTGAGCAGCATGCGCGCAGTATCTATCGAGACGAGCGGATAGTCGAAATCTAGCGTCAAGTGGCGCTCAGGGTTGATCTCACCCTTCGGTGAAATCTTATACCCAAAGGGGTTGTCGGGATCTTCCCACTCTCTGCCCGCAGCGATAGCAGCATCGCGCTCCGCCTCCTTCTCCTTGCGCCTCTTCTCAGCCTCTTTACTCTCGATAAAGCGCCACGCAAGCTTCAACGTATCGTGGCTCAGCACCAAGTTGTTGATGGAGTCATGCTTATAGTAAGATACCACCGTGCGGATGGTGTCGGGCAGCTGCTCCGGGGGTGAGGTGAACCATAGAGCAATGGTATCACTATTGCGCGTGAGGGGATCGACGATAACCTCCTCCGCGGGGATCGAGCCAAACGAGATAGACTCAATTTGAGGGTTGGGGGCACCAAAGTAGAGCATCGCCTTATGTTGCACAGGACGCTCGCTACCCTGTATTATTTGGCGCTTGAAGGCCACATCGGTAAACATCCTGAAATAGAGCTGAGGATCAGCCACAACATATTGGCGTATCGAGTCGTACCATATGGAGAACCCTTGAAGCTCCTGCGGCGATACGTCGTAATCCAAGAATCCAACTTTATCTGTCGCGGGCTCATACATCTGATTGCCGTTAGTATCCTCAATGGCGTAGACCCTATACCTGATTGGTTTAAGGTTCTGCGCGATAAATATTCCATTGTTCTCGGCACGTGCAATGGAGGATGGTTTATACTTGAATAGCGTTGAGTCATATTGAGCTACATTCTCGATGGAGTCCACCGGGAAGAAGTAGATAAAACTTTTGCTCACCGAATCTGCCTTATAGCTCTCCTCGGTATATCCCGAAATCATCATCGAGTCGATCTTATCACCTGTCGAGAAGACGTAACGCATTGAGTGGAGTGGATTGCCCTCGTTGTTATCACGAATGGAGCTTCCAAAATTTAGCGAGTATGTGGTATTCTCTTGCAGCGTATCTTTGATGGTCACAACAACTCCACGACCACGAGTTAGGATCGTCGGTGTGCTCTTCATTGCAGGCGATGTGTAGAACTCCTTCTGCTGATCTATGATATTTACAAACTCGTCAAACTCTATATAGATGGTCTTGCTATCAAAATTTGTGGTGTAGTTATCAGGCTCCAAAGCTACAATGAGCGGAGGCAACGAGTCGCGAGGGCCACCCGTAGGTGAAAGGATCGAGGCACAACGACTGAAGAATGCACTAAAGAAGAGCATTACAACGGTCACCTTAAGTAGGTTGACCCCATATTTTATTTTGAAATTCATATATATATATTTAACTATTCAATGACAAAGCTCCAACCCTCAGAGCTGTAACTCTCACTCTCCCATGCTCTAAGCTCCAACTCCACGCGCTCCGTTCGGCTGCTGCCATCGACGCTATAGTCGTTCCAAGCATATATCTGGGTGGTGGGGTCAACCACGACGATCATCCCCTCACCCTCGGTCAAGGTGAAGAGGAGCTCACTTTGGCTATCGCCATAAGGCACAGCACTCATCGCAGCCAACATCTGCATTGTGGGATCCTCCAAGGAGGCGACCTTGCCTACGAGTGCATCTTGGTATGAGCTCACACCCCACTCGCTACTATCCCCATTAAAGAGATAGGCTATAACCCCTGCGTGCGCCATCGCCTCTGAATCTGAATCTGCCTGCAACATAGGTGCGATGACATACTCCAAACTCTCGAAGGGTGGTACCACAAAGGTCCAACTGCTGACGCTATAGTCAGCGAGCTTCCACGTGAGGAAAGGAACACTCATATAGAGGGTCGTGAGGTTGTGAGGAACCTCATAGTCGCGATATCCATAGATCTCACTTGCGGGGTCCACCGCCACAAGGATCATCTCCTCTTTATCGAGAAGTATGGAGAGCTCTCCCTCGCTTGCGCCATTGAAGCTAACCCCCTCATCTATTGAGCTGAGCTTCTCACCGGTTGTGACAGATGTTAAAACACCCTCTAGAGCATCCTCATAGCTGAGCGGATACCACTCATCAGTGCTCCCCTCAAAGGCAAAAAACTTAGTTCCAGCTAAGGGAACATAGTCATCTCCACTAGCGACCTGCTCCACAGGTTGCACAATGCAATTAGTATTATATGCAGTCGATTCGAAGCAGGATACTAACGTCACTGCGGCAAGTAATACTATGATTAATCTTTTCATAATTAACTATTTAACTCTTCTAACATCTCTTTAATACTCTTGCCGCTCACCGGGTGAATAGCAAGAGGCAGAACCTGCGACAGAGGCTCTAAAACAAATTTACGCTCTCCCATAAGTGGGTGAGGTATTATTAGGCGCTCACTCTGGATGATCTCCTGACCAAATAGAATGATGTCGATATCTATTGTGCGTGCGCAATAACTCTCGCCCTTTTCACGCTTTATCTCATCCTCGCGAAGTCGATCGCGTCCCCATCTCTCCTCGATAAGCTGCACCGCATCGAGCAGCTGCTCCGCCTCAAGGGAGGTGTCGATGACTACCGCCTCGTTGAGAAACTCCTCCGAGCAGAAGCCCCACGCCTGAGAGAGAAGCTGCTCCGAGCAGCTAACAATCTCTCCCACTTCACATTCAAGATCCCTCTTAACCCCTTCGAAAGTCTCTTCGAGGGGGCCTATATTACCACCCAACAATAGTGCTACACGTCTCATAAGCGATTAATTTGTTTACTTACTACCAACGCAAAGTGGGTAAAAACTATTGTTGAATTTCCATTCTGGAAGATCTGTCTGCTGGCTCTCTCCACCTCTTCGATAAGGATCTCAATATTCTGATTTCCGATGAATGGTGCAAATTTATTGCAAAAGTCTGCCTCCTCACCCCAAATATAGCTAATTTCAGCCACTCCCGCATGCCTCATGTAGGCTTCACGCAGCAGTCGTGCAGTGTGGTGCAGCAGAGAGAGTTGATTATCGCGGCTCAGTCGGGAGACCTCCTCGGCCCACTCGACAAGCTCCAAGTGTTTATCATTGTAGCTAAGTCGCATAAGCGAGCAGAAGAGGGCAAAGGCTGTCGCCTGCTCCTCGCTACGCTCAGAGGATAGAATCTCGCGAGCCTTCAAGAGGTCACCACAAGCGAAGCGCGCGATCTTCTGCGCCATCTGCTCCTCGGCACCCGCCCTAAGACAATACTCCGCTAAGGAGGCCTCATCAATGCGCGGCACGACAACCTCCTGTGTGCGCGAGATGATCGTTGGTAGTAGCTTGTCGCCACGCTCCGTGATAAGGATAAAGAGGGTCTGCTCCCACGGCTCCTCCAATATCTTTAGGATCTTGTTGGAGGCTTGCTCGTTCATCATCTCAGGGAGCCATATAACCATACACTTATACCCCTCGCTATAGCTCTTTAATGAGAGCTTCTCGACGATCTTATCTGCCTCCTTTGCGGTGATAATGCCCTTAAGGGTCTTACCTAAGTCGAGAGCCTTGAACCAAGATTGTGGCGAGAGATAACCCTTAGAGGCCTCAACTGTAGTGCGCCACAGAGAGAGGAAATCATCTGTCATGGGAGTCTCGCCCGACTTCTTGCCTTGACGGTTGACCGGTAATGCGAAGTGAAGATCGGGGTGCGAGAGCGCCTCAATCTGACGACATGAGGCACAAAGACCACACGAATCCTCCTCCGTGCGAGCTGTGCAATTGATATATTGTATATATGCAAGGGCCAAGGGCAGAGTGCCATACCCCGCCGCACCACTAAAGAGCTGCGCATGCGATATGCGACCCTCCGTGACGCTTCGTCGCAACTGACCCTTAAGCTCCTCTTGACCAATGATATCTGAAAATTTCATCTCTCTATCTCTTTAATTTTAAAACCGAACGTGTGAGAGCCGCAACATCTACCTTCTCACGCCACAATGCATATAACTTATATATCACTAGCAGCACCAAGTTGACTGCATATATCATCCATCCACCACCAAGCAACTTTTCAAAGAGCAGACTTAGGCCAAAGAGCCCAAGGGCCAAGGCTACATACTCTCCAATTCTACGCAAGGGGTAGGGTGTGGGATAGAGTCGACGGTTGAGCGTGTAGCTCACCACAACCATAATGCCCTCTCCCACGAAGCGAGCCCAAGCCGCACCGTAGTAACCCCATCGAGGTACAAATATTAAGTTGAATATAATCGTCGAGGCTAACCCCGCAAGGGTTATTACAAGCGCCAGTGAGGTGCGCTCCTCCCTCTTATACCAGAACGAGAGGTTGAACCAAACACCCATCAAGACATTTGCACCCAGCACGATAGGGAGTATATAGATACCCTCTCTGAAGTCGGGACCTACGATCAGTGCGAAGAGATCCTTAAAGAGAGCTATACCTAAGAAAATGCCCATTGAGGCCATCACAAAGTATTTCATCGCTGCGGCATTCATCGCCACGAAATCATCCTTCTTGAAGTTCGAGAGGAAGAATGGCTCAGCCGCCAGACGATACATCTGCGTGAAGAGGGTCATCACAACGCCAATCTTAACCACCGCTCCATATATTCCTAGCTGAGCCATGGCACCCTGCGGAACAAGATATTTAATCATCTGACGATCAATGAAGTCCGTAGCGGTAGCGGTAACACCACTGAGCAACAGAGGCAGTGAGTAGATAAAAAGAGAGCCTAGCAGCGGATAGTTGATACGAGGAGAGATCCCCGACGTGGTAAAGAGGATCGCAACAAATGTCGCAACGCTCGCTGCAAGGTTCGCCACAAGAACCCACCCCACACCGAAATCGGTGTCGAAGAGCCCTGCGAAGCCCATCGAGAAGGCGAAACCAACCTGCAAGACAATATTGAGAAGCTTGATGGCGACATATATTTGAGCACGTCCCTGCTCACGCAATCGCGCAAAGGGAATTGCCGTAATCACATCAAAGGTGACAATAGCCGCGACAAGAATAAGGTAAAGAGGATTAGCTACATAGGCCTCCCCCATAACCCTCGAAATGGAGCCATCAAAGAGGTAGACCACACCAAAGAAGAGAAGCGCCGCCAAGGAGGTCACACCCCACGAGGTGGCAAAGAGGGTCCTCTTGGAGCTGTTCACAGCCTGAGTGCCTCCGCCCTGCGCCTCCGCCTTAGCTGCAAAACGGAAATAGCTCGACTCCATACCCAACGTGAGAAGCACCAACATAAAGGGGATAAGTGCATAGATATCAGTGATTATACCAAACTCACTAGGGCCAAAGATACGGGTATAATAGGGTGTAAGCAGGTAACTTAGTAACCTACCCACAATTGTACTTATGCCATAAATTGCACTCTGCTTAGCTAATTTCTCTAACATCGCTCTCTAATATATCTGCCCATTTTGCTCTAATTGGCAAAGGTACAAATTTTTTTCGTACTAACTTCAGAGAAACGCGCGAAAAGAGTCTAAAAATATTTGTGCGACAAACTATAATTGTATACCTTTGCCTCATCTTGTACTAACAACAAATTAATTCTGCTATGAAGAGCGAACAAGTAATTACTGCCAAGAAGGTCCTTACAGTTATCAAGGAGTACTTTTTGATGACTGTCGGCATGTTCTGTTATGCATTTGGTTGGATCGGTTGCATCCTGCCCACGGGAGGTGTTGGAGGTGGCGCCTCTGGACTCTCTATCATTATCTGCACGGCTCTCGAAAAGTATTGCGGGATTAGCTTTGAGATTGGTACTATGGTCTTTATAATCAACGCTATACTGCTGGTTATATTGGGAGTTATCGTAGGGTGGAAGTTTGGCGTTAAGACAATATATTGCATCTCGATGCTCTCCATCGCGATGAATACATGGCAGCTTATCCTAGGCGGAGAGCCCCTCTTCGAATTGGAGCGCTTCTTATCTATCAGCTTGGGTGCCATCTGCTCTGGTGTTGGTGTTGCGCTATGCTTCAAGCAGGGTGGGTCAACGGGTGGAACCGACATCGTGGCGATGATTATAAATCACTATAAAACTGTCTCTTATGGCAAGATAGTGATCTATCTTGACTTTGCAATTATAGCCTCCTCAATGCTTATCGGAATGGGTATCGAGGCGGTGATATATGGTTACCTCCTCACTGCGATATTTGGATATACGGTCGACATCCTGATGTCGGGAAGCCAGCAGTCGAGCCAAATCTTCATCATCTCGAAAGATTATCAAGCCATGGCCGATGCCATCATGATGAGTGCGCACCGCGGAATTACGCTTATCGACTCTCAAGGGTGGTACACCAAGAAAGAGTCTAAGATCGTTATGGTCGTATGCCGCAAGCGCGAGAGTGGGCAGATCCTCTCCATCGTCCGCTCGGTAGATCCTAACGCCTTTATTACGGTGGGCTCAGTGATGGGCGTCTATGGGCAGGGCTTCGAGGAGCTTCGCAAAGTTTAACAACAACTTTTATGGGTCGCTACGCCGATATCGTACTACCCCTTGCGCAGGGGAGCTTCACCTTTGAGGTGCCGGAGTCGCTTGCGATAGATGAGGGTGGTGCCGTGGTGGTGCCTTTTGGTAACTCCTCCGACAAGCTCTACACCGGTATCGTATGGCGCATACACTCCCAAAGACCTAACTACAAACGCATTAAGAGCATCCTTAGAACCCTCTACTCGCGACCACTACTCTCAAGCGAGCAGCGCCAATTCTGGGAGTGGATCGCGCAATATTATATGTGTAGCGTGGGTGAGGTGATGCGCGTGGCGCTCCCCGCAATGATGAAGCCCTCGGCACGCAGCAATGAGGAGTTTATCTTGGAGGAGTTCAAAGCGCGCCAAGAGTACTACATCAAACTTGTATATAAGGAGCAGATGGATCCGCTCCTCGAAAAGTTGGAGCGTCGAGCACAAAAGCAGCATCGAGCGCTCACACAGATAATCGAACTTAGCGAAAAGATACAAGGCGCAGAGCTCCCTCGTAGGCTCCTATCGTCGGATATGCCCACCCTGCATGCAATGGCTCGCAAGGGTATCATATCGCTTGAACGAAAGGATGTTACCTGCGAACAGAATATTCATCTAGGAGAGGGGGAACTCTTCTCGCTGCCCACCCTCACGGAGCATCAAAGAGCAGCCCTACACGACATTGAGGAGTCCTTCGCGAAGCGCTCAACGACGCTCCTGCATGGTATCACCGGCTCTGGAAAGACCGAGCTCTATATTCACCTTATCGCCAAGGAGCTTGAACGTGGTGGCGACGTGCTGCTGCTGCTGCCCGAAATTGCACTCACCGCACAGCTTATCGAGCGCATGGAGCGTATCTTTGGCTCACGCGTTGTTGCATACCACTCAAAGCTCACGGGGCGTAAGCGCACAGAGATATTCCTTCAGATCAATAACCGCGAGGGAGGTAACTTCATTGTGGGAGTGCGATCAGCCATCTTTCTGCCTCTCAGAAAGTTAAATCTTATCATCGTCGATGAGGAGCACGACGCAAGCTACAAGCAACATGACTCAGCTCCCCGCTACAATGCGCGCGATGCCGCTGTCGCCATCGCCTCAATGAGAGGTGGCAACACCCTCCTAGGGAGTGCTACGCCATCGCTTGAGAGCTGGACAAATGGTCAAAGTGGCAAGTATGGACTCTCTCAACTCACAGAGCGCTATGGAGAGGCGACGCCTCCAACAATCACTATATCAGATACAATCAGAGCGGTGAAGAGAGGTGAGCGCAAAGGACACTTCAACTTCGACCTCTTGGAGAAGATCGTGGAGCGCCTCGAACATAGAGAGCAGACGATACTCTTTCAGAATCGTCGCGGCTTCGCTCCATATGTGGAGTGTGCCGCCTGCGGATGGAATGCACGCTGCCCCCACTGCAACGTCACGCTAACCCTACATAAGGGTGCTGCACGCCTCTCGTGTCACTACTGCGGCTATGCGGAGCAGCTCCCCGCGGAGTGCCCCGAATGTCACACCCACGAGATAAAACCAATGGGCTTTGGCACAGAGAAGATCGAAGAGCAGCTAGGGGAGCTCATCCCCACAGCCTCGATCGCACGTCTCGATCGCGATACTGTCACCTCACCACAGGCGCTAGCCAATATCGTCGAGAGCTTCGAGAGTGGGCAGTGTGATATCCTCGTCGGTACGCAGATGGTCACCAAAGGTTTCGACTTCTCGAAGGTCACCTTGGTGGGGATCCTCAATGCCGATAATATGCTCAACAGTCCCGACTTTAGAGCCGAGGAGAGAGCCTTCCAGCTGATGACTCAAGTGGCGGGTCGAGCAGGGCGAAGAGGAGAGAGCGGAGAGGTCATAATACAAACTTCACAGCCTCAACACAGGGTATTAAAGTTAGTTATGACTAAGGATTACGAGAGCTTTGCTCGAACACTTCTTGCAGAGAGAGAACACTTCTCATACCCTCCATACGCAAGAATCATAGCTATAACTATGCGTGATAAGCAGCGCGACAAGCTCAATGCCGCGGCCAACTATCTATCGTCACTTCTAAGGGGCTCTTTTGGGCGCAGGCTGCAAGGGCCCGTGGCACCCGCGGTCGATAAAATTCGCGATGAGTACATCGTTGAGATGCTTCTCAAGATAGAGTCGGGCTCATCGAGCAATCGTGCGCGCGCCATTCTCAGTGAAAAGATTGAGGCGATGCGAGCAGAGGCTGAGTTTAAATATATAACTGTAATTTGCAATGTCGACCCTCAGTAGCATGCTGCGAGATTGCCTCGCACTCCTATACCCTGCCCACTGCGTCGCATGTGGCAAGCTGCTTGAAGGGCGCGTAGAGTGGATATGCATACCCTGTCGTGCAGATATCCCCCTAACGCACTTCCATATAGATCCCGCAAACCCCATGACATCACGCCTCAAAGATATATTTCCACAGGTGGAGAGTGCTACAGCCATGTTCTACTATATAAATAAGGGAAAGTGGCGCAATGTAATCCACGAGATGAAGTACAATAATTCATGGCTCTCAGCGGTTAAGATGGGCATATGGTATGGCAGCGACCTTAAAGAGTCACCTATATATCAAGATATTGACGTTGTCATCCCGGTACCCCTACACTTTTCACGCCTGCTCAAGAGGAGATACAACCAAGCGGAGAAGATCGCCGAGGGCATAAGCAAAGCGATGGGCATAAAGCTCTGCCGCCACACCCTGCGACGCATCCGCAACAACCCTAGCCAAGTGACCCAGACCAAGGATCAACGCTGGAGTAATGTGCAAGGGCTCTTCGCAGCTCGCAACACCAAACAGCTAAGAGGCAAACATATACTCCTCGTAGATGATGTCTTCACCACGGGCGCAACAATCAGCGCCTGCATAGAAGCCCTCATCAAAGCTATTCCAGACTGTAGAATATCGGTGGCAACATTGGCCGTATCGCGCAATGAAATATTAGGAACAATGATATAAAAATAGATAAAAATGAAGAGTGAAATTGATATATACATAGCAAACCGCGTTCGCAAAATACGTCGCGAGAAGAGAGTATCACAAGCAATGCTCTCATTCGGCATTGGAGTGACCAAAGGATTCCTAGGACAGGTGGAGAGCCCCAACAGCCCCTCGAAGTATAACATAAACCACCTATACGAAATCGCAAAATTCCTCGAATGTTCTATGCGCGACTTCTTTCCTGAGTAACGTTCGTTAATGATTAATGGTTAATGGTTAATTTTTGCGCTGATGGGATGGGGCTTTTGCTCAACATTATACATATATCTATGTCAACCTTTGGTTGCTTTTCATCCCATCAGTGAGGTATCTTTATACTCGTCATTTATCTCTTTTAGCTTCTTGTAGTGGAGGTCGAAGAAGACTTTTATCTTGCTTAGCATTAGATTGTTGGGGTCTCGCTCTGTTTGGGCTAGCATCTCTTTATGGTAGTTCTTGAAATCTTTTGTTAGCTGCTCGATTAGACCTTTCTCTTGATAATCGGGGTTTCGCAGATAACGATACATAAATAGTGAAAGGTAGATGTAGAGGCGTTTGACCTCTTCACGCTCCAAGTCAAATGTGTTGGATGTTGTTAGTCGGATTTTGTGTCTTTGTTCCATGTCCTTTGTTTTTAAATGGTTAAACGTACTTGGGCAAGGAGAAAAAGAGGGTGATTTCACCTGACCCATTGCATTTCACCAATCACGGCAGTGGACGCATTAACGTTTCACATGGGAGGTAAAACCACCCATGTATATAGCGAGACACGGACACAAAACGCCCGTCTCAGTTATTAGGCAGGTTTCCCCGCCGTGATTGATATGAAATGCACTACAAATATAGAAATAAATATCGAATAGACAAAATCCGCAAGAGGTAATATGTTCCGCGTGAGGTTTTTTCGCACATCGACCCTAATGTTTTGCACAAATAGTTTCCTATTGTAATATTTTTTTATTACTTTTGTCTCAATAGGAAATTTAAGAACATAGTAAGATGCCGTCATTGCGTGATAGGGCTTTCAACCTTTCGAAGCCCGATTGGTTAAAAATTAGGTTACACTCCGATCCAACTTACGCAGAGGTGGAGCGCATTGTTAAGGAGCATTCGCTGCATACGATCTGTAGTAGTGGCATGTGTCCCAACAAGGCGGAGTGTTGGAGTCGTAAGACTGCTACATTTATGTTGATGGGTGATATATGCACCCGCAACTGTCGCTTTTGTGCTACCCAGACTGGTAGACCATTGCCGTTAGACCCTGCGGAGCCCGCTCTTTTGGCGGAGAGCGTAGAGCTAATGGGGCTTAGACACATCGTGCTGACATCCGTCACGCGGGATGATCTCCCCGATCAGGGGGCTGAGCATTGGGTGAAGGCTGTAGAGGCTATTCGCGCCAAAGGTATGGAGACAACAATCGAACTCCTTATTTCCGACATGAATGAACGACGTGACCTCTTGCAGGTTGTGGTGAGCAGTGGCGCCGATATAATCGGCCATAACATCGAGACAACTCGTGCTCTGACCCCCTCCATCAGGTCCAACGCTCACTACGATAGATCCCTCGCAACGCTATCAATATTAGCCGAAGAGGGAGCCATCACCAAGAGTGGCATTATGGTTGGACTCGGTGAGAGTGACGAGGAGGTCATAGAGACCCTCAAAGATTTACGCCAAGTGGGTGTAAAGATCGTCACACTAGGTCAATACCTGCGTCCAACCCTTGAGCACCACCCCGTAGCGCGATACGTGACACCGGAGCGCTTCAAGTGGTATCGAGAGCAGGCTCTAGCGATGGGCTTTAGCTACTGCGCAAGTGCACCTCTAGTGCGCTCCTCCTACCTCGCAGACGAGGCATTAGGATCGATCAAAATAGAGCACGACGATGAGTAGCGTAGTGGTTCGCGACCTCGGCACAATGGCCTATGGCGAGTGTTGGGAGCTCCAACAAAAGCTCTTCCAAGAGATGCTAAGCGCAAAGGGGGAGCAAGTGAGCGAGGAGGCGAGTGAGGCTCAGGGCTCGAAAGCGGGATACATCCTACTTGTGGAGCACCCGGCAGTATATACCCTCGGCAAGAGTGGCAAGAGTGATAACATCCTCTTCAGTGAGGAGCAGCTTGCAGCGATAGGTGCCGACTACTACCATATTGATAGAGGAGGTGATGTCACCTTCCACGGAGAGGGTCAGATCGTGCTCTACCCCATTCTCGACTTGGAGCAGGTGGGGATAGGTCTCAAAGAGTATATCACGGCTCTTGAGCAGGCGGTGATCGACACCGTAGCCCACTGGGGCATTATAGCGGGACGCAGCGAAGGGGCGGCTGGAGTCTGGATAACGAAGGGAGCCTCGCGCAACAAGATTTGCGCAATAGGAGTTAAATCTTCACGTTATATAACTATGCATGGCGCAGCGATGAACGTAAAGACAGATTTAAACTTTTTCAACTACATCAACCCTTGCGGATTCACCGATCGTGGTGTGACATCGCTGGAGGTTGAGTATGGCGGAAAGGTCTCAATGGAGGAGGCCAAAGAGCTATTGTTGAACAACTTAATTAAGATTTTAAATGTTAAAATATATAAAAAATAAAGATTATGCCTATAGACAAAAGATGGGTAGTCAAGCCTTCGGGAAGCCGAGAGCTTGTGGAGAAACTCGCCACAAAGCTTTCGATCTCTCCGATATTGGCCGACCTACTCGTACAGAGGGGCATAGACAGTGTAGAGAAGGCTAGAAACTTTTTCAATCCACAACTCTCCGAGCTGCACGATCCATTCCTGATGAAGGATATGGATAAGGCCGTGGCGAGAATAGAGGAGGCCGTAGCTAATGATGAGTACATCTTAGTTTACGGTGACTACGACGTAGACGGCACCACTGCCGTAGCGTTGATGTATAAGTTTCTCAAGCAGATAGGTCACAAGAACCTATTATTCTACATTCCTGATCGCTATACCGACGGTTACGGTATTTCGATCAAGGGCATTGATTTCGCACTCCGCAAAGAGGCGAAGCTTATCATTGCCCTCGATTGTGGCATCAAAGCCATAGAGAAGGTTGTCTACGCCAAAGAGAAAGGGATTGATTTCATCATCTGCGATCATCACCTTCCAGCCGAGGAGATTCCTGCGGCAGTAGCCGTTTTGGACCCCAAGAGGGTCGACTGCACATACCCTTTCGACGAGCTGTCGGGGTGTGGTGTAGGCTTTAAGCTTGCGCAGGCATATGCCCTCAAGCACAACATCCCATTCAGCAAGATTGAGCACCTGCTCGACCTGCTTGCCGTGAGCATCGCCTCAGACATTGTGCCTCTAGTCGACGAAAATCGAATCCTTGCACACTATGGCCTCGCTCGTCTTTCGAGGAACCCCTCAAAGGGGTTGCACTCAATAATTAAGATCTGCGGATTAGAGCGTAACGTCATAACAATTGATGACATCGTATTCAAGATCGGACCTCGCATAAATGCCGCGGGACGCATGCGCATGGATGAAAATGACCTCAATGCACCTCCCTCAGGTGGATATGCCGCCGTGGAGCTCCTCATAGAGGGTAATGAGTCAGCTGCTGCGAAGTTTGGTAATGAGATAGATAGCTTCAACCAAGATCGCAAGAGCATCGACCGCAGCGTAACCCTCGAAGCGCACAACTACATCGAGAACAACGAGAAGTATCGCAACAAGAAATGCACGGTCATCTACAACCCCGAATGGATGAAGGGAATTGTCGGCATCGTCGCCTCTCGCCTGATCGAGACATACTACCGCCCAACGGTAGTTCTCACACGCAGCAATGAGTTTGTGACAGGTTCGGCACGTTCAATCCCCGGATTTGACCTCTACCAAGCGATCGAATCTTGCTCGGATCTCCTTGAGAACTTCGGTGGACATATGTATGCCGCGGGCCTCACCATGAAGCCCGAAAATGTCGAGAAGTTCACACGTCGCTTTAACGACTATGTGGAAGAGAATATTGACCCCGCGACACTAGTTCCGCAGGTAGATATCGACACCGAGATACTCTTCTCCGACATAACACCCACCTTCCGACGCGACCTCAAACGGTTCCAGCCATTTGGTCCGGGCAACACCGCGCCAGTATTCGCCACAAAGTCGGTGAGCAACCACGGTGACGCAATGCTCGTCGGAGCCGACATGGAGCACCTAAGAATGGACCTCACACAGCGCCAAAAGCCCAACACGAGAATCCAGACAATAGCCTTCAGCCAACCCACCCATTTCGAGTGGATCAGCAGCGGCCACCCCGTCGACATATGCTACCATATCGTCGAGAACCACTACCGCGGCTCCATCACAATGCAACTAAGGATTAAGGATATCAAACGTGTGGTGCGGTAGATTTATAAAATTATAGTTTCTCACTGCCTCCGGCGGGCGTGGATAGCACCCACGCGGGTGCATATTACCTCTTGCGGATTGGGCTTATAGCTACGCTATGAAATTAGATAGATAAAAATGTTATCACGAATAAATTCGCATAACATTTTTATCTATCTAATTTTTTAAATGCCTAAAGGCATTTAAACCCAATCCGAGGTTACCTCGCTGATGGGATGATGGCAACACAAAATCAAAAACGATAGTTTTTGGATCCAAGCTAAGCTTGGTGCCGCGCGGCATGAGCGCGATGAGAGAGTTGGTTTATCTGTGTACCCTAAACAACAGATTCAACAGCCATAAAAGCCATCTTATTTTCGCCACATATGGGGCAGATCCAGCTGTCGGGCAGCTCTTCGAAGGGGGTGCCGGGAGCGATGCCATTTTCGGGATCTCCTAGGCGTGGATCGTAGATGTGTTCACACACTGTGCAGTAATAATCATTCATTATTGCTCTGTTTACTATTCGACATCGGGTAGGATGAGTGATGCGGCACATTCACTCTGCATTGTGCTGATTATATTTGGCTCAAGTGCATTTGTCACAACGGCATAGAAGAAACCTTCGAGCGAGGAGAATTGCGCATTGACCTTCTGCGCGAGGCAGTTATAAAAGCTCATGCGGGCTTCATGGTCCAAACCCTCCGGGAGGATACCCTGCTCAACTAATTTATGATAGGGATAGATGTGGCGAATGTTAGCAGCATCGGCATTGAGCTCCTCCACGATAGAGGTAACAACCCATAGATCAACACTATCACTCAACGCTGGCATCGCCATAAGCTGAGTGTAGACCGGGTAGGAGACCTCAGCATCAGTAGCAACACCATCGCTAAAGATAACAAACTCCACATCATTGAGGTCGTCAAGATAGATCATCTGTCGATAATCCCCCAAGGAGCTGATGAACTCCGCCCTCTGCACCTCGTTCCACTCCCGTGGCTGAGAACAACTCACCAACGCAAGAAGCACCGAAGCCACAACAGCAACATTTAATCCTGTTTTCATTTTCATAGTAAAGATTTTTTGGTTTCCCCATCTCTGTGCAATATGCATGCCACGTTTATGAAAATGTAGTTTCTTATCGCCTCCGGCGGGCGTGGTGCTCCCTGCGGAGCTATTCTTCTTGTTGCGGATTGGGCTTATAGCTGGCGCTATGAAATTAAAGGTGTTAAAATAGTTATCACGAATAAATTCGCATAACTATTTTAACACCTTTAATTTTTTAAATGCCTGAAGGCATTTAAACCCAATCCGAGGTTAACCTCGCTGATGGCATGCGCGATGAGAGACAATACTACCTATAAGACGCCTCATAGATTTTGATTACATCCTCTTCGCAGAGATCTTCGCGGTCGGCTGCGAAGAGGCCTCCCATTGTTGAGCGGGCGTTGCGTGCGAGGGTGGTAAATTCGTCGGGTGTGACGCCCCATTCGGAGAGGGCTATTTTATCTACGGCGCACGCTTTTTGGAGCTCTTCGAGGGCTGCTACGAACGCCATTGGATCGTTCGTGGGGTGACCTGTCATCGCTGTAGCCATTGTGCAGAGGCGCTCTGGGCAGACCTTAGCGAAGTGGCGGAAGTAGGCTAGCGATATTGCGATGAGGCCTGCTCCATGTGGCAGTTCGGGGTGGAATGCGCTGAGGGCATGCTCCAACGAGTGCTCTGAGGTGCAGCTCGATGTCGACTCGACCATTCCCGCTAGGGTGTTGGCTAGAGCCACGTCGCTACGAGCCTCTACATTCGAGCCATCGGCAACAGCTGTGGGGAGCGACTTATCGATTAGCTCGATGCTCTTTAGCGAGTAGAGCTCACTTATGGGGGTTGCTGTAGAGGCGATATACCCCTCGGCAGCGTGGAAGAATGCATCGAAGCCTTGATATGCAGTTAGCATAGCTGGAACGGAGAGCATGAGCTCAGGATCCACGATACTCACAACGGGGAATGTTGCATCGAAGCCGAAGCCAATCTTCTCATTATTGTGCGTCACAACGGTCCATGGGTCGATCTCGGTGCCGGTGCCCGCTGTAGTTGTTATCGCGATGATCGGTAGAGCGCCACCCACGGGAGCCATACCCTTGCCGGAGCCACTTCCGATATAGTCCCAGTAGTCACCCTCGTTGCAGGCCATAACTGCGATGGACTTAGCGGAGTCGATGGAGCTTCCGCCACCTAGACCCACAACGAAGTCGCACCCCTCAGCGCGACATAGTGCCGCAGCCTCCATCACATGATCTTTGATGGGGTTGGGTAGAATCTTATCGAAGATGACGCACTCTGCGCCCTGCTTCTCTAGGAGAGAGGTTACGGTATCGAGATATCCGAAGCGGCGCATGGAGACTCCAGCCGAGATTACGATAAGAGCTTTTTTTCCGGGAAGCTCGATTTGGCCCAATTTCTTGATTGATCCACAGCCAAAGAAGAGGCGTGTGGGGATAAATTGATGAAATGATTGCATCGTTTAATATGTTTGTTAATAGAACGTTCCTTTAGGGGCAAAGATTGGTATACCAAAACCAAAGGTGAGGTAGAGGTTATTCCAATCATGGAGATCATACTTCGTGAGCGAGAGACTCAAGGAGCCTAGCGAGGAGTTGTAGACAAATGCTGATTCTACGATGTAGTGATGTCTACGCGCGCTTATAAGGCTCTCGGTGACTCCATCTATAGAGTAGGCATTGCGATAGAGCCCATAGAACCCTGTGCGCAGCAGCATATTGGAGCCCAAATCAAATGTGGGGATCACTCCCGCACCAATATATTTATCTCCAGAGAAGTCTGGCATGAAGATCATCTGAGAGTGCACCACAGGCTGATACGAGGGCATAGTGAGCATGGCTGAGGTGGGGTTACCAAACTGCTGCAAGGTGGTGTAGACAGCATCTACATTGAAGCCCAGAGAGAACCAAGAGCTGCTCGGAGGGGTGAAATATTTATCGTACTTCACTCTACCACCCACCCATTGATGATCCACCGAGGGGGAGGAGATGGCATTTCCCGATAGGCTTTGGTAGTTGCGCTCGCTTGCCATCACCGCTATTGCAGAGATCTCTAGCTTGGAGCCTCTTGTGGGGTAGACCATACGATTGAAGGTGCTTCTCTGATACTCCAATTTAGTGGCACCAAACGACATTCTAGTGCGGTCGTAGAGGAGGTTAGGATCTATATCGACCATCTCGTTATACTCCAAAGCATCATAGTAGTAGTGGTTCCAGCCTATATTCACACGCAACGTTAGCAGACTGCGCTGCGAGAGGGGAACACCTCCCGCCACCGAGAAGTGGCTATCACGAGTCTTTACACTCTCGCTATTGGTCACATCGGTGAGATTTCCCAAATTACTATATTGCATATTTATGCTCGAATATGAGAAGTAGTAATCCATAAAGAGAGGGGTGTTGATAAAGAAGTCGGTGCGCCCTCCAAATATGCAACTTGTAGCGACCGTACCTAGGTATAGATCAGCGTAGTAGGATTGTGCCACACGCCGGATCTGCTTATAGTTGAGCGAAAGAAAGATCTGGTTAAAGGCTGTCGAGGAGAGGTGACCACCCACCGAGAGCTTCAACTGAGGCTTGGAGTTGAGGTATATATATAGCTTGTAGCGCTCGCTAATTTCGTTATACTTCACCGTAGGGTACTCCGTCGAGAAGTCCCCATTGGAGAGAATACGATAGAGATTATCTTGCAGCTCACTAAAGGGCATGTCGCGATCGAAGTTGCCGCTATCCTTTTTCGAGGTGTGTAGGAAATCGCGCACGTAGAGGCTCTGCTCCGTGGTGAGGCCATTTACCTCATACCCCTCAAAGAGCAGGGGTTTGACCTGCGCTTGATACTCCGCTCTGCGCGCTTCGTAGAAGGTGGAGTCGCGACGCTCCTCTATGGCACCCTTGATCTGCTCCATCTGCTCCATTGTGTCGTTATATCCAAGCTCTATGACGGACTCCCCCTGCGCGAAATCCAACATCCCCACAGGGACGTTGCGCTGGATTGTGGGGTTGCCTCCGGGCAGTGTATAGTCACTCTTATTGGTGGTTATAGCGAAGATCTGATCTATAAGAGAGCTCTGCTCCGTGAGGTCGGTATTACCCTCCGTGCAGATTGAACCAATCAGCACATCGGGGGCGTGACGCTCTTGGAGCGGCTTCCAAGGGAAATTATCGTAGATGCCTCCATCGAAGAGCAACATCGTATCACGCGCAATGGGCTTAAAGGCGATGGGGATAGCCATCGACGCGCGGATAGCCTCTCCCAAGTCACCATCGGTGAGGATCACCGCTTGGTGGTTGCGCATATCGCTAGCCACACAGAGGAAGGGGACCATAAGGTCATCGAAGTTCCCTTTAGATTGTGCCGAGGCCCCCGCGAAGAGCCGCGTGAGGGTCATATCGACCTGCGTCGAGGAGATCAAACTGCTAGGAAGATAGAGCGAGGGGCGCACCGCGAGATCGTCATCGCTACTTTTCTCCCTATTTCCCACTATGGCAGCTCTACGTCGATTGCGTTTAATGTCGGTCACGGTCTGCTCCGCACCATTATTATAGTTGTTGACAACCTCCTCATTGAGGGGTGCGAAGTTTTTGGTATCTAGGCGAAGACTAAAGAGCGAAGGGGTAGAGCGATATTGACGATAGTAGGCGCCATAGCTGCTACTAATGCGCCCCGTGAGCCAACTCTCGATCTCGCCAGAGGTGACTATCTCGCGCATCTGTGCGGGAGAGTATCCCGCAGCATAGAGACCCGCCACGATGGAACCCATCGAGGTGCCTGCAACGTAGTCGATCGGAATGCCATTCTCCTCCAGCGCCTCCAACACACCTATATGGTAAAGACCCTTTGCACCACCACCACTCATCACCACACCGACACGCTGAGCCGAACCACTAAATGTGATTAGTAGAAAAAACAGAGTAATAAAAGATCTCAAACATCTAGACATATCGCAACTTTTTTATAACTTTGTGCTGTAAAAGAGATATAACAAACTTTTACGAGTGAAAAATAGTGAAAAAATAGAAAATAACCAAGTTATGATCGAAAAAATAGATAATCTTTTAAAGCAGTTGGAGGAGTTCAAGCCCAAGGCTGCATCCGAGGTAGAGGCAATGCGCATCAAGATGCTCGGTAAAAAGGGTGAGCTCAATGCTCTTATGGAGGAGTTCAAGGGGGTTGCCCCAGAGCTAAAACGTGAATTAGGTCAGCGCCTTAACGCCCTCAAGAATCACGCCACGCAAGCGATAGCCGCTGCACGTGAAGCTGTCGAGGCCTCCGGCGAGAAGACCGAGGAGTCATCAACTGGAGATATGAGCCGTCCGGGAAGCGCTGAGACAATTGGTTCGCGCCACCCCATCTCACTTGTGCGCAACCGCATCGTGGAGACATTCGCACGCCTAGGTTACACCGTGGCAGATGGTCCCGAAATAGAGGATGATTGGCACGTCTTCTCCGCTCTTAACTTCCCTCCGGAGCACCCTGCACGCGATATGCAAGATACATTCTTCATTGAGCAGAACCCTGACATCTTACTTCGCACACACACCTCATCTATCCAAGTGCGCGTGATGGAGCAACAAAAGCCCCCCATTCGCGTTATATGTCCGGGACGTGTATTCCGCAACGAGGCTATTTCATATCGTGCACACTGCATCTTCCACCAGATCGAGGGTCTCTACATCGACGAGGATGTATCTTTTGCCGACATGAAGCAATCTATACTCTACTTCGCCAAGGAGATCTTCGGAGAGAGTGCTACAATCCGTATGCGCCCCTCCTACTTCCCATTTACGGAGCCCTCAGCTGAGGTCGATGTATCATGCGTGTTGTGTGGCGGCAAGGGCTGCAACGTATGTAAGGGCAGCGGCTGGCTAGAGATAATGGGCTGCGGAATGGTTGACCCAAATGTGTTGGAATCTAACGGCATCGACTCAACCAAGTATAGCGGCTTCGCTTTTGGTATGGGAGTTGAACGTATCGCCATGCTCCTCTATGGAGTGCGCGACCTACGTCTCTACTTCGAGAATGATGTTCGCTTCCTAAAGCAGTTTGACAAAGCATTATAACAAAATATGAGAAGACTCTCTATAATAGTACCATTAGTTATGCTCTTCTTAGCGGGATTCATTCCCTCTAAGGGTGCTCTTCGTGACGAGATCCAAGGGGATTCTCTCCCCATTCGTCGTGCCGTGGAGCTCTCTACGGATGGTCAAAAGAGAGTCTACATCTATAACGATTTGAAGGGTGGCGACAGCCTCTATAGGCTCGCCATTCGTGAGGATTCCACCTATGCACCGGCATATTTCGCCATATCGCAGCTCTTCTCCGCACAGCGGGGTTCGACCGATTCGGTGGCACTATATGCCAAAAAAGCGTATGAGCTAGACACACTTAACAAATGGTACTCAGATGGTTACGCACAAGCTCTTGCCCTAAGTGGAAAATATGTCGATGCTCGCCACCTCTACGAGAAGGCCATCGAGCGAGAGCCTCAAAACGTAAATGGGTATATCATGGTAGCGATGCTCTACCGCCAAACAAATGAGCCACATGCGGCACTTGCGGTGCTCGACTCAGCAGAGATGAGAACAGGTAAGAGCAGCTATATAAGCTCCTTTAGGCGAGAGCTCCTTCTTGCAACCGGCCAACGCGAGGAGGCCATCGAAGAGGCCATCGAGATGACCATAATTGAGCCACAGGAGCTACAAAATAGATTGATCCTAGCGGAGCTCTACATCTCCACGAAGCAAGATTCACTCGCCTTGAAAGAGTATCATGAGGCGTTGAAGATTGACTCAACATCCACAATTGTTATAGGCTCCATCGCGCAATTCCATGTGGAACGAAGCAACTTCCCCGCATATTTCGCCGCGGTGAAGCTACTCTTCCGCAGCGAGCAGGAGAGCCTTGATAATAAGGTTGCTCTCTTTAATAGAATAACTTCGGACAGGAATTTTTACTCTAAGAACTTCTACTCTATCAATGAGTTAGCTACACAGCTATATCTTAGCTACCCCACGGAGCAGAGCGTAGTGGAGCTCTTTGCGAAACACCTTATCGCTTCGGGCAGCCTCGATGCAGCGCTCGAACTCTACAAAAAGCATGCTGCACAGTCGCCACCCAACTACGATTACTACTCTCAGATAATCGACATCGAGAGCTATCGACAGCGTGCCGACTCCGTGGAGCTATACTCAAAGCGCGCAATAGAGCTCTTCCCCGACCGCCATGAGTTACGTCTTGCGCAAGCTAACTTCTACAGCTATACACAACGCTATAACGATGCAATAAAAGAGTATCGTGAGGTGCTCTCCTTCGAGATGTCGGACTCCTTGAAGAGCTCCATCTGGGGTAGCATAGGTGATAACTACCACCAGCTACACCTACTCGAAGAGCCCGGCAGCAGAAAGGCAAAAAAGATTATGAATCAGGCATATAGCGCCTATGACAAGGCTCTAGAGCTAGATCGTGAAAATGCCCTTGTACTCAACAACTACGCCTACTTCCTCTCCCTCGAACAGCGCGATTTAGGAACAGCACTCGACATGTCGGGGCGAGCCATAGCCCTAGTCGAGGGGAACCCAACATACCTTGATACCTACGCATGGATCCTCTTCGAGCTGGAGCGATATGAAGAGGCAAAAAAAATTATGCGACAGGTAATAGCCCTCGACACGTCGAACAGTGCCGACATCCAATTCCACTATGCGGAGATCCTAGCAGCACTAGGCGAAGAGTTTATGGCGGAGGTCTACTACGACAAGGCGCTGAAGCTAGGCTTCGATGCAGATATAATTCAACAACGAAAGGAAAAACTCAAATAAGCTATGCGCGTGCCCTATCTTATAATCCTCCTCCTTCTCTGCGCAACCACCCTTTCAGCACAAAATAGCGTGGAGCAGCAGAAGAGAGTGATTGCCGCCATAGAGAGTCAAATAGCGCAGGGCGAAAAGGAGATCACATCCATCAGAAGAGATAAAAGCGCCAAGGAGAGCCGCGTGCGATCCCTAGCGAGTCAAGTGGAGCAGCGCAATAGGCTACTCAGTGCTCAACAAACTCAACTATCACTGCTAGAGAGAGATATCGAAGAGAGCTCCATCCGCTCCACTCAGCTCCACGAAGAGCTCGATGCAGAGCGCGAAGCATATGGACAGATGGTGCGCGAAGCATATCGCAACTACCGCAACAATAACTTCTTAAGTTACATCTTCGCCTCAGACAACTTCAACGACGTTGCACGCAGAATTGTCAATATACGTCGCGTAGCACATCTACGCGAGCAACGCATAAAGAGTATCGACTCCCTTTCGCTCCATCTCGACTCAACACGCACACATCTCCTTGGTCGCAAAGCGACTCTCGATTCAACTGTAGTGAGCATCAAGGATCAACGTGGCCGCATCGAGAGCGATATAAAATCTGCTCGCAGCGAGATAACTACAATGAGCACAAAGGAGAAGAGTGCACTACAGGCCAACGCCCTACGCGAGCAGAAGCTAAGCACAGCCATAGAGGAGCTACGCAAGCTCTCCAAAGGAAACTCCACGGGAGCCTCCTTCACCTCCTCCACCTCCAACCTTAACCTACCTGTAGCGGGTGGCCGCGTAAAGCGATATATGGATAATATGGCCGAGGTCGTAGGAGACCATGGAGCCGCCGTAATCTCAATATATGAGGGCAAGGTAGTCGACGTCAAGCAGAATCGAATAACGGGTAAATATGACCTCTACATCGCCCACGGAGAGTATATCACCTCCTATGCCGGTCTCAAGAGCACATCCGTCACAAAAGATCAAAAGGTCTCCAAGAATCAAACTATAGGTGAGGTGGGAGCATCAGTAGATGTGATAACCCTGAACACAGAATATAAAATAATCTTTGGTATCTATCCACCCTCCCCAAAGAGCCAAATGAAAGCCTCCGACTGCTTTAAAAAGTAAAAAATATGATTAGATATAATGTAGATAGCTGCAAGTACAACTTCTCGGATCGTCGCAGAATAAATAGATGGCTCAAGGAGTCCGCCCTCGCTGAGGGGTATGACATGGGTGATATAAATGTTATCTTCTGCTCCTCCGAGCGACTACTAGAGATCAATCATCAATATCTACAGCACGACTACTACACCGATATAATCACATTTGACTATAGCGACCTCGATGAAGGTTACATCTCCGGAGATCTCTTCATTGATATAGAGACCGTTGCCGACAACGCCACCCAATATGGCGCAACACCCCTTGAAGAGATGCACCGCATACTTATACATGGCGTAATGCACCTCTGCGGCCAAGGCGACAAAACACCCCCAGAAGCCATCGAAATGCGCTCTAAGGAGGATAAATACCTTGCTCTATTGTAATTTTTTCTGGTGACATATCACCTCATCAGGGAGGTTGATATACAAATAAAAAAAGTGCAACCCTTAAAAAAGGATTGCACTTGAAGAGGCGGCTACCTACTCTCCCACGGGAAAACCGCAGTACCATCGGCGTAAGCGAGCTTAACTTCTCTGTTCGGAATGGGAAGAGGTGGAACCTCGCTGCTAAAACCACCTAAAAGAACTTGTGCTTCAGTTTATCGAAGCTTATGCGATTGAACATTT
>JBCQWG010000011.1:0-57083 GCA_047172325.1 Rikenellaceae bacterium | reverse complement strand
AAGATGTGGCTGTGAAAAGCGTGTTTGCGCTTAATCTTGCCAGAGCCGGTGAAAGAAAAACGCTTCTTCGCAGCGGCATTTGTTTTCATTTTTGGCATTGCTCTAAAAGTTTTTATCGTTAATAATAGCCTGCAAATATAACCATTTATTTATCAACGACAAAACTTTAACTCCTTTATTTTAGAACAAACGTATGAAAACGCCTTCATAGCGTCAGCTATAAGCCCAATCCGCAAGAGTAATATGCACCCGCGTGGGTGCTATCCACGCCCGCCGGAGGCGATGAGAAAGTATATTTCCACCCATACAGTCTAAAATAATAATAAAATATTTGTGTAATCAATAATTGTGTGTATTTTTGCCGTGCGAAAAAATAAGAGATAAATTCTATGGAGACTAAGACACAAGACGAGAAGACGTTACTACTTAGGCGCAAGCTTCACCTTTTGCTTCGAACGGGGCAGCTCCTTATCGAGAGTGCAGCTAATACCAACCGTGTTGATAGAAATATGAAGCGTGTAGCTGAGTTTTTAGGAATCCCGGAGGAGAAGCTTCATATAGATATCCGCTGGACGATGCTTATTGTGAATGTGAGCGATGAGAGTCACTCCTTCTCTAAATTTCAGAAGTGTCAGAAGCATGGTGTAAATATGTCGACCATAACCGAGATAAGTCGTCTCTCGTGGCGCGCCATAGAGCAGGACTACTCCCTCGATCGCTTCGAGGAGGAGTTGGAGTCGATCGCCTCTCGCCCTCGCAACTTCAAGCCATATCTGGTTGCTATCTGCGCAGGTTTCGCGTGTGGTGGCTTCTGTAAGCTCTTTGGATGTGACTGGATAGGTTTTATCTTGGCCTCGCTCTGTGCCTTTGCTGGGTTCCGCACGCGTGCACACTGTTTTGATTTTGGTATAAACCACTATATGAGTATGGCAATCTCGGCATTCGTCGCAACCTCTTTGGCCTACCTCACATCCTTAACGGGGCTCTCTGAGACTCCATACCATCCGCTTCTAGCCTGCTCGCTCTTCTTGGTGCCGGGAGTGCCTCTTATCAACTTTGTCGATGATATGATCGACAACTATCTGTTGATGGGTATGACACGTGCCTCGAACTGCATTATGATAATTGGAGCCATGACATTTGGTATAACCATGGCTATAGCCCTATCGGGGTTAAACGACATCTCTATAGATCAGAAATTCAGCGAATTGAGCATGGTGCCTCACGACGGCTACCTCATCTATGCCATCGCTGCCGCCATCGCCGCCGTAGGCTTCTCGATGATCTTCAACGTGCCACGCCACGTATTGTGGGTGATCGCCCTAGGAGGTGTCATCGCAGTGTGCACACGTAACTTCTTCAACTTTGAGCTGGGCTGTGGTCCCGTTATCGGCTCGTTCCTAGGAAGTATGGCCGTGAGTCTGATCTCGATAAAAGCTGTTCACTGGTTCCACGTACCGAACAACGTTTTGACAATCCCCTCGGTCATACCAATGATTCCGGGAGTGCTACTATATCGCTTCGCCTTGGGCCTATTAAATGTCAGCAAAGAGACGATGAGCGCCAGTTCGACACTCACCAATGGTGTCAACGCCGCCCTCATAATCCTCGGAATATCCATCGGTGTAGCCATCCCCAACATCTTCGCCCGTCGATACATCGCCCGCGATCGTCGCGCCCGCCTAGAAAGAATGCTCGAAGAGCGCCGCAAGCGCGGAGTGTTCCTTGAGTGGTAGTGGGTTTACCATAAAACCAAAAAGCCTCCGTATTCGAAAGAATTACGGAGGCTTTTTAATTTTGCTTTTTCAAGCTGTGATCCCGCTGGGGCTCGAACCCAGGACCCCAACATTAAAAGTGTTGTGCTCTACCTGCTGAGCTACGGAATCATCATTCCAATTTTGGAGACGGGTCTCTTACTTTTGGTGGTGCAAATGTAGAGGTTTTTTTTGTAATACCAAAATTTTTAGGTAATTTTGTCTAAAATATTTAACTTATAGAAACTAAATTAACATTATTAATATGTGTAAAGCCTTGATTATCGGCGCTGGAGGTGTCGGAACTGTCGTAGCACAGAAAGTTGCAGCTAACCCAATTTTTACTGAGATTATGTTGGCTAGTCGTACAAAATCTAAGTGCGATGCTATCGCTGCTGCCATTGGTGGTGGTCGTGTTGTTACCGCTGAGGTGGATGCTGACTGCGTGCCAGCTCTCTGTGAGCTCTTTAATGCGTTTAAGCCCGACATCGTTATAAATGTTGCACTCCCATATCAAGACCTTACTATTATGGATGCCTGCTTGGAGTGTGGTTGCAACTATCTCGATACCGCAAACTATGAGCCAAAGGATGAGGCTAAGTTCGAATATTCATGGCAGTGGGCATACCAAGATCGCTTCAAGGCTAAGGGGCTCACCGCGATCCTCGGTTGTGGCTTCGATCCCGGTGTAACGGCAATCTTCACGGCATATGCTGCCAAGCACCACTTCGATGAGATTCACTACCTCGATATCGTCGATTGCAACGCTGGAAACCATGGAATGGCCTTCGCAACTAACTTCAACCCTGAGATCAATATCCGCGAGGTGACTCAGAAGGGACGCTACTTCGAGGATGATAAGTGGGTCACAACAGAGCCCCACGAGATACATATGCCTCTCAACTACCCTGAAATTGGTGAGCGTGAGTCGTACCTTATCTACCACGAGGAGCTGGAGTCACTCGTGAAGAACTTCCCCACGCTTAAACGTGCGCGTTTCTGGATGACATTCGGGCAGGAGTATCTAACCCACCTGCGCGTAATTCAAAATATCGGTATGGCTCGTATCGACCCTATTATGTATAATGGTGTCGAGATTGTCCCTATACAGTTCCTTAAAGCGGTTCTACCAGACCCTAAGTCCCTCGGCTCTAACTACCACGGTCAGACATCAATCGGATGCCGCATCAAAGGCGTTAAAGATGGCAAGGAGCAGACATACTACATCTACAATAACTGCGACCATGAAGCAGCCTTCAGCGAGACCGGAACACAGGCGGTGAGCTACACCACAGGAGTGCCCGCAGCACTCGGCGCAACAATGTTCGCAAAGGGCCTCTGGAAAGGTGCCGGAGTATACAACGTCGAGGAGTTTAATCCAGATCCATTCCTAGCAGAGCTCGGTGAGCAAGGGCTACCATGGCACGAGCTCTTCGGAGGAGATCTAGAGCTGTAGATAACCCTACTTGGCTTAAACCCAATCCGAGGTAACCTCGCTGATGGGATGATGGCAACCGCAGGTTGACATAGATAGATGTATTACAAAGAGCGTTGAAAATTTATTTTCAAAAGATTTTTGTAATACATCTATCGTAGGGCAAAGCCCCATCCCATCAGCGCAACACAAAGGTCAAAAACGATAGTTTTTGAATCCAAGCTAGCTTGGTGCCGCGCGGCATGAGCGCGATGAGAAACTTATTACACTAGAGCTTCACCTTGAAGATAGCCTTTTTGATTACTCCGGAGCCGATCATTGGGGCGTGTGCATCTTCGGGGAGGAGGATTGTGAATTGTCCCGGACGCATGTAGTAGATTGTTTGGTGTGCGTCGTCGAATAGTTGGACATCTTTGTCGGTGTCGAACTCTCCTAGGGGCTGGGTGAGGTTTGCGCGTTCAAGGTATCCGAAGCCCTCTTCGCTGCCTGTGATTAGTATTTGGATGTCGGCATAGACGTTGTGCACCTCTAGCTTTGCATCGGCGGGTTGTTTTAGCTCGCGCTCCATGATGTTGACGTAGATCTCGTCGCCATCTATGTCGTGGCGGCCTACGGTTAACTCTGCTAGGTTTGTTGAGCGGATGTACTCAAAAGCTCTCTCTAGGCGTGGCGATACGGAGAAGTATAGCTCTGCATTTTTGATTGAATCTAAGATCATAATATTATAGTTTAATAGTAGTAATTACGGGTAGATGGTCCGACATTGTCATGGTGTCGACCACTTGATATGAGATAATCTCGGTAGGGGGATCCACCAACACATAGTCTATGCGTAGTAGATTTAAGAACCCTCTAAAGGTGTATGAGTAGCCTACACCCACCTCTTGGAAGGAGTCTTGAAGCCCCTTTGAGATTTTGCGGAAGGCGTAGGAGTTGGGAGTGTCGTTGAAGTCGCCACACACCGCGACACGATGTGGGGTGTGTGATATGCTGTTGGCGATGGTGTCGGCTTGTGCGGCACGTCCTACGGATGTGTTCTTAAAGCGTGAGAGCATCTCCTTGATTTTATTCTCGCTCAGGGTGTCGCTAATAAACTCCATATTGCGAATGTAGGCATCGTCGCTGATGGTGATTGCCGTGGAGTGGAGGTGAACATTGTATAGACGCAAGGTATCCTCTCCAATGAGAATATCAGACCAATAAGCGCTACCACTATCGAAGGAGGGGTTCACTAGATTCTCGCTCGACTCTAATATCTTGTAGCGTGTGAAGATGGCTAGATCTTTCACCGTGGAGTGGTTGTAGTCACTCATAAATGAGGGGCGAGCGCTCTCCTTGAAGCGGCTTGCGTTATACTCTTGAATGCAGATGATGTCGGGGCGATGCTCTTCGAGGAACTCAGCAAGTTCGTCTGTTGCCACCTGCCCCTCATCGTTGACAATGGTGCGTGTGTTGTAGCTCATGAGCTTCACTGTGCCGCGTGTCGAGGGGGTTTCGTAGTGCTTTGAGACATCTATCTTAGCGTAGTATGAGATATTGGGGAAGGCTATCAGCAGGGGCAGAATAAGGGTTGTAGCATATACCCAACGCCAACGTATAATCCAGTAGAGTGCCAAGAGAGTTGTACCGACGAAGATGGCCGGTGATATAAGACCCGTGATGGGGAAGATCCAGCTGATGGATGGGTCGAAGTAGGATGTGACGAGTGTAAGGAGCATTGCACAAAGAGCAATAATACTTATGATAAGCATGGCGGCATCGACCAACACCATAAATGCTGATCTGCTGCGTGGCTTGCCTTCGGCCTCTCCATAGTAGTATTCAGCTGCCATTATCTTCGTGAATTATTTACCCTTTTCCACAACATAAGGAGGATATATCCTCCGATCATTCCTCCGAGGTGAGCGAAGTGTGCCACACCCATCTGGCGACCGCTGACACCCAAGAAGAGCTCGATGACGCCATAAATTATCACGAACCACTTTGCCTTAATGGGGATGGGAGGTATAAGTAGCATGATTATATTATTGGGGAACATCACACCAAAAGCTAGAAGAAGTCCAAAGACCGATCCCGAAGCTCCGACAGTGGGGTAGAGGTCATGTGTAGCAGCACTCACGAGCAGCTGAAGTATGCCGGCCGATATTCCGCATACCATATAGTAGGTGAGGAATCGTTGCTGCCCTAAGACCTGCTCTAGGGTTCGACCAAACATCCATAGTGAAAACATATTGAAGAAGAGGTGGTTGATGTCGGCATGCATAAACATGTAGGTGACAATCTGAAATGGTCGGAAGAGGGGTGACTCAACGCCCCATAGAGCGAAGTAGCGATAGAAGAAATCGCTATTGAAGAGTCGTGTCGCCATCAGCACAAGGCAGTTGACGATGATAAGGTTGAGCACCACGGGGGGTGCGAAAGAACGAAGTGATCTCATATTATTTTGTAGTATGCGTTTCTAATTTTATCGGAACCTATCCATGATCTCCGATTGTGATATATGCCACACCAGTGGTTTTCCGTTGGGTGAGAGCGATGTGTTACCACCCTCGAAGAGCTGCTTTGCGAGCTGCTCGACCTGCTCTGCGCTGAGGCCTCGTTGTGCTACTGCGGCACCACTCTTGGCCATGATCCGAGCAATTTTATCGCGGCGAAGATCTATAAACTCTTCGGGTGTCGCGGCGGCGCTAATCAGATCGTAGATTAGTGTATCTACCTCGTCACGTTTAATCTCTGGGGGGATGCCGCGCAGCTCCACGATGCCATCTCCCTTGAGATCTATATCGAAGCCTACCACCACAAAATCCATTATGCGCTCCTCCATTGTGGCATACTCCTCATGTGAGAGGATCAGACGCTCCGGGAAGAGTAGCTGCTGACTTATGGCAGGCTCCCCGACAGCTGCTGCGAGGTATCTATCGTAGAGCACACGCTCCTTGGCGCGCGCGATATCTATTATTACAGCCTCTCCATTGGCAATCATAAATGAGTAACCACCTCCTAGCGGGGTTACCGAGTGTACCTCAGATTGCTTCGTGATGGTGCTAATGGTGCTTTGCGTGGGCTCCATTGCGGACTCCACAAACTCAAAGGAGGAGCTATCGAAGTTCTCTTGCTCCTGCGGCCCCTCTTCAACATTTGTCTGCGAGGCGATTGTCTCGAAGTCGTCACTGCTGAAGCTCTGATGGCTGGCAGCAGCTAGGCTTGGATCAAAGCTACCTATCATCGAGGCGTAGGCCCCCTCTTTGAGCTCGCTGCGATGCTTCGGCTCGCTCTCATGCGAGGCGGTGTATGGCACATCGAAGCCCGTGAAATCTTCGTTGGGGTCGGGTGCCGTGGGGTCGATATACCCTTCAGCAAAGGGGTTGTATCCACCCGATGAGAATGCTGCGGGGGTCGATACAACCCTATCCTCTTGCATGATAGGCATCTCAATTGGTGATTGATCCTCGAAATCCATCATTGGGACAGCTCCCGTCTTAGCGAGGGTCTCGCGCACGGCAGCAACTATAATCTGCCATATGGCGTCGTTGTCGGCAAACTTCACCTCTATCTTTTGCGGGTGAACATTAACATCTATTCGATCTGGGTCGACATCGATATAGAGAAAGTAGGATGGTATGGAGGCGGCTGGAATGAGCTTCTCATACCCCTTTAGGATCGCCTTGGTGAAGAATGGCGAGCGGAAGAAACGACCATTGACAAATAGATATTGATCGTTGTTGGTCTTTTTGGCTGCCGCGGGGCGACCTATATACCCATGTAGCTTAGCTATGGAGGTATCTGCCTTGATCTCCAAAAGATTCTGTTTTATCGAGCGCCCCACAACATCGACAATCCTACTCGCGAGAGTGGCTGGAGGGAGGTTGAAGAGGGGTGCATCATTGGAGTATAGCTCGAAGTGAATATTGGGGTTGCAGAGGGCTATACGTTTGAAATCCGCTTTGATCTGATTTGCAGAGGTGGTCACCCTATCCATAAATCTACGACGTGCAGGGACATTGTAGAAGAGGTTACGCACAAAGAATTGAGAACCCGTCTCGCACATTATTGGCTCCTGCCCTTGGAACTCACCTCCATTAACCGTTGTTGAGGTGCCTACGGGATCTCCCTCCTGACGTGTGCGTAGCTCCACTTGGGAGACTGCTGCGATCGAGGCAAGAGCCTCACCACGAAATCCGAAGGTGCGTAGAGCATATATATCGTCGGCATGTGATATTTTGCTTGTCGCATGGCGGTCGAAGGCCATGCGAGCATCGTTTGGTGACATGCCGCAGCCATCATCGACAATCTGAATTAGGTCGCCACCACCCTCACGGAAGTTCACAATGATGCAGCTCGCACCGGCATCGATCGAGTTCTCCATCATCTCCTTGATTACCGATGAGGGGCGGTTAACGACCTCTCCTGCGGCAATCTGGTTGGCTACAACTTCGGGTAGTAATCTAATTCTATCTGACATTGTCTGCTCTTTTAATCACCCTTATAGTCGTTGGGAACAATTCGTATGGGTGCGTATGGGTCAAACTCCTTATATTCATCAATTGGCTCGACACGCTCCACGGAGCTTCCCGCATTGAGGAAGAGCTCGGCGATACGTGGTAAAAGATTGAAGCCAAGTAGAAAGACTAGCGCCACACCAATTATAAGAAACCACATCGAGCTCTTGCTTCTGCCGCTCTTGCCCTCTCGACGTGCAGCACGTGCCTCGCGTTGGCGACGAATATATTCACCCGGAATATATTCACCCTCGCTTTGGTCCGATGGACGCGATCCGCGAAGCTCTGCGCGACGACGATCGCGCTCCTCCTTTTGTGGGTCATAGAAGCGAGGGGTATACTTAAACTCGTTTGCATGGCGCTTAAATGGTGTGAAGCCTTTCATAATCAATAAGTTTTATCGTTACCTAAAAAAGTTTTTCATCCTCTCGAAGATATTCTGCGTGTCGGTACCCGCCGCCTTCTTGAAGGATGGCATCTCGGAGAGTTTCTCGACAGCCTTACGCTCTTCGCGGTTGAGTGAATCTGGAATGGTGATATCCACCACAACTAAGATGTCGCCACGGCCATAGCCATTGACATCGGGTAGACCCTTGCCACCAAGACGTAATACCTTGCCTGCATGTGTTCCAGCAGAGACCTTAATTTTGGCTTTACCCTCGATTGTAGGAACCTCGACAGTGCCACCAAGGATCGCTGTTGTCACCGTGATGTTGAGGTTGTGAATAAGGTCGTTTCCATCGCGAATAAGCTCTGGATGAGACTCCTCGGTGACCACAACTTGTAGATTTCCATTCTGACCACCTCGGAGAGCTGCATTACCCTTTCCTGAGACGTTGAGCACCATTCCTTCGGCAACACCTGCGGGGATACGTACCTCGATGATCTCCTCACCTTTGATGGCTCCTTGGCCACCGCACTTCTCGCACTTCTCGGTGATCTCCTTACCCGATCCATTACATGTGGGGCAGACCCCTTGGGTTTGGATGCGTCCAAAGAATGAGTTCTCGATGCGTGAAACAACTCCAGAGCCATGACATGTGTGACATGTTGTGAAGGCTGTTCCACTCTTTGCTCCGGTGCCATTGCAGCGGTCGCAACCGACCATCTTGCTCACCTTGAGCTTCTTGGTGGTGCCATTTGCAATCTCATCTAGAGTTAGCTTTACCCTTACGCGGATATCGCTACCGCGATTCACTTGCTGCCCCCTACGTGAGGAGCCACCTGATGAGAAGTGCCCACCGAAGATATCTCCAAATTGAGAGAAGATATCATCCATCGAGAAGCCACCGCCACCAAATCCGCCACCATAGCCACCGCCACTAGCGGCGCCACCCATTCCGGCATGGCCAAATTGATCGTAGCGAGCTCGTTTCTGCTCATCTGAAAGTACGTCGTAGGCCTCGGCAGCCTCCTTGAATTTCTCTTCTGCCCCTTTGTCATCGGGGTTTTTGTCGGGATGAAATTGGATTGCTGCCTTGCGGTAAGCCTTCTTTATTTCGTCAGCATTGGCGCTTTTGCTTACACCTAATACCTCGTAGTAGTCTCTTTTTTCTGCCATGATTTACTCTCCTACAACAACTTTTGCAAATCGTAGAACCTTGTCGCCAAGCATATAACCCTTTTGAACGACGTCGATAATGCGATCCTTCTTATCCTCGTCAGCTGCGAAGCGAGCAATCGCCTCGTGGTGATCTGTGTCGAGCTCTAGACCCATCGCCTCGATCTCAACAACACCGCGCTGCTTAAGGATCTCACCAAACTTAGCTGCAATAAGGTCTACACCCTGTCGCAGGGCTACGACATCCTCACTCTTAGCCATAGCAACTACCGCTCTGTCGATATCGTCGACCACAGGGAGAAATGCCTTGATAGTGTCGGCACCACCGCTCTGCACCAAATCCATCTTCTCGCGAAGTGTGCGCTTGCGATAGTTGTCGAACTCCGCTTGAAGGCGTAGGAATTTATCGCGCCACTCGTCGGCTACCTCCTCCTTGGGGGCTGCCTGCTCTGTCTCGCTATCTGCCACTGTGTCAGTTGCTACCTCCTCTTCGAGCATTTCATCTGTCATATTGTCACATGGTGATCCGTCGCATGATGGATATCCATCACCCGGAATAAAACCTTCGTCACCGTTAATCTCCTGATTGTAAACTTTTTCGTCTGTCATATATAAATTGTTTTATTATCTTTATAGGGAGTATAGCACAAATTGTAGACCAAAAATATTATCCAATGATGAATATGGCTGGTCGTTTGTTCATCTCCGGTAGTTTCGTCTCTCGCCACCTCTCCACCTCCTGTGTTAGGATATATTCTGAGGGTGCTGTTATATCCATAGCAATTGTCAATCGCGTTTTCGGGGCGAGGGTGGATAGGAGCTGCTCCACAAGTTTCACATTGCGGTAGGGAGCCTCGATAAAGAGCTGTGATTGACCCTCGTTGAGTGCTCGTCGCTCGAAGTTGCGGATGGCCTTTCCGCGCTCTGGTGGCTTGATCGGCAGGTAGCCATTAAAGGCAAAGGATTGTCCATTGAGGCCAGAGGCCATCACCGCCATGATAATTGAGGAGGGTCCCACGAGGGGTACCACCTTGATGCCACGACGATGGCACGCCTCCACAACCAAGGCTCCGGGGTCGGCAACCCCCGGCACTCCAGCCTCTGAGATAACTCCAGCGGAGCGCCCTTTAGCTATTGGATCGACCATGCGTTCGATCTCCATCCCTGAGTGGGAGTGTTCGTTGAGCTCCACAAATTCGAGAGTGTCGATAGGGTTCGCTATCTTGCACTTCGAGAGGAACCGGCGTGCCGAGCGAGTATTCTCCACGATAAAGTAGTCGAGCGCGTCGATCACGCTCTTATTAGCTGCTGGCAATGTTTGCCATACATCTCCCTCTTCCGCAATGGGGCAGGGTATTAAATATAGTATTCCACTCATGTTCTTACTCTTTAAGGTAGACTCGCTTCACTCGTTTGGAGATAGAAGTTAGTATTTCATAGGGTATTGTACCTAATATCTTAGCCATGTCAGCAGCGCTGTTACCCGCCGCGGGGGAGAAGATCACCACCTCGTCACCCTCCTTCGCTTCGGGGATCTCCGTTACGTCGACCATCACACTATCCATGCATATGCGTCCCACGATTGGTGCGGGGAGCCCCCCTATAAGCATCGACCAACGTCCGCAGCTTAGGTCGCGACGCAGGCCATCGGCATATCCAATGGGTATTGTCGCCACTCTGCTCTCTCGCCGAATATCTCCAGCGCCACCATATCCAATTCTGCTCCCTGCGTCGTAGCTCTTTATCTGAACGATACGGCTCTTTAGAGTGGATATTGGGGTGAGATGTTTTTCACTGATGCCAAAGCCATAGAGCCCTATCCCCAGTCGGCATGCGTCGAGGTGAGTTTGTGGGAAGCTCTCTATTGCAGCGCTGTTAGCTATGTGGAGCATTGGGTGGTATCCAATTACCTCCTCGATTCTATGTGTGATACCGCTAAAAAGATGGAGTTGCATCTTGGTAGCCTCCTCTGCGCAAGAGTCATCCGCGCAGCTTAGGTGTGAGAAGATGGAGGCTACACGCACCTTGTCATGATCTTTGAGAAGTGCTTCGCAGAGCTCCTCGATCTGCCTCTCGTCGAAGCCTAGGCGATGCATGCCCGAATCAATCTTTATGTGAATGGGGTAGCGAGGCTCTCCATTGCGCTTTAGAGCTTCGATGAATTGTTGAAGCGAGCGTAGGGAGTATATCTCAGGCTCCAAACGCATCTGGATCATCTGCTCGAAGCTATCATCATCTGCATTAAGCACGATGATAGGCATCGTCACCCCCCTCTCGCGCAGTGCCACTCCCTCGTCGACGAATGCTACCGCTAGGTAGTCTACGCCCTCACTCTGGAGCGTTTGAGCCACTTCGTAGTCTCCTGCACCATAGCTGCTCGCCTTGACCATTGCTATGAGTTTGGTGTTGGCAGAGAGCTTTTGACGGAAGTAGTTGAGGTTTGCCACCATAGCATCGAGGTTCACCTCAAGGCATGTGGTGTGGCTACGACGCCCCAGCGCATGACTCAGGCGCTCGAAGCGGCTAGAGCGGTTTCCTTTAAGTAATATTGCGCGGTTGGCATAATCCTCTCGTTTGATATTTGCGAGCAACTCCTCAGTGGAGTTGAAGTAGGTGCAATCGAGCCATCTATTGATGGCTGATCCCACTCCAATGACGCGATCCACCTTTGCCGCCGCGATCACCTTGGAGACCTCCGCATAGAGTTGTTGCTCCTCGACGCCACTCTGCAAAATCTCCGAGAGGATAAGCGTCGTGGGGCGTCCCGCAGCCACTGAGTTGAGTGTGTCGAGAGCTATCGAGAGCGAGTTGACACATGAACTGTAGCTGTCGTTAACTATCACCGAGTCGTTGAGACCCTCTTTCACCTCTAGGCGCATGGCCATAGGTTGAAATGTGTTGAGATCATAGCTGCTGCTGCATCCGCACTCTTTGAGTAGAGCCTCTACTATCTGCGAGTTGCGACGTGAGGTACTATCATCGAAGTTGCCACCCTCTGTTGCTGCGGCATCCGTGAGGGTGTAGGTGTCTCTATTTGATGCAAAGAACTCTTTGAGAGGTGTGTAGGCGCTATGATATATCACCTTGGAGGCGTGAGTGGCCATTATCATCTTCTCCTCGATCTTCTCTTCGAGGGAGGAGAATCCCTCTTGGTGGGCATCACCAATGGAGGTTACTACAACCACCTCTGGCTGAACCATCGCTTCGAGAAGTGCCATCTCACCACATCGAGAGACTCCGGCCTCAATGATGAAGAGATCTTCATCTCCCTGAGCCATAAGCAGCGATAGGGCCACTCCTAGCTGTGAGTTGTAGCTACGTGGTGAGCGAAAGAGCTTCCCGCAAGAGTTGTAGCTCTGTGCAGCCCACTCCTTGACAACAGTTTTACCGTTGGAGCCTACGATGGCTACCACCCTTCCTGTGAAGTGTGAACGGTGGTAGCAGGCAAGGCGTTGAAGTGCCGCAAGGCTATCCTCAACTAGGATATAACTTGCGGGGAGTGTAGCAGCCTCTTTTCGCTCAATCATAAATGAGCTTGTGCCGCGACGTGCCATCTCCTCGATAAAGGTGTGAGAGTCGTGATTCAGCCCCTTCATAGTGACAAAGAGAGTCTGCTCGCCGCCCCCCGCGCGTCGCGAGTCGAGCAGCAGCTCCTCCACAATGCGATCAGCGCCTATTAGCTCTCCCTCGCATGCATTTGCTATTTCTGATAACAGATATCTCATTTTTAAGATTGTTCAAATTCAACTACAGTTATGCCAGAGCCTCCACGGTCGGCATGTGCATCGACCGCTCGCGCCACATCGGGCAGTGTGCGTAGGTAGCGACGTATCTCCTCTTTGAGGGCTCCCGTGCCTTTGCCGTGGAGTATCGCCACTGAGCTGACGCCAACCATCAGAGCATCGTCGATAAAGTTCTGAACACTATCCAGTGCGTCGGCTGCCCTCTGCCCTCTAACATCAATATTATCTTTGAAGTTCAGTTTGCGACTTGAGACATCCACCGAGACGATAGATCGGGGTGCGGTGAGGCGTGTAGCCCTCTTAAATTCACTGTTGGAGACTACCTCCAACTTATCACTCTCGACCGTTGTCATGATATGGCCAAATGCCACTTGTGCCTTGCGCCCCTTGATGCTCTTCACCTCGCCTAACATATCTTGACCTGCGATACGAACCTTAGCGCCAACGACAACCTCCAGCGGCTTTGCCACAATCTCGATAGCCTCCTGTAGCGCCTCCGCTTCGCGCTTGCCTTTGCGCTCTTCGCGACGAGAACGACGACGACGTAGACGCTCCATCTCGCGAGCAATGCTGTCGCCCTGATCCGTAGAGTCTGCATCATCTACTTTTGTCTTAAACTCCTCGAACTCCTTGCGGACGAGGCGTGTGAGCTCCTTCTCGGCTTGCGCCTCGCGGATACTCTTTATGGTATTCTCGATCTGCTTATTTGCTTCGGCGATAAGTGCTTGTGCCTCAGCTTTGGCCTTGCGGATGATCTCGGCACGCTCCGCGCGGATCTTGGAGAGCTGCTCTGAGTAGCTCATCTCCAGCTCTTCCACCTTGCGGTCGGTATGGCGAATGCGGTCACGCTTCTGCTCCCAGTAGCGTTTGTCGCGCGCTATCTCGCGCAGCTGCTTTTCAATATTAACATGGTCGCTACCTGCCTTGTCACTCGCGGCACGAATGATATCTTCAGGTAGACCAATCTTGCGAGCAATCTCCACCGCAAAGGAGCTACCCGGCTTGCCCATCTCAAGGGAGAAGAGAGGCCTTATGTTCTGCACATCGAAGCTCATAGCACCATTGGCTATCCCTTCGGTCGATGAGGCGTAATACTTTATGTTGGAGTAGTGGGTGGTGATAACACCATAACACCCCTTCGAGAGTAACCTATCCAGAATTGCTTCGGCGATGGCTCCTCCAATAACTGGCTCTGTGCCCGATCCAAACTCGTCGATAAGCACCAGCGAGCTGCTGGAGGCTTTCGAGATCATATTGCGCATGTTGAGTAGGTGAGAAGAGTAGGTCGAAAGATCGTTGTCGATCGACTGCTCATCACCAATATCAATAGAGATAGAGTTGAAGATGGGAAGCTCCGAGTTTTCGCCAACGGGGACCAAAAATCCACATTGAAACATATATTGGATGATGCCCGTTGTCTTCAAGCAGACCGATTTGCCACCAGCATTGGGCCCCGATATAACCAATATATGTTTGGTGCGGTCGAGCTCCAAGTTGAGCGGTACGATCTGTTTGTGTTGCGCCTTAAGGCTCTGCGCCAAGATTGGGTGGCGTGCGTTGCGCAACACTAGGCGATCATCATCCGATGCGATCGGCATTACAGCACCATTTGCGATGGCCCAACGTGCCTTTGCGCGCAGCAGGTCGATGTCACTGAGGTAGTCACCAGCTTTGGCTATATCCTCCCTTTGGGGGCGAATAGATTCGGTGAAGGTGGTGAGGATCCTCACAATCTCGCGACGCTCGGAGTACTCCAACTCCTTAAGTTCATTATTTATCTCGACAACTTCGACGGGCTCTATATAGACTGTCTTTCCCGTTGCCGACTCATCGTGGATAAATCCTTGCAGCTTACGTTTGTTGCCCGCAACCACTGGAATCACGGCGCGACCATCGCGGATTGAGATGAGTGCCTCCGGATCCACTATGCCGCTACTTTTGGCCGATGATAGGATCTGCTGAAGACGCTTTGAGACTTGCCCCTCTCTCTCGCGTATTTGGCGACGTATTGCGTGGAGCTCAGGGGAGGCACTATCCTTAATTTTGTTGAATTTATCAAGGATGGAGTCTATGGCGCGCAGAATCTCGGAGAGTGTAGCAACACCAGATGTGCGCTGCATAAGAGAGGGGTATCCTCCCGCCTCACCCTTCTGCTTGATGAAACTAACTATTTGAGCAATAGTGGAGAGTGAGCGACGAAGGAGTGCTACCTCCTCACTATCGAGGAATGTCCCTTCGATTGCGATCTTCGTCACAACGGGCTCCAGATCGGCATAATCTCCCGCGGGGAAATCTTGCTCCATAAGGAGCATTGAACGCATCTCAGAGCTTAGAGTCAAGCGTTGAAGAATTGCTTTGCGAGAGGTTAAAAAGTGCTGCTCCGAGAGCTTTGTTGCGGCAGAGGGCATGGTGCATAGTGCTGCAATTTGTTCGCGGAGTCTATCGAAACCTATCTTTGACTCGAAGTTGGAGGGGTATATCATTTGTAAAAAAAGGTGTTAATGGCTATTTATCTTTTGAGCCGAAGAGAGAGAAGTGAACATAACGCTTAGGGTTGCTCTGCATATCTATGATAAGCTCATTGAGGCTGCCACTAACTGCTGCGAGGTTGTTGTATAGCTGCTCATCGTTAACCAACATCCCGGCAGATCCTTCGGCTGCATTGATCTTGTGGAGTGTTGTGTTGAGCTCCTCTAGAGTTGCGCTGAGGGAGTCGCCAAGCTGAGCCTCAGAGAGATCTTTGGCCACTGAATCGAGATTCACGATGATGTTGTCGATGCTCTGCGCATTGTTGCCAAGGGTTGTCGAGAGGGAGGCGATGCCCTCTACGGCAGACTCCAAGTTGCTACTTTGAGAGGTCAGAAGCTCGGATAACTCCTGCGAAATTGAGCTAAGGTTTGCAACTACCCCCTCGATATTTTCGCTATTACTCTCCAAAAGGGAGTTTACTGCACTTAACGTTTGGCTAAGATCACAGCTAATCGAGGAGATTTGATCGGCAACACCCATCATCTTCTCGGCTGCCACATCCATAATGCTCACTTCGAACTTTGATATTATCGTGTCGCCCTGCTCCAATATCTCTGCGCTATCACCCAAGGTGAGCCCTATGGCCATCGACGACATGATGCCGGGGCTGTAGATGCGTGCCTCGGTGTTGGCAGGGATTGCGTAGCGGTGCTTGATTGAGAGCTTCAATAGCACCTTATCGCTTTTGGTAGGGTCGAGAATAATATCAGTCACTGTTCCCACCTTTACCCCTTGGATAAGGATGGGACTAGCGTTATTAATACCGTTAATCTTGTCGTAACATGCATAGTAATCTACATTTCGACCAAAGATGTCAATACCACTTAAGAAGCGAATACCTGCCCATGAGCAGCAGATTATTACGATAGTGAATATTCCAATTTTTACCTCTCTTTTCATAAGATTTAAGTTAGTTTTTCTCGTTTGTTATTTAGAATACTCAACGACAAAAGCGTCAGAAAAGTATTTTTGAACCTCTTTGAGCTTGCTGTTTGCTTCGCTGCTTGTTGCGTAGTGCCCCGTGCAATATTTATATTTGTACTTGCCACTCTTCTCGAAATACCATACATTACCTCGATAGACTTTGAACTGAGAATCACTCTCTTTGAGGATTTTGCTCGATGAGAGTATCTGTATCGTGTAGCCGCTATTGGGGGTTGTTGCGGGTTTTGTTGTTGGCGCTGGCGCTGGTGTTGTCTGCGTCTGAGAGTTGTTCGCTGCGATGACTCCGTTGACCATCTCGATGTAATCTTTGATGCCACCATAGATTGATTGGGCAATCTCCTCTTGCCCCTTTTTTGAGGTCATATATGCAAACTCGGAGGCGTTCGACATAAATCCAATCTCGGTTAGCACCGATGGCATATCTACGCCATAGAGCACCATGAGGAGCTGTTGACGTTCGGCACGCAATGAACGATCGAAGGAGCCATAATTTTTTTGGATCGAGCGGGCTAGGGCCTTGCTATATTCTCCATATGTGAATTGAAGATTTTGAATGTAGGCGCGCACTATTGCTGCGGTCTTCTCGTCCGACATGTCGACTAGATCCTCGCGGTTGTTTGCATAGATCACAGCGTCGCTACGTTGCTGCTCCAGAGAGCTCTCACCCATCGTGATGGTCTCCACACCCTTGGCCGAGGTGTTGGCTGCGGCATTTGCGTGAATCGAGACGAAGAGATCCCCCTTAGCGTTGTTGGCTAGCGCTGTGCGGTTGCGAAGATCCTCGACGACAGTTGCCCCTAGAGCCTTGTCTGTTGTGCGGGTGTAGACCACCTTGATATCTTTGATATTCGCCTCAAGGAGAGCGCCAACCCTTAGCGCAATGGGAAGCACTAGATCTTTCTCCTTAACCCCCTTGTAGGTGGCTCCCGGAGAGATTGATCCTCCATGACCGGGGTCAACTACGATAACTTTGACCCCCTGAGCAATAAGCGCAGAGTGGGAGCCGTTAGCCAATAAGATGGCTAATAATATAGGTAGAAGGTGTAAAAAAATATTGCTTTTCACTGTTAAAACAGGGGTTTATGCTTTTTTTTATTTATATTTGTCGGATGTTATAACCTGTGCAAGAGAGCTCTGTAAGTAGCCCCCTTGTCGTTTTGCCGACTTGTCGGCAAAGATACAATTTTTTTTAATATTTTGGGAATAAAAAGGGTAAAATATATAATTTCGTTGGTGCTGCTAGCGCTCTCGATAGGGTTGGTTTTTGGAGCTGATCGTGCATTTGTCATTGGCGAGGCGCCTATGATGCTCTCCGCGCAGGACTCAATGACGCTGGTAACGCCACTTGTCGACTCGCTCGATATAGCAGATACAACCGCCTCGGCACCACGCAGGAGCGGGGGCTTTCTTGATGATATTTTGACCGGATCCAACACCGACTCTCTCTACTACGATGTGCGCGATAGGAAGGTCTATATCTACGATAAGGGAGATGTTAACTATCAAGGAAAGAAGCTAGAGGCAGATTTTATGCGTATCGACATGAATACGCGAGAGGTCTATGCCTATGGTAAGAGCGACACGATAGAGGGTAAATCTACTGTGACCAAGCCAATCTTCACCGATAATGGCTCCTCCTTTACGATGGATACCATAACCTACAATCTAAAAAGCTCTAAGGCGAAGATCCAAGGTGTCGCAACGCAGGAGGGTGATGGCTGGCTTATAGGAAATCAGGTGAAGAAGATGCCCGATAATGCAATCAACATCTTGGGCGGTAAGTATACCACGTGCGATCATACGGACCACCCTCACTTCTATTTGGCGATGACCAAGGCGAAGATGATCCCCGGAGAGAAGGTTATCACAGGTCCCGCATATATCGTGCTGGAGGATGTACCACTCTTCCCGCTGGTTATTCCAGAGGCCTTTTTCCCACTTACGACAGGCGCTCAGTCGGGTCTTTTGATGCCAACCTATGGAGAGGATGGCACCAAGGGTTTCTTCCTTCGCGACATGGGATATTACTTCACCTTTGGAGAGTATGTCGACCTAACGCTGCTTGGAGGTATCTACTCATATGGTTCATGGGATCTCTCGGCCGCATCTCGCTATGTGCGTCGCTACAAATATTCGGGAAATCTTTCGTTGAAGTACTCTAGTACGGTGCTCAACGAGAAGGGTGACTCCGACTACTCCAAGTCGAATGATGTGAGTATCGTCTGGTCACATTCGCAAGATGCAAAGGCCAATCCGGGCTCTACCTTCTCCGCTTCGGTCAACTTCAAGACAAGTGGCTATAGCAAATATTCGGCAACTACGATGAACGATATCTTGGCCACACAGACCAACTCCTCGATCTCCTACTCTAAGAGTTGGAGTGGCACCCCATTCTCGCTCTCGGCAAGCGCCTCGCTCTCGCAGAACTCCCAGACGGAGGCTGTGTCGGCAACTTTGCCAACGGTGGTCTTCTCGGTATCTAAGTTCTACCCATTTAAGCGCTCTGACGCTATCGGTAGTGAGAAGTGGTATGAGAAGATCTCGATGAACTACTCCGGAAAGATGACCAATTCGGTCACCACAACCGAGGATGAGCTCTTCACCACGGAGACCCTAGAGAGCATGAAGCATGGTATTCAACATACGATTCCCATTTCGGCATCCTTCAAGCTCTTCGACTATATCGACCTCACCTCCTCTTTGAGCTACACCGAGCGTTGGTACTTCAAGGAGGAGAATAGGGAGTGGAACCCGGAGACCAATGAGGTAGATTACCTCGATCCGAACTATGGCTTCTATCGCCTCTACAACTATTCGGCATCGACGAGTGCCTCCACAACGGTCTATGGAACCTATCAGAGTAAGAAGAGTACAAATAAGTTGCAGGCGTTGCGCCACACCCTCACACCATCGTTTGGTCTCTCCTATGCGCCAGACTTTAGTAATCAGAAGTATGGCTACTACAAGGTTGTGCAGAGCGATTCGCTAGGTGGCTACACTGTATATTCGCCCTATTCAAACAATGCGTATGGTGTGCCAAGTAGTGGAGAGACCTTCGCTATGACCTTTGGCTTGAACCAGAGTCTTGAGATGAAGGTGCTCTCCAAGCGTGATACGTCGGGTGTGAAGAAGGTTAAACTCATTGACCAACTTAGCATCAGTGGTTCATATAATTTCTTGGCAGACTCAATGCGCTTTTCGCTCAATACGGTGCGCCTCAATACGACGATCTCCAACAATTTTGGTATCAACCTAAGTTTGGGCATAGACCCCTATAAGGTCTCACCAGAGGGTATTCGCTACGATGAACTCTTCTTTCCGGGCCGTCTCACCTCCACTAGTTGGTCGTTTGGTTACACCTTCAAATCGGCTCAAAGCAATACGGGTGCGGGGCGTGCGGTGAACGACATTAATCAAGTGCCTCCGGAGTTCCAGAACCCCTTCTATGACCCCTATGGCACGATGGATCCAACTCTGCGACGGCAATATATGTCAAATACATATTATGACTTCTCTCTGCCGTGGAACTTCGGATTTAACTATAGTATAAACTATGGTATCACCTATGTGAATAATGGTACCACCGGTTATAGACCCAACATAACGCAGACGATGGGTTTCAATGGTTCCGCCACGCTTACTAGCAAGATGGGTCTCACCTTTAGTGGAAGTTACGATATTGTAGATCAGCAGATTTCGGGAACTCAAGTTGCGATAACGCGAGATCTGCACTGTTGGCAGATGTCCTTCTCGTGGATTCCATTGGGTAACTACAAGAGTTGGAGCTTCAACATAGGTGTGAAGGCCGCTTCGCTAGCCGACTTGAAGTACGATAAGAGCGAGAGTATGTACGATTATATGTATTAGATAGATTTTTATTATGAGCCAGTTAAGAGCACTTAAAGCAGCTGAGCAGGCTGCACTAGAGGCAAGATGTTGTTTTGCCGATGATTGGACTAAAGTTCGTGTGAGCGAATGTTTCTCTGTTGCGCAGCTCTCTATGAGTCGCTTTGGTGGCAGCGTTGAGATCCATGCGGGTGCTCGTGTTCATAACTCAACTGTTGTAAACTACTCTCTTGGCGAGGGCTCTCTTGTTGATCGAGTCTCCCTGCTGGAGTGTAGTGGCTCTTCGAGCTTTGGAAATGGTGTGAAAGTCGCCTCTCTCAACGAGTGTGGCGGTCGTGCCATCAAGATATATGATACGATGAGCGCTCAGGTGGCATATATAGCAACCCTCTATCGTCATCGCCCACTCGTTGTGGAGCGCATCGAGGCGATGGTGGATGCTCTATGTGAGCAGCGCAGGAGCTCTATGGGTTCGGTGGGGGCTTGCTCTAAGGTTATCGCTGCGGGTATTATCCGCGATGTGAGGATCGCCTCGAATGTAACAATCGAGGGGGCCTCCTCCTTGAGCAATGGTACTCTCCTCGAAGGCTCCTACTTTGGAGCCGATGTCAAGGCGCATGACTTTATCGCTGTGGAGGCCTCTCGTGTTGATGGTGGCGCCTCTATCGAGCGCTGCTTCGTGGGGGAGCGGGTGATCCTTTCGAGTGGCTTCACCGCTCTAGACTCTCTCTTCTTCTCAATGTCGCATTGCGAAAATGGAGAGGCTGTATCTGTTTTTGCAGCGCCTTTCACCGTGTCGCACCACAAATCATCGCTGCTTATTGCAGGTATGTTCTCATTCTTTAACGCTGGTAGTGGCTCCAATCAGAGTAACCACCTCTTTAAGTGTGGCCCCGTTCATCAGGGTGTTCATATGCGAGGTTGTAAGTTTGGTAGCTCGGCCTATGTGATGTTGCCGGCAGTTGATGGAGCCTACACAACGGTTATAGGTAGCCACAATTCGCACCACGACACCTCTGCATTTCCATTCTCATACCTTATCAACAAAGATGGTCGCTCGACGCTTATCCCCGCATCGAATATATCGAGCTATGGTTATATGCGCGACGTAGAGAAGTGGAAGAGGCGCGATGTGAGAGAGGTGAAGCGCGATATAATCAACTTCGAGGAGCATAACCCATATATCACAGGAATGGTTATAGAGGCCCTCAATATATCAAATAGCTTGATGGAGAAGAGTAGTGAGGCGCAGAGCTACGTCCATAATAATGTGGTGATAAGCGCTAATAATCTTCGTCGAGGTTTAACTCTTTATAATAAATTTGTTGCAGGCTCTCTGGGTGCAATGTTGAGCTATGGTGGCACGAAACATCTGTGTGAGGGTCGTTCGAAGTGGGTCGATCTGGCAGGTCAATATATTACAAGCAGTGCCGTTGAAGAGCTCCTCTCCGATATTGAGAGTGGGGAGATATCTACTTTGGCTGCCATTGATGAGCAGTTGCAGGCATTTGCAAATGAGTATGAATCATATGCTGCGGATTGGGCCATGGGCACCTTGCAGCAGATGTTAGGTCGGGTGCCATCACCCGATATGATCGAGGAGATGATCGCAGGTGCAGCGAAGGCTCGCGAGGAGCTTAAGTCGATGGCTCTTCGTGATATGAAGCGGGATCTATCAGAGTCGATGGCTGTAAGCTATGGAATTGATAGCGATGATAAGCAGGATAAAATCGCTGATTATAATGCTGTTAGAGGAGTAAATTAACGCCATGTATAGTAAAAGCATAACTCGAAGTTCTCGCGCACTCTTCGTTGTGGCGATAGATCAATCTACATCTATGGCCGGAGAGTTGGAGGTCGCGGGGCGTAGAGTGAGAAAAGCTGACCTCGTAGCAGAGGTTGTCAACGACCTTATCGCGGAGCTTGTCGAGTGCTCTCGTCGCGCGGATGGTCTTCGTGACTATTACGATGTAGCTATTGTTGGATATTCGGGTGAGGGTGTCACCTCGCTGCTCGATGTGGAGCCGTGGATCCCAATTAAGGAGCTCAATGATCGCTGTATCGACGAGTGCGATGTAGTGCGCCAAAGCTGCTTGGAGAGTGGTGAGTTGCATCTATTCAATTATAGAATGCGTCGTTGGATTCTGCCGAAGGCTACGGGCTCCACTCCTATGTATGAGGCTCTGCTGAGAGTCTGTGATATTGTCTCTGAGTGGGTTTCGCGTGAGGAGTGTGGTGACAGTTTCCCTCCTATCATCTTCAATATAACCGACGGAGAGTCTACCGATTGTGACTATCTCGATATTGTAGAGATCTCGAATAAGATTAAATCATTGTCGACAAGCGATGGAGAGGCTCTGCTATTCAATATCCATATTGCCTCTGAGCTTTCGTGCCGCTCGCTGCTCTTCCCCTCACTCTCGCAGATTGCTCAGTGGGGAGATGTTCCGTGCGCAGCCCTTTCGCTCTATACTGCATCTAGCTATATGCCTCCAATCTTCAATGAGGCTGTAGGCGAGATCAAGAGGTGTAGGGTTGAGGGAGAGCAGCTTAAGGCGATGAGCTTTAATGCCTCGGTAGCGGAGGTTGTTACAATTCTCAATATTGGTTCAATAAGCGTAAAGAGAGGATAATGGCAGCGACGATAAATAACTTTATCTCGGCCCTCTACTCCCCTGCGGAGCACTTCGACACGCTTGCATCGATTGTTGCTCAGCGCGACCAAATGGGGCGGGTTGTGGTGAGTCGCACGAAGCACTTTGCAGATGCCCTTATCGAGTGGCAGGGTCGTAGCTATCTTCTTTCGCTGCCCTTAAGTAGCTCTGCTCTGAGTATGGCGCAGCATGCGTCGGTGGCGTTGCGTCGGTTACGCTCAAAGGTTCTACTCGAATATCGACTCTTACCCAATGAGCTGAGATATATAGATGCTCAAGGCCGCTTCTCGACCTCTGCTCTGCTGCTCGAAGAGCTTCCTCGAAGAGTGGATATTGCCTCCCTGTCGGGTGGTGCGCTCTATAGGGCGATATCACACTTGGAGGGTGAGTTCTGCCGCCTGCAACTCACTCATTCGAATCTTAGATTAGATAATATTGTTGTTGGAGAAGATCACCTTCTCTACCCACTTCGCATGCATTACGCCTCTGTGGGCTCCGTCTCTAGTGCGGAGTTTGATCTTTTGCGCGATGAGGTTGCGCGAGAGCTCAAGAGACAAGGCAGTGCGGATGCTCTGTCGGAGTTCGAGATGAGTGCCTCCTTGAGAGAGGCAGAGGCGAAGGTGGAGGCAGAAAATACCCTCTATGGTTACCTCTCTGTGGGCAATCCCTTTGAGGGGATGTGCGTTGCAGAGAGCGAAGCGGGGTATGGTTACATTGGGCTCAGTGGTGAAGAGATCATCCCGCCACAATTTATATGGGCGGGAGATATGCGTGAGGGACGTGCCGAGGTGGAGACACCGGAGGGGATGGGCCTTATGGATGCCCATGGTAACTTTGTGATAGAGCCTCGATATCGAATCGTGGAGTTTGATGTGGCAACGGGCACCACTCGCGCAAAGTTGGGCGAGGAGTGGTTGCTCTTTGACTACGAGGGGCGACTACTTAGTGCCGAAGATGTTGAAACGGCTCAAGAGGCGCGAGCGACGCTCTAGGATGTAGAACTCGAAGGATAGCAGCAGTAGAGCTAACCCAATAAGGTATTGAAAGAGTTCGTTGTACTCTTCGAATTTCACCGTTGAGAGCTCCCCCTTCTCCATATCATTTATCGTCTTAATAACCTCGTCGAGGCCAATATCCTGCTTGGTAGCCTGCACGTAACCACCCTCGCTTATTGCTGCGATCTGCTCCAACATCTCTTCGTTGAGCTTCGATACAACCATATTTCCCTGCTCATCTTTGATGAACTCACCGTCGATGCTAATGGGGGCTCCTTCGGGTGTTCCGATTCCAATTGTGAAGATCTTTACACCTTGGTTCTTAGCTCGCTCGGCCGATGTGATTGCATTATCTTCGTGGCTCTCACCATCTGTAATGAGGATAATAGCTTTGCTTGCTCTGCTCTGCTCCGAGAAGGATAGAAGCGCTAGGTCGAGCGCCTTGGCTACAGATGTACCCTGCGTTGAGACCGAGGAGGGCGATAGGCGATTGACAAATGCGCGCGCCATTTTAAAATCGGAGGTGATAGGAAGCTGCACGGTGGCCTCACCTGCAAATGCGATCAATCCAGCTCGATCCTGCTTCATACCCTCGAAGAGGCGGTTGATAGCATATTTGGTGCGTTCAAGTCTGTTAGGCTCGAAATCTTCTGCTAGCATGGAGTTGGATACATCCACAACGAACATCATCTCGATGCCTTGCGACTTCTCCTCGCGCAGCTTGGAGCCTAGCTGAGGACGTGCCGCAGCGATGAAGAGGAGCGATAGCGCGGAGAGAAATAGAGTCGCCTTGAAGCGAGGACGCCAGCGTGAGACGTCGGGCATAAGAAACTCCATTATTTCGGGGTTGCCGAAGCGCGCAATGCGACGACGACGACGCATATTGACTACTATGTAGAGCACGATGAGTGCCGGAATGGTTAGTAGTAGATATAGATATTGAGGATTTGCGAAGCGGAACATTACGATAGTCGTTTAAGAATTAATGAACTAAGGAGAGTCTCAATAAGGAGAGTTGCTATTGCTACAAGCAGGAAGAAGATGAACTTCTCGTGGTAGGTGGTGTAGTCTATAATCTCCACCTCGCTACGCTCCATCTGATTGATCTGATCGTAGATCGCCTCTAGCTTCTCCATATTTGTTGCGCGGAAATATTCACCTCCCGTGCTCTGTGCAATCTCCGTGAGGGTTGCCTCATCAATCTCAACTTGCATAGGGACATAATCAACAATGTTACCATACATGTCGACGCGAGGGTAGGGGGCACGCCCCATTGTTCCCACACCTATAGTGTAGACCTTAACATCCATCTCCTTGGCAATTTGAGCCGCCATGAGAGGGGCAATCTCACCACGATTGTTGACACCATCGGTGAGTAGTATTATCACCTTGCTCTTCGATTCACTCTCGCGCAGGCGGTTGAGGGCTGTCGCCAATCCATTTCCGATGGCCGTTCCATCCTCAATTACACCGCTACGTATTCTGGAGAGAAGTGTCTGAAGGGTCGCTTTATCTGTTGTGAGTGGCGATTGGGTGAAGGCCTCTCCCGCGAAGACCACCAGTCCGATACGGTCTCCAATGCGATCCCCAATAAAGGAGGCTGCAACCTCCTTGGCAGCAGTGATGCGGTCGGGTTCGAAGTCGCGTGCAAGCATGGAGCCAGAGATATCTATGGCCATCATGATGTCGATACCCTCGCTGGAGGCATCTTGGTGCTCCTCCACATCTTGAGGACGTGCTAGAGCTACGATAAGTAGCGCAAAGGCAACCATGCGCAACACCATTGGTAGGTGACGCAAGTAGTAACGAATGGTGCGCGGTGCTCTGCGTAGTGTCTCAACAGTGGAGACGGTGACTGATGCGCCACCCTGCAACGTGCGGTAGATGTAGTACGCTACCATCGGAATGATGAGCAGTAGTAACCACAACATATGAGGTGATGCAAAGTGCATGAAACTATTCATAATCTATCTTTTTTACCAATTTTTGCGGCCTTGGATCACTACACCCTTGCCTTTTTCCTCTAATTTCTCTTGGGTCTTATCCTCCTGTGCTTGAATTGCATCGAGCATCTGAGCCTGCTCCTGTGGTGAGATGGCTCCCTCTTGAGGTTGAGGTTGAGACTGCTGATCTTGCTGATCTTGATTTTGATCTTGCTGATCTTGGTTCTGATCCTGATCCTGTTGATCTTGTTGATCCTCGTTTTGGTCCTCGTTCTGGTCTTGGTTCTGATCCTCGTTCTCTTGCTCCTCTAGGAGTTTTTTAGTGTATGCGTAGTTGTATTTCGCCTCTTGGTCGTCGGGGTCAGCTCGCATTGCTGATTTGTAGCTTTCGAGGGCCTCCTTGTACTTTTGTTGCATAAAGAGGCTGTTACCCATGTTGAAGAAGAGCTCAGCGCGGTCAGCATCTGTTGGAAGGCTCTCAGCATCGACACTCGCGTATAGCTCCTCTGCCTTGGCATATTGCTCATCTTTGTGCAGTGCGTTGGCATAGTTGTAGAGTGCTTCGAAGGAGTCGGGAGCAATGGTGTGCGCTTTATCGTAGCTCTCGATAGCTGCTTTATACTCATTTTTGTTGTATGCCCTATTACCCTTGCGGATCAATCCGCGTTCGGGAAGCTCCTGTGCCGAGAGGCTCAGTGAAATTATGGATGCAACAATTGTTAATATATATCTCAGTCTCATAGCTTCTATTGTTTGTTGTTCTGACCACCTTTAACATCGAAGAGCTCCTCTTCGGCATTGGGGTCGCTCTCCTCTTGGATCTTGGTCTCCTCCACGAAGTAATATGCTTTGTGGTAGTACTCTTCGTTCTCCTCACCTTCGGGAGTAGCCTTAGCGAACTTCACAAGGTCTGCATCGCGCAGAAGGGAGCTTAGATCCATGCTGCTCTTCGAGGGAAGATCCTCGATGCCCTTCATCGCCTCTATGATCTCCTCTGAGGTCATCTCCATTGCTGCGATCGAGTAGCGACGAGCGATGTAGTGACGCAGGATGTGAGTGAGCGACGAGTAGTACTCCTTATATTTTGAGTTCTGCCATAGCTTCTGGTTGCGTAGCTCTTCGAGGGCCTTGATCGCCTCTATATGAGGGGGTAGAGGTGGTGTAGGCTTAAATAGATCGGTGATCTTTTTGCCTCTTTTCTCTAGGTAGCGACTCAAAAGATAGATCACCACAGCAAGCACAACAAGGATTATCAATCCCCATTTTGCATACCCCTTAACCTCTTGGAACTTAAATGGCATTGCGCGTTGTCGCTTCAAATCGAAGATCGACTGCGAAGTGGAATCAATCTGGAATGTTGCCACATCGAGCATTATCGAGTCGGCAGAGTGTAGCGTATCGGCAATATTCTTATCGAGGTAGAGCACGCTGGCTACACCTAGGTTGTGACGACCCTCCTCAAATGTTGTTAGGATATATTGGCGACGTAGCTTAATGCGTCGTCCCTCTTGGCTTAGGGTATCTATGGGGAGTATCTCGACGAGCTCAATTGGGTCAGACTCATTGAACTCAAATTCGGGGAACTCGACCACCTGCACCATATCGCGATCGACAATAATAGAGTAGGTGAATCTGTCGCCAATGCCCACGCTATCTTGCTCTATGCGAGCCTCCACGGTTGGACGTTGCGCTGTTGCAAGCGTCACCGTGGCTACCCCACAGAGTGTGAGAAGTGCTGTTATAACTCTCTTTGTATTCATCGTTGTTTAAACAATTTTATTAGTTCAACCACATAGTCGCAGTCGGTGGATATCGTTGCGGTGTCGATTCTGTTGTGGCTAAGAAGCCCAACAATCTCATCGCTGAGCTCCTGCCACCTCTCGGCGTAGTGCTCTCGAAGAGCTCTCGAAGAGCTATCCACCCACACCTTTTGGCCACTCTCGGCATCTTTGAGCTCGATGATACCTACATCCGGGAGCTCCCTCTCGCGAGGGTCAATGACTCTGATACCTACTATATCGTGCTTGGCACGAGCGATTTTAAGAGCGTCGTTAAGCCCCTTCTTATCGTTTGCGGGATTCAGGAAGTCGGATAGGATAAAGGTGGTGCAACGTTTCTTATTGACATTCGAGAGGAACCTTACAGCCTCCGATATGGCGGTACCTTTCGAGGTTGGAGTGAAGCTTATAAGTTCGCGAATAATCATCAAGATGTGGCTCTTGCCCTTCTTGGGAGGGATGAATTTCTCCACCTTGTCGGAGAAGAGTATGCAACCCACCTTATCGCTATTTTGAGCCGCTGAGAAGGCCAACACTGCGGCAATCTCGGTTATTACATTCTTTTTAAGTCGTTCGGTGGTGCCAAACATACGAGAGCCGCTCACATCGACCATAAGCATCATTGTGAGCTCGCGCTCCTCCTCATATACTTTGATATAAGGTTTCTCAGAGCGGGCTGTAACATTCCAGTCAATATCGCGCACGTCGTCACCAGCTCGATATTCACGCACCTCCGAAAACGACATACCTCGTCCGCGGAAAGCAGTGTGATACTTTCCTGCGAAGATCTCATTGGAGAGTCCGCGGGTCTTTATTTCGATCTTGCGAACTCTACGTAGGATGTCTGTTTCAGCCTCTATGATTGCCATTAGGGTACAATTACGTTGTTAAGAATCTCGGTGATGATATCCTCCGTGGTGATATTCTCTGCCTCTGCCTCGTAGCTAAGGCCAATGCGGTGACGCAAGACATCGTGACATACTGCGCGCACATCCTCCGGGATGACATAACCCCTGCGGCGGATAAATGCATAGGCGCGTGCCGCCTTCGCGAGGGAGATGCTAGCACGTGGAGAGCCTCCATATGCAATTAGAGGGCGTAACTTCTCAAGGTTGTACTCGGAAGGCTCACGCGTTGCGAAGATGATGTCGACGATATATTTCTCAATCTTCTCATCCATATATACATCCTCCACTACTCTACGAGCCTTCACGATATCCTCCGGCGAGATGGTCTTGCTAACCTCTGGCATGCCTCCACCATTGAGGTTCATGCGCATAATGTCGCGCTCCTCCTGCTTCTTAGGGTAGGTTATACGCGCCTTAAGCATAAAACGGTCAACCTGCGCCTCTGGTAGAGGGTATGTTCCCTCCTGCTCCAAAGGGTTCTGTGTAGCAAGCACAAGGAATGGCTGAGGGAGCTTATATGTTTGATCTCCAAGCGTCACTTGACGCTCCTGCATCGCCTCCAAGAGTGCCGATTGCACCTTCGCGGGGGAGCGGTTGATCTCGTCGGCCAATACGAAATTCGCAAAGACAGGACCCCTCTTCACAACGAACTCCTCACTCTTTTGCGAGTAGATAAGTGTACCAATAAGGTCGGCTGGAAGAAGGTCTGGTGTAAACTGTATACGAGAGAACTCCGCGTCGACAGCCTTAGCTAAGGTAGTTATAGCAAGGGTCTTAGCAAGTCCCGGAACACCCTCTAGAAGGATGTGTCCATTCGAAAGAAGACCAATTAGCAGGGTGTCAACCAAGTGAGATTGACCGATAATGACTTTACTCATCTCCGCGCGGAGGGTGTCTACAAAAAGGCTCTCGCGCTCGATGCGCTCATTAAGCTCTTTGATGTTAATTACTTCACTCATTGAATTACTATTTTATTGTATTATTATTTTTTACTCTATTTTCAGTGAACGTTTATCCTACAAATTTATTGTTTTTTCTTTTAAAAGAAAAATAATTATGATATTTTTATTTCGCACCATTGACCCTCTCTGAGGCCTCGGCCGGTGCCACCCTTGCAGCTTTTTAGGGCTGTGTAGCCGTAGCCATTAAATATCACTTTTGCTTGGGAGTCGATATAGTGCCATGTGCTACCGATCTTCACTGCTGCCACACCCTCGCTGAAGTTGAGTGCGGAGTCGAAGAGGGGCGGTATCACCTCGCGACCAAACTCATTGAGGTATCCCCAGCGGGTGTTGTGAGAGAATATCGTTGATGGTTGTGCTGCAAGATCTATGCCCTCAACTTTGCAGCGTAATATCTTATGTAGGTCGGGTAGTGTTGGATTTTGTGAGCATAGCATCTTCGCAATGAGGTATGAGAAGGGGTCTCCCACCTTTGAGAAGAGCTCTAGGGTGGCGTCATATGCTGCGCTTTGTTGTGTGATTATCTCGTAGGGGTCGTAGAGAAGCCCCTCGCTTCGAGAGTATCTCTCGTAGAACTCTGCGTGGTGCGCCATGGCGGAGAGTGCCGTTGAGATCAGAGCTAGCGAGAAGTCATCCATCGAGCGGTCGAATAGTTCGATGGTGCGTGCAGGATGCTGAAAGGCTTGTGTCCCCAGCTCCACACTTTGGAGCCCCGCGAATTGGGGGAGGAAGGTGGCATCGAAATCTATTGGGTGGAGCTCGCCTTGCTCATCGAGGATGATGTTGTCGCATGTGATGTCGCCATGAGCCCACTCCTCGCCAAGTAGCTTTAGGGCCAATTTGTCGAAATCTTCAGATAGATGGGCGGGTGATGTCACCCTGCGAGATAGAGCCTCTGTGAGGGTGCACCCCTCGATCCACTCTTCGAGGAGGATATCTATCCACTTGCCGCCACTTGCCGAGTGGATGTAGAGTTCACTCTGGAGTAGCTTATCACCATATATCTGCTTGCGGTAGGGGCTCGACGAGGTGTAGCACTTCATAAGGTGCCATTTGCCGTTGAGATGTGCGCGAAATATCACAGCGCTGTTGCCTACGCTGTATGAGATCTCGCCCGACTCCTTGCGGTGTAGCTCAACTGCGCCAAGGGTTTTGAATACCCCTTGGTCGCTGCTCACCGAGCGTAGGATCTCAATTGTGGAGACTGTCATTACTCCTGCTCAGCTCTTTCAGACTCTTTTACAATCTTCTGATAAGAGTTGTTGTCGGGGGCAATAGGCTTTGTGCCCTTTAGAAGCTCTACAAAGGTATCTGTGATAAGGATATCTGTGACTTGACCATTGGTGTGGTTCAGTCCACTATATGTCTTGTAGATGTAATCACCCATTGCCACTTTGTAGTTGCGTTTTGGGTCGAGGTTGGGGAAGATGATGTCGATGGCATCTCCACTCTGATCTGTTATCACCTCATAAGGGGTTGTTGTGACAATATCTATATAGTGCGCTTCGCCAACATTCACCTTGTCGTTGAACTTTGTCATAATCATCTCGCGGAGCTGATCCTGCGTCATGGTGCATGTTGCAATGTAGGAGCCAAAGGGCTCTGCATTAAGGATGTCGGCTAAGCTTACATCACCCTCTTTGAGCGACTCAATGCGCACTCCACCTGAGTGGTAGAGACCAATGTTGGCGCTTGTGCGTTTGCGGATGGTCTCCGCAAAGAGGTTGCGCAGCCCCTCTGAGGAGAAGTCACCAGAGGCCTTTCCAATGGGGGCGTTGAGCTCCGGATTGTTGTAGTATCCCTCGACGAGCTTCGCTGTGTGAGCCTCTTGAGAGTAGGTGGAGAGTGGGATGTTGCGGTGAGAGAGCTTTACTGCGCCATCCTTGGTTATAGTAACCTTTGTTGCTCCGATGTTCTTTAGGCGGCTGCCGGTCTGTGTAACTAAGATGCCGTTCACCTCTTGATTTGCTGTGTCGTGGCTGTGAGAGCTTATGATCTGGTCGAAACCCTGCGAGAGGGGACTTTGGGCGAACTCCACGTCGCGCTCCAATCCACTGTGGCTCACGAGTACTAACATGTCGCACTGGTCAGCGAGGTAGCTATATTGAGACGCTGCGCTGTGGGGGTCGGTGAAGGTGAGTCCTGCGTAGCTCTCATCCTTGCCTGCGGGGTATCCATTGGCGTTGTAGTTGCCGGTGATGCCGACGAAAGCGATCTTTTTATCCTCTACCTCTATGATGATGTGAGGGGCAGGCTGCGGGAAGGAGGTGGTGTCGCTAATGATGTTGGCTCCAATAATTGGGAATGTCGCTTGGCGATTGGAGGCTGCCAAATAAGCTTGACCCTTGTCGAACTCATGGTTGCCGAAGATTGCGACATCATAATTGAGGTTGTTCATAAGTTCATATATTGGGGTGTAGTTATCCACAAGGTCGACAAAAGCATTACCTGTCCAGCGGTCGCCAGCATCTACCAAGATCACGTTAGCCGTGTCGCGACACTGCTCAATGGCTGTGGCGAGCGCTGGGAACTTATCTATCTGGGCATGCATGTCGTTGGTTGTAAGTATCACAAATTCTCTGCTGTGAGTGGTGCTGCATCCTGCAAGGAGGGCGGTCGAGAGTACAATTGCTGATAGCGCTAGGAGCGATGTAGCTTTATAAAGTTTTTTCACGGTTTAAAAGTTTAAATATTATGTGGCAAATTTAAAAAAAATATATACCTTTACAAAATAAAGTCACTGCTTATTATCATGGTCAATAAAATTAAGATTTACTGCGAAAATGTCTCTCGCTCTTTCGAGGTGGAGGCGGGTTGTGCCTTGGGAAGTATCGTCTGTTTGGCAGCCCCCAAGAGCCAATATCCTATTATTGCCGGTTATGTCAATAACCGCTTGCGGGAACTCACCACGCCGCTCTACGAGAGTGCGACGGTTCGTTTCGTTGATCGCACCTCTTTTAGTGGTGCGAGGGTCTATGAGCGAACAGTATCCTTCATTATGCAGAAGGCCGTTGAGGATCTCTTCCCGGAGCACCATTTACGTATCCGTCACTCTATTGGAGGCAATGGCTTCTACTGTGAGGTGGATGGCATTGAGCAACTTACATCGGCTCATATAAAGAGTATTGATTGCTGCATGCGTGATATAATAGAGCTCGATAAGCCAATTATCCGCACGAAGCGTCCCACGGATGAGATTCGTGAGATATACTCCGAGCGTGGATATCTCGATAAGGTGCAGCCGCTCGATACGCAGCCACGCCTCTATAGCGCAGTTTATCAGATTGCACATACCTATGGCTATTTCTATGGGTCGTTGGCCCCTTCGAGTGGATATATAGATCTGTTCGATTTAAGACCATATTATAAAGGTGTGCTGTTGGCTCTTCCGCAGCGCAATAACCCTGATCGCATTGGCTCCTCTCTGCGCCAAGAGAAGCTCTTCGATATCTTCCGTGAGTATCAATCGTGGGTCAATATCATGGGTGTTCCCACTATAGGTAAGCTCAATGCGAAGGTCATCGCAGGAGATAGCAGCGAGCTGATAAAGATCGCTGAGGCCTTCCACGAGAAGAAGCTATCGACGGTGGCCGATGCTGTTGCAGCGAAAGTTGAGCAGGGTGGCCGCATGGTGCTTATCTCTGGCCCCTCGTCGAGTGGTAAGACCACTACCGCCAAGCGCCTCGGAATCCACCTACAGGTGTTGGGGCTCGACCCGGTGCTCATATCGCTCGATGACTACTTTGTCAATCGAGAGGATACACCCAAGGATGAGAGTGGGGAGTATGACTATGAGGCTCTAGAGGCCATTGATATAGCACAATTCAACGACCACCTAGAGCGTCTCTTCGCTGGCGAGAGTGTAGCCATTCCGCGTTATGATTTTATCAGTGGCACGCGCAAGTGGCATGACCAGCCGTTGACCTTGAAGCCTAGCTCGATCCTTATCGTGGAGGGTATTCATGCGCTCAACCCTGCATTGACCCCCGTGATTGAGGATGCCCTTAAGTATAAGATATATGTATCCTGCATCACGTCGGTGGCCATGGATAACCTCTCTCGCATCTCGACGTCGGATAATCGCCTGTTGCGTCGCCTCACGCGTGACTATACGCAGCGCGGTAAGGATGCTATCGAGACACTCTCGCGGTGGGGCAGCGTGCGACGAGGTGAGGAGCGCCATATATTCCCCTTTCAAGAGGAGGCGGACCTTATTATCAACTCCTCGCTCTTCTATGAGATTTCGGTGATTAGAACCTTCGTAGAGCCTATCTTGCATGAGGTGCCCAATACTGTCCCTGAGTACGATCAGGCGCGTAGGTTGCTCCGCTTCCTCGATAATTTCACGAAGATAGATCCCTCCGAGATTCCACCAACCTCCATTCTGCGCGAGTTTATAGGAGGCAGTAGTTTTAAATATTGATTTTAAATTTAATAATACAATTTTTATGTTTGACAAATTTTCGTCGCGACACATTGGCGTAAATAGTAAAGAGGATAGAGAGAAGATGCTCTCTACAATTGGAGTTGAGTCACTCGATCAATTGATTGGTGAGGTCATCCCCTTTACAATTCGACTTAAACAACCTTTGGCCCTCGCAGCCGAGGGTATGAGTGAGCATGAGTTCGCCGCTCACATTGGGGCGCTAGCGAGCAGTAACCTGCAATATCGCTCCTTTATCGGTATGGGCTACTATCCTTCGGCAGTTCCCGCGGTGGTTAGCCGTAATGTCCTTGAGAACCCAGCGTGGTATACATCATATACACCATACCAAGCAGAGATCTCGCAAGGTCGTCTGGAGGCTCTTCTCAATTTCCAGAGTGCTATAATCTCACTTACGGGCTTCGAGATTGCCTCATGCTCTCTTCTCGATGAGGCTACAGCAGCGGCTGAGGCTATGTTGATGCTCTTCGCTCTTCGCTCGCGTCAAGCGGTTAAGGAGGGTAAGAATCAACTCTTCGTGGACCAAAATATCTTCCCTCAAACCTTAGACCTGCTTCTTACTCGCAGTGAGCCATATGGCATAGAGCTTATCATCGACTCCTTCGAGGGGTATGAGTTCACCGGAAAGGAGTTTGGTGCAATGGTGCAATATCCAGCCGCTAATGGTGAGGTGTGCGACTATGCAGCTTTCTCAGAGCGTGCTCATGCAGCTGGTGCTTTGGTTACAGCGGTTGCCGACCCACTCGCCTTGGCACTCCTTAAGGCTCCCGCAGAGTGGGGTGCAGATGTTGCCGTGGGTTCTACTCAGCGCTTTGGTCTGCCAATGGGCTTTGGAGGTCCTTCGGCGGGCTATATGGCGACAAAAGAGGCTTATAAGCGTAATATCCCCGGTCGTATCATTGGTGTTTCGGTTGATCGTTGCGGCAATAGAGCACTCCGCATGGCTCTTCAGATGCGTGAGCAACATATCAAGCGTGAGCGTGCCACGTCGAACATATGTACTGCGTCGGCTCTAATGGCCTCGATGGTTGGTTTCTACTGCGTCTATAATGGTGCAGAGGGTCTTCTACGTGCTGCAAAAACTGCTCATTGCGCCGCTAAGAGCGTTGGGGCAGCTCTCAAAGCATTGGGATATACACTCTCTACGGATAACTACTTTGATACCCTTGAGGTGCAGGCGGAGGCGGCTGTTGTGCAGTCGTTGGCTCTAGAGCGAGAGATAAATCTCTTCTACCCCTCCGTGGAGTCGGTGCGTCTCTCTTTCGATGAGGTGACAACAGCTCAAGAGGTTGAGACCATCGTTGAGATCTTCAGCTTGGCTAAAGGACGCAAGCCAAAAAAGGTGAAGATGGTAACAGCGGTCGATATCGACCCCGTAGTGACGCGAAATTCACCATTCCTCACCGAGGAGGTCTTTAATAAATATCGCTCCGAGAGTGAGATGATGAGATATATCAAGCGCTTGGAGCTTCGCGATATCTCTTTAGCAAACTCGATGATTCCATTGGGCTCCTGCACGATGAAGCTCAATGCCGCTGCCATCATGCAGCCTATATCGCTCTCAGGATTCCAGAATATCCATCCATTTGCACCTGAAGATCAGGTTGGTGGCTATATGGCACTTATCGCCGAGATGGAGAGCGACCTTGCTACGATCACCGGTTTTGAGGCTTGTTCCCTGCAACCTAACTCCGGTGCTGCGGGTGAATACTCTGGCCTTATGGTCATTAGAGCCTACCACCAGAGTCGCGGCCAAGGCTATCGCAATATTGTTCTTATTCCCGACTCAGCACACGGCACCAACCCCGCTTCGGCAGCTATGGCCGGCATGAAGATAGTAGGTGTAAAGTGCGATGGGCAGGGTAACATCGACGTGGAGGACCTCAAGGCAAAGGCTGAGGCAAACTCCTCGGAGCTAAGTTGCTTGATGGTGACCTATCCATCGACTCACGGAGTGTTCGAGAGCCGCATACGCGAGATCGTCGACGCGGTGCATGATGCTGGTGGTCAGGTCTATATGGATGGTGCCAATATGAATGCGCAGGTGGGTCTCACCTCTCCGGGGTATATCGGAGCGGATGTATGTCACCTCAATCTGCATAAGACCTTCGCTATGCCTCACGGTGGTGGTGGCCCCGGCGTTGGTCCAATCTGCGTCGCTTCGCACCTCGCAGAGTTCCTACCATCGCACTCGATTATCTCGACAGGTGGTGAGAATGGTATCACAGCGGTCTCCTCTTCGCCATGGGGCTCGGCACTATTGTTGCCTATAACCTATGGATATATAAAGATGCTAGGAGGAGATGGATTGCGTCAAGCAACGGAGATAGCGATACTCAATGCAAACTATATCTCAGCTGCACTGAAGGGTGATTTCCGCACCTACTATAGTGGCGAGAGTGGCTATGTAGGTCATGAGTTGATCCTCGATCTAACCTCTTTCAAGAGGGATTTCGGATGCGACTGTGGCGATGTTGCTCGTCGCCTAATGGATTATGGTTTCCATGCGCCAACCCTCTCATTCCCAGTTCATGAGACCCTTATGATAGAGCCTACCGAGAGCGAAAGCAAGGAGGAGATGGATCGCTTCATTGAGGCGCTCCGCTCAATAAAGTCTGAGTGTGAGGCGATTGGAGGTGAGGCAGATAACGTAGTGTCGAATGCTCCACATACAGCCTTCGAGATTTGCGCAGAGTGGAATCATCCATATTCACGCGAGCAGGCGGCATTCCCTCTAGAGTGGGTGCGCTCATCGAAGTTCTTCCCATATGTCACTAAGATTGATGGAGGATATGGCGATCGCAACCTATGTTGTCGTTGTCAATAAATTGTTGTACATTTGCGGCAGAAATTTTTAATAAAAAAATTATAAAGATGAAAGTAGAAAGTAACAAGATGGTAGCTGTAAACTACACGCTTACCGTTAACGGAGTTGTAGAGGATCAATCTAAAGAGGGTGCACCACTTGAATTTATTATCGGTTCAGGTATGATCCTTCCTAAGTTTGAGGAGGCTATCATGGATAAAGAGGTTGGCGATAAAGTAGCCTTCACAATTGCAGCAGCAGAGGGCTATGGCGAGATCCACCCAGAGGCAATTGTAGATCTACCACGCTCGATCTTCTGTGATGAGAATGGTCAGATCGCAGAGATGGTTGTAGTAGGTAATGTTTTGCCTATGTCATCAGCAGATGGCCAACAGATGTATGGTATGGTAAAGGAGATTGGCGAGGAGAGCGTTAAGATGGACTTCAACCACCCAATGGCAGGCAAAGAGCTTAACTTCGATGTTGAGGTAGTATCAGTTCGCGACGTAACCCCAGAGGACCTGGCTCCCAAAGGTGGCTGCGGCTGTGGCTGCGGTGACGCAGGCGAATGTGGCGACGGCAGCTGCGGTTGCGACGAGGGTTGCTGCCAGTAAGCTTAGTAGAGAGCGCTCTCATAGCCTCTTATTATTGCATTTAGATTGATGAAAATGTTATGCGAATTTATTCGTGATAACATTTTTATCAATCTAATTTCATTTCAACACAGGTCAAAAACGATAGTTTTTGGATCCAAGCTAAGCTTGGTGCCGCGCGGCATGAGCGCGATGAGAAAAGTTTTTCTCACACAATTGTCATAATCATGTTAATTTTGTATCTTTGTGGGATTAAATAGATTTTTAATGACATTTGCAATTTTAGATATTTTTATTCGTGCTGTTGTTGTGGGTGTAGCAGCCTCAATTACTGTTGGTCCTGTGGCGATATTATGTATTCAGCGCACGCTCAGCAAGAGTCGACGTTCGGGGATTATCTCAGGCTTGGGGGTCGCTTCGGCCGACACCTTTTTGGCTTTTCTCTCATTCATCTTCTACTCGCTTCTTCAGAGTCAGATAGAGCAATATAACTCTATGTTGCGTGTTGGGGGTGGTCTCTTTGTGGTGGCTGTTGGCGCCTACATCTTTTTGCAGAATCCTGCGGTGCAGATGCGTCGTAACCGTTCGGGGCGAGACTCTTCGTGGCAAGATTTTGTCTCGATCTTTGGGCTTACCATAACAAATTTCATTATGGTTATTCCCTATATTTTGGCCTTTTTTGCAGTCTTTAAGATTCCTTCGTTTGACTCCTCTTCGCTGGGAGGGATGCTTACGGCCGTGGCCGTTGTTGGGGGTTTCTTCTTGGGCTCTTCATCGTGGTGGAGCGCCTTGGCTTGTTTAATAAATCTTTTTCGTCGTCGTTTTAGACCTCGACATCTTGTTGTAATAAACCATATTGCAGGCGCTTTGATTGCGCTGCTTGGATGCTATACTATTTTATCAACTTTCTTTCATCTACTACCAAATGACCTGCTCGGATAAGAATAGAGAAAATTTAATTATTGCCGTTGATGGCTTCTCCTCGTGTGGCAAAAGTACCTTTGCGAAGGCTATCGCTGCGCGCCTAGGATATATATTTATTGATACTGGTGCGATGTATCGTGCCGTGGCGCTCTATGCACTCCATAATGGAGGGGTGCAAGGGGGCGAGATAGATCGCGAGAGGGTCGTGGAGCTGCTCTCGCAGATTTCGATAACCTTTAAGTTTAATTGCGAGAGGGGCGCTAGCGACATCTATGTAAATGGGGAGCGCGTGGAGGAGCAGATCCGCACAATTGAGGTGAGTCGCTTCGTGAGTATCGTGAGCACGATAGCCCCTGTGCGCACTAAGCTTGTTGCCATGCAGCAGGAGATGGGGCGACGAGGAGGTGTTGTGATGGATGGTCGCGACATTGGCACTGTGGTCTTCCCCGCGGCCGATATTAAGATCTTTATGACGGCAGATCCTCATATTCGTGCTGAGCGTCGCTTCAAGGAGCTTTCGCAGAAGGGAGACCCCGTAAGCATAGAGGAGATCGAGGTGAATGTGCGAGAGCGCGATGCGGCAGATGTGAATCGAGAGATCTCTCCACTGCGTCAAGCTGAAGATGCTGTGGTGCTGGATAATAGTGTGATGAGTGTCGAGGAGCAGATGGAGTGGTTTGTAGCTCTTTATGATAAGTGTATAGCATGAAGGTTGAGATAGATCCAAAATCGGGCTTTTGCTTTGGTGTGGTTCGTGCCATTGGAGAGGCGGAGAGAGCTTTGAGCGTTGGGGGTAATGTCTACTCTTTGGGGGATATTGTCCATAATCGCATTGAGGTGCTTCGACTGGAGTCGCTTGGGCTGAGGAGCATTGAGCGAGAGGATTTAGCACAATCTAATTGGTCAAGGGTGCTGATACGTGCCCATGGGGAGCCCCCCGCGACCTATGCTCAGGCAAAGGCTCTGGGGCTTGAGATAATAGATGCTACGTGCCCCGTTGTGGCGAAGTTGCAGCGTCGTGTGAAGAGTGCATATGCTCAGATGCAGGAGGTTGGTGGCCAAGTGGTGCTTCTAGGTAAGCGAGGTCATGCTGAGGTTGTTGGGCTCACGGGACAGGTCGACGACGATGTTGTGGTCATCGAGAAGAGGGAGGATCTTGACTTGATTGATTTTAGTCGCCACATCTATTTTATCTCGCAGACCACGCAGAGTGTAGCCCTCTTCGAATCGTTGGCAGAGGCTATGAGGGGGCGTTTGGGGGAGCAGGTGCAGTTGGAGGTGCACGATACGATCTGTCGTCAGGTCTCCTCGCGAGAGGATCACTTGCGCGATTTTGTTAGTCGCTTCGATGTAGTGATCTTTGTGTGCGGCAAGAAGTCGAGCAATGGAAAGGTGCTCTTCGAGGTGTGTCGCGCAGCTAATAGCTCCACATATAATATTGAAGAGCCCTCGGAGATTGATCCAGTGTGGTTCGATGGAGCCTCGTCGGTGGGTATTTGTGGTGCTACCTCCACTCCGGCATGGCTTATGGAGAGTGTAGCAGAAGAGGTTAGAATTATAAATTATTAGATTATGAGATACTTTATTCGTTCAGTAAAATATTTATTGATGCTTATCACGATTTTGGTTGTGATAACTCTCTTTATGAATTTCGCGGGAGATATTGAGTTGAGCTATCGTGAGCAGTTTGATCTGTTTATGGTTGCCAATAATGGTGCTTTGAAGATATGCTTCTTTGTGATGCTATCGGCGTTGTTTCCGCTCTTTGGCTATGTTGGTCGCAATGTTGAGGGGAGTGTAGTGGAGAATAGGGGTCAAATAGATGTGGCAATGGAGAGCAGCGGTTTCTCCTTTGAGCGTGAGGGCGATGGAAAACTCTACTATCGTGCGAATACTTTTTTGCGACGTCTTACGTTTCTCTTTGAGGATGTTATCGTCGTGGAGCAACGAGGTGAAAATATTCATATTGAGGGTGTTCGACGAGGTGTTGTATATGTTGTATATTGCCTCGAAGGATTTATTAAAAATAGCAAGAGGGGGGAGTAGAACCTTCGACGGCATAAATTACTAGATGTTATGAAGAGGAGTATATATATTGTAGCTATTGTAGCGCTTTCGACGCTCTCTATCTTTGCTGTGCGCAACGATTTTGGACTTTCGCGCAATATTGAGATTATGGTGAACATGATGAGGGAGCTCTCGGAGAACTACGTAGATGAGGTTGATCCAGATCTGCTATTGAAATATGCAGCTGAGGGCATCTCCCGCCGCTTGGATCCCTACACAGAGTATCTTCCCGAAGAGGAGATGACCTCCTTCGAGGTGCTCACAACGGGTAAGTATGGTGGTATTGGCTCTCTTATTCGTCAAGATAGTGACTATGTTCTAATCGCGCAGCCCTACGAGGGGTCTCCTGCCGATCGTGCGGGTCTTGTCATCGGTGATAGGATTGTGGCAATTGATGGGGAGGATGCAAAGGGCTTCACCACGGAGCAGGTTAGCTCGCGCCTTAAGGGTACCCCCGCGAGTGATGTGGAGCTCACCGTGCGTCGTTTGATCTCAGGGGAGGATGAGAAGGTGGTAATCCGTCGTGAGAGGATCTCTATTCCACCCATTCCCTACTATGGTTTTGTGGGTGACCCGGCCGATTCGATAGGATATATTCAACACTCCGACTTCACGGCGGGTGTAGCCAAGGAGATGCGTGCAGCAATCATCGATATGAAGGAGCAGGGTCTTAAGGCTCTGATCCTAGATTACCGCAATAATGGTGGTGGCATCATGCAGGAGGCGGTAGATGTTGTCTCGCTCTTTACGCCACGTGGCACGGAGGTGGTGACGCTTAAAGGTCGTCGTGACTCGGTTGTCTATCGCACAACGTTGCAACCTCTCGATGAGCAGTTGCCTTTGGTTGTTCTCATCAATGAGAACTCGGCTTCGGCCTCCGAGATTGTTGCAGGAGCATTGCAGGATCTTGATAGAGCGGTGCTCGTAGGAGCTAAGAGCTTTGGTAAGGGTTTGGTGCAGTCACCACGCCCGGTTGGATATAACTCTTTTGTGAAGATGACAACATCTAAATATTATATCCCGTCGGGTCGTTGCATTCAAGAGATTGATTATTCGGATCATAGCAGCAATGGACGTGTGGTGAAGGTTGCCGACTCCTTGCGTCATGAGTTCTTCACCGAGGCGGGACGTAGGGTCTATGATGGTGGTGGAATTAACCCCGACGAGAGGGTCGAGTCGGAGTATATTAGTCGTTTTGCAGCTACACTCTATAACTTGGGTTATATAGATGAGTTTGGTGATGACTATTTCCGTCGTCGTCACGCCACTTCAATAGATGTTGAAAACTTCACTATCACGGAGGAGGATTATGACGATTTTAAAGCTCTTATCGCCACCAAGGAGATCAAGTATGAATCGGCTACGCGCAGTGTGCTCAAAGCCCTTAAGGATGCAGCCAATGCAGATCTCTATAGCGATGTTGCCGAGCAGATCAAGGAGCTGGAGGCAGATCTTAAGGATGATACCGAGTCGAACTTGGAGACCTATCGCAATGAGATCATCGAGACGATCAATTCGAATATCATTTTGCGTTATGCATATACGGCAGGCGTTATTCGCAACTCGTTGAGTCGCGATAAGGAGGTGCAAAGGGCTATCGAGATTCTCGAAGATGAGGAGCGTTATAATGCTATATTAACCCCCGAAGAGTAGTAGCGGTTATGTGGAAGTGGACAGCAAAGATATTTTCGTTTCGCAATCGTATAATTATGATTGCGGGTGGTGGTGTATTGGTTATTCTTTCGCTGCTCTTCACCAATAATATGGCCTCGAAGCTGCGCGAAAAGGAGCAGCTCGATATTGAGTTGTGGGCGCATACCATGGAGCATATCTCGCAAGAGCGCTTCTTTGCACATGACCCCTTTGTTACAGATATGGTTAGCAAGAGCCAGAATATACCATTTATATTGACCGATGAGGATCTCAACGTCTTAGCCTCGCATCTTGTCGATAGTGAGATCATCGAGCACCCTGTAAAGCTGAGAAAGCAGATTGATGAGTTTACAAAGATCAACGACCCCGTTGTGGTGCAGATGCGGTGGAATAATCATAAGCATCTGCTCTTCTATGGCAACTCCTCACTGCTTAAGGCTCTCTACTACTTCCCCTATATTCAGGTGCTGCTTATTGTAGCCTTTGTTATTTTGTGTCTTATCGCCTTTAGCTCCTCGAAGCAGGATGAGCAGAATCGCGTGTGGATAGGTCTCGCAAAGGAGACCGCTCACCAGCTGGGTACTCCCACCTCCTCACTCTTGGGGTGGATCGAATATCTACGTAGCCAGCCGGTGGATCAAGAGGCTGTTGACGAGATGGCGAAAGATTTAGCTCATCTTATGAAGATCGTGGATCGCTTCTCGAAGATTGGCTCCGAGACACCTCTCTCACCGGCCAACATCAATGAGGTGGTTAGCGAAACGGTGATGTATTTCCGCAAGCGCATTCCGCGTAATGTCACCCTCGATTATAATGGATTGGCAATGGCGCCGGTGCAAGCTTCAATCAATGTGGCACTTATCGAGTGGGTTGTTGAGAATATGATGAAGAACTCGCTGGATGCCCTTCAGGGCCATGGAGCCATTAAAGTCAATATCTCGTCGGACGATAAGTCGGTCTATGTCGATGTGAGCGATACAGGCAAGGGTATTGCCAAGAGCAATTGGAAGCGTATCTTTGAGCCGGGCTTCACCACAAAGACCAGAGGGTGGGGCCTTGGCCTCTCGCTCTCGCGTCGCATCGTGGAGGAGTATCACCATGGAAAGATTGCCGTTACGGAGTCTGAGATTGGCAAAGGAACAACGATTCGAGTAACCCTTAAACGTCTTGAGGAGTGAGCGTAGAGCTTCAAAATATTGGAGATATCCCCGCATACATCTTCGGTGCGCACTCGTCCCTATGTGATGGCGGGTGCGATGCTGCATCTGCTGCCGCTCGTAGTAACTCTGTGTGGTTTGCTATTGCGGCATTCGTGCTATTGGTTGTATACTTGGTGTGGCTTAACCACTGGAGCGTTAGAGGAGGCAACCACAAATCACTATTTAGCTTCTTGGGGTATCATCGAGGTGACTATAGCAAGAAGATGGATGCCATACACCCCTCATTTAATATCTATATTACGACCGGCTTTATACTGAGCTTCGTTGCAATGTGGTTGGCTGTGCTCTCCTTGATGCAACTCTCGAAGAGTAGCGATTATCGTTTGGTGGTGACAATCTTGGTTGCTATCTTGGGGCTCTATCTCTATAAGATAGTTCTTATCACGCTATTTGGGTTGGTGGTAGGAGGTTACAAGAGTGGAGGCATGGTTCTTCGCTATATAAATGGCATATGTTATACGTTAACGACGATTTTTGTTACTCCGACGATTTTAGCTTACGCTTTAAGTTTAGGAAATATTCACAATGTGATTTTGTATATTGTTGGTATTCAGCTGTTTTTGATTGCGGTAATATATATATATGAGACTTTTCTATTCTTTATTTCTCAAAAAGTTTCTGTTTTGCATACTATTTTGTACCTTTGTACCGTCGAAATATTTCCAATATCTTTGATATGGGCATTTTTCTATAGATAATTTGTGAAAAAAATATTGTAAAGATTTGAAAATAACTAAAATTTTAGTCTCTCAGCCACGTCCTGCTGTTATCGAGAAGTCTCCATTCCATGAGCTCTCACTGCGACAGAAAGTAGATGTAGAGTTCAAACCTCTAATCAAAGTTGTTGGTGTCTCACTAAAAGAGTTCCTCTCGCAGCGCACCGAAATCCTAGATCACTCTGCTGTGATCTTTACTTCGCGTACAACAATTGATAGCTTCTTCCACATCTGCGAAGAGGCTCGCATGACTGTGCCCGAAGGGATGAAGTACATATGTCAGACAGAGGCGGTAGCGCTATACCTTCAGAAGTATATCGTCTATCGTAAGCGCAAGATATTCTTTGCCGATGGCTCATTCACCAACTTTATTGAACTTATTGTAAAACATAAGAGCGAGAAATATCTTCTAGCCCTCACAGAGCCTCACAAGCCTGAGTTGAAGGATGCTCTAGAGCGCCTCAACCTCGACTATAGCCCCGTGATCTTGGCGCGAACAATCTCTGCGGAGATGGATGGTTTGAAGTTCTCAGATTTTGATATCACAGCGCTCTATTCGCCCTCTGATGTAAAGGCTCTTGTGGAGAAGTGTCCCGCAGATGAGTTGCCTATCGTTGCTACCTTTGGGCAGAATACCCTCCATGCAGCACACGATGCAGGTCTACATGTTAAGGCTATGGCACCTCGCCCCGGTGCTCCATCCATGGTTAAGGCGCTCGACATTTTTATCGAGCAGAGTAACTCTGAGCAGCAGGTAGTAGACTTTGCACCAGAAGAAGATTTTCAAAATGAGGAGTTTATACGTAGTCAACAGACTAAGCTCTCGAAGAAACCTAGAGTACGTCGCGCAGCACCAACACCCGTGGTAAGCCCCGTGGCAGCTAAGCGCGTAACAAAAGTTAAAAAGTAGGGTAGCTATGGAGGAATCATTCTCGCTCGAACATCACGAACGTCTACGCTCTCGTGGTTCGATACGTCGACTCTTCGAGTCCGGAAAGAGCGGGTTTGTATACCCATTGCGCTATATGTGGTTCGCAGAGAAGGGGTCAGAGAAGGGGTCAGAGGCGGCGGCAGAGGCAGGGTCAGCAGAGGCGCAATCCTCGCAGGTGGAGGTGCTCTTCACCGTCCCTAAGCGGTTCCACAAACGGGCGAATAGGCGTAACTTGTTGCGTCGTCGCGTGAAGGAGTCCTATCGTCTTCAGAAGGCGTCGCTGCTTGGCAGGCAAGGTGTCTCCTATAATATAGATTTAGCTTTGGTCTATTCGACAAAAGATGTAAGGAGCTATAAAACAATTAGTCATGCAGTACACAAGATTCTTGAAAATATTGCAAGTGAGCTTTAAGAGAGTAGGGTGGTTGCTAACGCAGCCACTTTTGCTATTAGTGCACCTCTATCGTCGCTGCATATCTCCCTTCACCCCTCCCTCCTGTCGTTTTGTGCCAACCTGCTCCGAGTATGCTCTTCAAGCACTCAGGAAATATGGATCCATCAAAGGGAGCTGGCTCACGCTGCGAAGATTATCCAAGTGCCATCCATGGGGCGGCAGTGGATATGATCCATTACCATAAATTTCTCACTGCGCTCATGCCGCGCGGCACCAGCTTAGCTTGGATCCAAAAACTATCGTTTTTGACCTTGTGTTGCGCTGATATGATGGGGCTTTTGCCCTACGATAGATGTATTACAAAGATCTTATGAAAATAAATTTTCAACGCTCTTTGTAATACATCTATCTATGTCAACCTACGGTTGCCATCATCCCATCAGCGAGGTTGAAAATTGCTATAAGTTAGTTAAAACAACAAGGGGTAGCCCAAAAGCTACCCCTCATATTTATACCAAATTGTCTAACGACTATTTGTTGTTGAATGCTGACATCTTCTCGATAAGCATAACAACTTTGTTTGAGTAACCCCACTCGTTGTCGTACCAAGAGACAACCTTTACGAAGTTATCGTTAAGAGCGATACCTGCGTCAGCGTCGAAGATAGATGTGCGAGCGTCACCTGTGAAGTCAGTAGAGACTACTGCATCCTCAGTGTAACCTAGGATACCAGCCATCTCGTTCTCAGAAGCAGCCTTGATAGCCTCTTTGATCTCAGCGTAAGAAGCACCCTTCTCCAAACGAACTGTAAGGTCTACTACAGATACGTCAAGAGTTGGAACGCGGAAAGCCATACCAGTAAGCTTACCCTTAAGCTCAGGGATAACTACACCTACAGCCTTAGCAGCACCTGTTGAAGATGGGATGATGTTGCCACCAGCAGCACGACCACCTCTCCAGTCCTTCATAGATGGACCGTCAACAGTCTTTTGAGTTGCTGTTGTAGCGTGTACAGTTGTCATAAGACCCTCTACGATACCGAACTTGTCGTTAAGAACCTTAGCTACAGGAGCAAGACAGTTAGTAGTACAAGAAGCGTTAGAAACGATAGTTTGACCAGCGTAAGTGTCAGTGTTAACACCACATACGAACATTGGAGTAGCATCCTTAGATGGAGCTGACATAACTACATATTTAGCACCAGCCTCGATGTGTTTTGCAGCTGTCTCCTCTGTAAGGAACAAACCTGTAGACTCAACTACATACTCAGCACCTACTGCATCCCACTTAAGGTCTGCTGGGTTGCGCTCAGCTGTAACGCGGATTGCTTTACCGTTTACGATAAGCTCGCTCTCGTTGAAATCAACAGTACCATTGAACTTTCCGTGTACTGAGTCATACTTAAGCATGTAAGCCATGTACTCTACAGAGATAAGGTCGTTAATACCTACTACCTCTACATTCTCGTTAGTGCAAGCAGCACGGAAAACCAAACGACCAATACGACCGAAGCCGTTGATACCAATCTTAATTGTTGACATAATTGTAATTTATTATTATTTATTAAAAAACTTTTTTCTCTAAATCTCTTTAATCCAACGCAAAATTACTTACTTTAAATATAACTACCAAATATATTTATCATTTTCAGTAAAAAAACGCCCAAAAAGAGAGTTTGCAAGAGTAATGTTACGCCTTGAAGCCCTTACCGATTCCAGCGAAATCCTCAGCTACCAATGCAGCACCTCCGATAAGGCCACCATCTACGTTTGGCTTTGCGAAGATCTCCTCAGCGTTTGATGGCTTACATGAACCACCATAAAGGATTGCTGTCTCTTGAGCTGCTGCACCAAACTTAGATGCCAACACCTCGCGGATAAATGCGTGGATCTCCTCAGCTTGATCTGCCGATGCAGTAAGACCTGTTCCGATAGCCCAAACTGGCTCATATGCAATAACAAGAGTTGCGAACTGCTCCTCAGTGAGGTTGAATACAACCTCCTCGATTTGAGCCTTAACCACATCAAAATAGGTGCCATTCTCTCTCTCCTCCTTAACCTCACCTACGCAGTAGATTGGTGCAAGGCCATTAGCATATACCTGTGCGATCTTCTTGTTGAGAGTCTCTGAAGTCTCACCATAGTACTCACGACGCTCAGAGTGTCCCAAGATAACATATTGGCAACCAAGCTCAGCGATCATAGATGCTGCAACCTCGCCAGTGTAAGCGCCCTTAGTCTCAGCAGCACAGTTCTGTGCACCTACTGCGATAGAGCTGCCCTTAAGAGCCTCAGCTACTGCTGCGATATGTGTAAATGGAGGACATACGATAAAGTTTACGCATGAACATACGCTCTGAGTGCTTGCCTCAACAGCCTTAGCAAGTGCTACACCCTCACTTGGGAGAGTATTCATTTTCCAGTTTCCTGCAACGATTTTCTTTCTCATTGTTATTATATAATTATATTAGTAAATTTTGATATCTCTTATTCACACCAGCCCTTAACCACATCAATTGATGGAGCCTTCAGTCCTAGCTTATTCTTCTTGTTGAAGCCACACATCTCATTGAAGAACTTACCGCCTTCGAGCTTCTTGAGAGACTCCACGGTGATATAACCCATCTTCTGGATTGGTGCAACCCACTCTTCGGGGACTCCAATTGCGGTATATGCCTCCACGGGATCACTCACCACGCGCTTCTCAGGGCGCATCTGTGGGAAGAATAAAACATCCTGAATTGAGGATTGGTTGGTCATAAACATCGTTAAACGATCTATGCCGATACCCATTCCTGAGCATGATGGCATGCCATACTCTAGTGCGCGAACAAAGTCCATATCAATGAACATAGCCTCGTCGTCACCCTTCTCCGAGAGCTTCAATTGATCTTGGAAACGTGAGAGCTGGTCGATTGGGTCGTTAAGCTCTGAGTAGGCGTTGCAAAGCTCCTTACCATTTACAAAGAGCTCGAAGCGCTCGGTGAGATCTGGGTTAGAGCGGTGACGCTTGCAGAGGGGCGACATATCAATTGGATAGTCGGTGATGAATGTTGGTTGGATGAGCTCCTCCTCGCAGAATTGCCCAAAGAGAGCATCAATGAGCTTACCCTTACCGAAGGTCTCATCAATCTCAACATTAAGCTCCTTGCATGCTGCGCGAAGCTCCTCCTCGCTCTTGCCTGTGATATCGAAGCCTGTCTTCTCCTTGATTGCATCTGTCATCGAGAGACGACGGAAGGGGGCCTTGAAGGAGATTTGGCGATCACCAATGGTGAGCTCCGTTGTGCCGTTGGTAGCTACCGCCACCTTCTCTAGCATTGTCTCGACGAACTCCATCATCCAGAGGTAATCCTTATACGCCACGTAGATCTCCATTACGGTGAACTCAGGGTTGTGCGTGCGGTCCATACCCTCATTGCGGAAATCCTTACCAAACTCATAGACACCATCAAAGCCACCTACGATAAGCTTTTTGAGGTATAACTCATTTGCGATACGCAGGTAGAGAGGCATATCTAGAGTGTTGTGGTGAGTGATAAATGGACGAGCCGAAGCGCCTCCCGGAATTGGTTGAAGGATTGGGGTCTCCACCTCTAGGTAACCTTTCGAGTTGAAAAATTCACGCATTGTAGCGATGATCTTCGCTCTCTTGACAAAGACCTCGCGCACCTCTGGGTTGACAGCTAAGTCGACATAGCGTTGACGATAGCGCACCTCTGGGTCGGTGAAGGCATCGAAGATCTTGCCATCCTTCTCCTTGACCACCGGTAGTGGGCGAATTGACTTGGAGAGAATAGTGAACTTATTACAGTGAACAGAGAGCTCACCAGAGTTTGTGCGGAAGGCAAAGCCCTCTACACCCACGAAGTCACCAATATCTAAAAGTTTTTTAAATACTGTGTTATAAAGTGTGGTGTCACCCTCTGGGCAGACATCATCACGACGAATATATACTTGAATACGTCCCGTGTGATCTTGCAGCTCGAAGAATGCTGCCGAGCCCATGATGCGACGCGTCATAATACGGCCTGCGATGGTTATCGCCTTGAACTCCTCCTCGTTTGAATCAAAGTTTTCGATAATTTTTTGCGCTGTGGTGCTAACCTCGTAGCGTGCAGCGGGATAGGGTTCAATGCCCAATTTGCGTAGCGCCTCTAATGATTGACGACGTAAAATTTCCTGTTCGCTGAGTTCGATGCTCATACTATACTCTTTTTAAAATCTATATAAATCATGCAAATTTACGAATATTTTTTAATATTTTTTATTTTACTTAAGAAAATATTGTATACTTTTGCATGAAACTAAAAAAAACAATAGTATGAGTGAACTACTAATATGCCCAAAATGTAGCTCTGAGAGCACCTATTTTGATGGAATGTTAAACGTCTGTATGGATTGTCAGAATGAGTGGACCGAGAGCGATGCAGCAGATGCAGCACCCAAAACACCAGTTGATAGCAATGGCGCGGAGCTTAGCGATGGCGATGCTGTGACAGTGATAAAAGATCTTAAAGTAAAGGGATCGTCGATGGTCATTAAGCGAGGAACCAAAGTGAAGAGCATTCGACTTACCGACAACCCCGAAGAGGTAGATTGTCGCATAGATGGTTCGGGCATAGTTCTTAAAACCTGCTTTCTGAAGAGATAATTAATATCATAAAATAGTAAAATGAGCAAAAAAACAATCAACACCCTATTGGCGCTTTTCTCTATTGCGCTTGTTACAACCTCTTGCGGGGAGCAGAGTGCAGCACCGCAAGCAGCTAAGTCGTATAAGACTCTTAGTATTGTACCTAGTAGCACCGTAGTAAGCACCAAGTATTCTGCATCAATTCGTGCAGAGCAGTTTGTTGATATCCGCCCGCAGGTATCGGGGGTGATAACCTCAATTGCTATCGAGGAGGGTGCTCAAATCAAAAAGGGTCAAACGATTCTCGTACTTGACCAAGTGCCCTACAAAGCGGCGCTAGATGTAGCCTCGGCCAATGTCAAGAGTGCAGAGGCGGCAGTAGCTACAGCTAAGCTTAACTATGAGAGCGGTGAGAGCCTCTACCGTGAGCAGGTTATCTCGAACAACGAGTTGCAGCAGCTCCAAAATACGCTTCTTGCGGCTGAGGCAGCCTTCGTGCAGGCCCAAGCGCAGGAGACAATCGCTCGCAACGACCTCTCCTACACCGTTGTGAAGAGCCCCGTAGATGGTCTTGCAGGTATGATTAACTATAGGGTTGGAGCTCTTGTAAGCTCCTCTATTACCGATCCTCTTGTGAGCGTCTCGAACAACGATAAGATGTATGCCTACTTCTCACTTTCGGAGTCGGCGCTACTCAATTTAATTGAGCAGAGTGGATCAACCGAGGCCTTCATCGAGCAGATGGATCAAGTGGAGCTTGTCCTCAACAATGGTAGCATATACCCCCTTAAGGGAGAGGTTGATGCCATCAGTGGCGTGATCGACCAATCGACAGGCGCGGTGAGTGTAAGGGCAGTATTCGAGAATCCCGATAAGATTCTTCGCGATGGTGGTGCAGGATCTGTTAGGATCGCCGCAAAGTATGATGATGTCATCGTGATCCCAAAGGTTGCTACATATGAGATTCAAAATAAGACCTTTGTGTTTAAGATCGTCGACGGTATGACCTCCTCGTCACAGATCACCATCCTACCAACGGACAATGGACAAGAGTATATCGTAACGAGCGGAGTTAACCTCTCAGATGTGATTATCGCCGAGGGCGCCGGTCTGCTCCGCGAGGGAACTCCAGTTGCAACTAAATAAGAGGATCTAAGAAGATGAATATAAAACGATTTATAGATAGACCAATCCTCTCTGGAGTAATATCAGTTGTTATTGTCTTTCTGGGCGTAATTGGACTGAACCTACTACCAGTTGAGCAATTTCCAGAGATTGCACCTCCCACCATCAGTGTGAGTGCAGCCTACACTGGAGCGAGTGCCGAGACCGTTCAGAAGAGTGTCATCATCCCTCTAGAGGAGGCCATCAATGGTGTTGAGAATATGCTCTATATGACCTCCACGGCGACCAGTACCGGTTCTGCAAGTATCACTGTATATTTCCGTCAGGGCACCGACCCAGATATGGCAACGGTCAATGTTCAGACGCGTATCGCCTCGGCCTCTGGTCTGCTTCCTGCGGAGGTCACCAAGTCGGGTGTCACCGTAAAAAAGCGTCAATCGAGCAACTTGAAGATGATCTCGGTATATAGCCCCGACAATAGTTTCGATGATGATTTCGTTGTAAACTACATTCGTATAAATGTTGAACCACGCTTATCGCGCGTAACGGGCGTAGGTGAGGTCGATGTGATGGGCTCTGATTATGCTCTTCGCATCTGGTTGGATCCTCTTAAGATGGCTCAATACAACCTTATGCCCTCGGATGTCACAACGGTGCTTGGAGAGCAGAATGTTGAGTATGCGACAGGAACACTTGGCTACAACTCGGAGAGTGCCTTCCAATATGAGCTTCGTTACATCGGTCGCCTAGATCAAGAGTCTCAATTTGAGGATATCGTCCTCAAGTCGCTCCCATCGGGAGAGGTTCTTCGCCTTAAGGATGTAGCAGATATTGAGCTAGGCCTTAAAGATTATTCGATCCTAAGTACCACAAATGGAAAGGTTGGTCGCACATGTAGCATATCACAAACGGCAGGCTCCAATGCAAATGAGGTTATCATGGGTATTGATGCCGAGATCGAGAGAATCAAGGCGGATCTGCCCAAAGGTTTGGAGATTGTCGACTTGATGAGTACTAAGGATTTCCTTGATGCCTCCATCAAGAATGTTATCAAGACCCTTATCGAAGCAATCTTGCTTGTGATCCTCGTCGTCTATATCTTCTTGCAGAATTTCCGCTCAACGATTATTCCCTCGATTGCGATTGTTGTATCCCTTATCGGAACCTTCGCCTTCCTATATTTCTTTGGATTTAGTATCAACCTTCTAACACTCTTCGCTCTAGTCTTGGTGATTGGAACGGTCGTCGATGATGCCATAGTGGTGGTTGAGGCCGTTCAAAGTAAATTTGATATAGGCTATCAATCACCATATAAAGCAACTGTTGAGGCGATGGGGGAGATCACCTCAGCACTTATCACCACCACCGTGGTCTTTATGGCGGTATTTATCCCCGTGAGCTTTATGGGAGGTACTACGGGTACCTTCTACACGCAGTTTGGTATCACAATGGCTATCGCGGTGGCTATCTCCACGCTTAATGCGCTTACCCTAAGTCCCGCTCTTTGCGCCCTTATGATGAAGCCTCACCGCATCGCTACCGAGGGAGAGAAGGCGAGCTTCTCGTATCGCTTCCATATCGCTTTCGATGCAGCCTTTGGTCGCCTTGTGAGCAAGTATAAGAGTTGCGTCTTCTTCTTCTTGAAGCATAAGAACTTCGCTTTTGTGCTTGTTGTGGCTGCATGCGCTGGACTATACTACTTTATGAATATCACAAAAACGGCATTGGTCCCTAGTGAGGATACCGGTTCGGTTAATATCATGGTGCAAACAGCACCGGGCTATAGCCATATGGAGACAGCTAAGGTTATGGCCGAGATAGAGGAGCGTATTCAAACAATAGAGGAGATTAACAACTACTCGAAGGTTATCGGTGCCAGCATGCTCGCTTCGCAGGGCTCCAATAATGGTATGTTTCTCATAAAGCTCAATGATTGGTCCTTGCGTAAGGGTAAGGAGCAGAGTGTAGATGCCATCACCAAGCGTATATATGCTATGACAGCAGATATAACCTCAGCTCAGATTATCGTTATAGCACCCCCAATGATTACCGGTTTTGGTATGAGCAATGGCTTCGAGGTGCATGTTCAAGATCGTAAGGGAGGTTCAATTGAGGATCTCACCAAATATGCTAACGACTTTATCGCAGCTCTTTCCGTTCGTGAGGAGATTGCTCGCGCACAAACCTCATTCAGCATTAAGTTCCCTCAATATCTAGTTAGCCTCGACGCAGCTCTCTGCGAGCGCAATGGAGTCTCTCCAAGCTCTGTGCTAAGCACGATATCGGGCTATGTGGGTGGTGGCTACTCGTCGAATATGAATAAATTCTCGAAGCTCTACCGTGTGATGATCCAAGCACCAATCGAAGATCGTGTAGATCTTCAATCGTTGGAGAATCTCTATGTGCGAAACGACGATGGCCAGATGTCTCCCGTGAGTCAATATATAACCGTTGAGAGAGTCTATGGTGCGCAGGCCCTAAGCCGCTACAACCTCTTCCCCTCGATCTCGGTTAATGGTACCCCGGCTGATGGCTATAGCTCTGGTCAGGCCATTGCTGCCGTTGAGCAGGTGGCACGCGAGACTCTCCCCGTGGGTTATGGATATGAGTTTGGAGGTCTTACTCGTGAGGAGTCCGGCTCAACAGACTCCTCTGTGGTGATCTTCGCGATATGTATCATCTTCGTATACCTTATCCTATGTGCCCTCTATGAGTCTATATTCGTGCCAATGGCGGTGATCCTATCGGTGCCATTTGGACTTGTCGGAAGCTTCCTCTTTGCAAATATCTTTGGCCTAGCCAACGATATATATATGCAAACGGGTATCATCATGCTTATTGGTCTACTTGCGAAGACTGCGATCCTCCTCACGGAGTACGCCTCTGAGAGTCGCCGCAAGGGTCACTCCATCACTCAGGCCGCAATCACCGCAGCGAAGGTTCGTTTGCGCCCTATCTTGATGACATCCCTCACGTTGGTCTTTGGTATGCTTCCATTGGTCTTTGCTTCGGGCGTAGGAGCTAACGGAAATATCTCACTTGGTGTGGGTGTCGTAGGAGGTATGGTTGTGGGAACAGCCTCGCTTATCTTTATCGTTCCTGCCCTCTTTGTGATCTTCCAGACAATTGAGGAGAGGGTAATCCCAAAGCGTGATATGCAACTATAAAATTATTGAAGCTATGAATAACTTGAAATATATATTAGTCGCAGCCATCGTCTCAACCTCGATGACAGGTTGTGGACTCTACTCCAACTATACGCGCACGGTAGATGAGCAGATGGTAGATGGGTTATATGATTATACTAAGGCCTCTGACGAGAGTGAGAACCTCGCAACACTCTCATGGCGAGAGCTCTTCGCAGATCCTTACCTGCAAGCCCTAATCGAAGAGGCGCTGGAGAGTAACACCGACCTGAATGTAGCTCGCCTCAGTGTGGAGCAGGCCGAGATATCACTTGCAACAGCTCGCAAGGCATTTCTACCCTCGCTCTCCTTCTCACCGCAGGGCACTATCTCTAGCTTTCAGGGAAGCACCACTAAGAGCTATACCACTCCTCTGACCGCCTCATGGGAGGTCGACATCTTTGGAAAGCTACGCAACGCAAAGGAGCAATCGAAAGCAGCCTTGGAGCAGAGCACAGCCTATCGTCAAGCGGTGCAGACGCAGCTTATAGCTACCCTTGCGGGGAGTTACTACTCGCTTTTGATGCTCGACGAGCAGCTCTCGATAAGTGAGCAGACACAGCAGAATTGGGCCGAGAACCTCCGCGTGATGGAGGCTATGTTGAAGGCGGGTCGCATCAATGAGACCGCCGTATTGCAATCTAGAGCAAGCAACATCTCGCTAAGTTCGCAGATTGTAACCATCAAGGAGCAGATCGCAGCGCTCGAAAATAGCATCTCAGCGCTTCTAGCGAAGCCCACAGTAGAGATCCAGCGCGGTACGATCTTTGAATGTGAGTTCCCCGAAGAGCTGTCGGTGGGTTTGCCCATAGAGCTACTCTGCAACCGCCCCGATGTGAGGATGGCAGAGAGTAATTTGGCAGAGGCGTTTTATGCCACCTCCGAGGCGCGTTCATCGCTCTATCCCTCAATAACGTTGAGCGGATCGGCGGGCTTCACAAACGCCTCTGGAAGCATCACCAACCCAAGCGATATGCTCTATAGTGCAGTGGGCTCCCTCGTGCAGCCTATCTTCCAGCGAGGAGCACTTCGCGCACAGCTCAAAATAAGTGAGGCGCAGCAGGAGCAAGCTCTATTGCAGTTTAACCAATCTATCATTGATGCCGGCACGGAGGTGAACAACGCCCTCTCAGAGTGGCAGGGAGCACAAGAGAGATTGGAGTATGCCGATCAGCAGGTGGAGCTTCTCGCAGCAACGCTCTCCAAAACGGAGCTGCTCATGAAGTATGGTAGCGCCACCTACATTGAGGTGCTCACAGCGCAGCTAACTCTGCTTCAAGCAGATCTCTCGTCGGTGAACGAGATATACAACAAGGCACAAGGTGTAATAAACCTCTATCGCGCATTAGGCGGTGGAGAGGAGTAAAAAATACAATTTTAAAAGAGTACAACTATGGAAAAAGATCAAGTATTAGAGGCAATGAAGAGCGCAGGCGAACCTCTTAACGCAGGTAAAATCGTTGAGCTATCGGGACTTGACCGCAAGGTAGTCGACAAAGCGATGAAAGAACTTAAGGCTGAAGGAGCTATCGTCTCTCCAAAGCGCTGCTACTGGGAGCCTGCAAAATAGGCTATTCTAAAATTTTTTCTACTCTTTATCTTTAAAGAGTAGAAAAAATTTGGAAATAAATTATTTAGTTTTTATCTTTGCTGTTAGCAAAAGGGGTTCAAACCATAAAAGGGGGTTGGGCTCTTTATTTTTATTGCTAATTGAAACCATTAATGTTAGAGAAAAATATGGCAAACGAAATTATCTACCTCACCGCAGAGGGCTACAAGAAGCTTAAAGACGAGCTCGATTATATGCGCTCTGTAGAGCGCCCAGAGAGCGCAGCAGCTATCGCAGAGGCCCGCGACAAGGGTGACCTCTCGGAGAATGCTGAGTATGACGCAGCACGTGAGGCACAAGGCCTACTTGAGCTTCGCATAGCTAAGGCAGAGGCAGTTTTGACCAATGCTCGTATCATAGACGAGTCAAAGATAGATACTAATAAAGTGCAGATACTCAATAAGGTAACCCTCCTCAATCACAACACCAAGAAAGAGGTCACCTACACCATAGTATCCGAAAATGAAGCCAACCTCCGCGAAGGAAAGCTCGCCATAGGCACCCCCATCGCCAAAGCCCTTCTAGGAAAGAAGAAGGGCGAAAAGGTCGAGGTAACGGTCCCCGCCGGAACCCTCTGCTTCGAGATCCTCAACATCTCAATCTAGCGGCATAAAGAAAAATATCATGAGGCTATCCAAAAACGAAAGTTTTTGGATAGCCTCTTTTTCATATCGGAGCAGAAAGTGCAGAAATTCAAAATAAATTGTTACTTTTGTAAAAACCAAAAAAAGAAATTATATAAAAGAGATAAAATTATAACATATTAATTAGCTTTAAGCTGTTTATTTTCGCACCAAAAATCGGCAAAATTTTAATGCAACGAAATAAACAGACGAAGTCTTTGTCATACACCTATGGCACGGACTCGTCTGTTCGTTGCATGGGTGTTTGCCGATACCTTGGTGCGAAACATTCGAGATTCGTGCCTTTTTTTGTACGGTCTCGTAAAATCCAAAAACTATGACCACAAACAAAAATCTCCTAATCGGCAAATGGAGGTTCATCAAAGCCGAAAAACACAATGGCTCAGAGTGGGAGCCAATCAGCAACACCAATGGAATGTCGTGGGAGTTCTACCCTGAATATATCAGCGAGACAAAGACCATAGGCGTGATAGTCGAAACCGCCCCTTTAGTCGATGAAGTCTGCCTAAACTACACCTTCAGCGATCGAGACAACCTCCTGCGAATAGAGCTCTACACCGACCCCAAACAAGAATCTTAGACGAA
>JBCQWG010000010.1:44393-63926 GCA_047172325.1 Rikenellaceae bacterium | reverse complement strand
CATATAAGGGTAAGGGTATTAAGTTTGTTGGCGAGCAAATCCGTCGTAAGGCAGGTAAGTCAGCAGGTGCTAAATAGTAAATAAGGTCAGATTATGTCACTAAGTAAGATAGAAAGAAGATCGAGAATCAAGATGCGTATCCGCAAAATCGTGAGCGGTACAGCACAGATGCCTCGAATGACTGTATTCCGTAGCAACAAACAGATCTACGTACAGTTTATCGACGACCAAGCAGGTGTTACTTTGGCTTCTGCCTCTTCAGTAGAGGTTGCCGAGCAAACTGCTGGTAAAAACAAAATAGAGGTTGCTGCCGTTGTAGGTAAGCTCGCTGCTGAGCGTGCTGTCGCAAAGGGTATTTCGACAGTAGCATTCGACCGTAACGGTTACCTTTATCACGGTAGAGTTCAAACATTAGCGGATGCCGCGCGTGAAGGCGGTCTTAAATTCTAAGCGATTATGTCAAATAGCAACATACAGAAAGTACGTACAAGCGACATCGAGTTGAAAGACAAACTCGTGAGCATCCAGCGTGTTACAAAGGTAACAAAGGGTGGTCGTACATTTACCTTCTCGGCAATTGTCGTAGTAGGAAATGAGAACGGCGTCGTAGGTTATGGCCTTGGTAAGGCTTCAGAGGTAACTACAGCAATCTCAAAGGGTATTGAGGATGCAAAGAAGAACCTCGTTAAGGTGCCTATCATCAACGGAACGATTCCTCACAAACAAGAGATGCGTTATAGCGGCTCTGAGGTTATGATCCGTCCAGCAGCTCCCGGTACTGGTATTATCGCCGGTGGTGCGATGCGTGCGGTATTGGAGTCAGTAGGTGTTAAGAACGTCTTGGCTAAGAGTAAGGGTTCATCTAACCCTCACAACTTGGTGAAAGCTACAGTTGGTGCTCTTTGCGAGTTGCGTGATGCATATAGCATAGCGCAGGTTCGTGGTATCTCTATGAAGCAGGTTTTTAACGGTTAATCACATAAGAAATACTATGGCAAGATTAAAAATCACACAAGTAAAGAGCCGTTGTGGCGCTTCAGAGCGTCAACGCGCTAACCTCGATGCACTAGGTCTTCGCAAGATCAACGCTTCAGTTGAGCACGATGATTCAGCTATCATCAAGGGTATGATCCTTAAGGTTCAGCACCTTGTAAAGGTAGAAGAGGTAAAATAGTTTATAACGTTTAAGTCAATTACAGACAATGGAACTCAATAATCTTAAACCCGCAAAGGGTTCAACCCACCACCAAAAACGTATTGGTCGTGGAGCAGGTTCTGGTCACGGTGGAACTTCTACACGTGGTCACAAGGGTGCTCAGTCACGTTCGGGTTACTCTCGTAAACTTGGTTTCGAGGGTGGTCAGATGCCTCTTCAGCGTCGCCTACCTAAATTTGGTTTTACCAATATCAATCGTGTAGAGTATAAGGCTATCAATCTTTCGACTCTTGAGGAGCTTTCAGCAAAGACAGGCGCAACGGAGATCTCTCTAGAGGTGCTTATCTCAGCTGGTTTTGCTCAATCAAAGGATCGTGTTAAGATCTTGGGCAATGGTACAGTATCAAAGGCTCTAACTGTTAAGGCTCACGCTTTTTCAGCAAGTGCTGAGGCTGCTATCGTAGCTGCTGGTGGTCAAGTAGAAAAATTGTAAGGTTACGCTAAACCCCCAAAATTATGAATACTTATATCATTGTTGCTGTCTTATTTGCGATTGTTATCGCTCTATTGGCAACCAACAAAAAAGTAGTAGAGACTATCCGTAACATCTACAAGATCGAGGAGCTTCGCAACCGTGTAGTCTACACTTTGTTACTTCTTCTAGTATATAGACTAGGTAGCTTCGTGGTGATTCCGGGTATCAACCCTAACCTTCTAGGTGAGGGCTCTGCGCTTGCTGGTCAATTAGAGGGTAACGGTCTTTTAGGTCTACTCAACGTATTTTCGGGTGGAGCGTTTGGTAACGCTGCGATTTTTGCGCTCGGAGTGATGCCTTACATCACAGCGTCGATCATTATCCAACTTTTGGGTATGATGATCCCATACTTCCAGAAGATTCAGAAGGAGGGTGAGAGCGGTCGTCGCAAGATGAATCAATGGACTCGATTCCTCACAATTGGAGTTTTGGTTTTGCAAGGCCCAGCCTATATCGCAAACCTTTACCACCAAGTGCCAACAGCATTCGTCTATGGTAACTCATTTGGATTTGTCGCTTACGCTACAACAATCCTTATCGCAGGTACTATGTTCGTTATGTGGTTGGGTGAGAAGATCACCGATAAGGGTATCGGAAATGGTGTTTCGCTAATCATCATGATTGGTATTATCGCACGCCTTCCACAAGCTCTTTTGGCTGAGGTAACAGCTCGTTTCCAGACATCTGATGGTAGTATCTTCATGATCGTGATCGAGTTGGCTCTGCTATTCTTGGTCTTCATGGCAACTATCGCTCTTGTTCAAGCAGTACGCAAGATACCTGTTCAATATGCTAAGCGTATTGTGGGTAACAAGCAATATGGCGGTGTCCGTCAATATATTCCGCTAAAGATGAATGCGGCAAATGTAATGCCTATCATCTTTGCACAAGCTTTGATGTTTGTACCAATGCTTTTCGCTAATGTAGCTCCAAACTTTGCTGCTGCATTTGGTGATATGACAGGCTTCTGGTATAACTTCACACTCGCAGTGTTGGTGATTCTCTTCACCTACTTCTACACAGCGATTATTGTTAACCCTCAAATGATGGCTGACGATATGAAGCGTAATGGTGGTTTTATTCCGGGTGTTAAACCGGGTAAACATACAGTTACCTATATCGACTCTGTCATGACGAGAATCACACTTCCCGGCTCAATGTTCCTAGCAATTGTGGCAATCTTGCCAGCTTTGGCGATGAACTTCTTGGGTATTCAACAGGCGTTTGCTTACTTCTATGGTGGTACATCGTTGTTGATTATGGTGGGTGTAGTTCTTGACACTCTCAAGCAGATAGAGAGCTACCTATTGATGCGTCACTATGATGGTCTGATGAAGACTGGACGTATTCAAGGTCGCTAAGATAAGTTTTATCAAGGTCAGATATGATATACTTAAAAACAGAGGAGGAGATAGAGCTGCTTCGTGAGAATAACATCTTAGTGAGCAAGACTCTTGCAGAGGTGGGTCGCCACATTCGCGAGGGTGTTACCACCAAGGAGTTGGATCGAATTGCTGAGGCTTTTATTCGAGATCATGGAGCAGTTCCAGCTTTCCTCGGTTACCAAGGATTTCCAGCATCGTTATGCATTTCAGTTAACGAGAATGTTGTTCATGGTATCCCGTCAGATAAATGCGTCCTTAAAGAGGGCGATATTGTATCGGTTGATTGTGGTACGTTTCTAAAGGGGTTTGTTGGTGATTCAGCATATACATTTGCTGTTGGAGAGGTTGCGAAGGAAGTGAAGCAACTAATGGAGGTCACCAAAGAGGCTCTTTATAAGGGTACAGCTCAAGCTAAGGCTGGTAATCGCGTAGGTGATATATCAGCAGCAGTACAGGAGTGGGCCGAGAGCTTTGGCTACGGCGTAGTGCGAGAGTTAGAGGGACACGGATGTGGTCGTCAGATGCACGAATCACCGGGGGTTCCCAACTTTGGCGCAAGAGGCAGAGGACCGCTGCTTAAGGCAGGTATGGTAATCTGCATTGAACCGATGATTAATATGGGTACAAAATCGGTAGTCTTTGAGCGAGATGGTTGGACCGTTCGCACACGAGACAGAAAGCCCTCTGCACACTTCGAGTTCGCAGTTGCAGTGGGTAAAAATGGCCCAGATATTTTGACGGATTATAGTATAATCGAAAAAGATTTAAAACAGTAAGACTAATGGCAAAACAGACTGCTATTGAAAGGGACGGAACAATTATCGAGGCACTAAGTAATGCGATGTTTCGAGTAGAGTTGGATAACGGCCATGTTATCACCGCCCACATCTCCGGAAAGATGCGTATGCACTATATCAAGATCTTGACAGGAGATAAAGTAAAGGTAGAGATGACACCTTATGATTTGAGTAAGGGAAGAATCTCATTTAGGTACAAATAACCAAGGGGGAGAGTCAACATTTGGGGTCAGCATAGTGATCTTTGAGGATGTTGAAAGGAGCCTAGATTGCTTAACACACACACAATGAAAGTAAAAGCATCAATTAAGAAAAGAAGTGAGGATTGCAAGATCGTTCGTCGTAAAGGTAAACTTTACGTGATCTGCAAAAAGAATCCTAAGTTTAAAATGCGTCAAGGTTAATTGACCATTGGGTAAACTTTTAATTAAAGAAAAGAATTTATGGCACGTATAGTCGGTGTAGATTTACCAAAAAACAAGAGAGGCGAGATCGCTTTGACCTATATCTATGGTATCGGTCGTAGCACAGCTCAAGCAATTCTCACTGAGGCAGGCATCAGCTTTGACCTCAAAACAGATGACTGGAATGACGATCAGATTGCAGCAATTCGTTCTGCTATCGCTTCAATGGGCCTTAAGGTCGAGGGAGAGTGTCGTTCAGTTGTACAACTAAACATTAAGCGTTTGATGGATATCGGTTGCTACCGTGGTATCCGCCACCGTTTGGGTCTTCCTGTTCGTGGACAAGGCACTAAGAATAATGCTCGTACACGTAAGGGTCGTAAGAAGACAGTCGCTAACAAGAAAAAGGCAACTAAGTAATAGACAAAAGTTATGGCAAAGAAAACTGGAACAGTTAAGAAAAAGGTTGTTAAGGTTGGAGCAGTGGGCATGGCCTATGTGCACTCAACATTTAACAATGTCATCATTACAATTACCAACGAGGTTGGTGATGTAATCAGCTGGTCTTCAGCAGGTAAAATGGGTTTCCGTGGTTCTAAGAAGAACACTCCATATGCTGCTCAGACTGCATCTGCCGATTGCGCAAAGGTTGCTTATGATATGGGTTTACGCAAGGTTAAGGTTTACGTGAAGGGCCCCGGCGCTGGTCGTGAGTCAGCAGTTCGTACAATCCACGGTGCTGGTATCGAGGTTATGGAGATTATCGACGTAACACCAATGCCACACAACGGTTGTCGCGCACCAAACCGTCGTCGTGTATAATCACCTAGCGGTTAAGAAAAGCAGATCAATTAAACGATTAAAGAAGTAAAACAATGGGAAGATATATAGGACCTAAATCAAAAATTGCCAGAAAGTTTGGCGAGGCGATCTTCGGAGCAGACAAAGTTCTTGAGAAGAGAAACTACCCTCCCGGACAGCATGGTTTAGCTCGCAAGCGTAAGAAAGTCTCTGAGTATGGAGAGCAACTTAGCGAGAAGCAAAAAGCAAAAGCTACTTATGGACTTTTGGAGAAGCAATTTGCTCGCACATATGAGGCTGCAAGCCGTATGGGTGGTATCACAGGTGAGAACCTGTTGAAGTTATTGGAGTGCCGTTTGGATAATGTTGTTTACCGTATGGGAATTGCTCCTACACGTGCAGCAGCTCGTCAGCTCGTATCACACCGTCACATTTGTGTGAATGGAAGTGTTTTGAACATTCCATCATATTCACTCAAAGAGGGTGAGGTTGTATCAGTTCGCGAGAAGTCAAAGAGCCTTGAGGTAATCACAGAGTCACTTTCGGGTGCATCTAAGAGTCGTTATGCATGGATGGAGTGGGATCAGGCAACAATGTCTGGTAAGTTCCTACAACGTCCAGAGCGTGAGGAGATTCCAGAGAACATCAAGGAGCAACTTATCGTAGAGTTGTACTCTAAGTAGTAATAATACAACACACAATTAATTATGGCAATATTAGCATTTCAGAGACCTGAGAAGGTAATTATGCTGGAGTCAACTCCATCATTCGGAAAGTTTGAGTTCCGTCCATTGGAGCCCGGCTTTGGTATGACTATTGGTAACGCACTACGTCGTATCTTGCTCTCTTCGCTCGAAGGTTACGCAATCACTACAGTTAAGGTTGGTGGCGTAGATCACGAATTTGCCGCTGTACCCGGTGTGATGGAGGGAATGATTGATATCATTCTTAAGCTCAAGCAGGTTCGTTTCATTCGCACTGTCGACACAGAGGAGGCAGAGCAGGTTTCGATACCAGTTGTTGGAGTAACTGAACTTACAGCAGGATACATTTCAAATTTCCTCTCATCGTTCGAGGTTTTGAACCCTGATTTGGTAATCTGCCACCTCGCAGCAGGCACAAAGATGCAACTTACTCTCACAATAGGTAAGGGGCGTGGTTATATTCCTTCAGAGGAGAATACCCCAGCCGACTGCGAATTTGGTACTCTTCCGATTGATTCAATTCACACTCCTATTAAGAATGTGAAGTACTTGATCGAGGATTACCGTGTGGAGCAGAGAACCGACTATGAGAAGTTGAATCTTGAAATCACTACAGACGGTTCGATTCATCCGAAGGAGGCACTCAAAGAGGCGGCTAAGATCCTTATCCAGCACTTTATGTTGTTCTCAGATGAGAAGATCACAGTGAATATGGAGGATAGCAGCGCTGCTGAGGAGTTCGATGAGGATGTTCTTCACATGCGTCAGCTCCTCAAGACAAAGCTCTCAGACCAAGATTTGAGTGTGCGTGCTTTGAACTGTCTTCGTGCAGCTGATGTAGAGACTGTTGGTGACCTAGTTAAGCTTAATCGTAGCGATCTATTGAAGTTCCGTAACTTCGGTAAGAAGTCGCTTACAGAGCTTGATGAGTTGCTTGACTCTCTCAACCTCAAATTCGGTATGGATGTATCAATCTACAAACTTGATAAAGATTAATTAAATGAGACATAATAAAAAATTCAATCACCTTGGCAGACAAGCGGGTCACCGTAAGGCAATGTTGGCAAATATGGCATCATCGCTTATCATGCACAAGAGAATCGAGACTACAGTTGCTAAGGCAAAGGCTCTTCAGATGTACATCGAGCCATTGGTAACAAAGTCAAAAGAGGATGTAACGCACCAACGTCGTATGGTGTTCTCTTACCTCAAACAGAAAGAGGCTGTTACAGAGTTGTTCCGCACTATCGCTCCTAAGATTGCAGAGCGTCCCGGTGGTTACACACGTATTCTTCGCACTGGCTTCCGTTTGGGAGATGCTGCTGAGATGTGTATCATTGAGTTCGTTGATTTCAACGATGCTTACACATTGGGTGTTGCTCCATCAACTGAGGCTAAGCCAAAGACACGTCGTTCACGTAGCAAGGCTAAGTCAACAGATGCAGTAGAGGATGCAACAGTGGTAGAGGCAAAGCCAAACGCTGCAAAGCCACGCGCACCACGCGCAACAAAGGCTACTAGCGCTAAGGTTTCTGCAACTAAGACAAATGTTGGCAAGAAGATGTAATCTGTAAGGATTCATCTCTTAAATAGAAGTCAGATCTTTCGGGATCTGGCTTTTTTATTTAGCGCTCTGCGATATAGGAGCAGTTTGTAATCGTTAGGGAGTAGGCCTCGTCGTAGTAGTCGACAATGGCGTGTAGGGTGCATGTAGTTGTTGGGAGTTCACTGTCGGCGTATGTGCAGAGGCGATCTACGAAGAGTTCTATGGTGTCGCCTTTCGAGTCTGTTATTGTGTGGGAGGTATCTACCGTGCGTCCCGTTTCGCTATCTCGTTGGCAGAGTGTTGTGGTGCCCTCTTCGTTGTTTATCAGCACCTCGCTTAGAACAATATAGCGATATGTGTCGAGTGGTGTAAGTGCCTCTATATCAATCTCGGAGGGTGTTATGATGAGTGTGGGGTCGTCGAGGCGTTTTATATATTGTCCCACTCTGCTCTGGGCGATGTAATCGAGGGTATATTCGTCGGAGGGCTCTGCTCCGATCTTGAGTGATCCATAGTGGTTGATTAGATATAGCCCGCTGCAACTCACCCGCAGCTGAGCACCAAAGGGGTACTCCTTATAGCCATCCTCTAACTCGCAAAGTATCTTGATGGCGGCGCTCTGATCCTCAATGACGAGGCAGTTGTAGAACTCGTTATACTTGTCGTTTGCTGTTACTATGCCCTCAATTAGAAGGTTGTCGGAGATAAGTACGCTGCGGTTATTTGTCTCCATGTTGCGAAGTGTCGCAATGGAGACAACACCATGACTACTCTGCGAGCCGCTTGAGTCGTTGTTGCATGCTGTGAGGAGCAGAAGAAGATTAATATATGCAATCAGACGCGCCACGGAGCTTAATTATAAATTGGTTAGTGTAGCTATCGGTGCTGCCATACTCCAAGATGCCGCGTAGCGAGAGTGTGCCCTGCGGTATTTTGGAGAGTGCGAAATCAGCGTAGGGTGATGTGTAGCACCATATTGTATCTAGGTTTTTATCGCGGAAGAGTGCATAATCGGACCATGTTCGTTCAACCCCATCCTCGGTGTGGAGTGTGAGACCATCAATGAGGATGAACTCTCCAGCGCGCTCCTCCAATAGCTCGTTGATCTCTCTTTGTTGTGGTGTTACCTCCTCCCCGAAGCCTATTTGAGAGATATGTTGGTCGATGATGGCATCCGCGGTCATATAGTCGAGAGTGTAGGAGGAGGAGGCAGGCGCAACGAGCCCCACTCGAAGTAGACCTAGGTATCTATCGAGCCCCAATCCATTTAGGCGTAGGGATAGATGGCAGCCGATGGGGTGTTTCACGTATGAGTCGTAGAGGCCATCCAGCACCTCTATGGCGTAACCCTCGCTCTCGATGATAAAGCTCTTGAAGAAGTTCCCATACTCATCATTTGCCGTCACTATGCCCTCTACGATAACCTCCTCATTGATTGTTCTAAGGCCTGCGGCATATGAGGTGTGTATCTGCTCTATTGTGGCGTTGCCGCGTGGAGCCTCATCTTCGCTGCTGGGTGTAAAGGTGCGAAATGAGTCGTAGCAACTCATCATTAGAGGTGATAGCAGTAGGAGTAATATTATTTTTCTATCCACGAATCTTTAAGTCCAACGAAGTATAAGATGCCATCAAGTCCTATTGTAGAGATTGATTGTTGCGCTGTAGCCTTCACCTTGGGCTTGGCGTGGAATGCAATGCCGAGACCCGCTAGGTTGAGCATGGGGAGGTCATTGGCGCCATCTCCCACCGCGATGGATTGTGCAATGTCGATATTCTCAAATTGACAGAGTAGGCGCAGCAGTTCTGCCTTGCGCTCTCCATCAACCACCTGACCAACGTAGCGTCCGGTGAGCTTACCATCCTCTATCTCCAACTCATTCGCATATACATAGTCGAAGCCGAAGCGTTGACGAAGGTAGTTACCAAAGTAGGTGAATCCTCCTGAGAGGATCGCTGTTTTGAAGCCTACACGCTTGAGGATTGTCATCATTCGCTCCAGACCCTCGGTGATGGGGAGGTTGTCGGCAATCTCTTTCATCACCGAGACGTCAAGCCCCTCAAGGAGGCTCACTCGCTGTGTGAAGCTCTCACGGAAATCAATCTCGCCACGCATCGCCTGCTCGGTGATTGCACGCACCTGCTCACCGACGCCTGCTCTCTCGGCAAGTTCGTCGATAACCTCCGTTTCGATGAGTGTTGAATCCATATCGAAGCAGATTAGACGGCGGCAACGACGATAGATATTATCCTCTTGGAACGATACATCAATGCCATCTTCAAGAAGATCTATAAACCGCTCCTGCATGGAGCGTCTATCAGGCAGGTTACCACGCACCGAGATCTCGATGCAGGCCTTGGGCGCTCTCTTGTCGGGGCTGAGTGGGACTCTACCCGTAAGGCGATTGATATCATCTATGTTGAGCCCATGCTCCGCTACGGCATTGGTCACCTTGGCTATATGTGAGGCATTTATGCGACGCCCCAGCATGGTTATAATGTATCTGTTCTTTCCCTGTCTACTTACCCAACTCTCATACTCCTCTTCACTAATTGGGGTGAAGCGAATGGTGATGCCAAGCTCAGAGGCCTTGAAAAGAAGCTCCTTCATGATGAAGCCCGACTTGTCGGCCGTGGTCTGAAAAAGAATGCCTAAAGCTAAGGACTGGTGAATGTTAGCTTGTCCAATATCAAGAATGAAAGCATCGTACTTGGCAAGTATCGCAGTGAGTGATGAAGTCATTCCGGGCTTATCGGTTCCAGATATATTAATTTGAATTATCTCAATTTGTCTCTCCATACTTCAAAGGTACAAATTAATTCTTGAAAAAGAGGATAATATGTTGTAAACACATGAAAAAAAGTTTCGTATCGCCTCCGGCGGGCGTGGATAGCACCCACGCGAGTGCATATTATTTGTTGCGGATTGGGCTTATAGCTGGCGCTATGAAATTAAAGAGGCTAAAAAATGTATCACGAATAAATTCGCATACATTTTTTAGTCTCTTTAATTTTTTAAATGCCCGAAGGCATTTAAACCCAATCCGAGTTAACCTCGCTGATGGGATATTAAAATCCAATTTAATCCAAATAATAAAAAAAATTGATTTGTGCTGCTTTTTTTATTGTGAATTTAGGATTGTTAAAAATGGGTATAATTACCTAATTACCAATAAATAGGGTGATGTATAGCATATTGTATTTATATTATTTATTTATAAACGAAAGTAAAAATTTGTATTTTTTATGAAAATTTATTAATTTTGTTGCAAAATATAAAAACAGAAGAATATGGCATCATCATTAAAAGATTTTTTCAATAATGCTGAGAGTGATAGAATAAAGGGAATCTCACACAAAAATAATATTATCAAGCGAAGCATTATTGCTTATATGGCAATAAATGGGGAGTGTACTCTTTCGGATTTGACCAAGGAGTTGCATATTAGTGTGCCTACTATCACCAAGTTGGTGCAGGAGCTTGTTGAAGAGAATATCGTGAGCGACTTGGGTAAGGTTGAGACTCCGGGTGGACGTCGTCCCAATGTCTTTGGGTTGGCTTGTTCGGCTATCTACTTTGTGGGTGTGAATGTTGGTCGCGACAATATGTCGTATGTTGTCACAGATCTACAGAATAATGTTATTGTGGAGGATTACGATAGATCCTTTGAGCTTATCGACCGTTCACAATGTTTGGAGCGTATATGTTCCAATATCGAGAGTTTCATTGAGACTTGTGGCGTTGACCGCTCTAAGATCTTGGGTGTGGGCGTAAGTATCACCGGTCGTGTGAATCCAGAGGCGGGACGCAGCTATAAATATTTTGTCTCTAGTGAGCAATCTATTCGCGACATCATCGAGGAGAGAGTGGGTATCCGTGTTCTCTTTGAGAATGACACGCGTGCGCGTTGCTATGCGGAGTACACTTGTGATAAGGTGAAGAATGATTCTGATGTTCTCTACCTCCATATGGGCTTGGGTGTGGCAATTGGCATTGTGATTGATGGAAAGCTCTATTATGGAAAGAGTGGTTTTGCGGGTGAGTTTGGTCACATCCCATTCTTCAACAATGAGGTGATTTGTGCCTGTGGAAAGAAGGGCTGCTTGGAGACTGAGGTTGCCGGAATCGCCATCGAGGAGAAGATGACAAAGCTTATTGAGAGTGGCGTCAATACGATCCTTCGCGAGAAGTATGACCGTCATGAGCCAATCCGCATTACAGATATCATCGCTGCGGCAAAGAATGATGACAACCTCTCTATAGAGCTTATCGAGGAGGCTGGCGAGAAGATTGGTAAGGCTGTGGCCTTCTTGATTAATATCTTCAACCCTGAGACTGTGGTGGTTGGTGGTAGTGTGTCGGCTGCGGGAGACTATGTGATGTTACCTCTAAAGTCGGCAACAAATAAATATTCACTTAACCTAGTATATAAAGATACTAAGTTCCGCGTATCGACAATGGGCCCAAATGCAAATGCGTGGGGCGTAGCGATGTTGATCCGCAACAAGATTTTGGGTCTTTAATCTATTAAGTCATTTTCGAAAATGACAAATATAAAGGGAGATAGGGTAGTACTGAGGGCAGTAGAACCATCAGATGTAAACTGGCTATATAGCTGGGAGAATGATGTCGATGTGTGGCCTGTAAGTGGTACCCTATCTCCATTTTCACACCATACCCTCTCTCAGTTTATTGAGGCACAGCGCGAAGATATCTACTCCTCCCGCCAGTTGCGCCTTATGATATCTACTCTCGATGAATCATCTGTGGTGGGTGTTGTTGACCTCTTCGAGTTCGACCCTCATAACCTCAGAGCCGGTGTGGGCATCATGATAGCACCCGCCTTTCGTCGTTTGGGCTATGCCGCGGATGCCCTACTATCACTTGAACGATATGCATCTAACTTCCTGAGAGTACATCAGTTGTGGTGTAACGTGGAGGAGGATAATAAGGCAAGTCTCGCCCTGTTCACCTCATTAGGATATGTGTCTATTGGTGTGAAACGAGATTGGAACATCTCCCCCGAAGGATATAAATCCGAAGTGATTTTTCAAAAAATTATTGAATAGGGGGATTGTTGTGGGAGTTGAGGGATTCGAACCCCCGACCCTCTGCTTGTAAGGCAGATGCTCTGAACCAGCTGAGCTAAACTCCCGAAGTCAGGTATGATGATAAAAAAACCACTCTATGAGTGGCTGTTGTGGGAGTTGAGGGATTCGAACCCCCGACCCTCTGCTTGTAAGGCAGATGCTCTGAACCAGCTGAGCTAAACTCCCGAATCTTTAATGGAGATACTCTCCACTAAAGAACGGTGCGCCTGAACAAGGACTTGAACCTAGGACCCCATGATTAACAGTCATGTGCTCTAACCAACTGAGCTATTCAGGCAAATTGAATGAACGTTGAAAACAGAAGCTGTTGTTTCGTTTTCGTGGTGCAAATATAAGCGCTTTTTTTTTATTTGCAAAATTTTTCAGTAAAATTTACAAAAAAAATCGTATATTTGTAGAGTTAAAACAAAGAATTAATAGTGCTATGAGGCTTCGTACATTCATGATATATTTGATACTCTGCTTGTTGGGGTCTACTGAGCTCTTCTCGCAGGTTTTGACATTTGAATCGCAGAAATTTGACTTCGGAACAATTGCGGAGGATGGCGGAGAGGTGCACCACACCTTCACATATAAAAATACGGGTGATAGCCCCGCGGTGATCGTTACCGCCTCTAGCTCCTGCGGGTGTACAGTACCATCATTCTCTAACCGTCCCATTGCGGCGGGTGAGAGCTCAACTATTGAGGTGGCCTTTGACCCTATGGATCGTCCCGGCAGATTTGCGAAAACGGTTCAGGTTATCATTGCCCCTAGCAATGAGAAGTACACGTTGACAATATCGGGTGATGTCACCCCGCGCAAGAAGAGCGTAGAGGAGCAATACCCTTTCGATATGGGTGCGGGGTTTCGTATCGCAGCAAACTACTTTCCCCTGTCGCACATTGAGCAGGGAGAGCGTCGCGAGACACAGCTCCAATATGTAAATACCTCGAAGCGCAAGATCACCGTTTCGCTCCGTGCGCAGAGTGAGAGTGGCGTTTTGCAGAGTGGCTTCCCTTTGACCATTGAGGCGGGCGAGAGCGGCAGTGTGCCACTTCTCTATGACCTCTCCCAGCATGTGGGTCGTTATGGGGTGTTGAGTGATAAGTTCTTCATTGATGTAAATGGCAAAGAGTCGAAATATGCCTTGATGGTGAATGCTCATGCCGTGGATCGTTTCACCTCAGATGAGCGTGAGCGTGCTGCTGGATGTCAGCTTAGCTCGCGTATAGTGAAGATGGGAGAGTTGAAGATGGGGCCGGGGAGCTCGCAGCACACTCTCTCGATAGAGAATACAGGTGTCTCACCACTATATATCCGAGCAATAGACATTGGCGAGGGTGTTAAGAGCACATTGAAGGTTGGAGATGTGGTTGAAGCGGGAGCCATAAGTAAATTTGAGGTGTGGGTCGAGACAAAGGAGTTTGACTTTGGGAATTTCTCTCGATATATTACACTTACAGTGAATGACCCGGATGATCCTTTGCAGCGAGTGAGGGTTACGGGAATTATAATGGAGTAGACTAACAGACGAATAAAATAATAAAAGAAAGAGTAAACATTATGTTTGAAGTATTAGAAAAACACGAAATTGCGCCTAATATCTCATTGATGAAGATTAAGGCTCCACGCGTTGCATCCTCTGCGAAGCCCGGACAATTTGTTATTGTTCGCACCGATGAGCGCGGTGAAAGAATTCCACTAACTATTGCAGATTTTAATGCTGCTGAGGGGTGGGTCACTATTGTTATACAGACCATTGGTGTGTCGACACGTCACATCTGTGAGCTTGAGGTTGGCGACTCACTTGCGGACTTTGCGGGACCTTTGGGACGTCCTTCGGACTTTATAGATGAGCCCTTGGAGGAGGTTCGATCACGTCGTTATCTCTTTGTTGCGGGAGGCGTTGGCGCTGCTCCAGTCTACCCACAGGTTAAGTGGTTGTGTGAGAATGGCGTTGAGGTGGATGTAATCATCGGTGCTAAGAGTAGTGAGATGATTATCTTCGAGGAGATGATGAGTAAGGTTGCTACAAATCTATATATATGTACTGATGATGGTAGTCAAGGCTTCAAAGGTTTGGTTACCGCTAAGATCGAAGAGCTCGTGGCGCAAGGCAATAAGTATGATATATGTGTTGCAATTGGACCAATGATTATGATGAAGTTCGTTACTCTCACCACAAAGAAGTATGAGATGCCGACGATAGTTTCGCTTAATACGTTGATGGTTGATGGCACTGGTATGTGTGGTGCATGTCGCGTTACCGTTGGTGGAAAGGTTCGTTTCACCTGCGTGGAGGGGCCTGAGTTCGATGGTCATCAAGTAGATTTCGATGAGGCTCTTCGCCGCATTGGTATGTATCGTTCGCTCGAAGAGCGTGCTTCGGCAATTGAGGCGGAGCGTGCTGCGGGACATAAGTGTAAAATTGGTTTAGATAAATAGGAGAGATAGATATGGCAAGTAAGATAGCACGTATTAAGGCGCGTGAACAAGATCCAAAGGTGAGAGCAGCTAACTTCGAGGAGGTATGCTTTGGTTTTAATTTAGAGGAGGCTCAAGCGGAGGCAGCTCGCTGCTTGGAGTGTAAGAAGCCACGTTGTGTTGCGGCATGTCCCGTAGGAATTGATATTCCCGGATTTATCGGCAAAGTTGCTGCGGGTGACTTGGAGGGGGCAGTAGCTACAATTGCTGTTGATAGCTCTCTTCCAAGTGTTTGTGGTCGTGTCTGTCCGCAGGAGACTCAGTGTGAGGGCTCTTGCATCTTGGGCATTAAGGGTGAGAGTGTCTCTATTGGACAACTTGAGCGCTTTGTTGGTGATTGGAAGATTGAGAATCTAGGTCAAAGTGAGTGCGAGATTGAGTCAAATGGCATGAAGGTAGCTATCGTTGGTAGTGGTCCTGCGGGTTTGGCTTGTGCGAGTGACTTAGCGAAGATGGGCTATGCAGTAACTGTTTTTGAGGCTCTTCATAAGTTGGGTGGCGTTTTGGTCTATGGTATTCCAGAGTTCCGCTTGCCTAAAGATAAGATTGTTGCGGCAGAGATCGCAGCAGTTGAGGCTCTTGGTGTGAAGTTCGAGACTGATGTGATCGTTGGTCGCACCGTTACGATCGACTCTTTGATGGATGATGAGGGCTTCGATGCTGTCTTCATTGGTTCGGGAGCGGGTCTTCCTCGCTTTATGAATATCCCCGGAGAGACCCTTAATGGTGTTGTTTCGGCTAACGAGTTCCTCACACGTGCTAACTTGATGAAGGCATATGACACGGAGTACGACACACCAATCTTCACCGGTGAGAGTGTCGTTGTTGTGGGTGGTGGTAATGTGGCAATGGATGCCGTTCGTACCGCTAAGCGCCTTGGAGCGAAGGCCACTATCGTCTATCGTCGTGGCGAGAGTGAGCTTCCAGCGCGTCTAGAGGAGGTTCACCACGCAAAAGAGGAGGGTATCGACTTTAAGATGTTGACCAATCCTACTCAGATCTTAGCCAAAGATGGAGGCTGGGTTCGTGCAATGGAGTGTGTTGAGATGGAGTTGGGTGAGCCCGATGATAGCGGACGTCGCTCCCCTGTTGTGAAGAAGGGATCTGAGTTTGAGGTGGAGTGCGATGTTGTAATCATGGCTCTGGGAACCTCTCCCAATCCACTTATCGCCTCAACTACAGCTGGCCTCGATACAAATCGTTGGGGTTGTGTGGTAGCAGATGATAATGGTGCTACATCCCGCAAAGGGGTCTTTGCCGGTGGCGATGTTGTGACAGGTGCCGCTACAGTGATCTTAGCGATGGGTGCGGGTCGCACCGCAGCTAAGGCGATAGATGAATATTGCAAGTCTAAATAGGTAGTTTTTACGGTGGTGAAGGAGTCTCTTCCCACCGTAATTTTATATTTTGTAAATGTTATGAGGTTTAATATTTCTTCTGTTGTAGCTCTCGCATTAGCTTTTTTTACTGGGGCGACAACTCTTTATGCGCAATCTGATGCTGTGACAAGGTTTCATGGTGAGCAGTATGGAGTGATAGAGGAGGATGGTAAGTGCGGCGTTGTCGATATCTATGATAATACCTATATATCATGCTCATATAGTCACATCCGCATTGTTGGGGATCGCGCAATTGTCTCCACGGCGGCAGGCGAAAGGGTTGTCGATATGAATAATAGAGCTATCGTAGAGCCCTATTATCAAGAGATAGAGATTTTGGAGAGTGGCCATATTGTCGCCTATGGTGATATGGGTGATACATATATTTATAACGAGGATGGTACCCTCTTTAGAGAGGTTGAGAGTGGTGTGGAGAGCCTCGGTAGTGAGTTTAGTAATGGCTATTTGATGATACGTCGCGATGGGAAGTATGGATTTCTTGGGAGCGATGGTCAAATTGCAATTCCTATAGAGTGGGATGCCGTCTCGACGGAGTGTGATACTGGCCTCTTCTGCGTGAAGAGGGGCGGAAAGTGGGGTTATATAGATGTTGACTCCAATGTTGTTATAGATTTTAAGTATGATAAGGCGCACGGCTTTATTAATGGCTACGCTGAAGTTATGCTTGGTGATATTTCGCGAAAGGTGGGTAGCGTCATTCCTACGCTGTCGGGGGTTATCAATACCAAGGGTGAGGAGGTCATGCCGGTGAAGTATGAGCAGCTTAAGCCCCATTCGAAGAGCTTTTTTAGTTCGGATCTCTTCCCGGTAGTTCTCAGTGAGGGTGATGATTGGGTTGCAATAGATTCTCATGGAGTTATCAAGACAAGTTCGTATGATCTTTTTGAGCCCTTCAACGATGGTGTGGCAATTGTTGGTCGCGCTGCACCCTCAGCAAAGGGTGGATACCTCTATGGGATGGTGGGTCCCAATGGCGATGAGGTGATCGAACCCCTCTTTGATGAGATCTCCGAGATGTACGATGGAGTGTGTATAGCGAGGTTTGGCAAGGACTACTATGCCGTTAGCCCATCGGGGCAGCTCTATCCGCAGTACTTCGACGATTGGTCGCATGGTGCCGACGAGGGGTTTGTCAATGTGAGTATGGGTGGCGAGTGGTACTCGATAGATAGTAGCTACTTTGCAGGGTTGGAGAGCTATGGATCACCCCAAACGACATATGTCATTCGCGGAACTGTAGCTAGGGATAAGAGAAATGTGAGCTATAGTGATATCTGGATAGAGCACAACCTCCTAGATGGAGATGATCTGGGTATGTCTGTCCATATGGAGCTTACGTTGCTTAACCTAAAGGGCAAAACCCTCAATGTGACTCTTACTTTTGTGAATGAGGATGGTGACTTGATTGTGGATAAGGATGGTGAATATTGTAATGCGGAGGGGTCTGTAGAGGGGCGTGAAGATGTCGTTGTGAACTACGATCGCTCGCAATATGACGATTTTCAGATATTTATCCCATACAAAGAGATGCATCTAGAGAATGGAGATCACGACTTGCAGCTGCGCTTATCCACCGTCGATGGCGATAAGGAGTGGGTCAAGAGCGCAGCCTTTACATTCTCGATGATGGACTCCATTCCTGAATAAATGCCACGATCTTACTTTGGACTCTTGCGAGGCGAGGTGTGCGAGGTGTGTGGCTCTCGATATGCTCTAGAAGAGAGTCGCATGCATCAAGCCCTTTGAAGAATTGCGCTCTTTTGGGGTGTATGGGCAAGAAGCGCTTGAAGCCACCATTGTTGCCTCTGCACTCTTTGTAGGTTGTTTCAATGGTCGTTGCCTCAATTGTCGACAGGTGGCGCAGCCCCTTTTCGCTATTTGCGAGAAGTGCGCTAACGCCCATATCATCGTCGAACGATGGAGCTACTGCGCCAATATTCCAATAGTCCGCTATGGTGATATCGCTGCCCGATTTCCCCTTTTTGAGGGGGCAGCAGTAGCATGAGGGGCGCGAGTAGAGCGCGGAGAGATATCCACTGAGGTAGATGTTTTCGCTGAAAGTCTCATTGATAACTAGGTGGGGAGCCCATATCTTTAGGCTGTAATCTCTCCAGCCATGCTCCTTATGGCGGAATGATATCTTGCTAATATCCGAGAGCGTGATATCCTTTCGCTCTAGCACCTCGTTGAGGTATCCACGCCACACCTTGGGGCTAGGGGTGCCATGGCAGACGAAATCTATCGTTAGCAGATTCTCATACTCTCTATTGAGCAGCCGTTTGAGCCCAGCTATTTGGCAGTGAGTGCCGGTGAAGAGCACCTTGCGGCCACCTTGAAGAAGTTGTTTTGCTTGACTGAAGCTCTCCCCAATGCGGCTCTGCACATATTTCGATCCGCGAAGTGCAGGAAGCTCCTCGCAAGACTCTACGCCTACATGTTCAACCTCCCACCGATCATTGAAGCGGGCACCAAAGACTACACCACCCTCATTGAGGGTTTTTGTTGCTATGAGCGTGAAGAGACCTCCAGAGGAGCTCTGCTCTCGAATGGAGTCGTCGCAGCTCTTCGAGGCGTATACCTTGATGGGTTTGCTCTCATCACCCTGATTGAGCATGGGGCACACCTGCGTGCAGAGCCCACACTCGATGCAGAGCTTGCTATCGACATGGGGATAGGCAAACCCCTCGCTATCATCTATAAGAGAGATACAACGCTTGGGGCATATCTGCTCACACGCCCCACAGCCACAACACTCTCTTTTATTAACTATCTCAATCATATAATCTTACTAAAATCTACTTTCGTATCGCCTCCGGCGGGCGTGGATAGCACCCACGCGGGTGCATATTACTCTCTTGCGGATTGGGCTTATAGCTAGCGCTATAAGTTTTATAAGTCAAAGAGGTATCGCGAATAAATTCGCATACCTCTTTGACTTATAAAATACCTTAAATGCCCGAAGGCATTTAAACCCAATCCGAGGTTAAGCTTGGTTCGCGGGCATAAGTGCAGTGAGAAATTATATTTTCATGCGTTTACCCTCACAAACTTACATAAAATTTTACTATTATTTTTGTTTTCCAAAATAAATATTTATCTTTGCAGCCACAATTAGTACTAATTAATACAAGAACAACGAAATGAAAAAAGGTATTCACCCAGAGAATTATCGTATGGTGGCGTTCAAAGATATGTCGAACGACCACGTGTTTTTGTGCCGGTCCGCCGTT
>JBCQWG010000010.1:0-44383 GCA_047172325.1 Rikenellaceae bacterium | reverse complement strand
AAACCTATCCCGTGTATAAGATGGAAATTTCTAACACATCTCACCCTTTCTATACTGGTAAGATGAAGTTGGTTGACACCGCAGGTCGCGTTGATAAGTTTATGAGCCGTTACGCAAAACGTTACGATAAGAAGGCTGCTAAATAAAATAGCAACTTTAACCACTTTAGGCTTGGATTATTCCAAGCCTTTTTTGTATCTTTGTAGTGTTGAAATATAAATATAAAAATAATATACATTATGGAATTTGAAGGAGTAGTATACGAGATTCTTCCAGCAGCTTCGGGCACATCGGCTCGTGGAGAGTGGCAGCGTCAGGAGGTAGTATTTGAGGTGATGGATGGTCAATATAGCCGTAAGGTTGTTGTGACATTCTTTAATAAGGAGGCTGAGGTGAAATCTTTGGTTAAGGGTCAGAGCTATGTTGTCTCGATCAATCTGGAGTCGCGCGAGTATAACGGTCGTTGGTACACTAATGTTAATGGATGGAGAGTTCAACCTAAGCAGGCTCCAGCTCCGGCACCTGCCCCAATGCCAGAGGCGGTTCCACCAATGCCATCCGCACCTCTCGCGGAGCCATCATATGGTTCAGCAGCTGCGGAGGAGGTTGACGATCTACCATTTTAATTTAGATGGGCTAGTTCTTAATAACAGGTTGACGAGGCATAGGCTCTTGTCAACCTTTTTATCTTAATACAACATGAAGTATAAAATTCTTGTGCTAGATCTTGATGGCACACTCACCAACGATAAGAAGGAGATCACACCTCGCACCCTCGAAGTGTTGGAGCGTGCTCAGAGAGCTGGCGTGAAGCTAGTGTTAGCCTCTGGTCGTCCCACATATGGCATTACGCCTCTGGCCAAAGAGCTAAAGATGGATCAATATGGTGGTTACATCCTCTCGTTTAACGGTGGTAAGATCATTGATGCAAAGAGCATGGAGGTGCTTTATGCGCAGACGCTTCCCCAAAGCTTGGTGCCATCTCTCTATGGTGAGGCGCGTGCAGCGGGAGCTGTCATCTTAAGCTATCGAGATGAGTCTATTCTAACCGAGGAGCCCAAGAACCGTTATGTTGAGCATGAGAGTTTCCTCACGAAGATGGAGGCGGTGCGCGTCGAGGAGTTCTGCCAAGCGATTAACTTCGACCCCGATAAGTGTCTTATAGTGGGGGAGGCGGAGCAGTTGATACCACTTGTAGACCATCTTAACGCTAAATTTGGGGAGCAGCTAAGTGCATATCGCTCCGAGCCTTTCTTCTTGGAGGTGGTGCCCAAGGGTATTGATAAGGCCCTCTCTTTGAGGCGTTTGCTCGAACATATGGGGTGCGGTGTATCGGATATGGTTGCGGTGGGTGATGGCTATAATGATCTCTCGATGATTCGTCTCGCGGGATTTGGTGTTGCTATGGCTAATGCTCAAGAGGAGGTGAAGCAGGTGGCGGATTACATCACACTCTCAAATGAGGAGGATGGCGTCGCTGAGTTGGTTGAGAGGTATATATTGTAAAAAAGTTAAATATGGGATTCAACTTCACAGGTATCATCGTTGCTGTTGCAACATTTTTAATAATAGGATTGTTTCATCCTATTGTGATTAAGTCGGAGTATTATTGGGGTGTAAAGTGCTGGTGGGTATTTATGGTTCTGGGAATCATCTCTTTGGTGGCTTCGTTGCTTATAACAAATTTTATCGCCTCTATGATTCTAGGGGTGTTGGGTATATCATTCTTTTGGTCGATTATTGAGATCTTTGAGCAGCGCGAACGCGTTAGGAAGGGGTGGTTTCCCAAGAATCCAAATTTAACAGAAAAAAAATAGTGCTACTCTGCTTATAGGTGTCCAAATATATTATCTTTGCAGCACAAACTTACAATAGAGAGATGAAGCTATTAAACAAACTATTTGCGATTGCAATTGTTGCAATCATGGCAGCGTCGTGTGGCGGTGTTGCGACAGGCTCAAAGGGTGGTACATATGCATCTGCCAATGGTGAGGCGAAGTATATTTTTTACTTTATTGGCGATGGCATGGCAGCTACGCAGGTGCAACTCGCTGAGGCGGCACTAACCTCGGATAAGTTCCGCCAGAACTATGCGGCGCAGACTGGAACCTTGGCTCCAGCAGCTGAGTTGCATCTTAAAGGGTTGTCAATTATTGGATTGGCTACCTCCAATGCGCAAGATCGTTACATCACCGATTCAGCGGCGGCAGGTACCGCATTGGCTACGGGTAGCAAAACGGGTGTGGGCATAGTCTCACAAGATATGGAGGGCAATGCGCTACAGACAGTCGCTGAGAAGGCTAAGGCCAAAGGGATGAAGGTTGGAGTTGTGTCGAGTGTGAGCATTGACCACGCTACACCAGCTTGCTTCTACTCGCATGAGGCTAGCCGCAGTAACTACTCCAATATCTCGGATCAGCTACTTACGTCGGGCTTCGACTACTTTGCGGGAGGCTCCGTTAAGTGGAGCTCACGTGCTCGTGCCGAGGAGACAGATATGGCTACCGCATATGCCATATACCGCGAGCGTGCCGCGCAGAGCGGGTTTAATTTCGTCACTACGAAGCAGGAGTTTGAGTCTGTAGGGAGTGAGAAGCCAGTCATTGCAACTCTCGATATGCTTGCAAATAAGCAATACTCTGGTGATGGCTCCGCTCTACCATATACAATAGACCTCTCGAAGCAATCGAGTGAGGATGATAAGATCTCGCTTGCCGAATTTACACAGAAGGGAATCGACCTCTTGGAGTGCGAAGATGGCTTCTTCATGATGGTTGAGGGTGGTAAAATCGACTGGGCTTGTCACGCAAATGATGCTGCTACGGTTGCCTATGAGGTTGTGGCGTTCGATGCTGCAATTGGCGTTGCGATGGAGTTTGCCAAGAAGCACCCTAACGAGACCCTTATTGTAGTTACTGGAGACCACGATTGCGGAGGCCTAACGTTGGGCTTTGCGGGGACGGGGTATGAGTCCTCTTTTGAAATCCTTGCCGAGTCTACAACGTCGTATGCTCTCTTCACGGATGCTGCAATAGCGAAGATCAAGGCGGGTGAATCTTTCGAGAAGCTATTGGCATTTGCCTGTGAGCAGTTTGGATTCACAAACCTCACTAGGGGTGACGACAGTGCTCGCGTTGAGCACAATATGGAGCTATCCGACTTCGAGGTTAAGATTCTTCGAGATGCTTACATGAAGAGTGCACGAAAGGTTAAAAAGGTTAAAGCAACCGATGAGTCGGATATCTACTTCTCGCGTTATGGAAGCTACGACCCATTCACCACAACATGTACCAATATCCTAAATAATAAAGCTGGTATCACCTTCTCTAGCTTTAGCCATACGGCAGTCCCTGTGATGGTCTTTGCCGATGGCGCCTCATCTCAGATTTTTAGTGGTTATTACGACAATACGGATATCCCTCGCAAGATAATGCAGGCGGCAAACTTATAATGAAGAAGAGGCGGGAGCTATATTTTATAATCGTGGTTGCTGTAGCAGTAGTTGTAATGCTGCTGCTGCCAACCGGTTATGAGAACCCTGCACAGACGAAAAATATACTCTACCAAAAGGCGCAAGTCCTAGAGGTAGATAACAGCGATCTGAGTAGAATCTCCGTGGTGACGCTCGGCACCCAACGTCTCAAGTTGCGGTTCCTCTCAGGAGAGTTTAAGGGCGATACCATCACAGCAAAAAATCCGCTGCTGGGCGATAAGAGGCGCGATAAGATCTTTGAGGCTGGCGATAAGGTGCTTAGCGTGTCGAGGATCAATAGCGAAGGAGTTGTCGAGAGCCGCGCAGAGGAGTATTATCGTCAAGATCTAGAGCTGCTCTTGCTCTCGCTCTTTGTTGTTGCCCTGATCCTCTTTGCCGGGAGGACTGGCGCGAAGGCTGCCCTCTCCTTTCTCTTCACGGCATTAGCTTTCTGGAAGCTGCTCATACCCTCCCTGCTTAAGGGATACTCCCCTCTGATGGTCTCCATCATTGTAGTGTTTATCACCACCTCGGTGATAATATTGCTGGTTGGCGGAATCTCTCGCAAGGGTGTCGTCGCACTCCTTGGAGCCCTTACGGGGGTTGTGGTAACTGCTATTCTAGCTCTTATCTTCGGTCACTATTTTAAAATTCCCGGCACAATACAGGAGTACTCCGACTCCCTGCTATATGCCGGATTTACAGATCTCAACTTCTCGGAGATGCTTCTATCGTGCATCTTTATATCGTCCGCCGGAGCCGTGATGGATGTCGCGATGGATATCGCAGCGGCGCAAGACGAATTGAGCGAAAAGGCTCGCCATCTAACCCGTAGAGAACTTATCCGCTCAGGACTTAACATCGCCTCCCCCGTCGTGGGAAGCATGACCACAACTCTCCTCTTCGCATATTCAGGTAGCTTCATGTTCGCTTTTATGGCTTTCATGGCACAGGGAGTACCCATGGAGAGCATCGTGAATCGTGGCTATATCGCCTCGGAGATACTCCTCACAATGGTTGGTAGCTTCGGTCTGGTGCTCGTGGCTCCTATCACTGCTGTTGTTGGGGGGCATATCTTCTCTCGACGTTAGTTGCATTTAAGCAGAGAAAAAATGATAAAAATTAAAAAAATGCTCTATCTTTGCATCCTGCTGTATAAAGAGAAAAATTGTGGAATCAAATCATCTTATATATGCGCTTGCGTTGACCCTTTTTGCGGGTTTGGCTACTGGTATAGGTAGTCTCATTGCGCTTGTTGCGCGTCGCACCAATAAGTCGTTGTTGGCTTTTTCGTTGGGTCTGTCGGCGGGTGTTATGATCTATGTCTCCTTTGTGGAGCTCTTTGCGCATGCTCAAGACTCTCTCGTAGGGGTTTTTGGGGAGCAGAGAGGTGCTTTCTATACTGTGTTGTCATTTTTTATAGGTGTTGCATTAATTGCACTTATCGACTTTCTGGTGCCTGCTGCGGAGAATCCCCATCAGGCGCGCGGTGTGGAGCAGATTGATGATGTGCCACAGGATCGTGGGAAGCTGAAGAGGATGGGTATAATGACGGCATTAGCCATTGCTATTCACAACTTTCCGGAGGGTATCGCGACCTTTGCTACAGCCTATGAGGATCCCTCGTTGGGTCTTGCCATAGCTGTTGCAGTTGCCATACACAATATTCCGGAGGGTATTGCCGTCTCGGTGCCGATCTTTTATGCTACGGGCAGTCGGAAGAAGGCCTTTTGGTATTCGTCACTTTCGGGCCTTGCCGAGCCGCTGGGAGGTATCTTGGCCTACCTCATCTTGATGCCCTTTATGTCGGTGCAGCTTATGGGGTATGTCTTGGCGGGGGTTGCTGGTATTATGGTCTATATCTCCGTGGATGAGCTCCTGCCCACAGCTCGCGAATATGGTCGAGAGCATGTCTCGATTTTAGGATTTGTGGCGGGCATGGCTATTATGGCGGCAAGCCTTATATTGATGTAGAAGAAGAAACAAAAATAAAAATATCCAAACTTAACTATGAACATTTTTTTAATCTTAGCGGGGCTCTTATTGATTCTGGGGGGTGCTAACTATATGACTGATGGCTCGGCGGCACTCGCTAAGCGATTAAAGGTTTCAGAATTTATTATTGGGCTCACTATCGTTGCCGTGGGTACCTCTATGCCGGAGTTGGTGGTGAGCACCATCTCTGCTTTCAAGGGTAGTGGCGCAATGGCCATTGGCAATGTTGTAGGCTCCAACATCTTTAATACATATGTTATTTTGGGTATGTGTGCTCTCTTTGCACCTGTGGCATTGACGGATCGCAATATGAAGCGAGATATCCCTATGGGCATCTTGGTCTCGATAATCCTCCTTCTGGTCTGCTTGGGTGGCACCATCGTGCGCAGCTATGGTGTGTTGATGTTTTTGATCTATATCGCACTTATTCTCTACTCTATAAACTCCTCAAAGAGGGATGTTGCTGAGGTGACAGAGGCAGATGAGCAGATCAAAGATATGCCTATATGGTTTACACTGCTGCTTATTGTGGGTGGTCTTGGAGCGCTTGTCTTTGGTGGTAACATCTTCCTAAAGGGTGCTATCAATGTGGCGCATCAGTTTGGAATCTCCGATAAGGTTATTGCAGTTACTCTCTTGGCGGGAGGAACCTCTCTCCCTGAGTTTGCGGCATCTGTGGTCTCTCTTGTCAAGGGGAAGTCGGATATCGCTTTGGGTAATGTGATAGGCTCTAATATCGCTAATATCCTCTTGGTGCTCGGTCTAACCTCCACTATAACCCCTCTTGCGTTGGGCTCTATAACTCTCTACGACATTCTTGTTGTTGTTGCGGGATCAATTGTTCTATACCTTGCGGGGATATCTATGGGTAAGCAGCAGATAACAAAGGTTGAGGGCTCGATCATGTTGCTTATTTACATCAGTTATATGTGGTGGACACTTAGTAATGCGGGGGCTTAAGAGATGATTGCAGCATATTTAATTTTTGGGCACCTCTCGCTATTTGTTTCACCCGCACTAGCGCTCTTTATGGGTATCGTGATGGCTATGGCTGTGGGTAACCCATTTATGGATAAGACAAAGAAGATCTCGAAGCACCTCTTGCAATATTGTGTGGTGGGTTTAGGCTTTGGCATGAATCTTCACGAGTCGTTGGCGGCAGGCAAAGAGGGTATGATCTTCACGGTGATCTCGGTGGTTAGCGTGATGGTAGTTGGTGTGTGGCTAGGTAAGAAGCTTGGTGTAAGTCGTAAGGGCGCCTACTTGATCTCCTCTGGTACTGCGATATGTGGCGGAAGTGCCATTGCTGCAGTTGCCCCTGTTATTGATGCCGACGAGTCGGATACATCGCTCTCGTTGGCTGTTATCTTCGTGCTAAATGCTGTTGCACTCTTTATCTTTCCGGCATTGGGTCGCCTTATGGAGATGACGCAGGAGCAGTTTGGAGTGTGGGCCGCAATTGCTATTCACGACACCAGTTCAGTTGTGGGGGCAGGTGCCGCCTATGGTGATGAGGCGCTTAAGGTTGCTACCACTGTGAAGCTTACTCGCGCGCTATGGATCATTCCTCTTTCGCTCATCTCGGCATATCTTTTTAAGGGCTCCTCCGGAAAAAAGGTGCAGATACCATATTTCATACTCTTCTTCATCGGTGCAATGATCTTAAATACCTATGTTGATCTCCCCGCGTGGTTCACCTCGACAGTGGGTGTTGCATCTCATGCGGGCCTTAGTGCCACACTCTTCCTAATAGGCTCAGGCCTCACACGAGAGGTTATTAAGTCGGCCGGGATAAAGCCATTGGCCCAAGCGGTGATTCTCTGGGTGATGATATCGCTTATCTCGCTTGTTGCAGTTTTGTGGCTGTAAAATAATTGATGTTAATTTCAATTATTTTTGCATAAAATTTTGGATTGTTAGATTATTTTTTAGTAACTTTATGGTAGGAAATAATTACAATTTATAATATTTTTTATTATGGTTTATTATAAATTATAAGAGAAATAGTATCTTGAACTAACATTTAAACTAAAAAGGCTATGAACGTTCAAAATTTGATGGCTGAGCTCGAACGCAAACACCCTGCCGAGAGCGAATACCTACAGGCAGTACACGAAGTATTGACAACTGTAGAAGAGGTGTATAACCTACATCCTGAGTTTAAGGCTCTTAAGATCGCGGAGCGCGTCGTGGAGCCAGATCGCATCTTCTCATTCAAGGTAGTATGGGTCGATGATAAGGGAGTGCCTCAAGTAAATTTGGGTTATCGCGTGCAGTTCAATAACGCTATAGGCCCATATAAAGGAGGATTGAGGTTTCACCCCTCAGTGAATCTATCTATCTTGAAGTTCTTGGGCTTTGAGCAGATCTTCAAAAATGCTCTCACCACACTGCCTATGGGTGGTGCGAAGGGTGGCTCCGACTTCAATCCAAAGGGTAAATCCGATGGTGAGGTTATGCGTTTCTGTCAAGCATTTATGACGGAGCTATGGCGCCACATTGGTCCTGAGACCGATGTTCCTGCGGGCGACATTGGTGTAGGAGGTCGCGAAATAGGCTATCTCTATGGCATGTATCGTAAGTTGGCACGCGAAAATACAGGTGTGCTCACAGGAAAGGGCATGACCTATGGAGGATCTCTAATTCGTCCAGAGGCAACGGGCTATGGCGCGGTCTACTTCCTTCAAAATATGTTGGCCGCATCTCAAGGGGAGCTCGCAGGAAAGGTTATCTCCGTCTCTGGCTTCGGAAATGTTGCGTGGGGCGCTGCGAAGAAGGCAACAGAGCTCGGTGCGAAGGTTGTTACGATATCTGGTCCCGATGGATATATATATGACCCGCAAGGTCTCGACGAGGAGAAGATAGATTACCTACTCGACCTTAGAGCAACTAACAACGATGTTGTAGAGCCTTACGCTACAGAGTTCCCCGGATCGACATTCTATCCCGGAGAGAAGCCATGGGGCGTAAAGGTAGATATAGCAATGCCATGCGCAACGCAGAATGAACTTAATGGGGATGATGCACGCAAGCTTATCGCAAATGGCGTTTCAATCGTCGCAGAGGTCTCCAATATGGGCTGTACGCCAGATGCCATCGAAGAACTTATCAAAGCAAAGGTCCTCTACGGCCCCGGCAAAGCAGTTAACGCAGGCGGCGTAGCTACCTCTGGCCTTGAGATGACTCAAAATTCAATGAAGATCAACTGGACAGCCGAAGAGGTCGATGAGAAACTCCACCAGATAATGAGCTCCATCCATCAAGCATGCGTAGAGTATGGCACCGAAGGAGACTACATCAACTATATGAAGGGCGCGAACATCGCAGGATTCGTGAAAGTTGCTCGAAGCATGGTTGAGCAGGGGGTGCTTTAGAGCACCCCCCCCATCATATCATCGCAATAAGTTAGAAGAGATATTTATCGCACTTCACCTTTGTTGTGAGGCGGTGTATATCTTGCCATGCTTCATCGCCAAAGGTTGTTCCGACAACCTCGATGACTTTGCCTGCTGTTATGGCGCCAATTGTGCCGCACTGACGTAGGGATAGGCCTTGGCAGAGTCCTGCGAGGAATCCCGCAGCGTAGAAGTCACCTGCTCCGGTGGTGTCGACGCGTTTTGCTGCTGCCATGATACCGACGTGAACGACCTCTGCATCGCGTTTGATGAGGGCTCCTTTTGTGCCGATCTTAACGATCGAGAGCTCGCACATCTGAGAGATGTATTGAAGGGCATTTAGGGGCTCCTCCTCGCCTGAGAAGACGCGAGCCTCATCCTCATTTGCGAAGATGATGTCAACATAGTCAGCAACGATTGAGCGAAGAAATTCGAGATTCTCTTCAACCACATTGAAGCTTGCGAGGTCGATGGCAACTTTCAGGCCTCCTTTTTTTGCTAGCTTTACTACATTCTCTATAAGGGAGTGATCTTGAACGAGATACCCCTCTACATATAGGCAGTCGTAGCCATCGAAGAGTGTTGGCATGATCTCGGTGTGAGTCATCTCGATAGCTGCACCGAGGCTTGTAGCCATGGTGCGCTCGCCATCGTTTGATACAAGCGAGATGCAGCGTCCGGAGCGATCCTTGCCGCGGAAGATGATTGGCTCCACACCAAGGTTCACTAGAGCTTGCTCGAAGAAGTCGCCAGTCTTATCTGCACCCACCTTACCGATGAATCCCACCTTGCAACCCAGCTGCGCCATTGCGCGGATGGTGTTACCTGCGGAGCCACCCAAAGAGAGCGAGTAGGGCATGCCTGCTACGCTCTTGGCGATATCGTTTTGAAACTCTGAATTGACTAGGGTCATTGAGCCTTTAGCCAATTGATATTTACCGAGCACTGTGTCGCTCTTAAGGTTGACGAGCATATCCGTCAGGGCATTACCGATGCCTATTACACGCTTCATTTATTACGTTTAGGGTTTTTATTACATTGAGAGGATACGAACAAGGTCGATATCTTCACGGTCAATTTTCTTATTGTTTGAGTGGTTGATAGCTCTTAGGAATGGTACAAACACTAAGTCACCATTCTTCGTGCCGATCATAACATTGCGTTGACCCTCCATGAGAGCCTCGATAGCCTTCTCTCCCATGCGAGATGCCAAGATGCGATCAATAGCAGTTGGAGAGCCTCCTCGCTGGATATGGCCCAAGATCGTTACGCGAGCATCATATTGAGGGTACTCCTTCTTAACACGCTCTGCAAGGCCAAAGGCACCTCCCGTCTTTGGGTTCTCGGCAACGAGCACGATAGCTGAATTTTTACTCTTGCGGAATCCCTTCTCGATAAGCTCCGCAAGTTGGTCCACTTCGGTCTCCATCTCTGGGATGATAGCAGCCTCAGCACCAGAGGCAATAGCACCATTTAGCGCCAAGTAACCTGCGGCACGCCCCATCACCTCGACGAAGAATAGACGCTCGTGGCTCGATGCGGTGTCGCGTAGCTTATCGACACAATCAACAATCGTGTTGAGCGCAGTGTCGTAACCAATTGTTGAGTCGGTACCGCCAAGGTCATTATCAATTGTTCCGGGGAGACCTACGATAGGTACGTTGAACTCCTCTGCAAATATCTGAGCACCAGTGAGTGAGCCGTCGCCACCAATCACCACCAAAGCATCGATCCCTGCGGCAACCATATTATCGTAGGCAACCTTGCGGCCCTCTGCTGTTTGAAACTCCTTACAACGAGCAGTCTTAAGGATGGTACCACCCTGCTGGATGATATTACTTACACTACGGTTGGTAAATTCTTGAATCTCATTGGTTACAAGACCTTTGTAACCTCTCATGATCCCTTTTACTGTAAATCCATGATAGATTGCAGTACGTGTCACAGCTCTTACCGCTGCATTCATTGCTGGTGCATCTCCTCCCGAAGTTAGCACACCGATACATTTGATAGGCATAGCACAATATTTTTATTATAATAATAATCGTTCAAAGTTAACGATAATTTTTAATAAATCATATTTTTTTAACTATAATTTATCGGTAACGCATGAAAATATACTCTCTTATTGCGCCCAATCCGCAAGAAGAAGAATAGCTCCGCAGGGAGCACCCTGCCCGCCGGAGGCGATGAGAAACTATTTTCATGCGGTATAATTTGTCGACCGTGCTAGAACTTAACAGAATATGGCGAATACATCACCATTCCATTTTTGGTGTTAAGGGGTTCGAATGCCTCTATGATCTCTTGGTATTGAGTTGCAACGGGATCTTGAGTGCGTGTTAGTGCTTTGATGGATCCTTCGACTGTTGAGAGGAGTGCTGATAGTCCTGTGGGCTCTGCTGTCATCTCCACGATTCGATATTTACCCTCTATGCCGGCCTTGTCTATAGCTATTGTGATCGCCTCGCGTAGACCTCCAATATCGTCGGCTAGGCCTAGCTCCACCGCTTCGGTGCCACTCCACACTCTACCTTGGGCAATCTCTAGCACCTTCTCTAGGGGGAGGTTACGTCCTTCGCTCACCAAGGTTGTGAATCGTGTGTAGACCTTATCGACGCTCTTTACCATCACACCCTTCTCGTATGGGCTAAGTCCCTTGAGGGATGTGAGGAAGTCGGCAGAGGTGTTTGTCTCGACACCATCGAAGGTTATTCCAAGCTTTGTCTTAAGAGCCTTTTCGATGTTAGGCATCATTCCAAAGACACCGATAGATCCGGTGAGGGTGAGGCGGTTGGTGATAATCACATCAGCTGGTGCAGAGATGTAATATCCACCAGATGCGGCGTAGCTACCCATGGATACCACAAGTGGCTTCTCTTGGCGGAGGAGCTCCAATTCGCGCCACATAACATCTGACGCTAGTGCGCTACCTCCGGGTGAGTTTACGCGGAGCACTACAGCCTTGATCTCATCATCGAGGCGTGCCTTGCGGATGGTGGCCGCAGTGGAGTTGCCGTATACCTTTGCGTCGCTGCCCTCGCCATCGACGATGCTGCCCTCGGCATATATTATTGCAACCTTCTCGGCACCTATGCTTTGACGATTTGCAACAGCTGTAGTGGCGTATGAGCCGAAGCTGATATAGTTGATATCCTCATCCTCCTCATCAATGTTGGCTCCAGCCTCCCTAAATTTTGCGGGAAGCTCATCCTCATATATTAGTCCATCAACCATGCGAGAGGCGAGTGCATCACTTACATCCATGCAGATGAGTTTATCCGCGATATGGTTAACATCCTCAAGGGATAGACCTCGCGAGAGGGCAACATCAGATGCTATAGTACTCCACATGGAGCCCATAAGCTGCTCCATCTGTGCACGGTTTGCACTCGACATCTTATCTAGGATGAAGGGCTCAACAGCAGATTTATACTTACATGCAGTTGGGCGGAATACCTCCATGGAGATATCTAACTTATCGAGTAATCCTTTGAAAAACATGGTGCTGGAGGCCATACCCTGCCATATGAGAGTTCCCTCCGGCTGCACATAAACCTTATCTGCAACACTCGATAGGTAGTATCCACCCTGTGTGTAGATATCGTTGTAGGCTATAATAAACTTACCGCTCTTCTTGAATCCTTCGAGGGCTACTCGAATCTCTTCGAGAGCTGCCGTGGAGACTGTCGAGAGCATGCTTGGACGCAGGTAGATACCCTCGATGTTATCATCCTCCGCCGCCGCCTCAATTGCTGTGAGGGCGTCGAGAAGAGTGAGTGAACTCTTCATCTGCATGGTGTTGATATCGAACTGCCCAAAAGGATCACTCTGAGGAGCCTCGCTAAAATATTCGTCGAGCTCCATCTTGATGATGGTGTTCGGCTCAATTATCACCTCGCTAGAGCCAAAGAGCCCCGCTGCCGAGAAGATAAGAATAAGCCAGAAGAGGAATCCAATCACTCCACTGACGATGCACGCTAGAAGAGCAGCACCGAAGATCTTGAAGAATTTCATATCGTTTAATATTTAAGAACCATTAGTAGTATACAACCTCTCTGCCCTCAATGGTTGAGAGTAGGTTGTTGGCAGCCGACGACGCTCCAATCCTGAAGAGATCTGTCGAAAGCCACTCCTCGCCTAGGATCTCCTCGACGATGGTGTAGTATAGGGCAGCATCTTGTGGCGTGCGAACGCCTCCCGCCACCTTGAAGCCAATGCGCTTGCCCGTAGCCTCGAAGTAGTCACGTATAGCTTGACAGATGACTACGGCCGCCTCTGGGGTTGCTGCGACGTCGATCTTACCTGTAGAGGTCTTCACAAAATCGGTACCTGCAAAGATCGATAGAAGCGATGCTGTGCGGATGCTGTGCGGCCTCTTAAGGGCGCCACTCTCGATGATGACCTTAAGGGTGATCTCAGGGTCCATCTCCTCACGAATGACCTCCACCTCATTTGCTGCTAGCTCATACTGCTCCGAGAGGATCATACCTACATTCATGACAATATCAATCTCATCCGCACCGCTCTCAATGGCCATGGCAGTCTCCAAAGCCTTCACCTCAAGGAAAGTCTGTGACGCTGGAAAACCTGCCGAAACACTCGTAATGCGCATAGGGGTGCCATCCACCACCAAACCAACAGTCTCCACAAAAGAGGGGTAGACACAGATAGATGCTACATTAGGGATGTGTGGGAACTCCTGATAGAAATCTACACACTTAGTGGCAAAAGCACGCACCGAAGCCTCCGAATCGTTGCACGAAAGAGTGGTGAGGTCAATGGCCGAAAAACAGAACTTATATACTTCACTATTGTGATTTCTCTCTGATAGCTGCTTGAATTGAGCAACTTGAGCCTCCACCTGAGCCTCACTCGCAGCAGGGGCATATGCTTGTAATTTATTTGTGTATTCCATAATTATATAACTTGTGGTTTGGTACAAAGATATAAAAAAAATCATATATATGGAACTTTGTCCATATATATGAGTCTGAAAATATAGTTTCGTATTAAATGCCTGAAGGCATTTAAACCCAATCCGAGGTTACCTCGCTGATGGGATGATGGCAACCGTAGGTTGACATAGATAGGTGTATAATATTAAGCGACGCAAATTTATTTGCAAGAGCTTAATATTATACACCTGTCGTAGGGCAAAGCCCCGTCACATCAGCGCAATATAGGTCAAAAACGATAGTTTTTGGATCCAAGCTTGCTTGGTGCCGCGCGGCATGAGCGCATAAACTCTATGCAGCGAGCTCTAATAGATTTCCTGTAATGATGATATCATCGAACTCTATAGAGACGTCTCCAATGATGAGGGTGTCGCCATAGAATATGTAATCAGAGTTGGAGATACCTATGGTGAGTACTGTTGCGGTGATATTTGCGCTGTGGAATGCGTGGACGTCAATGCTTTGGAGCACTACACCGGTGTCGGTAGCAATTGAGAGGTCTAGGAGGTCGTCGCAGTTGTAGAATGCTTTACCCTCAATTGTAGTGAGCTTAGGCGCTGAGAATGTGGTCATTGCGTTGCAGTCGTAGAACGCTTCACTTTGGAGGGTTGTTGCAACGGGGAGTGACGCTGTGATGAGGCCATGGCCAGAATGAGAATGCTGCATAGCTTACACTTGTGACTGATGGAAGCTCCACTGAGGTTATCTCAGTGCAGTTATAGAAAATACGGTCGGTTAGTTCGGTGACGCTCGTGGGGAGCACTAGATCGCCGCTCACAACTGCTTGGAGGGCTGCTAGGGCCTTACTCTGGTCGCTGTTGTAGAGTATACCTTCGTCGTATGTATAGTTGTCGTTATTTGTGGCTACTATCTCCGTCATGGAGGCGCAGTCGTTGAATAGACCTACACCTATGACGTTGAGAGATGCAGGAATTGTGAATGATGTAAGTGAGCTGCAAGAGATCAATGCGTAGTCGCCAATCTCTTCAACGATAGGGATATAGAGGTCTGTTAATGCTTCGCAGTCGCAGAAGGCATTTGCTCCGATGGATAGTACTTCGGGAGCGTATACAGAGATCAGTGAAGAGCAGTATCCAAAGGCTCCCTCTCCAATTGTGAGGGTTGAGGGAAGTTCAATATCTGTGAGTGAAGAGCAGATGCGGAAAGCTTGGTCGCCAAGGTTCTCTACGAGGGGAATCGAGATTGAACTCAAGGAGCTACATCCACTAAATGCGGAGTATCCAACAGTTGTAGCTAGAGGGAAGTTGAGGCTCTCAATTGCTGAGCAGTTGCGGAAAGCATCGCCACCGACACTCTCCACTAGAGGCATATCAACTGAGGTGAGGCCATCGCAGTACTCGAATGCGTATGAGCCAATTGAGGTGACGTAGGGTGCCGACACAGAGGTAAGTGAGCTGAAGTCGCGTGATACGTCGCTAAGTGTTGTGCCAAATATAGCGAATGAGGGGATCTCGGTGAGAGATGAGAACTCAATCTCGATTTGGCGTGAAGAGTCGTTTGAAGAGATATATTCGATAGCGGCACTAATTCCTGCGAAATCAGCTGTTGTTGCACTAAGGTCGTCTATTACCCATGTATCGGTTGCGGGAAAGGTGTGAGCACCAAACTCAGAGAGCGAAAATTCGCTTCCTTGCAACGTTTCAATAACAACCTCCTCGTCGTTATTGTCTGAATCACTGTTATCACATGAGATAGCGGCTAAAAGCGCTACCGAAAAGATTAATAATTTTTTCATACTCTTTGTTTTCAACTCTTATCTATGTTTACACTATAAGAGTGTAACGATATTTTATATGGAAATATTTTAGACTTTTATAAAATATCCTCTCCTTAATTTAAAGGAAGAGGATATTTTATCTATCTAACGGGTACTATAGACCTAAAGAGGCCTTAATAGATTTAGGAAGAACGTTTTTGTTGACCATAATTGAGATTGTCTTATACTCAACGAATGGACGAGAGAAGTAGTAGTAACCCTCGTAAGGTGGGTTAGCTGCCCATGAGTTTTTCACCTTGAAGAAAGGGTTGCCCGCTTGGTCAACGGCAATACCCTCAATAACCATTCCGTGGTCATCTGTAGATTGGTAGTTGTCGTAAGCCTCTTGGCGCATCTCCTGTGTGATTGTCTTCTCCTTGATAGGGCCGTCGAAAGCATAAAGCGCTTTAGACTTCTCAGCCTCTGTCATAGCGCCCCAACGCTCAGCCTCGGTGCCGCTAAGGTTATCTAGATCATCCTCTGGGACGATTGCTACAGCCTTAGTGCGGCTGAAACCTTGCTCGCTGACGTCTGTAGCCCAACCAATTGAGTGGCCAGCCTCGATTGCTGAGTCGATCACCTCCATCATCTCATCGAGAGGAAGGTTGTATGATGGCATCCACATCCAGTTGTCGGGAACCTCAACCACGAACTCTGAGTAGAATGGGTGGTGTGTGAAAGATGATACTGTGATGTAGTCATCAATGTTGATTGGAAGCGATGCTGCGTAGCTTTGTGGAGTGTACTCCTTACCCTCGAAGGTGAAGGTCTCAGGCATTGCTCCAAAGTAGCTATCTAAGATGGCGTTGAGACCAGCCTTCCACGCTGTAGTAAGTGTGCGGTTTGAGTTCTTGATGACAGCATCCATGTAGCCTTTGATAACTGAGTCAATCTCACCAAATACGGGAAGATCAGTACCATAGTTAAGTCCTTGGTATACCTCTTGAGGCACGATACCATACTTCTTAATCATCTCTGTAACATCGTGGAACGCTCCACCAACAGCCAAATTAAGGTGACCATGTAGACGAGCATACTTAATTGCTTTGTCGTAGTATGCGCTACGCACGATCCACATCTCTGAGAGATCTAGCTCGCTGCCGCCACTCTTGATGATCTCATTCTCCAAGAAAGAGATTCCACTGTAGCACCAACAAGTACCACTACGGTGCTGGTTCTTAACCGATGTGCCGGGTATAACCTTGGTGTCTGTAAATTTGTACCCCTCTGTCTCTCCAGCCTCTGGGCCTTTAGCCCCTCTTGGCTGTGCGCTTGCTCCTAGGCTAAGGAACAGTGCTGCTGCTAAAAATAACTTCTTCATACTATTTAACTTATATTGGGTTAATGTTACTTCTTACTCTTTGCAATAATCTCTTGGCACTCTTCGAGAGTCAACTCCTCTATTACGCGCCCTTTGGGTATTCTGTAGTTCTTCTTGTTGAAGGCGATGTAGGGACCATAGCGACCATTCTTAATAACCATATCGGCATCCTGCTCGAAGGTCTTTATGGGGGTGTTGGCAGCTTTCTTAGCTGCGCGCGACGTCTCGATAAGCTCTATGGCACGCTCCAAGGTGATAGTGTAAGGATCATCACTCTTCGCAAGCGAGGTGAAGCCCTTTCCTTGACGCACATATGGGCCAAAACGTCCAATGCCAACGACCAACTCCTCACCCTCAAACTCACCCAATGTGCGAGGGAGGTCGAAGAGCGATATAGCCTCCTCAAGGGTTATTGACTCGATGAGCTGTCCCGCTTTGAGACCAGCGTAACGAGGCTTCTCCCCTTCTGGTGCAACGATCTCGACCATGGCGCCATAGCGACCAATGCGAGCCTTGATCTCTCGACCACTCTTCGGGTCTAAGCCTAAGATGCGCTCATGCGAGGTGCGGGGAACCTGCTCTCCGATAGCCTTGTCAACTAAGGAGTGGAATGGCTGATAGAAGTCATCTATCATCTTGTTCCATGCGATCTCACCCATCGCTACGCGGTCGAACTCCTTCTCCACATTTGCCGTGAAGTTGTAGTCGAGGATAGATTCAAATTGATCTTCGAGGTAGTCGTTAACGAGCATGCCGATATCGGTTGGAGCCAAACGATTTTTCTCTTTTCCTACATTCTCTGAGAGGATCTTACTCTCGACTTTTCCCTCTTGGAGGGTTAGCTGCTGGTAGTTACGTTGCTCGCCATCGCGATTTTGCTTAATCACATATCCACGTGCAATAACCGTTGAGATGGTTGGAGCATATGTCGAAGGACGACCAATACCCAACTCCTCAAGTCTCTTCACAAGCGATGGCTCAATATAGCGAGCTGGCGACTGTGTGTAACGTTCAGTTGCGATAATATCCTTTGAGGTGAGAGCATCTCCCGCCTTTAACTTTGGTAGGCGGGTTTGATCTGCCTCATCGGAGAGAGCATCCTCATCTACAGACTCTGTGTAGAGATGCATAAAACCATCGAAGCGAACAACCTCTCCTGTTGCGGTGAATGTCGCTGGTGTGGCGCCACGCTCAATTGTAATTATTGTGCGGTCTAGCTCCGCTGGAACCATCTGAGAGGCTACCGTGCGTTTCCAGATAAGGTCGTAGAGGCGTTTCTCGGCAGTGCCACCTTCGATATGTTGACGCTCGATGTAGGATGGGCGAATTGCTTCGTGGGCCTCTTGAGCACCCTTGGATTTCGTTTTATAGTTCTTCGGTGCAGAGTACTGAGCACCATAATTCTTTGTGATCTCCTCTTTGCACTGCATCAAAGCTTGCTCCGAGAGATTCACAGAGTCGGTACGCATATAGGTTATTAAACCCTGCTCATAGAGGCGTTGTGCCACCGACATAATTTGCGATACGGACATTCCCAACTTGCGACCTGCCTCCTGCTGAAGAGTGGAGGTGGTGAAGGGAGGTGCCGGGTAGCGCTTAAGAGGCTTCTCATCGACCTTAGTCACAGTGAATGAGGCCCCTATAGAGTCTTGAAGGAATGTTTGAACCTCCTCCAAGGAGTCAAATCTACGATTTAACTCCGCCTTAAAGCTACTCTTGGCGCCCTCCTTTGAGAAGTGTGCAACCACCCTGAAGTATTGCTTGGCCTTGAATGCGATGATCTCTCGCTCGCGCTCCACGATAAGACGCACCGCCACGCTCTGCACGCGACCCGCGGAGAGTTGAGGACGAACCTTGCGCCAAAGGACCGGTGAGAGCTCAAAGCCCACTAAACGATCCAACACGCGGCGTGCTTGCTGCGCGTTGACCTGATTCATATTTACTGTACGAGGCTTCTCGATAGCCTCCAAAATTGCACGTTTGGTGATCTCGTGGAATACAATTCGTTTGGTCTCCGCAACGGGTAGATCAAGTACTTGGGTTAGATGCCAAGCAATCGCCTCTCCCTCGCGGTCCTCATCGGAAGCCAACCAGACGTTCTTAACCGACTTCGAAATCTTTTTTAGCTCGTCGACAACTTTACGCTTGTCGCTTGAGATTTCATATACTGGGTTGTAGTTGTCAGTTATATTTATTCCAAGATCTTTTTTAGCAAGGTCTCTGATGTGACCGAAGCTTGATTTTACAATAAAGTCTTTGCCCAAAAACTTCTCGATGGTCTTTGCTTTGGCGGGGGACTCTACTATAACTAAATTCTCTTGCATATTTTTTATCGTATCATTGTGTAAGTCAAATCCAAATAGATTGGAGCACTATTCTCGGTGGCGTCGCCAGCTTGAAGTGAAGCATATCTATATGTGAATAGGTTTGAGGCTATCGGTGCTAAGTAGACCTTGCAGCCGCTAATATCATCGTAGTCTATCTCGGTGCCATCCTCCTCGGCCTCCTCCTTTGCTATAAGGTAGTTGTTCCATACCGATTGTATCTGGCTAGATATATTCATTACGTAGCATCCCCATGAGCGGTTCATCGAACCTCCGAAGTCAAGCGTGTAGCTCGATTCATATGCATAGAGGTAGTCTGCAACTCCGGCAAGCATTGTGTAGGTTACATCATCCTCCTCATAGTAGTAATCGGCATAGTTGGTGTAGAGACCTAAGCTCGTTGGCATTACATTCATCCAAGGCGTTACAGTGAATGGATTTATGTCGGCAGGGTCGTATCCATCAACGCCATACATATATATCTTTAGCTTAGCTTGGTTGAAGAATAGACTCTCGAAGATCTCTCCATTTTCAGCCTCTTCTGTTTCGAGGATTGTGTCGAGAAGATCGAAGAACTCTTTGGTTAGAGTGATCTCACTCACGATACCTGCCATACCCTCAACGCGAAGTGTCGAGGTGAGAGGTACGTCGCCTGTTGTCTCAGGGGTCTTTACATCATCCAGATTGATAAGAGAGCCATCGTAGTTGTGCTCGAACATGCTTGCGGCGATGTTACCATACTCTGCATATGAGGAGTAGAAGTAGTAGGTCATACCAATTGTATCTTGGATAAGCGTGTGGTCTACCTCCTCACGATTACGACCATAGAATCCAAATCCAGAGGTCTCTAAGGTTGTTGAGAAGATAGCACCCGGAGTGCCAGAGGTGATAGGTTCAAGTGCAGCTACGGGGCGGATGTATAGGCCCTTAAACTCGTTTACCCACTCCTCTTCATCGGTGTAGATATCCTCGTCATATTCGTCAGTCTCGGTGATGAGCATTAGACGATCCATAAATGCTGTGGTGTATGGAGTCTCATCCATCTTGATATATGTCGTTGAGACGTATATCCCATTATCAGCATCTGGGAAGGTGAATGTAAATACTGGTTGGTCAGCGATATAGTCGCTCAAATCAAGATTTGGGAAGAATACCGAGTCGGCAGACTCCGTGATGAAGCTATTGTCGGTGATCTCGAAAACCTCGAATTGCTGCTTGATGCTAGTGTCACCGCTATAACCCTCGATTGTGATGTAGAGCACCGCAGAGTCGAAGATTGGCATATATCCAAAGATATCATCTTCGAGCGCGTTTCCGGGGACATATTGTGAGAAGAAGGCTGCCGAGCGTGTACCGAATGTGTCGTTACCCATCGCTCCGAAATAGCCATATGACAAACCCGAAGATTTGATCGAATCGGTCTTGTAGAGTCTCGACTCGAAGAAGTTACCATCGAAACCACCAAAGCTAAGTTGTCCGAGCTTTAGAGATTGTTCGTCTAGAGTGAGGTTATTACCCAGCGTGTTGTCGACATTTGTGCAGCCACTAAATGTTATGATTGCAACAATTGCAACCACTGAAATACCGCCAATAAGGCGACGCAATAGATTAGAGCGATTCATAGAATTTGTCATAATTTTCGTATAATTCTTTAGCTTCTGCTGCATCTTCGAGATTAACTTCTTGGTACTCTAATATCTTTTTGCCTGCTGCGCGAGCGAACTCTACAACATTCTCATTAACATTCTTCGAAGCAATTACAACACCGTCAGCATAAGTCATAACGAATTTATATAGATTTTCGTATGATGGATCTGATAAAATGTCAATATTCTCATCTGAGAGACCCTCTGCGGCAATTTTATTTTTAAACTCTGGATTCATGGAGGTGGTGAACTGGTCATCGTATAGCGAGACCACAACCTTTACATCTTGGAAGATTGGATCATCCGCGAATGTATGTTTAAGGTAGATTGGTACAATCGTAGAGAACCATCCATGGCAGTGAACAATATCTGGTGACCAACGAAGCTTCTTTACGGTCTCCAAGACTCCGCGTGCGAAGAAGATTGCGCGCTCGTCGTTGTCGGGGAACTCATTGCCCTCAGCATCACTGAGCACCGCTTTGCGTGAGAAGAAATCCTCATTGTCAATAAAATATACTTGTACGCGAGCTAGAGGAATCGAGGCAACCTTGATGATAAGTTGGTTGTCGTTGTTGTCGATAATGAGGTTCATGCCCGAAAGACGGATCACCTCATGGAGTTGATTCCTGCGTTCGTTGATAACACCATAGCGAGGGGTGAAAGAGCGAATTTCGTTATTACACTCCTGCACACCTTGCAGAAGGGCTCTACAGAATGAAGCATTGGGAGAGTCTGCGAGATATGGGTTTATCTCTTGACACACATATAATATCTTTTTTGATGACATTTATATAAATGTTTATTTTTTTACAAAAGTAATAAATTTTAACCATAATTCAAACTCTTATGGTCATTGTGCAGGTATATTTAAGTATTAGTGCCTATAAAATCAACATTGCATCGCCATAAGTACCTACGCGGTACCCCTCATCTTTGGCCGCTTGGTATGCCTCCGTGACAAGCTCATAGCCGCCAAAGGCCGACACCAACATCATCTGTGTTGAGAAGGGTAGGTGGAAATTAGTCACCATGGCGTTAGCAACGGTGAAGTCGTATGGAGCGAAGATAAATTTGTTGGTCCAGCCATTCATCTCCTTAATCATACCATTTGTCGATACGGCACTCTCCAAGCCCTTCATCACGGTTGTTCCGATTGCTACAACGTTGCTGCCGCGACGCTTCGCTGCGTTAACATCCTCCACACACTCTGGCGATACGATATATTGCTCGGAGTCTACCTTATGCTTCGAAAGATCCTCAACATCGACCTTGCGGAAGTTGCCAAGACCTACGTGAAGGGTGAGGAAAGTCTCTTTCACACCCTTGATCTCCATGCGCTTTAGTAGGTGCTTCGAGAAGTGTAGACCTGCTGTTGGAGCTGCTACAGCGCCTTCATGCTTAGCGTAGATTGTTTGGTAGCGCTCGGCATCCTCTGGCTCAACCTCTGCTCTAATCCAGTGAGGAAGAGGGGTTTCACCCATGCTATAGAGCACCTCCTTGAACTCTTCGTGAGTGCCATCAAAGAGGAAACGAAGTGTGCGACCGCGTGAGGTGGTGTTGTCGATAACCTCGGCAACCAATAGATCATCATCACCAAAATAGAGTTTATTTCCGATACGGATCTTACGAGCAGGGTCCACCAAAACGTCCCATAGGCGTAGCTCATGGTTTAACTCGCGAAGCAAGAAGATCTCGATTTCGGCACCTGTCTTCTCCTTATTACCATATAGGCGTGCGGGGAATACTTTGGTGTCATTCATTACAAATAGGTCGTCCTCCTCGAAATAGTCAAGGATATCCTTGAATTTGCGATGTTCGATACTCTTTGTTTTGCGGTTGAGAACCATTAGGCGAGATTCATCTCGAATATCTGCTGGATGTTTAGCCAACATATCGAGAGAAAAGTCGTAACCGTAACGAGATAATTTCATATTTTATAAGCTATTTTTTTTGTTTACAAATAGTGTCATTAGAGTTGATACGCAAAAAATGCTATTTTGTTTCAATCAACTCTAAATTTTTCATAAAGTCCTCTAGCTGCCATCCATCCTCCACGCGAAAACCACCGCTGCGAGTGCGACGAAGAGCCGATAGATAGGCACCACTAGCGAGCCCCTCCCCAATTTCGGAGGCTAGCGAGCGGATGTAGGTACCCTTGCTGCAACTCACTTTGATTGTGAGGCGCGGCATCTCCAACTCTAGGATCTCGATGTCGTAGATTGTGATGAGTGCTTTGCGCACCTCGACCTCTTCGCCCGCGCGAGCTAACTCATATGCTCTCACCCCCTCGATCTTCTTCGCCGAGTAGATTGGTGGCGTTTGAAAGCGCTCGCCACAGAGTGATGCGAGCACCTGCTCAATGGCGTCACGCGTGATATGGTCGGTAGGAAAGGTGCGATCCACCTCATGCTCCATATCAAAGCTAGGTGTGGTTGCACCGAGTGTCACCTCCGCTATATACTCCTTGGCCTCAGCCTGTAGCTCATTTACGCGCTTGGTGGCTTTACCGATGCAGATTAGAAGAACTCCCGTTGCTAGGGGGTCTAGTGTGCCAGCATGCCCCACCTTAATTTTGCGGAGACCCTTGTGGCGCAGTGCATAGTTAATTTTGCGAACCACATCCGTTGAGGTCCATCTAAGAGGTTTGTCAATAAGGGCAACATACCCCTCTGGGAAGTTAATTTGGGTTAAATCCTCCATTATTTAAAGAAGTAGAGTGCAAATGAGAAGATTGAAGCGATAAGGCAGTAGTATGCGAAGTAGATAAGTTTACCGCGTTTGATGATGTTTATCATAAATTTGCAAGCTAATACTCCAACGACAAATGATGCGAAGAAGCCGGCAGCCATTGGCACTGCACCTACGCTATCCCATGCTGCATCGCCTCCGATGAGTGAGAGCAGTGATTTACCCAATATTGGCACGAGCACCATAAGGAATGAGAATTGTGCTACACTCTCTTTCTTGTTTCCTAGGATAAGTCCTGTTGCAATTGTGGCGCCTGAGCGAGATATACCCGGCATTACTGCAATTGCTTGAGCTATACCTATTATGAAAGAGTCCACGAAGGAGATATTCTCCTTGGCGCGAGGCTTAGCATATGTGGCGAATGCGAGAAGAATCGCGGTGAGTAGCAGCATGCAACCTACAACAATCATAATTACAGGTGAGGCGAGCATCGCATTGAGGGAGTCTTCGAGGGTGAAGCCTACGATTGCCACAGGAATCATCGAGAGGGCAATTTTAAGCACGTAGGCTTGGTCGTCGTTAAACTTCGTTGATAAGACGCCTTTAAAGATCTTCGCGATCTCTGGCCATAGTACTAAAATAGTACTACATACGGTACCAGCATGTAGAGCTAGGTCAAAGGTGATATTCTCCTCTAACTCGACACCCATAAGGGCCTTTACAATCTGGAGGTGGCCACTACTTGATACGGGTAAAAACTCAGTGATACCTTGGATTATGCCAAGGATAATAGATTCTAAAATATTCATAGTATTGGATTAATGTATTCTCTATTTCTTAAGTATTGCGTAGGCCTCCAAGATAAAGCCAATCACAACGACGATGGGTGCTAGCGTGACTCTTCTCCATGAGAACATGCTGTAATCGAACTCCGTTGCGCTAGTGCCACCGCCACCCGACATCAGTATGAAGCCCAATAGGATTACGATAAATCCAGCGAGTAGAAGCTTGTAATTTTTGATTGCTAAGGGCATATTTCGCTCTTGCTCAGACTCCTTATGTGTGTTCTTATTGTTCATAATTAATATAGATAAATCTTATTTGAGGTCATATTAACAAATTTATTGGCTGCAAAGATCGTAAAAATTAACGAAATTACCATACCGCTAAGTATAATAGAGGCGATAATTATCCCCAGAATAATTGTGTCACCCATGCTCATGAGCTCTGGCAGTGTGGTGCCAAGGGCCCATACGGAGCCCATAAAGAGCAGCGAGGCGATCACCCCTGCACAGAAACCGCTCTTCACGCCGCTCCATACGATTGGGCGCATGATAAACCATCGAGTGGCTCCAACGAGCTTCATTGTGTTGATGATATAGCGTCGCGAGTAGATAGCTAGACGAATGGTGTTGTTGAGGAGAATCAGTGAGATGAATAGTAGGGTGGCCCCGAAGAGCAGCAATACGGTCTCGATGATAGATAGTGTGGAGTGTACCCTCTCGACAAGTAGCGTTGGGTAGTAGACCGACTCCACCCCTTTGATTGTCTCGACCCGCTCGATGAATGATGCAAGGAGCTCTGGCTCGGAGGAGGAGGCGAGTAGCTGCACCTCATAGCTGTCGTGCAGTGGGTTGGATGCAAGGATCTCTTCGAAATCATCACCGAAGAGGTTTCTAAACTCTTTATCTTGCGCCTTAGTGACCTTCGAGAGGAACTCGATTTCGCCCACCACGGGGGAGGCTGCTATCTGCGCTCGAATACCCTCGCGCTGAGTGTCGCTTACTCCCTCATGAAGCTCTACGGTGGCGACGATGCTCTGTTCGAGGGTGTGAGTAACTCCAAAAACGGTATATATAAGGTAGCCTACAGCCCCTGCCAAGTAGAGCACAAGTGATATACTTATGGTCGACACGGCGTATGAGTTGCGAACCTTACGCTTTAATCTTTTGTCCTCTTTCATATATGCTTTTGATTAGAAGTATAACAATTGAGAGAATGATAAGGAGTGTTGAGGCTAATGTAATACCCTCAATAAGGGACCAGTGGGGAGCCCTGAAGCGCCACTCCACGGTGTGCTCACCTGCGGGAAGCTCCATTGCGCGTAGCACGTAGTTTGCTCTGAAGTAGGGTGCCTCCACCCCATCAATATATGCCTTCCACCCTTTATTGTAGTAGATCTCGGAGAAGATAGCCACCTGATCACAAGGTGAAGAGTAGGTGTAGCGTAGGTAGTTGGGTTGATACTCAATAAGCTCTATTGAGGCGTTGTCGACCTCTTCTCGACTATTTTTCTGAGCATCAACTCCGAAGATAGAGTCAACTACCGCCACCTCCTTGAGGTTGACTCTGCCCAGTGCATCTATCTCATCGCGAGGGGTCTCAACGGTGAGAACCTCCTTGACGAACCACGCTGCGCCCGACGCTTGGTCGTTGACCATAAGTATGGGCTTACCTTGCTCGTCCGTTGAGATGATATATCGTGTATTGAGCATATCGAGCACCTCATAGCTCAGCGATGAACTAAGGTAGTTGTCAATTAGATCTTGGTAGCGAGATAGCTTAGCACCATGATATCCACCTACGGAGCGGTGGAAGTAGGATGTAGTGGCATCATTGAAGGGGCTCACCGTGAGGTTTAGCACCCTGTAGCCTAGCTCCTTATCCTGCATTATCTCTTTGTCGATTGCCGTTGGATAGATCTGAGCCTCTCTCTTCGAGATAAAGTCGTCGGAGTTGAGGAATCTACGGTTAACGGGCACAAGATCAATGATAACGAGTAGCCCCAGCAGCGAGAGTGTCGCCCCTCTCTTAAGACGATTTGTAGCGAGTGCCCATATGATGGCACCTGAGCCAATCACAAGGAGGAGCGAGCGCAAAGAGTCAAGGCGCATAACCTCGAAACGCTCCTCGGCCATAGCTCCAGCTACCAATGAGGCGATATCCTCCGGGAAGCCATTATTCACCAAAAGCTCGAATCCCTCCTGCCGCCCAAAGCCTAGGAGGGCACCTCCCGCCACGATGAAGAGGAGTAGTAGCGCTGAGATAGCGCCAACCGCAATTTTTAACTTTTTGAGGATCTCCCCCCTCTCGATACTATTGTCCCAAAGCTTGGCGAGGCCCATCGTAGCTAATAGAGGTAGAGTCCACTCAACCACTACGAGTGTCATCGAGACGGTGCGGAATTTATTGTATCCGGGCAAGATATTGAACATAAGCTCCGAGAACCACATAAAGTGACGTCCCCAAGCAAGGAGGATCATAATCGCACTTATGGCAATTATCCACCACTTCTCGCGCCCCTTCATCAGCAGTAGCGCGAAGAGTGCGAGCATGATAATGACAGCTCCAATATAGGTTGGACCTCCGGTGAATGATTGAGGGCCCCAGTAGAGAGGTAGCTGACGAGCAATATGACTTAAGTTATATGGTGTGAGGGCCTTTGCGACAGCTCCATCCGCGGCAAATGTCTCAAAGGAGGAGCCTCCCACAAAGTTGGGCACTAGCATATTGAGGCTCTCGGTGGGTCCATAGCTCCATGCCGTGGCATACTCCATATCGAGACCCGCACTCGTTGAGCCCTCCGCCACAAGCTCCGACCCTCCTCGCATGGTGTCGGGGGTGTGCTCGAAGGTGTACCAAAGTGGTGAGAGGTTGGAGGCGACGGCCAATATCGCAGCCACAAGAAGCAGAGATGTGCGCCTAGCAAACTCCGCTATGCGAGACTCCTTGAGGGCGAAGTATAACTCCGAGAGGTAGAAGGCAGCTATAGCCATACCAAAGTAGTAGGTTATCTGAGGATGGTTTGCGCCAATCTCAGCTGAGGCAAAGAGCGCTGAGAGCGCAGCACCCCACCACATATTACCGCGCAGGGTCATGTGAACCGCTCCAAACATCAGAGGGGCGTATGCTAGAGCCCACATCTTGGTGATGTGTCCCGCCTCAATAATTAGAAAGAAGTAGGTCGAGAGGCCATACATCAAGCCTCCAACAATTGCTACCCATCCATTAACCCCCATCATGACAAGCATGAGCCACATTGCCAACATCGCAAAGAGAATAAAGGCGGCAGGAGTACCAAAGGCGCTACAGAGCCTATTGAATGTGATCTTGATTAGCTGTGCAGGGTAGGCTACATTGATAAGATATGCGGGCATTCCTCCAAACATTGAGCCAGTCCACTGAGGATCAATGCCACTCTCTTGGCGTGATTCCAAAATATCTTGGGTCATTCCCTCATACTGTTTTACATCATGCTGATAGAGTACATCGCCCCCAATTTGAGGTGCGAAATATCCATACGAGAGTAGTGCGTAGAGCACCACTGCAACTATAAATGGCAACTTGGAGCGCCAATTGATCTTTGAAATCATAGAATATTAATCATTTTCCCTGCTTGACCGCTCTTTTTGGTTAGATGGCAAACAAAATATGGTTCACAATCTACAAAGGTACTAATTTTTTTAAACAGATCCGTAGATAGTTACTAAAAAATCACTATTTTTGCAACAGATAAACCTAAAATAACAGATTTAAAGATGGCAACACTAAGCGAGATTAAAGCACCAATTGTAAAAGATTTGGAGGGATTCGACAACTTCATAGCTGGAGAGTTCCAAGCCGACAGCGAGCTTCTCTCGCAGATGCTTACCCACGCCCTCTCATCACGAGGCAAGGGTATTCGCCCTCTTGTTGTTATGCTCTCGGCAGCCCTCAACTCACCCACAGGCATCGTCAGCCGTCGCGCATGGGTCGCTGCGACCATGGTTGAGATGATCCACCTCGCCTCGCTTATCCACGATGATGTTATCGACAACTCCGATACACGTCGCTCGAAACCCTCTCTCAACTCAATATGGCAATCTCGCAAGTCAATCCTCGTGGGCGACTACATCCTTGGTCGCACCCTCACCTTGGGTATGTCGAGCGGCCAATATGATATCGTTGCGCATGTCGCCAAGAGTATCGCAATACTCTGCGAGGGAGAGGTCATCCAAGATGATTTCGCCGCAAAACACACCATGACGCGAGAGGGATATCTCGACATCATACATAAGAAGACAGCCTCCCTCATCTCGATCAGCGCCTCGGCAGGTGCCATCGCCGCGGGAGCCTCCGCCTCAAAGGTTGAAAATATGCGTCGCTTCGGCGAATATATCGGTATGGCCTTCCAGATTCAAGATGACATCCTCGATTACACCCCCTCAGCCAACACCGGAAAACCCTCCAATGGTGATCTCAGAGAGGGCAAAGTGACCCTACCCCTATTACACATCATAGAGAGCTCCAACGAAGAGCAGAGAGAGAATATCAAGCAGCTGCTAATAGCCTGCAAAGATGATCCCACCGCAATAAATGCGCTCCAAGCCATGGTAGAGCAGGGCGGAGGCATAGAGTTCGCAACAGAGGTGATGAAAGCCTACATCGAAAAGGCCATCACCATCCTCGCCCAATACGAAGAGAGCCCATATCGCACCTCCCTACTAAACCTCTGCGCCTACATCACCGAGCGAAATAGGTAACCTCGCTGATGGGATGATGGCAACCGCAGGTTGGCATAGATTGATGTATAATGTTAAGCGCTGCAAATGAATTTGCATAAGCTTAATATTGTACATCAATCGTAGGGCAAAGCCCCATCACAACAGCGCAATACAAAGTCAAAAACGTAAGTTTTTGGATCCAAGCTAAGCTTGGTGCCGCGCGGCATGAGCGCAGTGAGAGAGTATACTGTCCTGCGTTTGCCCTATAATTTCATCCCATCAAATAAAAAAAAGAGATCCAACCGGCAGAAAATAAAAAAAAAATTATATCTTTGCACCTGCATTTAAAATGTGATGGTTCCGTAGCTCAGTTGGATAGAGCAACAGATTTCTAATCTGTGGGTCACAGGTTCGAACCCTGTCGGAATCACATCCGCAAGGGGTTAATTATCGGTTAAAGAGGTAATTAACCCCTTGTTATTTGGCTTCGTACCGATATATTATTGGCATGTCGGTTCCTGCTTTTTCGCTAATTGTGTAGAAGGCATCTTCATGGGTGCTCCATGCAATGGCTTCGCCCTGTGGCTCTGGGCTGTAGGCTAGTTTTGTGGGGGCTTTGCTTAGGGCGTCGACTATTGATTCTCCTCTTTGGCGGTTGTATAGAAATATTGACATGTAGTTTTTTATCAATATCTCCTTGCCGCTTAGGGAGATGTCGCCTGCTGTGGCGCTGGAGAAGGTTAGTGTTGCGATGGGGTCAACCTCTATGATTTGATCGTTGGATGTCGCGATAAAGGGGGTGGCGTAGGCCATGACTTTATCTTCGCGCTTAGAGACTAGTATCAGTTCATCGCTCCAAGGGTCGTACATCATTGTTTCGCAGTCGCGCTGTCCATTTGAGAAGTTTAGTCGCATTGTCTCGACGTTGCCTATTGTCATGTGTTGATCGCGCTTAAGGGTGTTTATTGTGGTGGGCTCCGCTATGCGGTATATCTTTTTATCGTCGTATGTCGCCCAGTTGTCGCCCGTCTCTCCTATGTAGATGTATCCATCGGCGATTGCTATTGACTCCCAGTCGCGGTTTGTGATGGAGGGCATCGAGAGGGTTGTGATAAGCTCTCCTTGGAGGTTGATTAGGTAGATGTTGGGTTCATCTGCGCTGTCGTTATGCACCCAGAGGCAATCTGTGTAGATGCTGCTGGTGGCAACTCCTGAGATCTCGTCAAGGGTGCTGCTATTGATTGTGCCAACCGCTTTGCCGAGGGTGTATTGGGGCTCTATCTTCACCTTCTTATCTGTTGTGGAGCTACATAGGGTGATCGTTGGTAGCAGTGATATAATCGTGATTAATGCGATAGTTGTTCTGTTGATATTCATTACTTTTGATTTTTTGATCCCTCGCGACACCATTGACGTAGACCACACTCTCCACACTTTGGGGCGCGTGCGGTGCATATGTAGCGACCATGTAGGATGAGCCAGTGGTGGGCGATGGGTAGTAGGTGTGAGGGTATATTTTTTTCGAGTTGTAGCTCCGTTTGGAGAGGGGTCTTGGCAGCTCGCGTAAGTCCCATGCGGGCGGAGACTCTAAATACATGGGTGTCGACAGGCATAACCTCCTTTTGCCATAGCACTGCGCCAAGCACATTTGCTGTTTTGCGGCCCACTCCCGGAAGGCGCTGTAGGGCATCGAGCTCTTGTGGTACCTCGCCTCCAAATTCGGAGCAGAGCATGCGTGCCATTGCTGCGAGGTTTTTAGCTTTGTTGTTGGGGTATGAGATGCTTCTTATATATGAGTAGATCTCCTCGGCGCTCGCCTTGGCCATCTCGAAAGGAGTGGGGTAGGCCTCGAAGAGGGCAGGGGTAGTGAGATTCACGCGCTTGTCGGTGCACTGCGCTGAAAGGGATACCGCTACAAGTAGCTCATAGGGGTTGCGGTAGTTAAGTTCGCTCTCTGCAATGGGCATATTTGCCTGAAACCACTCTATTATTGCTTCGTATCGCTCTTTCTGCTTCATGCCTCTATAGTTTTGTGAGTTTTGCAAACTTTGCTAGAAGTGTCTTCTCTTCTTGGTTCTCGAACTCTACTGTTAATTTATAATCTGTGTTGAGTCTCTCTATAGCTTTTATTGTGCCCGCTCCAAATCGAGGATGCTCCACACGCTCACCTATGCTATAGCCACAGCTCTCAGAGGAGCTCTGCATGCCTGCTGCTTGGGTGCGAACAGCGACGCGACGCATACCCTCGGTGGAGGTGCCTCTCTGCGGTTGGGCTTGCTGAGTCTGTTTCGCCTGCTGAGCTTGCTTGTGGCGATAGTCGAAGCGGTTGCGAAGCTCCTCTATTGCTGCGCCACGACCCTGCTGCTGTGAGGGGGCGTTACGAAGCTGTGGGCGTCGTCCCTCTTGCGCCTCACTCTCCGAGTCGGAGATGTCAAGGTAGCGGGGGTCTATCTCACGCATAAAGCAACTTGGGCGCGAGAACTCCATGTTACCCCATTTGAAACGCATCTCAGCGTAGGATATTGTTGCGGCAACCTTGGCGCGAGTTATGGCGACGTAGAACAATCGGCGCTCCTCTTCAATGTCGCCACTCTCCACGGCACGCTGCGAGGGGAAGAGGTTCTCTTCAACTCCTACGATGTATATATATTTGTACTCCAATCCTTTGGAGGAGTGAACTGTCATTAGGGTGACTCTATTCTTATCATCCTCGCTCTCGTTATCCATGTCGGTCATAAGCATGACATTCTCTAGCCACTCTTCGAGGGTCGCTATATCTCCTGCCTCTCGCTCGCCATTGCGGATCTCCGCTTCGCGTTGCTCATTGAAGAGTTGCATGGTGTTGAGGAGCTCTTCGATATTATCTATGGCGCTGTTTGCCTCTGGGGAGTTCTCCATGCGATAGAGGGGGAGGATTCCAGAGCGCGAGGCGAGCTCCAGACCAAAGTCGTAGAGTGATTTCTCGGTGCGCGAAAGAGATAGGGTGCGGATGAGTGCCACAAACTCGGTTACCTTCTTTATGATTGTCTTCTGCACGGCATCTGCGGGTGGCTCAGCCACAAGTGTGTCGATAGCCTCCCACATCGAAGTGCCTTTGTCGCGGGCTAGCGCTGCGATGCGTTCAACCGATGTTGCTCCAATTCCGCGAGCTGGATAGTTTATAATGCGTTTGAAGGCCTCATCGTCGCGCGGATTGCACACAAGACGAATGTAGGCCAAGGTGTCGCGGATCTCTTTGTGGTCGTAGAAGGAGTTACCCTTATATATCTTGTAGGGTATAGCCTTGCGGCGTAGAGCCTCCTCGATGGCTTGTGACTGATTATTAGTGCGATAGAGCACGGCTGTCTCCGAGTAGTCACCATCGCCATTCTCGCGCACTCGATCCCTTATGGCATCGGCAACTCTCTGTGCCTCCTCGCGGTCGGTATATGCGCGCATCACCTTGATCTTCTCACCGGTGTCACCTGCCGAGAAGCAACGTTTCTCCATTCGCTTTGAGTTGCGTTCGATGACCGAGTTGGCGGCATCGACGATGGTCTGCGTGGAGCGATAGTTCTGCTCTAGCTTAAAGGTTTTTGCTTGAGGGTAGTCGTTGCGGAAATTGATAATATTCTCTATCTTAGCTCCTCGAAATGAGTAGATGCTTTGCGCGTCATCACCCACCACACACACCTTGGAGTGAAGTTGCGAGAGGCGTCTAATAATGATATATTGAGCATAGTTGGTATCTTGGTACTCATCCACCAATATATATTGAAACTCCTGTTGATAACGTGCCAAGATGTCGGGATGGTCGCGGAATAGGATATTGGTTTGTAGCAATAGATCATCGAAATCCATTGCGTCATTATGTTTGCAGCGAGCGCAATATGCAGCGTAGATACTCCCAAATTGAGGTGTGCGCAGGCGGCGATCCTCGGTTGCATAGGAGGTGTTGGCGGCATATGCTGCGGGGGTCACCAGTGAGTTTTTGGCATATGATATTCGAGATAGAATCACATTGGGTTTGTAGATGTCATCCCCAAGGTTCATCTCCTTGAGGATCGACTTAATCATGCTCTTGCAATCGTTTGGCTCATATATGGTGAAGCCTCGTGTGAAGCCTATAGCCTCCGCATTTTCGCGCAATATGCGTGAGAAGAGCGAGTGGAAGGTTCCCATGCGGATCCACCTGCTACGGCCATCGGGCATCATCTGAGCGATACGCTCGCGCATCTGCTCGGCCGCCTTCTTGGTGAAGGTGAGGGCTAAGATGTTGGAGGGTGATACCCCCTGCTCGATCATATATGCTATGCGGGAGGTGAGCACGCGGGTTTTGCCTGATCCGGCACCTGCGATAATGAGTGAAGCTACATCGTAGTTGATCACAGCGTCGTGCTGCGCTCTATTTAATCCATCTAATATTTGAGACACGTCAAGTGTAATTTAAAAAGTAAAAACCCAACTCTCTGGGTCGAGCCACAAAGATAGTAATAGTGTAGCATAAAAAAGCATGAATGAAGCAAGAAATTATTGCAAATTTTTATTACCTTTGCTTCCGCAATCCAAAAGGCTATAATATGGCAAATAAAGAGTACAGATTAATTGAAGTAAACTCCAAGGAGACCGAGGCAGAGTTCTTTGCGTTGGTCCACAAACTTTATAAAGGGGATCCAATGTGGATATGTCCTATCGAGGAGTCTATTCGCGGCGTGTTCGACCCCAAGCGCAATAAGCTTTTCAATGATGGAGAGGCTATTCGCTGGATCGCAGTCGATGGCAAGGGCGAGACCGTAGGTCGCATCGGAGCGTTCTACAATCGCGAGAAAGCAGCTATCGAGAGCCAGCCGACGGGTGGTTGTGGCTTCTTTGAGTCGATTGAAGATTACGCCGTTGCGGAGCTTCTCTTCGATGCCTCTCGTCAATGGCTTCAGGGTAAGGGGATGGAGGGGATGGATGGTCCCATCAACTTTGGACAGCGTGACTCATGGTGGGGAGTGTTGGTCGAGGGCTTTGACTATGAGCCACTCTTCGAGAACCCATACAACCCCCCTTACTACCAAGGTCTCTTCGAGAAGTATGGCTTCAAGGATTACTTCCAGCAATACTCTTACATCTGGAATGTAGATGACCATGACCTCAGCCCAAAGATCCATGCGCGTGCTGCACGCCTCGCAGAGACTCCGGGATACTCCTTCCGTCACCTAGAGAAGAGAGAGCTGGATGGCGCCGCTGAGACCTTCCGCACAATATACAACAAGGCGTGGAGCATGTTCTCAGGGGTTAAACCCATGGAGGCAGCCGAGGCCAAAGCGATTATGAATAGCCTAAAGCCAATTGTGGATGTTGAGATCCTCTACTTCGCATATTATAAGGATGAGCCTATCGGATTCTTTATCATGGTGCCAGACCTCAATAAGATCCTTAAACAGTTTAAGGGTAAGTTTGGACCACTTCAGAAGCTTAAGTTCTTGTGGGACCTTAAGGTGCGTCGCTCGTGTAATCGCATCTTCGGAATGATCTTCGCCATCACCCCAGAGTATCAGGGAAAGGGTGTCGAGTCGGGTCTGATGTCGACAATCACCAATGAATATCTTCACACGGAGAAGAACCGCTACAGATCGTTGGAGCTCGCTTGGATGGGTGACTTCAACCCCGTGATGAACCATATGATAGTAAAATATGTCTGTGCAACACGCCATAAGCGCCATATCACATACCGTTACCTCTTCGATCGAGAGAAGGAGTTCGAGCGTTGCCCTATGTTGAAGCTACGTCGTCGCGGAGAGTAACAGAGTTAAGTAAAAACAAATCGAAATAATGAAAAATACACCATTCACAAAGTATCACATCGAGGCAGGTGCTAAGATGGCAGAGTTCGCAGGCTATAACATGCCTATAGAGTTTACAGGTATCAACAACGAGCATATGGCTGTGCGCGAGGGCGCAGGAGTGTTCGATGTTAGCCACATGGGTGAGATCTGGGTTAAGGGAGAGCACGCACTAGAGCTCTTGCAGCACATCACAACAAATGACGTGTCGAAGCTCTACGACGGTAAGGTGCAGTACTCGGCTCTACCTAATGGGAATGGTGGTATCGTGGATGATATCTTAGTCTACCGCATTGATGCCCTCACATATATGCTGTGCGTAAATGCCTCCAACATTGATAAAGATTGGGCTCATATCGTCGAGCAGGGTAAAGCCTTCGGCATGGAGGCGGGCAAGGAGCTCTACAACGCCTCTGATGAGATCTGCCAATTGGCAATCCAAGGCCCAAAGGCGATGGCAATCGTGGCGCAGCTCTGCGACGATTCAATCCTCGATATGGAGTATTACACCTTCTCTAAGATGGAGATTGCAGGGTGCCCCGTGATCCTATCTATCACCGGCTATACCGGTTCGGGTGGCTGCGAGATATATCTTGATAATGCAGATGCCGACCGCTTCTGGGCATCCCTATGGGAGGTCGGAGCAGCTGCCGGCCTACAGAATATTGGCCTAGGCGCTCGCGACACCCTCCGCTTGGAGAAGGGCTTCTGCCTCTATGGAAATGATATTGATGACTCAACATCCCCAATTGAAGCGGGCTTAGGCTGGATCACAAAATTTGTTGATGGCAAAGATTTTATCGACCGCGAAAAGATGGCAGCACTCAAAGCTGAGGGCGCCTCACGCAAACTCGTAGGCTTTAAGCTACTCACGCGTGGCATCCCACGCCATGGATACCCCTTGGCAGCACCCTGCGGTGAGATCATCGGCGAGGTGACCTCCGGCACAATGTCCCCCTGCCTAAAAGCGGGTATTGGAATGGGCTACGTCGCAGCGCAATACGCCGCCAAAGGCTCAAAGATAGCTGTCGTAATCCGCGAGAAACTTGTTGAGGCAGAGGTTGTTGGGCTTCCTTTTGTAAAGTAGTTGGTCGACTTGCGTATTGGGCTTATAGCTACGAAACCCAATCCGAGTTTAACCTCGCTGATGGGATGATGACAACCGTAGATTGACATAGATTTAGAGTGGTTTGTCGAACATAAATCGGCTTTAAAAGCCGATAACCTGAGTCTTGGATATGGGAAATGAATAAAATTCACTGGTAAATATTACATTTCCCATACCCAAAACTTAGGTTAGAAGCTAAACTGCGCTAAGAGGTTAAAGCGGTTTGCGTGGTTGCGTTGGCTATCTGTATTTTTGCGACGGCCGTAGAGGTATTCTCCGCCTAGCTTGAAGCGTGGAGTGAGGCTATAATATATATTTCCGAAGATATATTCACCTCGTAGGTACTCCTCATCTGAGTAGTAGCCATTCTTATCATCTACAGCTGCTGTTGAGTAGCCTGCATTTACCGCAGTGCGCTCGCTAAGCATAAATTCGCCTCCAATTTGGAAGCCCCACATAGGTGTTGTCTGCAATGATGAAGCATCGTCTGGATCTGGTGTGAAGTCGATACCCATCCCTGTGAAGTCGGCAATATATTGAGATATGGATGAGCCATAAACGCCGTTGAACTTAAGTCGCATCCAGTCTGAAGCTGAGATGCAGCCACTCGCCTGAACGCCCCATCCTGTGAGCGATGTTGTCTCCTCCTTGCTCTTGTCGTACATATATGGATTGCGGATTACACCGGATACCCTGAAGTGGTTCTGACGATAGTAACCCCACTCATATTGTAGATAGAATGGTATGTCGGGAACGCGTTGTGGGATTGATGCAAAGTTAGCACCATATGTGCCCCAATATTGAGGATACTCCGCTGCGATACCCATTGAGAGGTGGTCGTTAGCTAAGTTGCACTCGTAGCGAACCATCGTAGCAAAGTTGTAGTTGTATGCATTAGGACCTTGGAAATCTATTGTCGAGACCGCAGCATCGAGATCACAGAAGGTTGTCACATCGCGTCCAATGGTGAAGCCTTTGAAGGCAACATATCCCGAACGCACACGAGGTCTATAATCACCATACGAGCCACCACGATAATCGGCATCAATGAAGAGCTCCACCTGACCCAAAGTGCGGCTATTGATAATACCCTTCGCAAATACGCGAGAGGTTGTTAAATCCATCATCAACTTCGCTTTAGATGCATAATTTCCGGGAACAGGGATGTCGGCAGGGATAAAATCAAGGTTATCCACCGCGCCATCAAGATCATATCCCGCACGCATACTTATGTAACCACCAACAGCAAAAGAGAACTTATTCTCGCGCTGCGCAATGATTAAAAGAGGTTGTTGCAAAGATTGATAACCAGTTCGCATTGTTGTTTGATGGTCAATTATAGCCGCCTCCACTGCTGCCTTATTGCTCATCGCCAAGAGCTCCATGGAGGAGCATTCGTCTTTCGATTTTTGCGAATCCCCATATGCCGCAATTAGATAAACGGTGGATGTCTCGCTGCCCTCAGGAGCTGAATAACTCTGGGCCGACGCAGCCTGCACAAAAAGCATAGCCGCAATCAATAGTCTAAATGTTTTCATAAATGAGTGTTTAGTTGTTTTAAAACAATTTTAAAACTTCTACGCAAGATGTATGCCATTTAGGATAAACAGATAAAAAACTATCTTCCTCGTTGTAGTGTATTATATATAGTTCAGCTGCCGCAAGGTGTATCTCAGATATGGTGCCCAGCAACCAATTTGATTGATTAGGGTTATGACAATTGTTGTTTGGGAAAGCGTTTGAGTCACTGTAGTAAGATCATAAATATCTATTTCATCCTTAATTCTAGTTAAGGGATCTTTGTAGACCTCTACTCTTAGGCTGTTATCTATATCACTAAATGTATAGTTCAGCGAGATGGGGTTGTCTCTCTCTGGTGTGAACTCTGCTATATTACCAATGGTTTTGTGCTCGCTAAAGAATATGGGGTTAAACTCCCAGATCATTCCTTGTGCGAGGTCGGTAGCTTCCCACTGTGATCCATTGTGCCTTTCGGCTTTTATGAACTCCCATTTGCCGACGTAGAGGTTTTTTACTCTCATAGTTTTGTGGTTGTTTTGGCTTTATAAAATAAATTAGCACGAGTGCTAACGAAATCCACCCGGCACAACCACGCGCCTAGAAAAAGCAGTTAGACCCGTGCTAAAAACTTAACACGAGCTACTGGCTTTTTCTTTTTTCTGCTATAATCTATCTTGATGTGGTTGTTTTAGGTGGATTTCAGCAGTTTATGTATGTAGTTATATTTTTTCTTATATCATTATTTTTTTATTTATTGCAAATGTAATTAAAATTTGCAGTATATACAATATTCCTATTAATATCTACAGGGCGAACGTATGAGAAATAGTTTCGTATGCCTCCAGTGGGCAGCTGATTTAGTTTGAGGTCAACCTCGTTGGTGGGATGAAAAGCAATCGTAGGGCAAAGCCCCATCCCACCAGCGCAATACATAGGTCAAAAACGATAGTTTCTGGATCCAAGCTAAGCTTGGTGCCGCGCGGCATGAGCGCGATGAGAAACGATATTTTCATACATTCACAAAAAAATACCCAAAAAATTTGCGAGTCTCAATAATTTGCCATATATTTGCACTCGCAATTCGGCACCGTAGCTTAATTGAATAGAGCATCTGACTACGGATCAGAAGGTTCCAGGTTTGAGTCCTGGCGGTGTCACAAGAACAAGAAAAACGTTATAACTTAATCAGTTATAACGTTTTTTCTGTTCTGTGAGGAGCTTTACTCTACTACAGAAATCTGTAGTAGGTCATCTGCTTTAAGGTTGAGCTCATTTAGGGCTACGAGTAGTGTATCGCCTTTAGCGGAGCATTTTGCAGAGATTGTTTTACCGTTTAGGCTCACTGAGTAGTTATCATTCTGCGTTAAGAGGGGTAGTGAGATCTCTGTTAGGCGAAGTGATCCATAAGCAAGTTTAAGGGTGTAGCTCACCTTCTCGTCGCTTATCTCTTGTGCGTAGTTGCCCCATCCTTTTGCCACTGTAAAGAATGCTTGATACTCCTCTGGGGTCAATTTTGGGGAGAAACTTATTTTTCCCTCTGGACCATTGTAGGTGTATCCGCTTAGGTTGCGGAGGACGTTCCATGACTGCATGGCGCGTGAGTAGTGGTTGGATCCCTCTATCTCATTCCATGGGTTGCGCTTGGTGCCATCGTAGCGGTCGTCGATAGCTTTTAGCACAACGAATGCTTCGCGGATATCGCCGCAGCTAATCATGTTGCAGGCTGCATCATACTCCAAGCCGCTCCATATATCGCTCTTGTCGTGTGTGTTCTCCATTGCTGTGGGGGCATCTTTGGGCCAGCTGCCATTTATCATGGCTGCCTCTCCCGGTGCAGCTAGGGTGCGGGATGCAGACTTCTTGAAGTCGTAGACGGTGCTGATGTCGGGTGTGAAGTTATATTTATAGACACTCCCTATAGCTGTTGCGCACTGCTGCTCAGGTAGGATGTTGCCTAGTCCTAGCTGGAATGCCCAGTTTTGACCAAAGAGCTGATTTGCATCACATGCTGTGCTCACAAAGTAGGTGGGGTCGCAAGCGTTGAATGATTTGATGTAGCTCTCAGCCTGCTTATCAAGCTCGATAGGGGTCTTGGAGCCATTGTACATTCCTTGGTGTCCTATCATGCCCATGGGGTAGAGGTGTACGTAGTATTCACCGTTCCACATCGCGGTGCTCATATACTCTCGTCCCTGCATGTAGAGTGAGTGGTAACGCTCGGCTAGAGCCAACTCTCCTTGCACCTTAGCCATCTCCTCGGCTGCTCTAAGTGCAGCTAGGTAGAGTGTAGCGTTGTAGGGGTTGGGGCCGTACCACATTGGGTCCCAGAATGTCTGCTCACACTCTAGGATGCCGTTTGGACGTAGGCCAATCTCCGCTCCATCCTTGAAAATCTGATAGCCTATAGCCATCTTCACTCTCTCCCATATGGAGTCCAAGAAGCTGTTATTCTCCGACATAAGGTGCTCGCGGTAGGCTTTGAGGACATAGCCGCTCTGAGCATCCGATGCCCAGCGGTGATTCACCTCGGCCTCTCTATCTGCTCCATGACCTCTAAAGTTAATGCGGCCACTCTCCTTGAAGCCAGCTTCGGGGTTGAAATCCTGCATCAATCTCACGGAGCGCTCCAATGATGGGAAGAGCTGAGCCACGGTGGGCACAAAGTTGTAGACATGACCACAGGTTCCCGGACAGAAGCCGATTCCCTCATAGCTGTAGAACCTGCCATTCTCCCATATTGAGACGTTGCCACAGGCAAGTGTCGATAGGGCCATGGTCATGCGGTTGGTGAGCCAATATGGGATTGTTGTATCGAAATAGGTGTCGTGAAAGAGCTTCGTCTTTGTGTATAGCTCATCGTTTTGATCTGCGATATACTCCAAAACATCTGTCGATGAGTCATACCAATTGTTGTATATATGACCCACATATCCGGGATACTCGGCAAGGTAAGTAGTCTTTCGTAAGTTCTGAACAGCATAGTCATATTTGTGAGGATAGTACCACGAAATAGCAAATGTCACTACGCGCTGCTCGCCGGGTGAGAGGGAGATAGACTCATATACGCCGCCACCTATTGCTGTGTCGCTCTGCTCTGTTGCTATCTGCGTTGAGCCTGCACCTTCGATAAGGGTCTCAATATCGGCAGATTCAACACTGCTCTTCGCCTTGCTGCTGAGGATCGCTATAGACATCTCTCCAATGCGTGAATCTGAGTCGATCTCCTCCTCGAAATATTCGCGCTTCACCTGTGTGGGTAGTGTCTGGAACGCTACTGAGGCCATCTGCTTGGTGCTGTTTGCGACATTGGTATACTTCACACCATCATTCTCGCGGAATTTAGCACCCATCATCCAACCGGCCAATGTCGCCTTCACTCGTTGCTTGCTGCTATTTTTAACCGTAACGCGCATGATTGTAATGGGGTTAGCCGACTCGCGAACGCTGTTTGGCACATATGGTGAGTAGACCTCGGTGGAGATCTCCACGGGAAGACTCTTTTTGCTATCTTGGAATGTGAGTTGAGCGAGTGGGTACTCTCCGATAAAGTGAATATCATCAAAGCTATCTCCATTGAGGTAGTAGATCTCCTTGGAGCTATCGCCACTCTCAATGGCTATCGCAAAGTTGTTCTTCACGCGTGAGATATCTACCTCTGGGTGGATGTATTGATATCCGGTGCTCACTCCATTTTTAGCCTTGCCATTTGCCTCTCGCATGTCGTTGTATACATCATCATAGAAGCATAATCTTCCATCGCCCTGCACATTGACCTCTCCAGAGCCGATACCGCTACAGGGCATAGCGATATATTTGATCTCGTCGCCACTATATATCTTCTGCTCACCCTTGTCGAAGAGAGAGGTGATATACTCCTCGCTGCGTCCTTTCTCTAGAGGGACGTAGCTTCGTGTATGCTCTTTGTTGTCTGCTGCTGCACCATAGATTATTGATGCAAAGGTAAGTAATAAGATCTCTTTTTTCATATTTGGTTGAGGAGTTAGTTAAGCATTATAACAATATCCTTGGCTCTGCTCTTTGGTGTCACCTCCAATTTTTCAATGTTGCCATCCTTTAGCTTCACCTCGACTGTTGTCTGCTGCGGAGCATGCAGTTTAAACTCTACATCCCACTCCTTGGGCCATGTGGGGAAGAGGTAGATCTTATCTTGATCTATTGTCTGCATCAACATCTCTTGAAGACCGAGCATCGCTGTTCCGCCATGGTTAAAGTCGGGCATCCAATCTACTCCGGGGCCCCAGAAGGCGGGGAAACGACGCTGAGAGTCTCCTAGCTTACGAGTGATAAGGCTGCTTGCCTCCTCCTTGAGGCCTAGGCGTGCCGCGAAGATACCCACTTGACTCCAGCTCTGCAAGAATGATCTTTTCATATTGGATTCACCATAGTGCCATGTGTTGGTTGCGATGTCGAGTCCCTCCTTGCCAATGCCAAATAGGTCATATGGGAAGAGTGTGTATAGCTCCGGAATCTCATTGTTGGCAACATACTCCCAGCTCTCGGCCGGCTTGATGACTCTATATCCCTCCTTCTCGTCGTAGGGGATCTCTGGAATGATGAGAAGGAGTGAGCTGTAGTAATTGCGCTCCTCAGCATTAACATAATTGTCGGGTAGCTCCAACATTGCAGGGAGCACAGCTTTCAATGCCGCGATGACATCTATAGGGTTCTTCGCAACTTTATACATCTCGGCAGCTGTAGAGGGGTAGAAGACAAGTTTGCCATCGTCGCCTAGCTCCTTTCCTGTTAGGCGCTTAGCCTCGTAGCGATAGTGCTTGTCGAAGAATGTGATGGAGCTCTTGATGAATGGCAGATACTCCTCGATGCTTTCACCTGAGAATTGATAATATTTCAATATCATAAATGCAAACTCCAACTGGTTTACATAGTGATTTCTAACATATCTATTCGATAATTCGCCATGCTCTGTGTCATCCTCTCGCTTTCGTGTACCCTCGTCGAAGCCCCATGTGGCAGCTACTGGAAGTCCAAAATTTTCTAGCTGCTCGGTGAAGGAGGCACCATCGTGATTCCAATAGACTTGGCTTCGTGCGATGGCCGAGGAGAGTGCATTTTTATAGAAGTCAAATTGAGGCTTCATCATCGAGAAGTCTCCATTTTTCAACATTGGCCAATATACAAGACGTTGATTCTGTGCGGTGAAGCTGCCGCCACCCCACGATCTGAAATCGGGGTCAAGGTCAGTTGAAACCGGCTTTATGCCTCTAGGATCTACCGTAAATATGCTACCATTAAACTTCGAGGGGAACTCTCCCGTGGCATTACACGCTTGTAGATACCTGAAGAGGTGGTAGTTTTTACCTAGCTGCCACACTTTGTAGTTATCTTCGCCCTTGCTAACAGCTCGATCTTCACCTGTGTAGATATAGCTTTGTGCCCAAAAGTCACTCCACCACTTCTCGTTTTTCTTCTTCGCCTGATTGTCGCTATCGGCCTCAGCCTTAGTTTTAGATAGTTTGTAACTCCACTCCTTGGCAGAGTCAAATTGACCGGTGTTGAGAGCAATCTTAATCTCTTGCGATTTGGTCGGCTTGATGCTCTCTAGGTTGAATGCTGTAAACTTAGTGGCGATATACTCTCCATGCGAGGTGCCACCATCTTGAAGGTTGTCACCCCATATAACACCTCCAAAGGTGCGCCCGGTCTGCGTATCATAGATCTTGTCGGCAACACTTGTCAACCCCTGCTGCTCAATGCAGAAATCTCTCACGAGTCGATCTTCTCGGTTGCGATGCATCCACTGAACCTCTCCATTCGCTGCCGTGATGCTATCCTTATACTTCACAACCTCCCCAAGGTAGGCACTATAGCTGAAGCAGGCGTGGCGGTCAGCCTCCGTGAGGGTGTAATCCTCTGTTCTCCATGACTCATAGCTCGCAACCACCTCGAAGGGCTTCTCTCCATCTATCGAGATATGGATCACAGGACGAAAGATATCTACCCAGAAGTTAAGGGTGATATCATTGTTGAGGTTGACGCTCTTGATCTCTAGATCACCTTTCTGAAGATTTAATGTTTGCGAGAATGTTGTATACTCATCAAAAGGGTTGGGCGTGAGTGACAATCTTCCGCGTCCATGCTTCAACATTTGGTTGTTCTCATCCAAGGTTCCAGACTGCCCTATATAGAAGAGGACATCGCCTTTTTCGACCCATACATTGAGTCCTATATCGCCACCACCAACGGGCATTGACTCAAGAGGATTCTCACTGGGGCTATCCCACACCACATTGTGAATCGAGAGATCTTGCTCCTCCTGCGGAGCTACATCACACGAGGCCACACAAAAAAGCGAAGCTAAAAGAGTTAATTTTCTCATTATTTAGATTATATTATGTTAGGTTACACAAATATAATCATTTTATTTAATTTATCCCTTGGGTTGAAGCACAATATAAGGAATAATCATCTCCTCCATTGAGATTCCACCATGTTGGAATGTGTTGCGGTAGTAGCGTATATGGCGGTTGGCGTCGTTGTTATATACTAAGAAGTCGCGATTGTAGGCGAAGATATAGCTCGAAGTGAGGTTGCTGGAGGGCAGTTGAACATCTTGGGGGCGGGTGATTTCGTATACCTCCTTGGAGTTGTATGCTAGGTTGCGGCCGCACTTGTAGCGCAAGTTAGCTGAGGTCTGCCTATCGCCTGTCACCTTCACAGGGTTGTCGACGCGGATTGTGCCGTGGTCGGTTGTTATAATCACGGTGTGGCCGCGCTCTGAGAGCATCTTGAGCATGGTGAAGAGCTCAGAATGTTCGAACCATGAGCGGGTTAGTGAGCGGAATGAGGCGTCATCTTCGGTTAAGTCGCGGATGATGTCGGTCTCGGTGCGGGCATGCGAGAGGA
>JBCQWG010000009.1:65198-65421 GCA_047172325.1 Rikenellaceae bacterium | reverse complement strand
CATCCCCAAGATAAGTCTTCCCTTGAGGGGCGTAGGAGACTACTACGTTGATAGGTTGCAGGTGTACAGGCAGTAATGTCACAGCCGAGCAATACTAATTACCCGAAAGGCTTACACATCATTCTTTATCTCATCTCTGAAGTTGTCAATACTATAACGCGTGCGACGTGTAGAACACGAAAGTGTTCAATCGCATAAGCTTCGATAAACTGAAGCACAAGTT
>JBCQWG010000009.1:0-65188 GCA_047172325.1 Rikenellaceae bacterium | reverse complement strand
CTCGCTTACGCCGATGGTACTGCGGTTTTCCCGTGGGAGAGTAGGTAGCCGCCTCTTCAAGTGCAATCCTTTTTTAAGGGTTGCACTTTTTTTATTTGTATGCTTGATGAATTTTGAGTAACTTTGTTAAACTTCATAAAATACAAAATAATGAAATCTAACAAAGAGTTACTTTTACTATCCTCAGCAGTGGCTGCAACAGCTGTGACAATGAGTTGTGCAGAGGTTAAAGAGATAGATTCACCAAATATAATATATATATTAGCTGATGATCTTGGCTATGGTGATCTTGGTGTTTATGGTCAAGATAAAATAGAGACTCCAAATATTGATCGTCTTGCTTCGCAGGGATTGCGTTATACGCAGCACTATTCTGGGAGTACAGTCTCTGCTCCTTCTCGCTCCTCTTTGCTCACGGGGCTGCATACGGGGCATACTCCAATCCGGGGTAATAGAGAGTTGGAGGGTGAGGGGCAGATACCGATGCCTGATGATACGTATACTCTTGCTGAGATGTTTAAGGATGCTGGCTATGTAACAGCTGCCTTTGGAAAGTGGGGGTTGGGTTTCCCCGGATCTGAAGGGGATCCTAATATGCAGGGTTTTGATGAGTTTTTTGGTTATAACTGTCAACGTCAGGCTCATAGATATTACCCTATGCACTTATGGTATAATCAGGAGATGATCTATTTAGAGGGTAATGATTTTGTGAATAAGGTTACATATGCCCCTGATGTAATTCATGAGAGGGCTATAGAGCAGATCAAGGAGAGTGCACAACAGGGGAGGCCATTTTTCACATATTTAGCGTTGGTACAACCTCATGCTGAGATTATTGCTCCGGAGGATGAGCTGCTGGAGAAGTATCGTGGTCGTTTTGAGGAGACTCCTTTCATTGCTCCGCAGTCGGGTGCAAACTATGGAGATGAAGATTTTGACATTAAATATTACTGCTCGCAGAGTGAACCTTTAGCGACATATGCAGCTATGGTTGAGCGCATAGATAGGTATGTAGGAGATGTTATGGATACTCTCGATGAGCTTGGTATAGCGGATAATACTATCATTATCTTTACTAGTGATAATGGAGCCCATCTTGAGGGAGGCACAGATTATCAGTTCTTTAATAGCAATGGTTCTGTAAGCGGTCATAAGAGAACTATGACCGATGGTGGTATTCGCACACCGATGATTGTGCGTTGGAATAGTGTAATTGAACCGGGAAGGGTCACGGATCATATCTCTGCATTTTGGGATATTATGCCAACTATGGCTGAGATTGTTGGTCACGAGTTAACATTGACTGATGGTATCTCAATGCTGAATGAGTGGCAAGGAAAGAGGCAGAAGCAGCATGAGTTTCTATATTGGGAGTTTGCTGCGGGCAAAGGTGATATCGCTGTTCGCATTGGAGATTACAAGGCGATAAAGAGCGGCCTAAATAAGAGTGCGGAGGGTGTGACAGTGTTATACGATCTTAAGAGTGATCCAATGGAGTCGATTGATGTTTCGGCTCAGCATCCAGAGATAATGAGTCAAGTGGCTGAGATCATAAAGCGCGAACATACCCCAAGTGCTATATATCCTTTTGGATATGAGGTTGGGCGATAGCGGAGGAGAGTGAATCTCGCAGGAGCGACAAAGAGTCTCTGCGTAGCTCCTCTAGCTTTTTATTTACCTGTTCGAAGTTGATAGAGCTATTTAGTAGATCTAGGTTAAAGGTCTCTATATTTATAAGGCGCTCTTCTAGATCGAAGTGAGATAGTAGAGTTTTAAAGCGTGATGCTCCTCGTTCTTCGTTGGTGATGACGATGAATGGCTTGTTGAATAGTATTGCGAAGAGGGCACCATGGAAGGAGTCTGTGATGATAAATTCAGAGTTGATTAATCCTGCAAGCCACACTCCAACAGGGGCTACAACGCGCTCTGAGACGGGGCGACCATCATGCGTATTTTGGCTATTAGCTGGGCTTATATCGGCTATTGCTAGGGATCGATTGTTGGCTATTGTCTCTACAATTTTTTGTTTTGCATCTCTCTTATCTAGAAGGTAGCAAGTGAGGCCTCCTTGAGGGGTGTTAACCCCCATGGTATCCTTTGCTAGTGCTTCGTAGTCGTCTCGGAGGAGTAGCATAGTTGGATCAAGAACGATTTTGGCATCTACATGTAGATGCTCTCTGCATAGTTTAATGCCATCACTCTCTCGCACGCTGATAAGATTAAATCGTTGCGCTAGTGCGCTTAATCTACGAGTCTGAGAGGCGTTGTACTCCCACTCTGAGATGCCAAATGAGGCTCCATATGCTATTTTGAGGCTGTTCTCACTAGCAAAATCTAGAAAGTAATTCTCTATACCTAGGCTATAATCCTTGCGCCATACTTGGTCACTACCCACGATATACCCCTCGAATTGATATGGCTCCAGAGCTTGTTTATTGGTGCTGTTTATAGCGGTAGTTGTGGTTATATTCTTCGAGATAAAGAGGTCGGTATATTTACCAATTTCACTCTTCTCAGTAGGGGTTAAATAGCGAGTGAGCCCAAGGAGTGAGCGGATAATATCTGATCTAACAATGCGACGCAGGGGAGAGTAGCTATTTTCGCGCCTATCCTCTGTCCACACCTCATGTCCCATTTCGCGTATTACCCTCTGTAGGGCATATGCTTGTAGGAGGCCTCCGTAGTTGGTGTGTAGTGGCTGTGTTAGGATGCAGATTTTCACAGGGTGGTAGTTTTATTGCGTTGCGCGGTTGATAAATTTTCTTATTGGTGTGATAAAGAGCTCTCGCTCAGAGTGATTCATAGAGAGGTGCCAGAAGGCGGGTAGGTAAACTATAGAGAAGATTATTGTGGAAAGAAGAAATTCGCCAATTGTTACTATCTCCACCTCTTGCATAATATAGTATCCTATAACTAAAATTATTGCAGGCGCAATCGACATGCCTCCTATTTCGCGCCAGAATCGGGGAATATCTATTGCAACAGAGCGTTTATAATAGATGTTCATAATTATAATTTGCCCAAGAAGCAGAGCTGAGGCTGTTGCGATGGCACATCCAATGCCGCCGTAGCGCGGTGTTAGGAGGATGGCGAGAAGTAGGCTCAATAATGCGATGGAGATATATAGTATAGATCTGAACTTTAATTGGTTGCGAGCTTGAAGGATCGTTATTCCAAGGTTTTGAATAAGTGGTACGGTGAGTGGAACTAGGAATATCAGCGCCATAGTGTATGCCTCGCTATACTCCTCTCCAGCCCAAAGGGTAACGAATGAGCGGCCAAACAGAGTAAAACCAGTTAGGATAAATGCCATAATGATATATTGCACTCTTCCTGTACGGATAAAGAGGTCAGAGACCTCGCGTTCGCTTCGTCCGGAGGCCACCATAGCTGTGACGCGCGGAAGAAATACGCCAGAGATGGCCGTTGAGAACATCATGTAGAAGCTTTGCAGGTAGATTGCTATTGAGTATACTGCAACTGCAACAGAGCCCTTGTAGATGCCTAGAATAAATTGACCAGAGCTCCAATAGATCTTGTCCATGATGATATTCAGGAAGATCCAGAATGAATATATCGAGACTTCGCGCATCAATGACCAATTGAACTTTGTGTATAAGATCTTTATATTTAGCCTCTTGCGACAGAACCAACGGTTGAAAAGTAACGTAATAAGATTAAAGAGGGTCGTGACGATGACTAGAGCAATAGATTTATATCCAAAGATAAGCACTATTGTCATCACCACAGGGTTGAGAATCAGCCTGATAATGGAGATCACCCGTGGAAAGATAAACTTCTCGTAAGCGATAATAATCGAACCATAGATAGATAGAGGAAAGGTGAAAGCCAAGTTGAAGGCCATAAGAATCATAAGTATACGCAACTTATCTATCTCTCCACCAGACATTGAGCCACTAAAAAGAGCCTCAATATTAACCACTAATCCCGCTCCAACAAGTAATGCGAGTAGACCTACGATAAGGTATACGCGCATAAACATACCAAACATTTCGCTCTGTTCGCGGATCTTTCCCTCGACCCTAAATTTAGATGTATAGCGGATGATGGCATTGCCGAAACCAAGGTCCAAGAGGGTGAGATATGCAATTACGCTATTCGCTAATGAGTAGAGCCCATACTCCTCAGCACCTAACATGCGGAGCATAAAAGGGGTGTACAAGATACCAACTACGATATTTACAGCAATCACAATATAGGAGAGTGCTGCTCCCATCTTCATCTCATTCACAACATTCCTACCTTAGTGTGGTTATTATAGCCCCTTTGTCTTGAGGTCTAATAGCATATCTATATGTTTTGAGGCGAGTTGCACCTCTGCAATACGTCTTTTGAAGCTACCCAGACTATGTAGGTCGGTTCCCATGACGCTGTATAGCCCCTCTTCGAGCATGTATATCGCATTTTGAGATACTCTACTACCATATATAGAGGAGAATGAGAGTAGGTTGAGCTGGAAATTATATTCGAGATCTTTTAATGCGTGATAATCTTCACGTGGCATATATAGATATCGTTCAGGGTGTGCAATGAGTGGTGTCAGATTGGTGCTGCTAACTTCGTAGAGAAGTTCATCGAGGTTGAGAGGTGCCGAGAAGTAAGAGGTCTCAACAAGGATATGAGCACCCTCCACTTTGCGAGGGCCACTCTCTAGATGTTGTGAGAAGTTATAATCTAACATATACTCAGAGGCCAAGGTAAGTCCGATAGGCCCATTGTATGCCCCCTGAAGGGAGGCGAAAGCTGCCTCAATAGCTTCCGGGGTCTCATTAACACCAATCATCGCATGAGGTGTTAGCACAACCTCAGAGATCTTGAGCTGCTCCAAATATGCAAGGACAGCTAATGAGTCATCGAGGCTTTTAATGCCGTCATCGACCGCAGGAAGTGTGTGATTATGATAATCTTTGAGACCCTCAAAAAGTGGGGTCTCAAGGATTTTATGTTTGCGACTAAAGAACCACATAACGATATAAAGGAAAGGCTATTAGATTCCTAACAATCTCTTATACCATGGAGCCTTTTTCTCCTCCTCATGGCCATAGCCATATCCGTAACCATATCCATAACCATATCCGTAACCATAGCTATTTGCTTTGTAGTCAACGCCATTTAGGATAAGACTCATGTTAGGTAGTTTCTCTTGCTCGTATAGCTCCTGTACATCTGGTAAGAAACGTTTGTCGAATTTGCCAGCACGGATAACATATATAGATTGATCGCAAAGACGAGCACATATTGCAGCATCTACCACAACTCCAAATGGTGGGTTGTCGACAAGAATATAGTCGTAACGATCGCGTAACTCATTTATAAGTAGCTGTAGGCGCTCACTCTTGAGAAGCTCTGCTGGGTTGGGCGGTATTGCTCCAGATGTTATAATGTCAAATTCAATATCTTTTGAGTAGGGTCTAATTATCTCATCAATGGAGCTAACTTTACCACTTAAGTACTGAGATACTCCAACAGTTTTAACGCCTATTCCTGATATCTTAGAGAGAGTACCCTTTCTTATGTCAAGGTCTATTACAACTACCTTAGCTTTACTTAGGGCCATGCTCATTGCCATATTAACGGTAATGAATGTCTTACCTGAATTAGGATTAAGAGATGTGAGCTGAAGTACTCGACCGCGTTTGTCAACGGCGTCAAGATTCATAAAGTCGATATTGTCACGAACGATCTTAAACGCTTCACTGATAGCATTACGACTACCCTCAGTTACGATGAGTTCATTTTTAGCTGCCGATGTGTCATGTATAGGAATATCTCCTAAGAATGGTACTGCAATAACACCCTTAATATCTTTGCGGTTTGTTACCGTTGTGTTAAATAGACCAATGATATATATTATTGCCGCAGGAATACCAAGACCTACTAGAAGACACGCGAGGACAATGACTTTCTTGTTTGGTGCAACAGGGTCTGGGCTACCATCAGCAGAGTCAACGATACGGCAGTTACTCTCAGTGATTGAGAGCTGAAGTTCGCTCTCCTCCTTTTTGTTCAAAAGATAGAGGTACAACTCCGCTTTGATGGTTTGTTGACGCTCTACACTAATGATATATTTCTGCTGTGATGGGATATCTTTGATCTTGTCGAGGCTCTCACTCTCCTTGGTGATGTAGTTGCGAGCTTGGATCTCAAGGCCTGCAATTAAGTTATCTATAGATAAGCTAATTGAAGAGCGCATGCGAGTAAGAATATTCTGATAATCAATAACAAGAGGGTTGTTAGCACTACTGTTAACAAGAAGCTTGTTACGTTGATTCATATATGAGTTGTACTCCGCAATTTGAGCCTGCAAACCTGCATTCATCGTACCAACATTTACTGGTAGTAGCTCAGAGATATTTGCCTCATCCTCCAAGTATGACTTCATATATTTAGCCATACTCAGCTCATTGAGGATGTTAAGGTTCTCTTGGTCGATTCGAGTGATACTCTCAAGGAACATATTACCTTGCGAGACAACATCCATTAGGTTGTTATCGCGTTTGTAATTCTCAATCTCAGCATCAATTGTCGTAAGATCTGCTTCAATGATAGAGAGACGCTCATCAATAAATCTTGATGTATTTGTAAGAACCTTATTTTTATCGTTGATCGCATCGTCGCTATATACATCAATAAGGGTATTGATGATATCCTCTGCACGATTAATGCTCTCATCTGTAATAGAGATGTTAACAAGAGATCCAAGCTTATCAACTTGTGTTACATTCAGCAATGCACTATATTTGCGCGCAACATCTTTTGGGTAGCTGCGACTTACAAAAATAGGCTTTCTTATAGTACTCTCATTCATAAATAGGGTAGAGGCCACTACGAATGTACCATACTCCGTCTCGACAGGTACACCAAGGTTTATCACTCTATCCTCAAGGATGATATCATCTTGACCCTCATTATCAGCATAGAATGTAAGTTCGGTGATCTCAGCTTGTGAATTGCTCAACATCTCAAGAGTGAAACTGATGCGTTGAGAGGGGAGAATATTGGAGAATGTAGCCTTGATAGGGCTAGAGCTGTATAGCTCACGTGTGCGCAACTTTTCGCGAACACGGTAACCCACCTCAAGGTTGAGTCGAGATACAACCTCGTTCATAAAGCGGTTGCTCTTGAAGAGCCCAATCTCGTTGTATACTGTACTTCCTCCCATGCTGAACATCTCTTGGAAGGCTGCTGCCTCGCTGATGCCACCACCACCGCGCATCTCATCCTCAACGATCACTACAGCTTGGCGTGAGTAGATATTAGGTTTGCTCTTAACATATAAGACACCTAGAGTTACCATTATAACAGTCGAGATCAAGAACCATAAGCGGTTGTTGAAAAAGATCATGAAAAGATCTTTAAGGTTAACCTCTTCTTGTGACGTGCTTTCGCCAAATTCTACATTAATATTATCGTTCTTCATATAAGGTCTTTTTGATTAATTAGATAAATAGAGCTACCAAAGTTAGCAATACAGAGAGTACAGAGGCGTATGTTCCAACTGTTCTATTCGAGTTGATCTCTCTTTGTCCTGCACGAACCTTATTAGGCTCTACATATATTACATCATTTTGCTGTAGGTAGTAGTATGGTGAATCTAGGATTGAGGCGCTACGCAGGTCAACCTCTGTTATTGTGCGTACTCCATTCTCCTCACGAATTACTTTCACATTGTTACGTTGACCATAGATTGTCATATCGCCCGCCAAACTTAGTGCATCAAAAATAGTGATGCGGTCACTTGTAAGGGAGAAGCTTCCCGGACGTGTCACCTCACCAATTACCGATACTTGATAGTTTTGGAATTGGATAGTTACAACGGGGTCATTTACAAGACCACGTGAGATAAGCTCATTCTTTATATATTTTGTAAGCTGTGAGCGTGTCATGCCCTCGACGTGAATCGTTCCTAATTGAGGAAAGTCGATATTTCCCTCAAAGTCAACAAGGTATGCAAGAGATACATTTTGACCAGTTGTTTTAGATCCAGTCTGGTAGCTCATTAAAGGGAGGTTGAACATCATAGCCAACTCTGCGTCACGGCTATTAACCATGATTGCAATTAAATCGTCTGGTTTTAGTCGAACCTCAAATTTTCCATCTACTGCTTGAGCATACCCTGAAGGGGCATTTTGCAGATAGCTGATCTCTTTTTGCGAACTACAGCTCGAAATAAGAAGGAGCAGCGCGGCGATAAGCCACAAATTCATCTTTGATAACATATAAATCTTTTTTATTTGTAGTATTCTGTAATTTAATCTAATACATAGATGTTAAGTAGGGGACAAAAGTAATTAAAATTATGTCAAAATCCAAATAATGACTAAGGTATTTACCATTGTTAATAAAATTTGGACAAAGTTGACGAAAAATGAAAATAATATCTATATATTTGTAAAATGGGATGCTTTGTAAAAGCGCTTTATGAGTAAAATAACTAACAATATAGATATGAAACTACAAATTACAATGGCTGCAATGCTACTCAGCCTTGGTGCATCGTATGCGCAAAGTGGCATTATTGATCCTGCGACGCTTGCAGAGATTAAAGAATCTTATAGTGTTGATAGCTCATCGAAGGCTCTTCGCAATGCTATTCAGTCGACAAGTAACCTTAAATCATTGGCCCTTGATAATGATGTGGTTAATAGCATGGACCACATATTCAAGTATAAGGCGAAGCTCAATAGCACAATTAGCGACCAACATAGCTCTGGTCGTTGTTGGATGTTTACATCAATGAATGTTCTTCGTCCGCAGGTTGCAGAGCAGTTCAATCTAAAGAGTTTTGATTTTTCGCATAACTACTGCTACTTTTGGGATATCTTCGAGAAGTCGAACCTCTTCTTGGAGAATATGATAAGTAGCGCAGAGAGCTCGATGGATGACCGCGAGGTTGTGGAGCTGTTCCGCTCTCCGGTGGATGATGGTGGAGTGTGGAACCACTTCTACAATATCGCAAAGAAGTATGGTGTGGTGCCCGCAGAGGTGATGCCTGAGACGGTGCACTCTAATGGAACCTCTTCGATGGTTTCGGTGCTTAAGGAGCGTCTGCGCAAGGGAGGTATGGAGATACGTGATGCTGTAGCAGACAAGGCGAAAGATGCAGAGGTGGAGGCGATCAAAGTTGCTACACTCAAGGATGTATATCGCATCTTGGCGCTCTGCTTGGGTGAGCCTCCGGTGAGCTTCGATTGGAGATATACCGATCGTGATGGTGAGCAAAAGGTTATCGAGGGTTATACACCACAGCTGTTTTTTGCAGATATAGAGCCAGAGAACTACACCCCTGACAACTATATTATGGTTATGAACGACCCTACACGTCCCTACTATAGCGTTTACAATATTAAGAACTATCGCAATACAGAGGAGGGCGTTAACTGGATCTATCTTAACCTTCCAAACGATGCAATTAAGGCAGCTGCCCTAAAGAGCATTAAGGCTGGTGAGTCGATGTACATCTCGTGCGATGTGGGCAAGGAGTCTAATAGCAGAACAGGTGTAATGAGTGTAGGTATGTATGACCTTGAGTCGCTTCTAGGGGTCGACCTTAAGATGGATAAGCGTCAACGCATCTTGTCTCGTCATAGTGGATCATCACATGCAATGACACTTATGGCGTGCGACACCGATAGCAACGATGTGCCAGTTAAGTGGCAGGTGGAGAATAGCTGGGGTGCTGCATCTGGTGAGAAGGGCTATGTTACATTTACTGATGAATGGTTCGATAACTACATCTTTAGAGTTGTTGTCAAGAGTGAATATCTAGATAAGAGATCTGTTAAAGCACTCGACTCAGAGAGTATCGACCTCCCTGTTTGGGACTATATGTTCTAAACACATTGCCACAAAAACCTTAACCACCTAACCAAATAATGAAAACTGAAAAACCCACAATGTGGCGTTGGGGCATCTGTGCACTGCTCTTTGCCGCAACAACTGTAAATTACCTTGATCGTCAGGTGCTTTCGCTGACGTGGGATGAATTTATTAAACCTGAGTTCCATTGGGATGAGTCACACTATGGAACGATCACCGCAATCTTCTCTATAGCTTACGCCTTGAGTATTCTCTTTGCTGGACGCTTTGTCGATTGGATGGGTAGTAAGAAGGGCTACCTTTGGGCTATTGGAATATGGTCCGTTGGAGCTTGTGCTCATGCCCTCTGCGGAGTGGCTACTGAGCACTACTTAGGTCTTCACTCTGCGGCTGAGCTTATCTCCGCGACGGGCGTTGCAGCATCGACCATTGCAATGGTTAGCACATGGTTCTTTATTGCGGCTCGATGTGTGTTGGCTCTGGGAGAGGCTGGAAACTTTCCCGCGGCCATCAAAGTTACGGCGGAGTATTTCCCGAAGAAGGATCGTGCCTTTGCAACGAGCATCTTTAATGCTGGTGCCTCTGTTGGTGCACTTATAGCGCCATTGACAATACCTCTCTTGGCAAAATATTTCCAAAGTATTGGTGTGGGCAATGGTTGGGAGGCAGCCTTTGTTGTTATTGGAGCCTTGGGCTTTATCTGGATGGGCTTCTGGGTTTTCCTCTACTCGGAACCTCGCGAGAGTAAATATGTTAATGCAGCAGAGTTGGAGTATATCGAGCAGGATAAACATGCCGCCGCAGAGGATGGTGCCTTAGCCGATGATACTAAATTCTCTCTTGCGGAGCTCTTTAGATATCGCCAGACGTGGGCCTTTGCTGCGGGTAAGTTTATGACTGATGGCGTGTGGTGGTTCTTCCTATTTTGGACACCCTCCTATCTCGATACTCAGTTTGGTATAAAGACCTCCGATGGTTTGGGTATAGCTCTTATCTTCACTCTTTATGCTATCACCACGCTGCTCTCGATCGTTGGAGGAAAGATCCCAACAATCATTATCGAGAAGAGCGGCTTGAATCCATATGCGGCACGCATGCGAGCGATGTTGATCTTTGCATTTTTTCCTCTCGTTGTGCTCTTGGCGCAGCCGATGGGTACAATCTCGCCATGGTTCCCTGTAATCCTAATTGGTATAGGCTGTGCTGCGCATCAATCGTGGTCTGCTAATATCTACTCTACAATTGGTGATATGTTCCCTAAGTCGGCTGTGGCATCCATTACTGGTATCGGCAGTATGGCAGGTGGCGTAAGCTCGATGCTTATGCAGAAGGGTGCCGGAAATCTCTTTGTTTATGCTGGCGAGAGTAATATGCAATTTCTTGGCTTTGAGGGTAAGCCTGCGGGCTACTTTATTGTATTTTGCATCTGCTCGGTGGCCTATCTTCTTGGATGGTGCATTATGAAGACGCTTGTGCCACGTTATAGTTTAATCACAAAAAAATAGTAGATATGAATCTTTTCGAAATCAAAGAGATGGTGGTAGCCATTACAGGTGGCTATGGTATATTAGGGCGTTCCGTTGCGAAATATCTTGCTCTACAGGGAGCTAGGATCGTCATTGTAGGTCGTAATAGCGCAAAGGGAGATGCTCTAATCCAAGAGATCATTCAGGCAGGCGGAGATGCCTTTTTCGCCTGTGGAGATGCCACACGTAGAGAGGATATGGAGGCGGTGCGAGATGCAATAATCGCAAAGTATGGTAGAGTCGACACTCTGATTAATGCTGCGGGAGGTAATATGCCCGGAGCGACAATATCGCCCGGAGCTAACATCTTTGATCTTAATCTTGAGGATATGAGCGCAGTGATAGATCTTAACCTTATGGGTACTGTCATCCCCTCTATTGTCTTGGGTGAGGTCATCGCCAAGAGTGGCAGAGGTTCAATCATAAACTTCTCGTCGATGACAGCTCAGAGTGTTGTTACTCGCGTTGTGGGTTACTCGGCAGCAAAGTCATCGATTGATAACTTCACCCGTTGGATGAGTGTGGAGATGGCTCAGAAGTTTGGTGAGGGGGTTCGAGTAAATGCTATTGCTCCGGGCTTCTTCCTTACGGACCAGAATCGCACGTTGCTTACCAATCCAGATGGCTCTTATACCCCTAGAGCGGAGGATATCGTTCGCAACACCCCCTTTGGACGTATGGGCCGTGCCGAAGAGCTGCATGGTGCGATACATTGGTTGATGAGTGATGCAGCTACCTTCGTTACGGGAACTATTATTCCTATTGATGGTGGATTTAGTATCTTTAGTGGTGTTTAATTTATATTTATGATGAGACTTTTTGAGCAGACAATGAGGTGGTATGGCGACAAGGATGTTGTCACCCTCAATCAGATAAGACAAGCGGGTGCCACAGGAGTGGTTACGGCACTTCATCACATCCCCGTGGGAGATGTATGGAGCCTTGAGCAGATCGAGTGCCATAAGGCAAAGATCGAGGCTGAAGGCATGTCGTGGAGTGTCGTGGAGAGCCTTCCCGTGAGTGAAGAGATCAAGACTGCACGCGGCAACTATAAGGAGCATATCGAGAGTTATAAAGAGAGTATCCGTAATTTGGCGGCATGTGGAGTGAAGGTTATCACCTACAACTTTATGCCGGTGTTGGATTGGACACGAACAAATGTCGAGTTCACGCTGGAGGATGGTTCGAAGGCTTTACGCTACGATAGAGCGCAGTTTGTAGCTTTCGACCTCTATATCTTGGAGCGAGAGGGGGCCGAGAATGATTATAGCGCAGAGGAGATCGCGCAGGCGAAAGAGGCTCTAGCAGCTATGAGTGAGGAGGATAAGAGGACTATCACGAAGAGTATCTTAATGGGGTTTCCCGGAGCGACGGACCTGCTCTCGTTGGATCAGATCAGAGAGGGTCTTAAGCTATATGAGGATATTAGCGAGGAGAAGTTACGCAAAAATCTAATTAACTTTCTGCGCGAGGTGACACCGGTGGCAGATGAGTGTGGCGCAAAGATGGCGATACATCCCGATGATCCTCCATATAAGCTAATGGGGCTTCCACGTATCTTGAGTACTGTATCTGACTTTGATGCACTCGTTGAGGCTGTGCCCAACTGCTCGAATGGGTTGTGTTTCTGCACTGGGTCGCTTAGTGTGCGTGAGGATAATGACCTTCCAGCAATTGCACGTAGGGTGGGAGGAGCAAATAGGATCTTCTTTGTTCACCTTCGTTCAACGGAGCGTGATGCAAATGGTAACTTCTATGAAGCTAACCACTTAGAGGGGTCGATAGATATGTTCTCTATCGTTAAGGAGCTCGTCGAGGTCCAGAATAGATTGGATATCTCAATCCCAATGCGTCCGGATCATGGCCACCAAATGGCTGACGATCTAGGTAAGAGCACATATCCGGGTTATTCTCTTATTGGAAGAATGAAAGGTTTGGCCGAGCTTCGAGGCTTGGAGCTTGGTATAGCACGTATGTTAATAAATAAGAATAATTAAGATGAGCTATATTACAGATAACTTTTTATTGCAGAGCACAATGGCTCAGCGGTTATATAATGACTTTGCGAAGGATGCACCCATTATAGATTTTCATAACCACCTCTCACCGAAGATGATCGCGGAGAACTACGCGCCTAAAACAATCACTGAGATGTGGCTGGGTGGAGATCACTACAAATGGCGCTTGATGCGTGCTAATGGTGTTGAGGAGCGATATATAACGGGAGATGCCGACGACTACGATAAATTTGAGAAGTGGGCACAGACTCTTCCCTACACTATGCGAAATCCAATTTACCACTGGTCTCAGTTGGAGCTCAAGCGATACTTTGGCGAGGAGCGACTCTTGACAGCGGAGACAGCACGTTCGATCTATGATTGTTGTAATGCGAAGATTGCAGAGGGTGGATTTGGTGCGATGGATCTTCTCTTAAAGATGAATGTGAAGGTTGTTTGCACGACGGATGATCCGATCGACTCTCTAGAGTACCATGCTATGGCTAATGCCAAACAGAATCAGTTGAAGGTGCTTCCATCGTGGCGCCCTGATAGGGTAGTGGCGATAGAAAAGGGCGATTTTAAGGGCTATATAGACTCTTTGGCGAAGGTCTCAGAGATAGATATCACCTCTTTTGCAACTCTGCTAGCGGCTCTTAAATGTCGTCAGCAACATTTTATAGCAAATGGATGTGTGGTCTCAGATCATGGTCTAGATACCTTCTATGCGGAGCCTTTCGAGGAGGCGGAGGTTGATGCGATATTTAAAGCAGCACTAAATGCAGCACCCCTTTCGCAGAGGCAGATAGCGATATATAAATCAGCAATTTTGTATCACCTAGGAGTGATGAATAGTGATGCTAATTGGGTGCAGCAGTTCCACGTAGGTCCACTGCGTAATAACTCGTCGCAGTTATTTAAGAGTGTTGGAGCAGATGTGGGGTGTGACTCAATTGATGATAAGCCAATAGCTGAGGCTATAGGGCGTTATCTAGATAGTCTAGAGTGCCGCGGTGCACTTACCAAGACGATACTCTATAACTTGAACCCTAAAGATAGTGAGGTTATGGCCTCGATGTGTTATAACTTTAATAGCAATGGAGGTGTTGCCAAGATGCAGTATGGTGCTGCATGGTGGTTCCTAGATCAGAAGGATGGTATGACAAAGCAGATCGAGACAATCTCGTCATTTGGTCTTTTGAGTCGCTTTGTGGGAATGTTAACCGATTCGCGTAGCTTCCTTTCATTTACGCGTCATGAATATTTCCGTCGTATACTCTGCAATATTCTGGGTGCAGATATCGAGAGTGGGGCACTTCCTTGTAGTGAGTACGATTTTATTGGCCGCATGGTGCGTGCAATATGTTATGATAATTCTAAAAAATATTTCTTTGGTGATTAAGTAATTTAAATTTTTTATAACTCTTTTGGGTATTATGTTTTTATACTCATGCGGGCAGCCTGCATCTGAAGTGGAGCTTACGAAGCCAACTGCGCAGCAGCTTGAGTTTATGGATATGGAGGTTGGAGCATTTATCCATTATGGTCTAAATGTATTCACAGGTCAAGAGCATGGTGATGGTAAGATGCCGCCATCTATGTTTAACCCATCGGCTCAAGATGTCGAGCAGTGGGTCATCACCTCGAAGAAGCTAGGTGCAAAGTATGCGTGCCTCACAGTTCGTCATGAGGGTGGTTTCTGCTTGTGGCCCACGGAGACTACAGATTATAGCATTGCTAACTCACCCTATAAAGATGGAAAGGGAGATATTGCACGCGAGTTTGTTGATGCATGCCGCAAGCATGATATCAAACCTGCGTTCTACTTCTCGGTGATGTACGATGCCCACCATGTGTTCAAGGCTGACGACAAAGTTAAGTGGGGCCCAGTGTGGGATGAGCTCTTCGAAAAGAACTTTGAGGAGATGGGCGAAGAGGGTCGCAAAGCCTACGAGGAGCGTCAGCTAGCTCAGCTTAGAGAGTTGCTTACAAACTATGGGGAGATCTGCTATATCTGGAATGACCATTGGGGAAATCCTATGGCTCCCGATATTCAGCGTAGAGTGCTCGATTATACAGGGCAAACGCACGAAAAATAGTTTCGTATGCCTCCGGCGGGCGGTGATAGCACCACCGCGGGTGCATATTACTCTTGCGTATTGGGCTTATAGCTGCGCTATGAAATTAACGGTGTCAAGGAATTACCGCAAATAAATTTGCATAATTCCTTGACACCGTTAATTTTTTAAATGCCTGAAGGCATTTAAATCCAATCCGAGGTTAACCTCGCTGATGGGATGATGGCAACCGCAGGTTGACATAGATATATGGATTATAAAGAGCGTTGCAAATTTATTTGCATAAGATCTTTGTAATCCATATATCGTAGGGCAAAGCCCCATCCCACCAGTGCAACAGAGATCAAAAACGATAGTTTTTGGATCCAAGCTATGCTTGGCGGCCGCCCGCTGTTAGGGCATAAGCAAGTGGTGTAAACTCTATTTTTCATGCGTTTGCCCTACTCGATTATATGAGAGAGTTGCAGCCAAACTGCCTAATGCTTGGCCCCGATGTCACAACGCCGGGAAGCGAGACAGGAAATGTAGTCTACCCAATGTGGAATGCTGTCAACACAGCCGATAATACCAACTATACGCGTGCACAAGCAACCAAGTTAGAGGGTGGAAATGAAAACAACTATGGACTTCTAGAGACCGATGCCAACACTGGACACCCCCTTGGTGCGTTTTGGCGTAGCCGTGAGTGTACTACAAATACAGGATTTAGCACTGGTGGCTGGTTCTGGCACCCCGGAAAGACCGAGCCACACTCGCTTGCTCGACATATTGATCTCTACTATAGGTCAGTTGGTTTAGGTGCAAGCACCATTATTAATCTTCCGCCAGATGATAGAGGCCTTATCCCAGAGGATATTGTTGCCGCAGCAGAGGCTTTTGGCAATGATATCAAGGCACGCTTCGCAAATCCAATAGCGAAACAAGGAGAGGTGAAGAGAGTTAAAAACAACGTCGTAGAGCTAAAGTGGAGTGAGAAGCAAGAGATCAACACAATAGTCTTGATGGAGAATATCGTAAATGGCCAGAAGGTATCTAAGTACACCCTCGAAGCATATGTCGATGGAGAGTGGGTTGAGCTAGAGCCTCAAAATGAGTACTTCGTAGCCTCCCCCAAATCTATATTCCCAAGAACTGCAGGCTATGAGACCATCGGACACAAGAAGATAGATCGCGTAAAGCCTGTAGTGACCAATAGAATGAGATTCAGATCATTGGAGTCTGTTCTACCCTCGGTCGAGCTACGTGACTTTGCTGTATATAATTGTGAACCTTATCAGGTGTAGCTAGCACCTGCGCAACCGCACTAAGAAAAAAAGTTTCTCATCGCCTCCGGCGGGTGGGGTGCTCCCCACGGAGCTATTCTTCTTCTTGCGTATTGGGCTTATAGCTACGCTAAACCCAATCCGAGGTCACCTCGCTGATGGGGTGAAATGCAACTGTAGGTTGTGACTAGCTAGCACCCCTTAGAGGTCATAATATCGAGAATATATTTGTCGGTGATGGCCATCGCTTCGCAGCCTATTAACGTGAGATTATCAATGCACTTATCCACGTCGTTGTCGATGATGCCCTCTACTTCGGTGACGCAGCTATTGTTGATTGCCATTGCAGCCGATATGATCGCTGTTGAGACTCCGCTGGAGATCTTCAGTGCGCAGCTGGGTTTAGCTCCGTCGCAGATGATTCCAGTGAGGTTGGCTACCATATTTTTTACGGCGTAGGTGATTTGCGTGTAGTCTCCGCCCATAAGGTATGTCACGCCGCAGCTTGATCCTGTGGCTGCAACAACGCAACCGCACATGGCTGATAATCTGCCTAGCTTCTCCTTGATGTAGATTACGGTAAGGTGGCTTAGGGTCAGTGCGCGGATTAGTTGCTCCTCGTCTGAGTTGTGCTCCTGTGCATATACAACTACCGGTAGGGTAGCTGCAATACCTTGGTTGCCACTCCCTGAATTGCTCATCACGGGGATCATTGCGCCAGCCATACGTGCGTCACATGCCGCGGAGGTGTAAGATAGAATCTTAGTGAAGGTGGTGTCGCCAAAGAGGGCCTCGCCACCTTTACCCCTCATCAAGGAGCCGGTGTTATGTCCATATAAGCCGCTGAGGGCAATTTGTGCAGCGCTCAAGTTGAGGCGCTTGGATTCAAGGATGAAACTTATCTGCTCTATGGGGCACTCCATTGCAAAGTCGTAAACCTTGCGCATGGAGAGCTCTATGGAGCTCTCTGTCTGCTCGCAGCTTTGAGCGACAACCTTGTCTAATATCACCTCTCCATTTTTCGATTCGTGGATAATGTTAGTGTGTCCCGTAGCTATGACAACTCTTGCAGAGCTCTCTTTGTAGCTTGCATTAACGATGATATAAAGTTTGTCGGGTGCCTCCTCGCAGAGGGAGATATCTATCTTACCATCGTCTATTAACTCTTTAGCACTCTCCACACTATCGGGAGTTGTGTCTCGAAGGACCTCTAACCCATACTCTGCGCGACCCACGGTAGCACCTAGTGCGATAGCTATAGGAAGGCCCGTCATGCCGGTGGAGGGGATGCCTACGCCCATTGCATTTTTAAGTACATTGGCACTAAGTTGTACCTCTATTTTCTCCGGCTCGCACCCTAATATCTCGCGTGCACGTGCCACGGCAAAGGCTACAGCAATAGGTTCAGTACAGCCAATGGCAGGAACAACCTCACTTTGAAGTAGGTTGATAATAGATGATCTTTCGGTGTTACTTATCATAATTTAATTAGAGTTAGAGTTAGAGTAATGCTACTAGTTAGGTAGCGCAAAAGTATGTAAAATAATATAAAAATAAGAATTTATCAGACATCTTCTGAATTTTCCCTAAAAAGTAGTATGTTATCTATTTTTCTGTTATCTTTGTGAATTGAAATAACCTAATTTATAATACTATGACCTTTAATACTAAACTAACATGTTTGTTCGGAACAAATATCTTATTACTTGCTCCGATGGTTGGTGCGCATGCGCAAAGCAGCAGCAATGCACAGCAACGCCCAAATGTTGTCATCTTTCTAGCCGATGATATGGGCTATGCAGATGCCGGATTCACCGGATCTACCGATATTAAGACACCTAATCTTGATGCTCTAGCTGAGGCCGGAGTTGTCTTCTCGCAAGGTTATGCTACACACGCCTTCTCTGGTCCAAGTCGTGCAGGATTGCTCTCTGGACGCTATCAACAACGTTTTGGCTTTGAGGAGAATCCAGCATATGACCCCGCGAATGACTATCTTGGAATAGATGTAAACGAGGTTCTATTCCCAGCAAGAATGCAGGAGGCGGGATACGCAACAGGAGGTGTTGGTAAGTGGCACCTAGGAGCAGCCCAAGTATTTCATCCCAATGAGCGAGGCTTCGACTACTTTTATGGATTCCTTGGTGGTGGCCATAGCTACTTCACAATCGACTTAAGTAAACCCATTGACGAGGCATACTATCAGCCACTAATCGAAAATAATAAACCTGCTACCTTTGAAGGCTACCTCACAGATGTACTCAGCGAGAAAGCGGTCGACTTTATAGATGAAAATGCAGATAATCCATTCTTCCTCTACGTAGCCTACAATGCTCCTCACAGCCCTCTAGAGGCTCCCGAAGAGGATATAGCGCGCTATGCACATATTGAAGATAAAAAAAGACGCGTCTATGCTGCGATGGTCGATGTAATGGATCGTGGTATTGGTACAGTCGTTGAGAGCCTTAAGCGAAATGGCCTATACGATAATACTATTATCTTCTTCGTAAGTGATAATGGTGGTCCTCAAGGACAAGGGTATACTGCACATAATGGATCCGACAATGGAGAGTATCGCGGAGGAAAGGGTCAATATTATGAGGGAGGCATCCATGTACCATTCATGGCATGTTGGCCTGCAAAGATCAAACCGGGTACAAAGTTTGACTATCCAGTAAACACACTTGATATCTCGCGCACAGCCGTAGAGTTGTCTGGAGGTGATCCACTCTCGACAAATCCTATGGATGGAGTGAATCTAGTTCCTTACGTTACGGGAGAGATCGAAGGAGCTCCCCATGAGGCGATCTACTGGCGTGGTGCAAATGGTAAGAAGTGGGCTATCGTATCATCCGACGGATCTAAGTATGTGAGAAATAAACCATCCGACACCCCTCAGCTCTTCTGCCTACGCACAGATGCCTCAGAGTCGAACGATCTTGTCGCAGAGAACCCAGAACTTGCTCGCGAGTTAAGAGAGAAGTGGAATAGCTGGAATGAGGGTAATGTAGAGAGCGAGATCCTACTATATACCCACTATCAAAAATTCCGTGATGAGTTCTATCAGAAAGCAAAAATGACTAATATGGATCAATTGAAATAGTCATGATACTATAAATTATAAATAGAGAGAGTCTTAAAGACTCTCTCTATTTATTAATAAATCTTCTCGACAGCTAATTTAACCTGTTCATTTGTGAGGTATTCATCATATTCTGTATATTTGTCGATGATACCTTTGGGGCCGATCTCAATGATTCTATTCGATACGGTGTTGATAAACTCATGGTCGTGTGAGGTCATCAGGACGATCCCCTTGTAGCTCATCAAGGAGTTGTTGAATGCTTGAATGGACTCCATATCAAGGTGGTTTGTAGGAGAGTCTAGCACAAGGGCATTTGGCTCCTCCACCATCATCTTGGCGATCATACAGCGGATCTTCTCGCCTCCCGAAAGGACGTTGACAGGTTTGTAGACATCTTCACGTGCAAAAAGCATCTTGCCGAGATATCCACGAAGATATACCTCAAGGGTGTCGGAAGAGTATTGAGCCAACCAATCCATGATTGAAATTTTACTCTCGAAGAATGAGTGGTTGTTGAGGGGAAGGTAGCTATTTTTAATTGTCACGCCCCACTTTGCCTCACCTGTATCAGGTGTGTCATTACCCGATATAATTTCCAAGAGCGCTGTTACGATACGAGGTTCACGTGAGATGAATGTTACCTTATCACCTTTATTTATGGTGAAGTTGATATCCGAGAATAGAAGCTCTCCACCAATGCTCTTGCTGAGCTCTGTTACCTCCAAGATATTTGTTCCCGGCTCACGCTGCATAGTGAAGATGATACCCGGATATTTGCGCATGGAGGGTTTAATCTCCTCGATATTCAACTTCTCAAGCATCTTCTTGCGCGATGTAGCTTGCTTCGACTTAGCTACATTGGCACTGAATCGCTGGATGAACTCCTGCAACTCCTTCTTCTTCTCCTCAGCCTTCTTATTCTGTTGAGCCTGCTGACGTTGAGCTAGCTGACTTGACTGGTACCAGAAGTTGTAGTTTCCTGAGAAGAGGTTAATTTCGCTATAATCAATATCCAATATATGTGTGCTTACAGCATCGAGGAAGTGACGGTCGTGTGATACGACAAGTACCGTTGCATCGTAGTTTGCCAAGTAGTTCTCTAGCCACATCACAGTATTTACATCGAGGTCATTGGTAGGCTCATCAAGTAGTAGGTTGTCGGGCTTTCCAAAGAGCGCTTGCGCCAAGAGTACAAGAACCTTCTCCTTGGGGTTGAGCTCACTCATCAACGTATGGTGTTTATCCTCCTTGACACCCAAGCCACTGAGAAGCGTCTCCGCCTCATTCTCCGCATTCCAGCCATCCAGCTCCGCGAAGATCATCTCCAGCTCCGCCGCCTTCTCGCCATCAGCATCCGAGAAATCCTCCTTTGCGTATAGAAGCTCCTTTTGCTGCATAATGTCCCACAAGAGGGAGTGACCCATCAAAACAGTGTTAAGCACTGTGCAGTGGTCATACTCGTTGTGGTCCTGTTTAAGCACAGAGAGGCGCTCGTTGGGACCAAATGTGACACTACCCTTAGTGCAATCCACCTCGCCACTTAAAATCTTAAGAAAGGTCGATTTGCCCGCGCCATTAGCTCCAATCACACCATAGCAGTTACCCGGAGTGAATTTAAAATTAACATCTTTAAAGAGAACTCGTTTGCCGAATTGAAGCTCAATATTTGATACTGTAATCATCGAAATTAAATTAACGTTTGCCTCACCCAATAAGGGTGAAGAGTAAATAAGGCGCAAAATTACACAAATTTTCTTGAAATTCAATTTATTTTCTTGTTGGATAGGGCAAATGCATGAAAACAAAGCTTACACCACTTGCTCACTGCCCTAACAGCGGGCGGCCGCCAAGCTTAGCTTGGATCCAAAAACTATCGTTTTCGACCTTTTGTATTGCGCTGATGGGATGAGGGCTTTGCCCTACGATAGATGCATAAGCTCAACATTATACATATATCTATGTCAACCTGCGGTTGCCATCATCCCATCAGCGAGGTTAACCTCGCGTTAATTAAGCAGTTCGCTTGTGATTATATTGCCATCAATTGTGACAATATCGGCTTGGCATAGCGCTTGAGGGTCGATTGTGAAGTCTTTTATTGTGATCTCTTGACTCTCGTATGGGTCTAACTCACGTAGATCATACTCCATGCTTTTATCGCCAAATGATAACTTTAGTTTCGCCTTAGAGGATCGTTTTAGACCGAGGTTGTCAACAGTAATTAGGGTGTTGGCTCCATCTTGCACGGGGCAGGTGCAGGTGAGAATAGCTGGTTGGCAATCTACATTTGGGTTGTGGGCATATCCATATACTATCTTGCCTTGTTTGTTGCGCCCCAATAATTTGGGTGCAAATTCGCTATCTGGAATGGTGTACCCAGATGTGTTAAAGACAACTATAGCATCTTTGCCACTGCTTTCAACTCGTTTAACGGTGCAGCCGCGGCCATAGTTTACGTCGCTCGAAAGGCCAAAACGCAGAGACTCTATATCGAGCTCTGTATGGGGGTCAAAGTCATCTTCACCCTTAATGCGGAGTGATATTGTTCGCATCTTTGGAGTGATGGTATCCTCTACGATCTCCATTAGGAGAGCTCTATTGAGGGGTATTGTTATATTCTTTGAGCTATGTCTGTCGTCACCTATATCCTCTATCTTGAGTGTGTCGCAAACAGCGAAGTTAGCCTGCACTGCGCGAAGGTCTTCATCTTGGAATATCTTCATGCGTTCAAACTTATACCAATCCTCCATGGTGCCATCTTCGTGAAGTGCTATTCCCGGTGTGTATGCTTCGCCGCAATCCTCCACCCAGTTTACGCCATCGGCCGAGCGGAGGTAGTATGCGACACGCCCATACCAATCGTTAACGATAAGATGGTATTGAACATCATCTCGCCATACTACGGGATCTTCGAAGCGACCCTCACGATCTGGATATACGCTATGTGTTGAGATCTGCTTAAACTCATCGGTACCATTTCGACTAATCCAGATGCCTCCACCACGACAGACCATGAGTATTGAACCGTCGGCTCGTGGTGCAAATGTGAGGTTCGTAAAACTCTCGATGAGGCCACGGCCACGATCATTCATCAGGAATGGGCGTTGCTGCCATTTACCCTCAAGGCTCTTTGAGTAATAGTATATTGGTTGTCGATTAGTATTGCACGCAATGACATATCCACCATCTTTTGATCTGTAGAGCTCCGGGTTGTGGCCAAAACCAATCATCTCAAGGTTTGTGAATGGGCCACTCATGCTGCTTGATACGGTGTGGCATACTACCGAGCGAGGCCATGTGCGGTGACCATCGGGCGACTTCTCTAGCCATGCGCAGACAAATAGATGGTACTTGTCTCCCTCCTTATAGATGTTCCCACCCCAATAAGAGAAGATGTCATCCTCAACTCCATTATCTACTAATCGAGGAATAACACAATCGGCACCCCATATATCGGAGCGCATCTCCTCGCCCCTCATTGGAAAAAAATGATCGCGGAAGCGACCTCCCTCTACAACTCCAGCCCACTCAGCAGGGCGCTCCCGCTCTATATCTTGCGCAAAGCTAACTAAATTTAACGCTGTCAATAGTATGATAAGTACTCTCTTCATTTTATCTGTTTTAGTTATTATGGTGATTTTCAAAATTTACATGTAGGGCAAACGCATGAAAAATAGAACTTACACCACTTGCTCACTGCCCTAACAGCGGGCGGCCGCCAAGCGAAGCTTGGATCCAAAAACTATCGTTTTTGACCTTTGTATTGCACTAGTGGGATGGGGCCTTGCCCTACGATATATGCATTACAAAGATCTTATGCAAATAAATTTGCAACGTTCTTTATAATACATCTATCTATGTCAACCTATGGTTGCCATCATCCCATCAGCGAGGTTAACCTCGGATTGGTTTTAAATGCCTTCGGGCATTTATAAAATCTTATAGCGTCAGCTATAAGCCCAATACGCAAGAGTAATATGCACCCGCGTGGGTGCTATCCACGCCCGCCGGAGGCATGCGAAACTTTTTTCGTGCGTTTACCTTCAATTTACATGTGTAAAATTACACAAATAAATGAAATATAATCTATCTTTGTAGTAAAATCTAAAAACTATAATCTCAATGGAGGCAAAACTAACCAAAGGTCTCTGCTACTTTGCAGGAACCAACCTACTTGCATTTGCACCACTCGTCGGAGTAAATGCTCAACAGAGCGCAAATAATGAACGCCCTAATATTATCATCTTTATGGCTGACGATATGGGTTATCAAGATGTCGGCTTCACAGGGTCGGAGTATATCAACACCCCAAATCTAGATGCCTTGGCCGCAGATGGTGCTGTCTACACAAATGGTCATGTGACCCACCCATTCTCTGGTCCAAGTCGTGCTGGTCTGCTGTCGGGACGTTATCAGCACCGTTTTGGCTTTGAGGAGAATCCTGCGTATGACCCTGCAAATGAGAGTCTCGGTATATGTGTTGATGAGGTTCTATTTCCAGCTCGTATTCAGGAGGCGGGTTACGTAACTGGAGCTGTCGGAAAATGGCACCTAGGTGCAGCAGCCCCATTTCATCCTAACCGTCGAGGCTTCGACTACTTTTATGGTTTCCTAGGAGGTGGACATGACTACTTTACCATTGATATGTTGGCTCCAATCAATGAGGCGTATAAGCAACCACTTGTGCGCAATAATCAAGCAGCTAGCTTCGAGGGGTATCTTACGGATGCTCTAAGTGCCGACGCTGCTCAATTTGTTAGAGATCATAAGGATGACCCATTTATGTTGTATGTAGCCTACAATGCTCCTCATGGTCCTCAACAAGCGCCGAAGGAGGATATCGCTCGCTATTCGCATATTGAGGATAAGAAACGTAGGGTCTACGCAGCAATGGTAGATGTTATGGATAGAGGAATTGGAGAGGTGGTCGAGGCACTTAAGGAGAATGACCTCTACGAGAATACTATAATCTTCTTCCTAAGTGATAATGGAGGGCCTCAAGGTCAGGGCTATAGCGCATATAATGGATCAAATAATGGCGTGTTTAGAGGTGGTAAGGGTCAATACTACGAGGGTGGTGTTCATGTCCCCTTTATGGTCTGTTGGCCTGCTCAGATCAAGGCGGGTACACGAGTTGATTATCCAGTAAATTCGCTTGATATATCTCGCACAGCAGTGGAGCTCGCTGGGGGTGATCCAGTGGTTGGTAATGAGATGGATGGAACAAATCTAATTCCATATCTTACCGGAGAGAAGAGTGGTGTGCCCCATGAGGCGATCTATTGGCGCGGTGCAAATGGGCATAAGTGGGCGATACTCTCTTCGGATAATGTGAAGTATGTGAAGTCTCGCGTTGAAGATACTCCTCAGCTCTATCTATTGGATAGTGACCCATCTGAGAGTGAGGATAAGATAAATAGCAATAAGAAGTTAGCGCAAAAGCTACAGACCTATTGGGATGCATGGAATGCATCAAATATTGATAATGAAATTCTACTCTATACTCAATATCATCAACTTCGACAAGAGTTCTACGATGGAATGAAAGCTACAGTGGATGAGTTCAATAAGTAATCTATTCTAACCTACAATAAAACTAACTATGAGACCAAAACTAACAATTGCCGCAACATTGCCGCTGCTTGCCCTCTCAACAATGGCTTATGGCGCACCAAAGCAGAAGAGTAAGTCGAAGGAGGAGAAGCCTAAGAATGTGATCTTTATCATTGCCGACGATATGCGTCTGGATATGACAGCATATGGTGGGGGTAAACTTCAGACTCCAAATATAGATGAGTTGAAGAGTGAATCGGTCAACTTCGCCAATGCTTGCACCACTACGGGTCTCTCTTCACCCTCTCGTGCAGCGCTCTTCACCGGGCGATTAGGACATAGAACAGGGCTGGAGGATAATCTGCATCTATGGCACTGCGAGAGTCTAACGCTCGATAAGGAGCACTCCACGATATATGAGTGGGCCTCTGAGGCTAACTACAATGTGGCATACTTCGGTAAGTGGCACCTAGGATATGTATCTCCCGCTGATAGAGGTGCTGAGCAGAGCGCAGTAACAGCGAGCGAATTGACTGTATTCAAGTCAAAGCGCCCTGACTACGACGCAATAAAGCGTTATTACCCAGATGAGAACGGAGTTGTGAAGGAGTTCGAGGAGAAGCCTGAGTATTACACCACTCTCAAGACCCCATACGAGAAGAGCGAGGCAAAGAAGCAGGTTGATCTTAGTGTTAAGTTCCTTGAGGAGCGTGACCCTGCCGACGAGCGTCCAATATTTTTAACTGTAAGTTTTCATACTCCACACCCATCATACAAGGTTCCTACGCCATGGAATCATATGTATGACTATCGCAATGTAGATCTACCAGAGTCGCTAAAAAATGAACAAGAGGGGCTCGAATTTCAACACGATATACTCTGGCCTTGGATGGATGTTGCTCATATGAGTGATGATGATTGGCGTAAGACAATCTCATACTCGATGGGGCTGTGCACGATGTTTGATAAGGCTCTAGGAGAGCTCTTCGACAAATTAAAGGAGGAGGGACTTTGGGATGATACTCTTATTGTATTCACCTCTGACCAAGGTACGATGCTTGCCGAACATGGGCTCTATGATAAAGGACCATACGCCTACGATGGGTTGATGAAGATCCCAATGTTGGTTAAGATGCCACAGGGTGAATCGCGAGAGATTGAGCATCAAGTCTCGCTGATCGACCTAAATCAAACATTGGTTGAGTATATGGGCTTGCAGCCCACCGATGCAAATCTTGATAGCCGCTCACTACTTCCTCTGCTGGAGCGAGGCGATCAGGCGTGGAGCGATGTGCCAGACTACTCATTCTACAGATATGAAAAGTATAATGGACGTTGGTTCGGCGTGAGAACAATTCGCACGCCAGAGTTTAAATACTCATTTAACCCAAATGGCTCAGATCAGCTCTACGACTTGGTGCAAGATCCGCACGAGATGACAAATTTAATTGACAACGCAGAGTATAAGCAGACGCTTAAAACACTTAGGGTTGAGCTGCTTAAGCATCTGCGTGACTGCGACGATATGAAGTCGTATGACCTAATGAGCAAATTTACTAAAACTACACTCTAAAATTTACAATCTATGAAAACTAAACTACTAACCACAATCGCATTGTCGTGCTCTGCGGTAGCACTATATGCTCAGTCGTCAGCTTATGTAGCCTCAACAGAGGGCTCTAGGGCTCTAGTTAAAGGTGTAGATATGGGAGATGTCGAGTGGACAGATGGCTTCTGGAAGGAGCGCTTTGATATGGTGATGCCTGTTGTCGTGCCTGCACAGTATGACTATTTTATGAACTTCTCAGAGAACAATTTCAAAATTCTTGCCGAGGATAAAAAGGATGAAGGTTTTCAAGGTACCTATTGGCAAGATGGAGATTATTATAAGTGGCTAGAGGCGCAGATTGCTGTCTACTCAGTGACGAAAGATCCACAGCTTCTAGAGTCAATCAACGAGAAGGCTAAGATGCTTGCAGCAGCTGTAGCCGATGATGGCTATTTCACAACTCATACACAGATTGGATATGGTGTTATGGGTACTCAGACACCTCTAGGCACACCAAGCACATGGAGTCGTAAGTTTGAGAATAGAGAGCGTTTTAAAGCCTCTGGCATGCATGAGACATATAACATGGGCCACTTCCTAACTATGGCATGTACGCACTATCGTGCAACGGGAGATCGTACCCTTTTGGATGCCGCTATTCGAGTAGGTGACTTCCTTGATGGTTATTTTAGTGAGGTGACCAAAGAGATGGGCGATCAAGATGCAAACCCAACTCAGATTATGGGACTTATGGAGCTCTATCGTGCAACGGGCGAGGAGCGTTACATGGAGCTAGCTAATAGATTTATCACAGGCCGTGGCCAGAGCAAGGGTGAGACTCAGAATCAAAATGATACGCAGCTACGTCTCGAAGATCGTGCCGTTGGTCATGCTGTGTTGGGTACTGTCTTGTATTGCGGTGCTGCGGATTATGTCGCAGAGCATCAGGATGATGAGTTGGAGGGTGCTCTAAAGGCGATATGGGAAGATATCTACACCCGCAAAGCCTCATTTACCGCAGGATTGGGAAATGTGCATCGTGGACCCTCTCAGACTGTAAGAAACCGTAACGAATGTACTCATGAGGCATTTGGATATCCATATCAGCTTCAAAACTCAACAGCATATAATGAGACCTGCGCAACATATTATGGTGCATTTTTCAGCTGGCGACTATTCCTGCTCACAGGTGAGGCGAAATATCTAGATGTAATGGAGCGCGCATTCTACAACAACCTATCTGCTATGCAGTTAGATGGTAGAAGCTACTATTATACCAATGTCCTTAGATGGCACGGTGCAGATCATCAGCTCTTATCGCTCGACTTCAACCAAAGGTGGACTATGGAGTGCCCATGTGTATGCTGCCCCACAAGTGTCGCTCGATTCCTAGCCGAGTCAAAGGAGTATGCCTATGCGAGAGATGATAACTCGCTTTATGTAACGCTCTATGGTAGCAATAATATCTCAACCACAATTGCGGGGCAGGAGGTTGAGTTTGTTCAACAGAGTAGCTATCCATGGTCTGAGGTTATCAATATGGAGTACAAGGGGCAGAGAAATGCAGAGTTTGCGCTTAAGCTTCGTATTCCAGAGTGGGCCGAGGGAGCAACTGTTAATATCAATGGCAGTAGAATAGATGCTGCTGCGGGTGAGTTTGCCGTTGTTGAGCGTAAGTGGAAATCGGGTGATAAGATTGAGCTGACACTCCCAATGCGCCCAATTATCAATGAGGCAAATCCCCTCGTTGAGGAGGCTCGCGGACAGGTGGCGGTATCGTATGGCCCATTAGCTTATTGCATCGAGGGCTGCGACTTGCCTCACGATGTAAGCATTGAGAATGTGATATTACCCGTTGACACTAAGTTTGATGTGAAAATGGAGAAGGATCTATTGGGTGGCGTCAAGACAATCACAGCCGATGCCGTGGTTCGCACCTCTGAGTTCAATAAAGATCGCCTCTATGCTCCACTCAAGGGCGGATATGAGAAGTTCCAGCTAAAGTTAATTCCATACTACGCATGGTCTAACCGTGGAGAGTATGAGATGAGTGTATTTATGCCAGTTCAATACAATGTAAATTTCTAGTCTCTCATGATCGCAAATTCAATAAAGAGGGTCGTAGCGCTATGCTTAGGTGTAGCTGCTGCGGCTCTCTGCACAATAACAACAGCACATGCCGATACGCTCGATAGCAGCGCGCGAAGCAAAATAGAGCAGTTGCAAAGGCTCGTAACGATAGGCAAGAGCAAGGGGCTTGATCTCTCGCGAGAGGAGTCTACTCTATGGATGGCCCAGAAATTTTTAGATTATGCTATATGGGACGAGCAGAATGTGGAGATGAATCAGTACCAATATTCAATGTGTAATAGCGTAAAGGATGATGCTGAGAAGCTTGCTAATGAGCTCGCCGATTATGAGAGGAGAGAGGTAATTGAGATGCTTGATAGCTCTCTGGAGGAGCTTCAAGGAGTGCTCCGCGGGGAGATTACTCGACGTGATATCCCAGAGATAGATTGGACACAGATCAAAGCGGAGGGAGCTAGCTTTATAAGCAATAATCGTCCGGTATTCGTTAACGACTATTTCACAAAGACCCCTGAGCTGGTTAACGACTATTGCGGTCGTGTAGATAGAGCTCCGTTAAACCTTGATTTCATCAGTGATATGGATGGTACGCTCTCCTCAGCCGCAGAGCAGAGGGTCGTTAATAGGTCGGAGACGGGATACTCTGGCTATGTGTTGCTATGGCATGGCTCAGTTCCGAAGTGGGCTGCGGCAGAGTATGGCGATATGACCACGGGTAAACGCTATTTCACGGCTTACGATATTGACAATCCAAATATTCGAGATCTCTGGAGTGCAACATTCAAGGCGATCATCCCAAAGATGAAGGGGAAGCCATATACCGATATGGGGTATATCCTTTCGAATGAACCACATTGGTTCTCGGTCGATAACTCATGGGCCACAGGCAATGTCTCGAACTACACCTATTCGAAGTTTATAGATTGGCTCAAAGATCGACACCATACAATTGGGCGATTGAATGAGGTGTGGGGCTCATCGTTCACCTCGTTTGATGATGTTGAGTTTGAGATACCATTTTCACATGAGCTTGTTGGGTCAAACTCTTGCTATGATTGGCAAAGATTTAATATGGATCGTGTGACAGAGTGGTTCACATTTCTGGATAGTGGTGTGAAAGAGTATGACGCTGAGGCGAAGACTCACCTAAAAATTATGTCTCACCTCTTTACCGACGATCACCGTGACCATGGCCTTGATATGGAGCAGATTACCGAAATTACAGATATCATTGGTAATGATGCCAAGATTACAAAAAAGCAGTTTAATAAAAGAGGTCTCAAAGAGTATTGGGAGGGTCTCTATAATTACGACTGGAGAGAGTGTTGCATGACCTACGACTTCTGCAAGTCGGTATCTCCAAACAAGCCAAATATCAACTCGGAGGGTCATTTTATCTCCTCCTCGCAATATCGAGATCCATATATAACTACGGACTACACCAACTCAACGTATTGGTTGGCGGCGCTTCACGGAATGAACATCTGCTTCACTTGGTTTTGGGCTCGTGAGGGAGATGGCATCCGCTCTGATCTGATGAGGTCATGGGCCTCTGATAGTGCGATGAACTCATCATATGCAGCGTCGATCTGCACGCAGCCACGCGTTGCAAACCAGCTCTCCCGCACTATGATGGAGCTGACAGCATTTGGAGAGGAGGTTAATCAATATCAGTGTGAACGACGACCAATGAGGATATTCTACTCGGAGAACTCTGCACTCAAGAAGAGAAATCATTTAATGCAGCAGTTTGAGCTCTATGAATCAATAAAATTTGAGGGTGTACCCGTCGGATTTGCTACAGAGAGAATCATCGAGAATCAAGATAATAGATCTTGGGATATGATTCTAGTGGCTAACACAGAGTATGTTAGTGATGGTGAGTTTGAGGCATTGCAACACTATATTGATAATGGAGGAGTTGTAATAATTGACGATGTAAGCCTAAAAAATAATGAATATGGTGAGCCTCGCAAGATAGAGCTAAAGGAGCGTAGAGGTGGTCGCTTATTAGAGCTAGATTCGATGGGAGCTGTATCGGCTAGAGCATTGGAGGTAGCTTCGAGAGAGGGATTGCTGCCAGATGTAACTATCTCCGAGAGTAGCGATCGAACTCAAAAAGGATGTTTGTGGAGGGTGATACCCTACAAAGATGGTGGTTATATGTTAACATTGATTAATCTGGGTGCAACAACGGCCACAATTGATGTTGAATGTAAGGAGAGGGGAGATATCTCTCTAACTGATCTATACACTGGTAAAGAGGTGAAAAATCACTTTGCGATTACTCCAGATAAAGTAATGTTGTTACATGTTAAATAAAATTCATTATGCAAAATCGAGTTAAAGTGGGAGTTGCTCTACTCGCAACCATCCCTACATGGGTTGTAGCTAAAGAGCAGCCAAATCTTATAATAATAATGACAGATGAGCACAATTTTAGAACGCTCTCATGTTATAGAGAGTCTCTCCCGGATGACCAAGCAAAGATATGGGGAGAGGCGGCAGCAAAGATCGAAACTCCAAATATTGATCGTATAGCTAAGATGGGTGTTATGATGCAGAATTTCAACTCTGTACAACCGGTGAGCTCACCCTCTAGAGGGTCATTCTTTACAGGGTTGTACCCTCAGAGAAATGGCGTTGTTAAGAACGATCTGTTTATGAATGAAGATGTTCGCACAATTGGGGATGAGTTGCGTGATGAGGGTTACCAAACGGGATATTGTGGTAAATTGCATCTCTATGGCGATTCGAAACCGGGTTGGCAGCCACAGCGGGACTTCGGATTTACCGACAATAGATATATGTTCAATCGCGGACATTGGAAGATCCTCAGACTGGGAGCAGAGGGCGAGGGCATCGCAGAGAATATGGGTAAAACGGCACTGGAGGATCTCAACGAGGATATCTTCACCACCGACTTTCTCACAAATCGCACATTAGAGTATATTGACGAGAACTACGATAAGCCATTCTGCTATGTCCTAAATATACCAGACCCGCATGACCCTAATACCGTGCGTGAGCCATATGCCTCAATGTATAATGATATTCCATTCGAGATGCCGATGAGCTCAACCCATCCCAATGGTCAACTATCGTGGCAGCGTGCAAGTGAGGATTTGGCATTCTATCGCTCAAGCAACTACTTTGCTCACTACTTCGGTATGGTGAGCTGTATTGATCTTAACGTTGGGCGCGTACTGGATAAGTTGGAGCAGAGGGGTATTCTAGATAATACGATTGTGGTCTTCACCGCTGACCATGGAGACATGATGGGAGAGCATAATCGTGATAACAAGGATGTGCCATATGTCGCCTCGATGAAGGTCCCTATGCTGATCTACTATAAAGACAAGATTGTAGCAGGATCAATCGCAACTCACACAATGGGCAGTGTTGACTTTGTTCCGACGATCCTCTCGATGATGGGTGTTGAGGCGAAGCAGCAGTCCGACGGTCGCGACATGTCCGATCTACTTGCAAAGAATCAGATGCCTGATGGTTGTATAGATATGGTAATTTCGAAAATGCAGACTTGGATCGCAGCGGTAACACCACGATACAAGCTGATTTTCACAAAGACAGGTCAAGTGACTGCCCCCGTACTCTATGATCTTCAGGAGGATCCACATGAATTATATGACCTCTACGGCGATAAAGCTTACGAGGCACAAATCAAAGAGATGGCGCAATTCATCTTGGACTATATGCAGCAACATGACTAACCTCTATATAAGGATCTCTTTGTGGTTGATAGTGTTATGCGAGTGATAAATGATAAATGATAAATGATAAATGATGAATTATAATAGATTACTGCTAGTTTTATCTGGTAGCCTCTCGGCTGTTCCACTGTTGGCTCAAGATGTTGAGAAGCTAAATATATTATTTTGCATAGCTGATGATGCATCACGTTGGACACTAGGTGCATATGGTGGTGAATTGGCGCGCACCCCAGCTATTGATAGATTAGCACGTGAGGGTGCGGTGTTCCAAAATGCATATACGCAAAATCCAAAGAGCTCGCCCTCTCGTGCAACCCTTGTTACGGGAATGCATAGTTGGCAGTTGAAAGATGGTACAAACCACTACTTTCACTTTCCGGAGGAGTTTAAGTTCTATCCTCATATCTTAATGGAGAGTGGTTATCATGTAGGATATACTGGTAAGGGATGGGGTCCCGGAACATACTCTACGGAGCATAATCCAGCAGGCCCCGTATATAACGACATTCAGATGAAAGCTCCATATAAAGGTATCAGAACTATAGATTATGCAGCTAATTTCGAAGCATTCCTCAAGAGTAAGAAGGAGGGAGAGCCCTTCTGCTTCTGGCTAGGTGCGTATGAGCCGCATCGTTTCTATGAGCAAGATTCGTGGAAGAGCGAGGGCATGGATTTGGCAAGTGTAAAATTACAGCCATATATGCCTGATAATGATATTGTGCGAGGTGATTTCTTAGATTATGCAGTTGAGGTTGAGTGGTTCGATATGCATATTGGATTGGCTATCGACGCTTTAGAGAGAAGTGGAGAGCTGGATAACACACTCATCATTATCACATCAGATCATGGCATGCCATTTCCTAGGATAAAGGGACAGATCTACGATGAGGCTTTCCATGTTCCATTTATTGTATATTGGAAAGGAGAGGTGATAGCTGGACGTGAGGTAGAAGATTTTATAGGGTTTCAGGATGTAGCGCCAACAATCATGGAGGCTGTAGGGCTCTCACCCGATGCGCAGATGTCAGGGCGAAGCTTCTTGGATGTTATTAAATCCAAGAAAAGCGGGCAAACAGATAGTAGTCGTGACCATATAATCCTTTGTAAGGAGCGTCACGACATAGGTCGAGCTAGCGAGGATGGAGTGAATCTTGCATACCCAGTTCGAGGAATACGCACCTCGCAATATCTATATGCCATTAATTATAAGTCTGATAGATGGCCCGCTGGAAACCCTGAATATGGTTATCGTAACTGTGATAATTCACCTACCAAGAGCTATCTATTGAGCCTTAAGCCTGCCGACGCAGATTATAACCTCTACGAAATGGCATTTGGAAAACGACCCGAAGAGGAGCTCTATGATATGGTGAATGATCCTCACTCATTGAATAATCTAGCATATGACCCCGCCTATGCTGAGGTTAAAGCAGAACTTCGTAAACGCATGGAAGATGAACTAGCCGCAACGGGCGATCCACGCATGTTTGGTAATGGTGAGATCTTCGAAACCTATGAATATGTAGGTAAGCAATATGACTATTCAAATCCTTATGGTGTAGTTAAATAACGTTAGTTATAGATCGCGAACTAAACGAACATAATTATAGATCCTAATGACGTCGCCTTGAGGTCCATGGCCATTTGCGTAGATCGTTGGATCGCCCGATTTTGGGTCGCTGCGTTGTGATCCAGCTCCGTGCACATCAATCCAGTTGGGTTCGGAGCTGCGTTGGCGCTGGTGGTTTTGCTGTGCCATAGGTCTGTTGCTGTTCTCTCCAGAGGGGCGAGCCTCTCTTCGACCTTGTTGCTGTTGCATAGGCATCATCTGCATATTTGACATGTTGCCTAGGCTGCGTCCAAAGGCTACATATATGCCTGCACCACCTGTAGTGCCACTAGAGTTCTCGTGTGTCGTGGAGCTCCAATAGAATGGGAAATCTTTTTCATCCGCCTCATCTGTAATTTCGCTCACCTCAAATATTGGGTCGATAGCAGCTGAGGCGGTTGTGAGAGGCGAGCGGGAGTAGTCGACGATGCTCTGTAGCTCCTTGGCGTTGGGTACTCTCCAATCTGAGTGACCAAGATAGTTTTGAGCATTCATCTGCTCTGCGTAGGCCAATGCCTCCTCCCAATTCATCGCCTTTTTGCTATCCTCACGACTCCACATAAGCTCGGTTGCCGCGTCGGAGATTGTGCCGTTGCCATTGTCGGAGAGGTCATTTACACCATACTCCTCTCCGCGCACAAAACGAACCATAAATGGTTTGTCTGAATTTCCAAATTTCAGACCATAGCCCTTGATGCGACCATCGGCAAAGTTTACTCCAAAGAGCAGATCCTCTCGCTCGGTGGAGCCAACATAGAGTGATGATGTGAGCAGCTGCGAGTCAATGGAGCGAGTGCCGTTTGCACCATATTTGAAGTCAAAGAAGTTGGTGTTGATAAATGGTGTGCCGGGGGAGTCACTTCCGGCGCTAAGCTCAGGGCTGACATCGCTACCACTAAAGAGAATTAATGAATATGCCTCCTTGATTGAGGGTATGCGCCAATCTGAGTGGCCTGCTAATTGGAACTCTTCAATAGCTTTTAGCGCCTCTGGGTAGGTCATAACCTCATACTCTTTTTGCCACATAAGCCCTGTAACATTGTCGGTGATTGTACCATCGCCATTGTCGGTGTAGGAGGCTGCATTACCTTTGTAGTGGGCATCTTGACCATAGAATGGTTCCCCCTTTGCAGGTGCTGTGATCTCCTGCTTGTTATCGAAGAATTTACTCTGCTCGGTATCTACAATGCGGTAGTTTTGGGCATTTGCGCTAAGGCTAATTGATGCAAGAAGCCATGCTGTTAAGATTATTGTTCTTTTCATAGTTGAACTCTATTTTATTGTTGTTATCACTTTTGAGATAAGGTAGATGCGAAAAACTCTGCGCGATATTGCTTAGGGGTTTGCGCGGTGTGCTTCTTGAAATATTGAGTAAGGAATGAAGCGTTGGGGAAATCGAGAGAGTCCGCAATTGAGGAGATCGAGAGCTTTCTATTTTGCAGTAGGCGCTTGATGTTAATTACAACGAGGTTGCTAATCCACTGCGAGGCGGTGCGTCCCGAAGCTCTTTTAATAACTTTCGAAAGGTGACTTGTGGTTATCATTTGTCGCTGTGCAAAGCTTTCGAGGGTGCGATCTACGGGTGCTTCGCTATGCAGTTGTAGGATGAAGTTATTGAAGATGACATCATCACGCGTGCGTTTACTCTCAGTATTTGGTTTGCTATGGTGGAATAGTGCCGCAATCTCGTAGATGATTATCTTTAGCATAGCATCATCAATCTCGCCTCGCAGAGGATGTTCTCTCTTTGCGCTCTCGCGTAGAAATGATTCTCGCAGCGAAAGTATCTTTGTGGCCTCCTCTTGTTGGAGTGATATACATGGATTATCGGCAATAGATGTTATGTAGAAGCTCTTATTGTCGATATCAGTGCTGATGAGTAGATCCATGTCAACACCCAATATAACACCATCAAAATCATCACTCATATGTATTGCATGGGCATAAGAGTGAGGGAATGCCACGACTAAATCCCACTCCTTGATATTATATTGTTTAGCGTCGATCACCACATCGCTACTGCCCGAAGTGCAGATGAGAAAACCTCCTGCTTCGAGAAGTATAGGTGTGCCACAACGAAATTCATCAAAATCAGTTGTGCGACCTGTGATATAGTTTGTTTTTGCAGCCATTGTACAAATATAGAAATATTATTTAGTAAAAGGTTAAAATTTATCTCAATAAAACCTAATATTGAATATTTTTAACCTTAAAGAGGACTTTTATTACACTTTTAAACCTTATACCTTTGTACCATTGAATTGTAAATATAATGTGTTAATGAGAACGATTAAATTTTTGTGTTTAGTATCTTCACTATTGTTAGTGTCGTGTAAAGATGTAGAGAGGGGATCTAATGCGCCCCGAAAGGTTAAGTGTCAGAGTGCTGTGGTAATTAATGATAGTGTCGAGAGTAGTAGTTTTTCCGGCAAAGTGGTAGCCGCAGCCGATGTGAATTTAGGCTTTCGAGTCGCTGGTATCATCGAGGATATTTGTGTTGCTGATGGCTCATATGTGCGCAAGGGTGAGGTTATAGCACGCCTAGATGATCGCGATTATGCTCTGCAAGTAGAGGCGACACAAGCGGAGTATGATGCTATTAAGGCAGAGGTAGATAGGGTCGTAGCACTATTTGAGGATCAGAGCATTTCGGCTAACGACTACGATAAAGCTACAAATGGGTTAAGAGCAATTACAGCTAAGCTTGAGGCGCACCGCAATGCACTCTTCGACACTGAGTTAAGAGCCCCTTTCGATGGTTATATTCAGAAGCGCAACTTTGATAGAGGTGAGGCGGTTGCCGCTGGAACTCCTGTGATCTCGATGATCTCTTCATCTGCACCCGAAATCATTATTGATATCCCTGCCTCGTATTACCTTAAACAGAACAATTTTAAGAGTGCTAGTGCAACGATCGAGCTTATAAAGGGTGAAAAATTTGATCTTAGGTTAGTTGGAACCTCTCCAAAGGCAAATCTCAATCAGCTACATAGGTTAACATTTGCCATAGATGGCAGTGGTGAGGTGATGCCAACAGTGGGTATGAGTGCGATGGTTGAGATTAGTTATTTTGCAGATAGTAATAGCTATGTTGCTATCCCCTTCTCGGCAATTGTTGAGCGTGAGGGCAAGAGCTCGGTATGGATTCTAGAGAGAGGCAAAGTTGTGAATCGACCTGTAATTGTGGAGGAGATACGAAGCGATGGTACAGCTCTTCTATCGAGCGGCATAGAGGAGGGTGATAAGGTTATTGTAGCGGGTGTCAACTCACTTCAAGAGGGGCAGAGTGTTGTTGAACTTCCTGCCGTGAAGCAATCGAATGTTGGAGGCGTAAAGTAGTAGCGATATGAATATAGGAAAATGGGCGCTAAAGAGTAGCAAATTAGTATACTATTTTATAGCGATGTTGGTTGTAGGTGGCTTGTTGTCGTACTACAATATGAGTAAGTTGGAGGATCCCGCAATTAGTGTTCCTCAAGCGATGGTTGTGACTACGTTCCCCGGTGGTTCGTCGCATGATGTGGAGTTGCAGGTGACAGATCTTCTGGAGAAGGCGATCTTCTCGATGAATGGTGTTGACCATATTGAGAGCCGCTCGTCGGCCGATTTGTCGATCATAACGGTACATCTACTCTCCACTGTTTCCAACGATGAGATGGAGCAATATTGGGATATCTTGCGTCGCAGGGTGGGGGATGTGCAGCGTAATTTGCCTGCCGGTGTCTCAACAAGTGTTGTGATAGATAGCTATGGTGATCTCTTTGGAATGTTCTATGCGCTCACCTCGGATGGTTACTCCAATAAGGAGCTTTCGGAGTATGCTGAACTCATTAAGCGAGAGGTAATTACCGTCGAAGGGGTCTCGAAAGTAGAGCTGTATGGCATTGCGCAACCTGTTATCAATATCTCGATCTACGAGGATCGTATGGCCTCGCTGGGGGTCTCTCCGGCTGAAGTTATCCAAACGCTTAAGGGGCAGAATCAAACTATATATTCTGGTAGCTTCGAGGGTGGCGATCAGCGCATTAGGGTGAGTGTTAATGATCGCTACCGTACCGTGGAGGAGGTCGCAGATGTGATTATCGCAGGACACGAAGATGACCAAATGCGTCTTCGAGATATAGCAAAGATTGAGGAGGGTTACGCCTCTTCAGTGCGTAACGCTCTCTACTATGACTCTAAGCCCGCAATAGGAATTTCAATTTCGGCGCTGGAGGGAACCGACATAACCAAGGTTGGAGATGATGTAGAGGCTCTTTTATCTAGGCTGCATGCAACACACCTACCCGTTGGTGTGGAGTACAATAAAGTCTTTTTTCAGCCCGAAAGAGTGGAGGATGCAATCAATAACTTCCTCTTGAATCTCCTCTGCTCGGTTGCAATTGTTATTGTTGTATTGATGTTTGCAATGGGCCTTAGAAGTGGCGTGTTGCTGGGTACTACGCTTGTGGTGACTGTATTTGGCTCTTTGATGTTCCTCTATGCCTTTGATGGCACCCTGCAACGTGTGTCGCTCGCGGCATTTATCTTAGCGATGGGAATGCTTGTCGACAACGCTATTGTGGTGGTGGATGGAATCTTGATTGATATCAAAAGAGGTGAGCTCAGAAGTCGCTCCCTAACTAATATTGTGGGAAAGACAGCAATGCCACTTTTGGGTGCCACCCTGATTGCAATTCTTGCCTTCTTCCCTATTTTCCTCTCTCCTGATACAACTGGTGTTTATGTGCGAGATCTATTTGTGGTGCTTGCCGTATCGCTTCTTTTGAGTTGGATCCTTTCACTCACGATGGTGCCGCTCCAAGCTAAAGCACTGCTTATAAATTCATCAATCAAAGAGGAGTCGAAAGCGACACAAAGGATGCAGGCTGCACTACGTAGGGTTCTCACGTGGACGCTTCGAAATCGTACCGTGTCACTCTCTTTAGCTCTTACGTTTGTGGCCCTTAGTGGTTGGATCTATACTCTACTGCCCCAAAGCTTCTTCCCTGATCTAAATTATAATCAGCTATATATTGAGTTTAAACTCCCCGAAAGTTACTCCTCGAAGGCTACTCTTCACTCCTTGGAGTCGATCACAGATTACCTATTGGAGCAGGAGTCTGTGACGCATGTGACCACCTCGGTGGGAGCTACTCCAAGTCGATATAACTTGGTGCGCAGTATGGCAACGCCAGCTCTTTCGTATGGAGATCTGATCGTTGAGTTTACCGACGAGAAGAGTCTTGTTAGTGAGATTGCGTCGATTCAAGAGTATCTCACAGATAACTATCCCGAAGCATATATTAGGGTTAAGCGCTACAATTTGATGTATAGTAAATTTCCAATTGAGGCGATGTTCTCAGGCCCCGACCCCGATCTCCTGCGTGATTTAACCCATCAGGCGCAAGCGATTATGGAGGGGTGTGATGATATCACCCTTATCACCTCTGATTGGGAGCGCAAAGTGCCGATGTTGGAGGTCGATTACACCCAGCCTGTGGCTCGCTTGTTGGGTCTTAGTCGTCAAGATGTTGGAGTATCGCTGCTAGCATCGACCGAGGGGATACCTGTGGAGACTCTCTACGAGGGTGCAGTAAACCAAACACTTATAGTGAGGTGTGTCGACAGTGAAGGTAACCCAATTGAGGCGCTCGAAACGGCTCCAATATTCTCGATGATGCCATCGCTCACATCGTTAAACAGAGAGACTCTGCAAGGGGTTATGACAGGGGCTCTCTCGGAGTCGGATATCATCTCGCAGGCTCTTGCAACAACTCCCTTGAGTCAAACTATCAATGGGATAAAGCTCAAATGGGAGGATCCTGTAGTGATTCGATACAATGGAAAACGTGCAATGCGAGCGCAGTGCAACACTCAGAATGGAGTGGGCGCAGAGGATGCTCGAAAGCAAATTGTGGAGGCTGTGGAGGCGATAGAGCTCCCAGAGGGCTACTCCCTTAGTTGGCAGGGTGAATATGTTGCGAAGAACAAGTCAATGAAGTATCTCTTTGCTAACCTGCCGCTCTCAATAGTGCTTATGGTTGGAATACTTATCATGCTCTTTGGGGATTATCGCAAGCCGCTAATTATTCTTGTCTGTGTCCCTCTCCTCTTTGTAGGAGCGGTGTTTGGAGTTCTTATAGCGGGTAAGGCATTTGGCTTTGTGGCGATATGTGGAATCTTGGGACTTATAGGCATGATGATTAAAAATGGCGTTGTGCTAATGGATGAAATCAACCTCCAGATTGGAGAGGGCAAGGAGCCATTCGATGCACTTCTAGAGAGCTCCGCCACTCGTTTCCGCCCCGTGATGATGGCCTCCCTAACCACTATTTTAGGTATGATTCCACTTCTGCCCGACGATATGTTTGGCTCATTGGCAGCTACCATTATGGGAGGGTTGCTCTTTGGAACTGTTATCACATTGATATTTATCCCTATCCTCTACTCAATTTTCTTTAAGATTAAAATACGATAAACTATTATGAATAAGAGATATAAATCACTGCTTCTATTTCTGTTGCTGCCTTTGTGTGTGGCGGCTCAACATAAACCTCTAACCTTGGAGCAGTGTCGAGAGATGGCTCTGGAAAATAGCTACAGCCTAAAATCTACAGGCGAGAGGAGGGCAGCCTCTGAGGAGATGTTAAAGGCTTATCAAAGCAATGCTCTACCTAATTTCTCAGTTTCGGGTAGTTATCTCTACTCCACACTGTCATTCAGCGAAACTATCACGGGAGGTTATCTACCCACCTTCTCGCCCGATTTGACCACTGGCGAGATGATTCCTAATATTATTGGGACGGCAGCCGATGGATCATATATCTTTAGCTCCTATGCCTATATGCCCGATATGTTATTCGATTTCGAAATGGGCTCGGTGGTCAGTGCAGGGCTCCAAGCGACGCAACCCATCTATATGGGTGGTAAGGTTTCGACGGCAACTAAGCTGGCGCGAGTGGGAGTCGAAGTTGCTGCGATTGAGCAAAATAGAGGCGAAGCCGATGTTATCCTCTCGACTGACGAGGCGTTCTACACCTACCTCAAAGTGGGGGAGATGCTCCGTAGTGCTGATGCATATTACACTGTTGTTGAGGAGTTCTACCGACAGGTCGAAAGCATGCTCAAAAATGGTATGTGCACTAAGAATGATTTGATGAAGGTGCAGGTGAGGCTCAATGAGGCTCAGTTGCAGCAGCTAAAAGCTAAAAATGGATTGATCCTCTCTCGTATGAACCTATGTTACATCATTGGCCTACCAATCTCGACACTCGACTTGGAGGTTGTCGACAGCTTCAATATGCAAGGTGGTGTCGATCCTTCGCTTGATGTCACAGCACGTCCAGAGTTTGAACTGCTCACCAAAAGCGTGGAGGCAAAGGAGTTGGAGGTGAAGCTCTCGCAGAGCGAATTTTTGCCCTCCGTTTCAGCTTTAGCCTCATATAATTATGTTAATGGCTTAAAGCTCAACGGTGAAACGTTGATGGGGTCGAGCCCCTCATTTACGGGTGGCGTCATGGTGAGTATCCCCATCTTCCATTGGGGAGAGGGCCGCCGCAGAGTCTCGGCAGCACGCCGGGAGGTAGCAATCGCAGAGAACACAAAGGCCGATTTAGTGCAGAGGATGACCCTCGAACTGATGCAGTCGATCAACGCCTACAACGAGGCTCAAGCAGAAGTTGCCCTTATGGAGCGCTCCGTGGCTCAAGCTGAAGAGAACCTCCGTCAAAGCAGCAAGCAATATATCGCAGGCATGGAGACAATCTCCAACCTGCTGGAGGCTCAAGCCCTATGGCAAAAGGCAATGGGCGACTGCGTCGAAGCAAAATCCAACCAGCGCCTAGCTTACGCTACATATTGTCGCGCTCGCGGCTCTAAGATTGATTAGATAGATTATCTTTGTTTCTCGGCACTAATATTGCACTATACATCTGTGGATAGGGCCATGACAAAGATTACTATTTCTTTTTATCTTTGATTTGTTTTTTATACACATCTATCTGTTTATTTTCTGTTTGCACACTGTATACTTGATAGGTATACGCCATTGGCCCTATCCCTTTTTTTTCTTTTGTTTCTTCTATTGAACATATGATAATTTCCAATTAAAATTGTATCTTTGCATTTTATGATAAAGTAGAAGTTATAAATTGTAAGATGAAGAGAATACGTAATTTTTGTATTATTGCACATATAGATCATGGTAAGAGTACCTTGGCGGATCGTTTGTTGGAGAAGACAAACACATTGAATCAGCGTGAGATGCAGTCTCAGGTGCTAGATGATATGGATCTTGAACGAGAGAAGGGTATTACCATTAAGAGTCATGCTATTCAGATGGAGTATGTGGCTCAATCGGGTGAGCAGTATACTCTTAATTTGATTGATACCCCCGGCCATGTTGACTTCTCGTATGAGGTGTCGCGTGCTATTGCCTCGTGTGAGGGAGCGTTGCTTGTTGTGGATGCCACGCAGGGAATACAGGCGCAGACCATATCGAATCTCTATTTGGCTGTCGGCAATGACCTTGAGATAATCCCAGTGCTCAATAAAATTGATGTTGAGTCGGCGATGATAGATGAAGTTAAAGATCAGATCATAGATCTTATTGGCTGTCGTGATGAGGATATTCTTCTTGCATCGGGCAAGACAGGTATGGGTGTTGAAGATGTTCTAGAGGCAATTGTTGCGCGTATTCCAGAGCCCGCAGGCGATGATGATGCACCGTTGCAGGCTCTTATCTTTGACTCGGTGTTCAATCCTTTTAGAGGTGTTATAGCATATTATAGAGTCTTTAATGGAGTGCTTAGAAAGGGTGACCACGTTAAGTTTTTCAATACCGACTGTGATTATGATGCCGATGAGATAGGTGTTCTTAAGTTAAAGATGTCACCCAAGAGTGAGGTGCGCGCAGGAGATGTAGGCTACATCTGTTCTGGTATAAAGAACTCAAAAGATGTCAAAGTGGGTGATACCATCACCTCGATGAGTAACCCATGTAAAGAGTCTATCGGAGGCTTTGAGGATGTTAAACCTATGGTCTTTGCGGGAGTCTATCCTGTGGAGGCGGATCAATATGAGGATCTTCGCGCCTCGCTCGATAAGCTACAACTCAATGATGCTTCGCTCACCTTCGAGCCGGAGAGCTCCTTGGCGCTTGGCTTCGGATTCCGCTGTGGCTTCCTTGGGCTGTTGCATATGGAGATCATTCAAGAGAGGCTCTATCGTGAATTTGATATGGATGTTATAACCACTGTGCCAAATGTATCGTATACGATAACTACAACTATGGGCGATGTGCTAGAGGTGCATAACCCCTCTGGTTTGCCGGAGGTCACCAAAATTGCGAAGATTGAGGAGCCTTATATCAAGGCGCAAGTTATTACAAAGTCGGAGTTTCTGGGAAATGTGATGAAGCTCTGCATAGATAAGCGAGGAACATTGACCAATCAAACGTTCATCACGCAGGATCGCGTGGAGGTGAACTTTGAGATGCCCCTTTCGGAGATTGTCTTCGATTTTTACGATAAGTTGAAGAGCGTCTCTAAGGGTTATGCCTCATTTGATTATCATCGCACTGGTTATCAGGCGAGTAAGTTAGCTAAACTTGATGTCTTACTCAATGGAGAGCCAGTCGACGCACTCTCGTCGTTGATCTATGCCGATAATGCATATGACTTTGGTCGCAAGATGTGCGAGAAGCTAAAGGAGCTTATCCCACGTCAGCAATTTGATATCGCTATTCAGGCTGCTATAGGTGCAAAGATTATCGCTCGCGAGACCGTTAAGGCTGTCCGTAAGGATGTTACTGCAAAGTGTTATGGTGGTGATATCTCCCGTAAGCGTAAACTCCTCGAAAAGCAGAAGGCAGGTAAGAAACGCATGCGTCAAATTGGCTCTGTTCAGGTTCCGCAATCGGCATTCTTAGCTGTTCTCAAAATGGATTAGAATGGGTATCCTACACCGAAATTGAAAGAGGTGTAGTCCCAGTTGAATCTCTTTATCCAGCGCTCTCCCTCTGGTAGGTTGGGGTTGTGTAGCTGCACACCCCAGTCGAGGCGAAGCACAGCAAAGGTGATATCGAGACGTATGCCCAGACCGGTGTTGAATCCAAGCTGCTTATAGAAGCTGTCGAAGTGGAATATGCCGGCAGGGTCGTCGTAGGAGTCTTTATTCATATACCATACATTACCCACATCGAAGAATGTTGCTCCGTGGATATTATCCCATAGAGGGAATCGTAGTTCGAGGTTAGCCTCCAATTTGATATCTCCCACCTTGTTGGGATAGGCGTCGCTATCATCATCAGAGAGTGTTGAGCCGGGTCCCAATGTTCGAGGAGACCAGCCACGCATACTATTGCTACCACCAGTGTAGAAGAGGCGATCGAAGGGTAGAGAGAGGGAGTTGCCATAGGCTACACCCACTCCAGAGTACCAGCGAGCAGCAATTGCGGTGACCTCACCTAGCATTATCTTGCGGCTTACGTTAATGTCAGTGCGCACATATTGTGCATATGGAATCCCGAAGACGTGGTATACATCACCATCGGAGGGGGTGTCGAACATATGTTCTAAGGCATCTACTAAATTACCGGAACTCTCGAAGTTGTATCGTAGCATCGTAGCATTCGACAATGCATTAGCCTGTTGACTGTTGTAGGCGTAGCTAAAGGAGAGACCCGTTACTAGCTGCGTCTCGAAACTCTGTTCGAGGTAGTCGTTGTTGAGACTCTCATAGAAATCTGTGTTGAGGTCTGTCACCTCGATTAGGTTTATATCAATTGGGCGAACCGTATAGCTTGATAATCCACTTCGTGAGCGCCATGAGTAGTCCCACGAGGCTCCTGCAAGGGTTCGTGTATAGTATGGGCGATCTTGGTAGCTTATGGATAGCTCCAAGTTGCTACGTGGCTGCACTACGGAGGGGAAGCTATTTCCAAATATGGGCATAATGAAGCGTGGGAAAGAGAGGCCAGTGCTTAACCCTAGCTCGGAGGCTTTTCGCTTGGCTGCATATTGCGACTTCATATATTCATATCCCGTGGTCAGTGCTATGTCGAATGCTTCGGCACCGCGCAAGATATTACGATTTTGGTATCCTGTTGTGAGAGACAACCCATAGAAACTTGTCGTTGAACTACCCTCAACCTCAACCTTTACGCTTTGTGTGAGTGCTGGTGTACATAGTACATTGCAGTTGAGGTGGCTAATTGGTGAGCTATTCAAAAGTGCGCTATCTATGACTCTCTTAAGTGGTATGTTGTATTGAGTTGTGTCGATGATGATCTCATCTGTTGGACACTCCGCGAAGATCACCTTTGCACTCTTGAAGTAGCCAATGGAGATAAGATTTTTATATGTTTCGTCAACCAGAGATGAGTTAAAATAGCTATTCGGATATATGGGGATAGATTGTCGCAGCACCTTTTGGCGAACATTGGAGCGATCCCCCTCGAAGACAATGTTGAGACCTCTGTAGATAGATGTATCAACTTTGCTTAGGTATGCCGTGTCGGTCATAATTACAGTGGGGTCAAAGTCGGGTGCCACGCTGACGCTATTTACTCTATATCTGATATTATTTTTCATTATAGCCTCCCCCTGCTCGTTATATCCTGATAGATATTGTTTTACGATTGTGGTGAGCGCAACCCTCTTATTCCCCATAAGGGTATCTGCGAGGAATTCGATATTATTTGTTGAGAAGTTATAGTATCCATTCTCACGCATATAGTTGGCTATGCGCTCCCGCTCACTATCTAAAGTGGTGGCATTAAAAGGAGATCCCACCTTTATCAGTGAGCTTGTTGTGTCGCGCAAGATAAGTGGGCGGATAAGAGTGTCACGGAAGATGTAGTTGTGACTCTCGATGATGTAGGGGGCACCCTGCTCAACGCTATATGTCACTATGGCGCGGCTGCGACGCTTGGTTGTATCTACCTCGAAGGCAGATTCCGAGGAGTAGTAACCTTGAGAGTTGAGATATATCTTTAGGTTCTCAGCACCCTTCTCCGTAAGTGAGCTATCGTAATATATGGGGGCTTGACCCACCTTGCGTTTAAAACGATTCCACGCATTATCTTTGTCGGGGTCTGCTAGGTTATATGCCCAGACGTAGAAGTTTGTACCTAAGAATCGCTTGTTGGGTGTTTGGCGGATGTAGCTCTCTAGCACATAGTTGGGTATGCGTTGCTCCTTTTCGGTCTCTTGATCCTCTTTGATTTTGACACGTTGCAGAAAGTATGATCCTTGGGGCGTATGACGAGCAACACCACACGAAAGTGCAGTGAAAAAAGTGGCTACGTAGAGTAGGACACGAAGAAGTTGGCGGCTCGTCATTTGGGCTTACATTACGATTGATTGAATAGTCCCTGCTTTTTAAGTAGTTCGAAATAGCTCTTCGAGAATGTGATGTTATCCTTAGTGGGGTAGCGTCTCTCCACAAAGATCTTAGCCAAGTTAGATAGTTCATTTTCGACTAAGAGTGCAGCTGTCTCTGCTGAAGCTTCACGCTCGGCCCACGCCTCTTCGATTGACTCTGGGGTATAGTGGTTGTACTTTTCGTAGTGAACGATGGCTTGAAGTGGTAGCCTGTCGGTAAGAGGTGGGTTCTCATCGGGATGACCCAGTGCAATTGCGGTTATGGGGATAACACCTTGGGGGAGTTCGAAGAGCTCTATCATAGCCTCAGCCGTGTAGAGTGTAGTTCCAAGAACGCATGCACCAAGCTCAGCAGCTTCAGCCTCTAATATTAAGTTCTGAGCCGCCATAAGTGCATCAATGGCACCATTTATAAACCATAAGAAATTATCATATCCCGGCTCAGCATTACGTAGGCGACACCACTCACTAAAGCGATTGACATCTGCACAGACCGTAACAACGCATTGAGCATTCATGCGCTCTACCTGACCGAAGTGCAGGGGCGATACTCTCTTTAGACTCTCCTCTTGGCGAGTTACAATAAGGCTGTAGTTCTGCATATTGCCACATGTAGAGGCTCTAGAAGCTGCCGCTAGAATCTCATCTAATACGTGTTGTGCAATTGGAGTATCTTTAAATTTGCGAATTGAACGATGTTCTTTTATCTCTTTAATCATCTCTCTGTTATCTGTTTATTTCAATGAATCGGTAAATTTTGCCCATGCTTCGCGCTCACTGTCGATTGGTGTGAGATCAATAATCTGGCCATCTTCTGCGAGGTGACCTATTGAGTCAAATGTAGCATTTCCTGTGAGCTTTGTGGTGAGTGATGGCTGGAGCTTTGTGGTGCAATAGACCATGCCGCCACGATTGCGCACCTCTACAACTCTCTGCTCGCGACAGACGCCAAGTAGTGTTGCGGCGGTGCATGAAGCGGTCATGGCTGTGCCACATGATGGTGTTAGACCTACGCCACGCTCATATGTAGCAACAAATATTTGCTGCTCGCCTAGATATTTTATAAGGCTTACGTTAACACCCTTGGGGAAGATCATGGTGAGCCTCTTTACCCTCTCGCCTAGTGTTGTGAGGTGGTCTAGATCAATATTGTCGCACATCGCTACGATGTGAGGATTTCCTAAATTGAGGTATGTGAAGTAGAGAGATGGATCTAGCGCCTCAATACTTTTTCCCACGAAACGACTCTCCGTGAGTGTGAAATCTGCGGAGTGCGTTGCAATGCCAATCTCTACGCTATAGGTCTCTACACCCTCGGCGATGGGTTGTTCGTGTGTGATAGGATATCTGTTGGATCCCGATATCATAGTGTATGAACTCTCGCTAATGTAGCGCTGGCTAACTAATCGAGCCACGCAGCGAATACCATTTCCACACATCTCAGCCTCTGAACCATCCGTGTTGAACATCCTCATGGCGTATAATCCAGATGGATCTTGAGTTAAAAATAGTACCCCATCAGCAGCATTGCACTGGCATGTCTTTTGTACAAATTCAGCCGTTTGTATCGCTGTTAGGTCATGTTTTACAGCGTCGAGCAGCACAAACCTGTTGCCCGACCCATGACATAATATGTATTCAATCATCTTCATGTTTCAAAATTCTCATCAAAAGTAGAAATAAATCATCTTATGAGCAAATTTTTTCCACTGAAGTGATTGATATTTCAAAAAAAAATTATAAAATTGCAATGTGAAAAAGTGCAATATAAATAAGTTAAACTAATTTTTCTATTTTTTCAACATGAAAGCTGTAAAGAGCTCCCGATTTAACGAAGATCAGTTTGCGGGTGACACGCCTAGACGTGGGACCAAACTCACGCCAAATAAAAAAAGTGGTAAGGAGAGACATCACCTCTATCAGAGCCTCGAATCAGAGGATGAAGAAGATGATGAGTATTTCTCGCATGAACGAGAGTCCATCCTTGATTATATTGATGATGATGATGAATATCTAGAGTAAAAATGATAGAAAAATTTATAATGGCGGGGCCAACTCCGCTTCACCTCTGCGACTCAGGTAGCGGAGAGAGTTGTGTGGTATTGTTGCATGGATATCTTGAATCGATGTTGGTTTGGGATAGCTTCGTGCCACTGCTATACAAAGAGGTGAGGGTGATTACAGTGGATCTGCCCGGACATGGTATCTCGGTGGTGAATGGAGATTGTCACACCATGGAGTTTCTCGCCGACACTCTGCATGAGGCTCTCACAGAGTTAGGTATCGAGCGTTGCACCATGGTTGGCCACTCGATGGGTGGATATGCAGCTTTGGCCTTCTGCAAGAAGTATCCGGAGCAGCTCGACGCCCTTGTGCTGCTTAGCTCCACTCCAAATGGTGATACCGAAGAGAAGCGCACGAATCGAGAGCGAGAGATAAAGCTTCTTGCAGCTGGCAAGAAGGAGGCTCTATCGGCAGTGGCTCCTGCGGCTGGTTTTGCAGAGCAGAATCGCCACCGCCTAGCTCCATATATAGATGATCTGCGCGATCAGGTGATGATAACCGAGGATGAGGGCATCTTGGCACTGCTGCGCGGCATGATGGAGCGCGAGGATCAAAACGAGATGCTACGCAGTTCTAACGTAGCTCAATACTTTATCTTTGGTCGCAAGGATGGCTACATACCAGTAGGTGTAGCAGAGCAGATTGCAGCAGAACACCCCCAAGCCAAAGTGATATGGCTGGAGGAGTCTGGTCATATGGGTTTCATAGAGGAGCCTGCAAAGTGTGCCGAGGCTATAATTGATATTGCTTCTCAGCAGGCTTAATATCCTAATATACGCATCATAGAGCGGTAAGATTGCTCTTTAGCAAAGAGGCGGGTGTAGTACTCGCTATCTCCCTTATCCCTATCTATGATGATGTGCTTGGGGGCAGGTATAAGGCAATGTTGGATTCCGCCAAAGCCTCCAAGCGACTCTTGATATGCTCCCGTATGGAAGAATCCTATGTATTGAGGGTTGTTCGGCTCCAACTTAGGCATAAATATCGCGTTGGTGTGTGACTCCGCATTATAGAAGTCTTCACTATCGCAGGTGAGTCCCCCTAGGAATACTCGTTGATATTCACGATCCCAGTTGTTGACGGCAAGCATGATGTAGCGTTGGTTAATACCCCAAGTATCTGGCAGTGTAGTGATAAACGATGAGTCGATCATATACCAGAACTCGCGGTCGTTCTGTTGCTTTTGGTTAACAACAGAGTAGAGCGAAGCACCACTCTCACCCACCGTGAAGGAGCCAAACTCCGTGAAGAGGTTGGGTTCATCAATCTCATTTTGTTCACATATATGTTTGATCTGTGCGACGATCTCCTCTGTGAGGTACTCGTAGTCGTATGTGAAGTTTAGTGAGTTCTTGATCGGGAAACCGCCACCTATATTTAGGCAATCTAGCTCAGGGCAGATCGCTTTCAAGTCGCAATATAGCTGCATACATTTGGATAACTCATTCCAATAGTATGCCGTATCCTTGATACCGGTATTGATAAAGAAGTGTAACATCTTGAGCTTGAACTTAGAGTTTTTCTTTATCTTACTCTTGTAAAACTCGATGATCTCGTTGTATCTAATTCCTAGTCGAGAGGTGTAGAAGTCGAACTTTGGCTCCTCCTCAGAGGCGATACGTATTCCGATTTGACACCCTTTATCTATCGCATTATCAAGTAGTTCTAGTTCGTCTTTGTTGTCGATGACCGGGATCGTATTCTCAAAACCAGAGTTGATTAGTTGTGCGATGTTCTCGATGTATTGAGGTCGCTTGAAGCCATTACATATAATGAAGCGATCCTTGTCAAAGATGCCACTATCGTAGAGGGCATTGATGATATGGATGTCATATGCTGAGGATGTCTCAAGGTGAATATCGTTCTTCAAAGCCTCCTCAAGGACAAATGAGAAGTGGCTCGATTTAGTGCAGTAGCAATAGTTGTATGAACCCTTATAATCAACACGAGCCATCGCCACATTGAACATTCTCTTAGCACGATTGATCTGCGCAGAGATCTTAGGTAGGTATGTCACCTTAAGTGGAGTGCCATACTGCTTAATGAGCTCCATTAGAGGAATGTCGTGGAAATTTAGAGAGTTGTCTTCAACAGAAAACTCATCTTGTGGAAAATCGAACGTCTGCTCGATAAGGTCTATATATTTATTTTTCATACTCCGATTAAGTAAAAATAATAAATCTAACTCGGTTACATTGGATGAAAACAGTCAATGTAGCTTAGTCGGATTTTGTACTACTGCGATGCAAAGGTTCAACTTTTTTTTGAAAAATACAATATTTAGCCTTAATTTTTTTATTATGATACTCATTATTAGATGAATCACCCCAAAGCAATACAGTTGCCTTGGGGTGATTTATATATAAAACCTTAAGAAGTGATCTCCCTACTCAACCAAAGTGATGCTCTTAGTGAGTTTGATATCTTCGCTGCTTGCGCCAATTCTAATTTGAAATTCACCGGGTTCCACACTCCAGTTCATATTTCTATCGAGTATTTGTAGATCTTTGGGCTCTAGTGTGAAGTGTATTGTTCTCTTCTCACCTGCCTCAAGCTTAACGCGCTCGAAGCCGCGTAGCTGAGAGTCGTAGGTGACAACCGATGCTACTTTATCTTTGATGTATAGTTGGACGATCTCGTCGCCAGATAGCGAACCGATATTCTCGATGTCGACACTCACATCGATTTTACCTTGCGTCTTGCCTGTAGGAGAGTTTACCACGAGGTTGCTATATTCAAACTCGGTGTAGCTTAATCCATATCCAAATGGATAGAGTGAGCCTCTAGCCTCTGTGTTGCCATATCCGTTAGGGCCCTTCTTTTGAGCTTGATTTGCTTGCGAGCCTAGCTTGAAGGGGAAGTTCCACTCGATCTGCCCAATGCTCTTAGGGAAGGTTACAGGGAGCTTGCCACCCGGATTGTAATCTCCAAAGATTGTCTCAGCCATCGCCTTGGGACCTCTATTGCTAGGGAACCATGCGGCTAAGATAGCATCCATATATTTATTCTCCCAATTGATGGTTAGTGGTCGACCACTAATTAGTACCATGACGATAGGTTTTCCGGTCTTTTCGAGAGCTATCAAGAGGTCGCGTTGTCTGCCGGGGAGATTGAGTGCTGTGCGTGTCTTTGACTCTCCACAGCGGAGCTCATCCTCTCCAACTACTGCAATGATGATATCTGACTTCTCGGCAGCAGCTACAGCCTTCTCTATTGACTCTATCTCCTGCTCGGTTAAAACCGTTGGAAAATCTTCACTTTCGGGGTAGTTGTCATCTACTACGGTGCTACCCAATTCAAAGTTTACGGTAGCCTCAGAGCCAACATACTCTTTGATGGCCTCATACATATTAGTTATATTGAGCTCTTGAGGACCATAGCGGCTTACATATACCGATTTGTCCACTGCGAGAGGGCCTGTAACCAAAATGTTATCTAGCTTGGATAGGTCTAGTGGGAGTGTGTTATTATCATTCTTAAGAAGTATGATCGACTCGTGTGCTACCTGCTCCGCTACGGCATCACCCTCCTTGGAGGCTACGATCTTGTCGGCAGCCTTAATATCCTCGACATATGGCGCGTCGAAGATTCCAAGGCGGAACTTTACACTAAGCACATCTGCTACATTGCGATTTAGAACCTCCTCGGAGAGAGAGCCCTCCTCTACGAGTTCGATAAGAGGGGTTGTGTAGATTGCTGGGGGGTTGAATGTTGTGCGCACATTCATGCCAGCCTCTGCCACTTGGCGCACAGCCTCCTTGTAGCTATCTGCAACGTGGTGCTTTGTGAAGAGGAACTTCACAGCGTCGCTATCAGAGACGACATAACCATCGAAGCCATATTCATTTCTAAGGAGCTCCGTGAGGAAGTAATAGCTGCCAGAGACAGGCACACCATCCCAATCGTTATAGCTACTCATAACACCCATTGGCCTAGCCCTCTTGATTGTCTCTTTGAATGGGTAGAGATGTATTTCGTGCATCTCACGAGGTGAGACGTGTGGGTCTGTGCGCACCACGCCATCTCGTCCACCCTTGGGCACACTATATACTGCGAAGTGCTTTAGGGTGGCTGCAACACCCTCCTCTTGGATTCCGCTTACCATCTGGACGCCTAACTCTGCAACTAGATATGGATCCTCTCCATAGCACTCTAATACACGTCCCCATCGAGGGTCGCGCGCAAGATCTAAGATTGGAGCATAGATATTGGTGTATCCTAACGCTTTTCCCTCGCGACCTACCGTGTGTCCCGCCTGACGAACCAGCTCCTTATTCCAAGTGCTACCTATAGCGATTGGCGCGGGGAGAGATGTAGCCTTAGTGTGGTTGAGGCCATGTATACCCTCATTTGTGAAATCTACAGGGATACCCAAACGCGTATTCTCAATGAACCATCGTTGAACGGTATTTATAGCATCTGCATGCACGCTAAAGGGGTAGTCTAGCTGAGTGTTGGAGCCAACGCCATTTAGATGTTCATCAATGTTGGCTAGTCCATGCTTCCAGATCTCATTATCCCACTCTGCGGTAGGAAGCTCATCTTTTAGCACTCTATTGTAACCATACAGAGTGGCACATTGGGCAGCTTTCTCCTCAACGGTCATTTGACTAATAAGGTCATCAACACGTTTTTCAACAGGCTGTGTAGGATCCTCATAAATATCCTTCACCCCATTTTTATTGAGGTCTATCCACCCTTTGTGGTAAATTTTACTCTGTGCCACTCCACTATTTATGGATAAGGCCACTAAAGCTACGGCAATTAGAAGTCGTTTCATTTGTCTATTTAGGCTTTTGGTTTATGTTGCAAAGATAATATTTTTTTCGTGCGTTTGCCCTGAGATCTAAATTTATTTTAGTATCTTCGTGCTGCCAACTAGAACAAAAAAGAGAGATGAAGATTTTAAAGTGTACGATTTTAATATTTGTATTGAGCTTGTCGCATTTACGAGCTCAGGAGGGTCTATTTCCTTTGATAAAGGATGCTGCTGTGGCCCCTATATTTTATGGGGGAGAGGATCCTGTGATCCTTACTGCAATAGATATCTTTAAGGGGGATAGTCGCAATGTTGCTAAAGGTGTGTCGCAGAGTGTTGACTCTCCTCAAGAGGGTGTAATATTGGTGTATAATATGCAGGATGCGGGTTTCGAGCCATTAGCGGGTGTTGACCTTTCGCAGATTGCTAATCAGTGGGAGGCTTTCCTTATCACGGAGGCTGTCGTTGAGGGCTCTTCTTGTTTGGTGGTTGTCGGTAGTGATGCGCGAGGTGCTGCATATGGAGTGTTGGAGCTTTCGAGAGCTATGGGGGTCTCGCCATGGGAGTGGTGGGCCGATGTATATCCGCAGAAGAGGGATGCTTTGATGATGGATGTATCGACGCCAATTGTAGATATGCCATCAGTGCAGTATCGAGGTATCTTCCTCAATGATGAGGATTGGGCCTTGATGCCGTGGAGCTCTAGAACATTTGAGCAGGAGTCGCAGCAGGGGGAGATTGGGCCTCGCACCTATGCTAAGATCTTTGAATTGTTGTTGCGATTACGTGCAAACACCCTGTGGCCGGCGATGCATAATTGTACCGTTCCATTCTATTTTAAGCAGGGCAACAAGGAGATGGCACAGAGGTATGGGATAATATTGGGAACATCACACTGCGAGCCACTTATGCGCAATTCGGCAGGTGAATGGAATGGCAAGGAGAGAGGAGCATACAACTATATCACCAACAAGGATAATGTCATAGATTATTGGACAGAGCGACTAACCGAGATTGCTCAGACCACTCACGATGGTAATATTTTCACCGTTGGAATGCGTGGCGTGCATGATGGAAGGGTGCAAGGAGTCTCGACTATAGATGATGAGACGGCACTTCTTCACCGCGTAATAGAGGATCAGCGCGAGCTATTAAAAGAGCATATCAATCAAGATGTTGAGGCTATTGAGCAGGTCTTTGTTCCCTATAAAGAGGTGCTTGATGCATATAACAATGGATTGGAGCTTCCAGAGGATATTACCATCATGTGGTGCGATGATAACCAAGGCTATATCACTCGCTTAAGTGACGAGGATGAGCAGAAGAGATCGGGTGGATCGGGCGTATACTACCATGTTTCATATTGGGGTAGACCTCACGACTATCTATGGTTGGCGACGACCTCTCCCGGATTGATGTATCGAGAGATGAAGCGTGCTTGGGATCACGACGCTCGCAAGATGTGGATCCTAAATGTGGGTGATATCAAGCCTGCGGAGTATCTTACAACACTCTTCCTCGATATGGCGTGGGATATTGATGCTGTTACGCCATCCACAGTGAAGCAGCATAGAGAGAGTTGGATCGCAGAGACATTTGCTGAGGAGCATAGCTGCGCGATATCGGAGATTCTAGATGATTTCTACACCCTCTCGGCGGTGAGAAAGCCAGAGCATATGATGTGGGAGCCTGAGTTGGCTAAGATCAAGGATCCTAAAGTGCCAAACCCAAAGTTTAATTCATATATCTTTGGTGATGAGGTAGAGGGGAGAGTTGTGGCGCACGACAAGATGGCGAATTTATCTAAGAGGATTTATGAGCAGCTCTCTCAGAGTGAGCGCCCTGCATATTTCCAATTGGTACATTACCCCGTTGTGGCAACTGCCTTGATGAATAAAAAGGTGCTCTATGCTCAAAAGGCAAGGGATTATGCTGCGTTAAATTTACCTGTTGCCAATCTTTATGCTCAGAGTGCAAGAGATGCCTATTATGAGATAGCATCGCTCACATATAGCTATAACAAGGATATGTTGGATGGTAAATGGGATGGAATGATGGATTATAAGCCACGAGATTTAGATATCTTCCATGAGCCTCAGCTCCCCGCATTTGTTGAGAGCCAAGAGGTAGATGATATATTAAGTTGGGTTGAAAATGATTCAGAGCCAGTGTTGAATGGTGAGGCGTTGTCACTACCATCATTCACCAAACCTATGGATGGATCCTACTTTATTAATTTCTTCTCATATAGTGATGAGTCGAGCCTAAGTTGGTCGGTGCAGTCGAAGCCTACTTACATTGATATTTATGCTGCAAAGGGTGGTTTTAATGGTGAGTTGAAGCTTCTCTTTGATTATCATGCAGAGCAGTATGATGGCAAAGAGCGCGCGATTGAGCTTTTGGTAAATGGTAAAAGCTATAGAGTAGATGTTGATATCGTCGATGTGGAGCGCATAGCTGAGGGTATTCCAATGGAGCAGAATGGTGCGGTAATTTTCGACATGATAAAGGATAGAGCCGATGATAAAGAGATTACGGTGATTGATAATATTGGTCATAGTGGTCGTGGCGTCATGCTGGCAGAGGGTAAGAAGAATAGATTGAGATATGAGTTCCAGAGCTTCACCACGGGGGAGGCTATAGTTCGTCTAGCCCTTATCCCGCAGCACCCCGCCAACGATAATAAGTTGCGTTACTCAATCTCGATTGATGGGCAGAAGCCGCAGATCATCACTATTAACTCTCCATTCCTATCGGGCCAATGGGGTATTAACACTCTCCGCAATCAAGCGATAACGCTCTCTCAGCACTCTATCGAGAGGGCTGGAAAGCATACCATCGAGATTATATCACTCGACGAGGAGGTTGTTTTGGACCAAATGATCTTGGATTTCGATAAGACTAGAGATTTTTATACTTTCCCAAAGAGGTAGGATAATTTTTAAATATGCAGGAGAAGTTAAAATATAGAACGCTCTATATAGTGTTATTAGCAGGATTGATGTTACTCTTTTTTGCCAATCTAATTTATGGAGCTGTTCATATTCCTTTTGGGAGTGTTGTTGAGATTCTTTTTGGAGCACCCTCGCAAGATGTGCGGCCATCGTGGATTCATATTGTTACTCAGTCTCGATTCCCGCAGGCTGTGACGGCTCTTCTTGCTGGTAGTGCGCTTGCTATTAGTGGGTTGATGCTCCAGACGCTATTTCGGAATCCTCTTGCGGGACCCTCCATATTGGGTATTAGCGATGGTGCGAATCTAGGCGTGGCAATAGTTATGCTCGCCTTTGGGGGTGCTGTTACTATTATCCCGAACTACCCTCTTAGCGGCTATTTAACAATAATCTTCGCTGCGATCCTCGGAGCTATGGCTGTGCTCTCGATCATTATATGGTTCTCGTCGAGGGTGCAGAGCAATACGATGCTTTTAATTGTTGGAATTATGGTTGGATATATGGTCTCTTCGCTTATCTCCATCCTCAATTTTAGAGCCTCCTCGGATAAGGTGCATGCATTTGTCATGTGGGGAATGGGTAATTTCTCTGGTGTGTCTATGGAGAAGCTTCCATACTTCTCTGCATTTATTATCGTGGGCCTCATCTGCTCGTTACTTCTTATCAAACCTCTTAATGCGCTTCTGTTAGGAGAGATGTATGCAGCAAATTTAGGCGTTAAGATTAAGCCTGCTCGAATCTCTATTCTGGCATGTACAGGAGTATTGACAGCTACGGCAACAGCCTTCTGTGGTCCAATATCCTTTATTGGGTTGGCTGTGCCACATATGTCACGGCTGCTGCTTGGCTCGTCCAATCATAACCATCTGGTGCCTATCACCATTCTTGCTGGTGCCTGCATATCGCTATTGTGTAACTTGTTGACAGTCCTGCCGGGTGATAACCAGATATTCCCATTGAATGCCGTTACTCCTATCATTGGTGCTCCGGTGATAATATATGTTATTCTAAATCGTAAAAATATCCAATATTTCAATTAAATGGCACAGACAATGGAGCATAACATAACCCTCTCAGCAAAGGGGCTACATATCGGATATCGACTTAAGGGGGGCGGGGTTAAGACAGTTCATCCCGACCTCACGCTGAATCTACGTAGTGGAGAGGTTACATGCCTCTTGGGGCTTAATGGAGCTGGTAAATCGACTCTACTTAGGACATTATGCGGATTCCAAGAGCAGCTTGGTGGCGAGGTGAGGTTACTTGGGCGCGATGTGAAAAGCTATTCGCAACGAGAGCTCTCAAGAACTATAGGTGTCGTTCTAACTGAGAAGACTAATGCTGGAGGCATCACCGTATATGATCTAGTGACACTTGGGCGCCATCCTCACACAGGTTTTTTTGGATCTCTATCTGCTGAGGATCACTCCATTGTTGAGGAGTCTATAAAGGCAGTGGGCATTGACCATAAGATGAATAGTTATGTCTCGGAGCTGAGCGATGGAGAGCGCCAAAAGGTGATGATAGCCAAGGTGCTCTCGCAACAATGCCCCATTATAATATTGGATGAGCCGACAGCATTCTTGGATGTCACAAGTCGCATCGAGACAATGGTGCTACTTCGCACGTTAGCTTGTGAGCAGGGTAAGACAATACTTCTCTCGACACATGATCTCGACATGGCAATTCAGATGGGTGATTCATTATGGTTGCAAAAAAAAGGAGCGCCACTCTATTGTGGTACTCCCGAAGATTTAATCCTCTCAGGACGTCTATCGACCTTCTTTAATCGAGATGAGATAAAGTTTGATGTAGCTACAGGAAAGTTAAATATCCCTCAGCCAAATAATCCAATTGGCGTAGAGGGTGACGTCTTAACCTCCTTTTGGGTTGGTAACGCTCTTGTTAGAGTTGGATATAAACCCTCTGCACCCTCTGAGAGCTACCCCCTTATTATATGCCACTCGGCAACTCATCTAGAGATAAAATATCCTACCGGTTGCGGTGAGAGCTTTTCATCTGTTGCGCAACTTATCTACTCGCTTAATCGCTCAAAGTAGAGAGGTTGATACTCTGGCAAGAGCTCCGGGTGGAAGATATAGATGTAATCCTTAAGTATTAGATGAGGGTGCATCGGTGCATCCTCGTAGTATGCTCTCTTACTGCTATTGCACACGAAGATATTACGACTCTTGAAGGCGTCAAAATTGGCATATGGCTCATATTCAGCCTTAAGGTCGGAGTAGGTCATATCTTTATCGTTGTAATATTTAAAGATCCATATATCTGCATGAATACCGCGATCTAAGACACTCTCAAAGGCTAGAGGAGTACTCCCGCTCTCGGCTGTATATTTGAAGATGTAATCTGCACCAGCATCGGCATACATTACGGCATTATAGCTTTTGCCGCCGGGTACAAACCACTGTCCGCCATATCTTCGCTCGGAGATCATCGTTGGACGATGAGCAACATCTGCTGTAAGCTCTTTTAGGGCGTTGTACTCTCTACATGTATTTATATATATGGAGTCTGCAAGCTCCTCGGCACCTAGCAACATGCCGTAAAATTTAATCCATTCAACACGTCCTAAAGGGTGATTCTCCATATAGTCTGCACCCTCGATAATGGGTATTCCCAATTTCTCGGCAGGTCCATATCCAGCATCTTTGAATGGTGATGAGATAATTGCTTCACACTCTAGATCCATAATCTTCTCGATGTTGGGGGCTGTTGCCTCGCCTAGGTCTGATACCGTGCCCTCTTCGACGCGCCTCTTAAGGATCTTAGAGTCTATATATCTCACCTCGCAGAGACCTGCTACGCGATCCTCCTGATGTAATAGCTCAACGATTGAGGCGTGTACAGAGGTGTAGAGTGCAAGATTCTCAATGGGTATTCTCACAACAGTCCCCTCACCCATCCCCTCCGGGAGAGCCTTGAGGTTGCGATCAATGAGCAGATATCGCTGCAATAGGCGTGTCGAGTCCCACGGGTCGAGTACATTGACCTCCGTAAACTGAGCATGGCGACTTATGGAAAAGCCCGTAGCATACTCGATTGAGTCTCTGGAGAGAGCCTCAGAGAGCCTCACTGCTCTGCCCCCTGAGCAGGAGCTGAGCAGTGAAGCTACCATTGAAGCGATAATAAATATTGTTGATGAAAATCTCATCTGTTACTCCTCAATTGTGATGCAGATTGATTTCATTGGGTTCACACCAACACCAAAAGAGGTCTCAACTACACCCTCTGAGTTAAGTACATATACGTCACCTGTGTTGTAGTAGTCAGAGGTTCCAACATAAACCTCACCACTCTGAGTGTTGCAGCTAATTGAGTACAGATCAGCAATGGTTGTACCATCTGAGATAAACTCTGAAGCTGAATTGGTGGTTGGGTTGTAAGCGTAAACGCTACCTTGCATCTTATAACCTGTAGATGCATCGCTAACGCCCTCTACAACATATAGAATATCATCTTTGCCAATAGCTATAGCTGTTGTAGCAGCACCCGATATGCCAGATACAGATAGTGTAGTGATCTCACCGTCAGTGTCGATTCTCTGGAGAGATTGTGGAATTAGATAGTAGTCACCCATTGAGATGACATATACATTTCCTTTTGTGTCAGCAGTAAGTGTTGTTGGATTAGCTACCACAGCAATATTCTCAACGAAGCTCATTGTGGAGGTCTCAAAGAGAGATACTACACTTTGCTCGTTACCATATCCGTAGTCAGCAACAGCTACATACAACTTACCATTAACTACATCAAGCTCCTCTGGATTACCCGCAGCCTCAACCGCAGTGATGGTAAGAGCATATGTGTCAGGGTCCAACTTCGCTACGGCTCCATCGTAGTAACTTACATATACATAGTTCTCATCTGTAGCGAGGTAGCGAGGTGAGAAATATGTCTCGTCGGTGATCTGCTCAATGATCTGTCCCTCGAAATCTGTTACAAAGATAACCCCAGAGCCATATACTGTGATAAAGATCTTATCGTCAAATACCACCATATCTTGAGCTGTATCACCCAAGCCTTGACCATTTACAGAGGCGAATAGATCATCTACGATGACACCATCTTCAACGGCATAGCTGCTTAGAGAGGCGTTATTTGCTTGATAGCTACCGCTATTTAGAGTGTAGATAAACTCGACGCCAGTGCTATCTGGATTTTCGTCTTCATTGTTTGTTTGCTCGCAAGAGACAACGCTAAATAGCGCAGCGGCGCAGAATAGTGCAGAATAGATTCTTTTCATTTTTTTGAATTATTAATTAGTAATTAAATTTTATTGAAAAACGGTATTGTCGACCCGGCATAGGGTAGTACTTTATTACGTCATAGTTAACATCACATATATTAAGAACCTCTGCTCGAAGCTTCATAGAGAAGTTTTTGAACTCTAAGGTTCGACTAATATTTATATTTTGGTCGATGTATCCATCAATTAAATTGGCATCTATATTTTGAGGTAGAGAGTATCGCTTGCCAACTACCGTCGCGGTATATCCGAAATCAAACCATTTTGTGTAACATGTCGCGGCAATATTCCCACTGTGACGCGCCGTATATGGGATCTGATCTCGATAATTTTTATCGGTCGGATCTGTGACATCTATTGCATGTTGGAATGTGTAGTTTCCAGATATATTGATAGATGCATTACCACCCAGAGAAAAATAGGTAGAGCCATTTACATCAACTCCCTTGATCTCGACCTCGCCTAGGTTCATCATTCTCCATATAAACATCGTTGGTATTGCGACAATTTTATCGGTGACCTTATTGTAGTATGCATCGACTGAGAGAGTGGTGTATGAGAGAAGCCTACCGCCATATGTTGCACCAATATTGTATTGTATTGCCTTCTCTGGAACCAGATCCGTATTACCCATAGATGAGTAGTAGAGATCGTTGAATGTCGGTACGCGATAGGCATCTTTAAATGATGCGCGCACCCTTAAGTCATGCTCCTCCAGTAGTTTGTATGAGAGACTCACAGCGGGTGATAGGTGCTCTCTGTCGGGTGCAATCTCGTAGGTATCGTTCAAGGCCCACTCATTGTTATATACACCTAGCAGCGAGCCACTCACAGTCAACCTCTCACCTTTGTATTGTCCCGCCAATGCGCTCAAAAGAGAGAGCCTATATGGATCAGGGCAGTCATCGAGAGTGGTGACCAATTGATTCTGGAAAATATCTTGAGCATAAGAGAAACTCCACCTCTCATGGGGCTTAAACTGCACAGCTCCACTCGCATAGTACTCTATTTGAGTATACTCATACTCAACATATCCATATTGATACTTGTTATCTTGATCGTAATATTTATTCCAAGCATAGTTATACTTTGCAAAAGCCTTTACCGACCACCTCTCATCAAGATCATTCGTGTAGCTGCCCTGCACAAATTGAGTTTTATCCCATAACCTCTCATTGGCGCGGTTATTATAGTATATCACGCCTCCGGGTAACCCTCGTTCAGAGCTAAAGTGGCTACCTTTGATGTGAATCTTTCCACTTTTATTACCTACATTTCCATATATGTTGATCTCCGAAGAGAGGCTCTCCACATCGCTGTTATTACGGATCTCTTCGCTAACTAAACTATTGTTAACGAGTGTGAAAGGGTAGTCTCCATCCGATCTCATCCAATCTCCATTTAACCTCATCGACCAACGGTCACTGATCTTTGCCGTAAGATCCATCTTGGGATTGTAGTACCCAAAGGAGCCAGCCTCCATCTGCAAGCCAATATTGAAGAGCTTCTCATAGAACTGAGGCGCAGAGCTGCGAATATGTAACACGCCCGAAGATTCGAAGCTACGTGCAGATTGAAATATATTATCGCTCTGCCCAATTGTCAACGACACTTCATCAACATTATCTAGCGAGAAGCTACCTATATCAACCTGCCCACCTTGCGCATTAGATACGATCACCCCATCGTAACTCACGGAGGTGTGATGAGCACCAAGGCTTCTCACCGATACCGTCTTGATGCCACCAACGCCACCATAATCGGTGATGTTAACCCCCGAAAAGGTGCGAACAGCCTCATTGAGTCTATCTAACCCCAGTGTCGCTATCCTCTCTTTGCCTACTCTTTGCACAGGTGCACTCTGAGTCACAACAGGCTGCGAGGCCGAAGTAACCACAGTGACGCTATCAATCTTACGCTCCTCTACCTCAACAGATTGAGCCTGTAGAGATATTGAAACAAAGAGAGAGATAACACAAAAAAAGGATCTCTTTAAATTAAAGTTCATTAACACACAGCTTACCTACCAATATTGCCCCCGACATTGATAAAATAATTAAAATGCTAAAGGTAGGTCTTCTGGCTTGTTCCAAATCTCAAAGTGGTCTTCCCATCAAAAAAAGACAGTGACCATTAGAATACTCTGAGCGTCATCTTACGAACTTACAGCTACGGGCATAGCTCCAGACTTTCACTGGATTCCCTTATTTATGATTGCAATGTCAATCGCACATCACACCTCTAACAGGCGCAAAGATAACTAATTTTGTCGAAAAAACAAACTTGATGTGGTTATTAAACCCAATTACCATTTTGACGCTGCTACACCTTCTCCCAAATCGTAATACTTTTTCTCAATGGGACACGGCCGAATTTCTTCATCTGTTGGCTGCTGTTGCCTTTTTGCTGCTTTAATGTGTAGATTTTAATGGGTTTATAGCCCAATTGCTCTGCTATTTCAGTTGAGATAAAGTCGACGGGGATAACCTCTCCACCATATCTAACATTGTCATTGACAAATGCTACTTTAGCTCCGGATTTGCAGACTCTAAATAGTTCAGCGTATATAAATGCTAGCTCTGTGAAATATTCATTTACCATTCGTAATACACCTTTGTTATTGATATCTCCATTAGCTAACCTATTGCTTAATGACTCATTTATCTCCTGTAATGCTTTCGTGTTATTGACTACATCAAGGGTATGCATGAAGTCATCTAATCTGTTAATAGATATATAGCGCTCCTTTAATTTATCTAGTTTAGACTTATTTTCAACGGTGCAAGATAAAAGATCCTGCCTTAGCCCCTTTATTTTAGCCTCAGACGTATTAAGATATGCTAATTCTAGGGCATATGTTCTTGTATAATCATATCTATTACAATATGGGGGTGATGTTATAACCCCACTAATGGTGTCGCCTTGTAACTTAACTAATTCGAATAGAGCACTACCCTCTATAAATGTGATAGTTGAATCAGGTTGATTGCTGGTTGTCTTTTGTATATTCTCTATATCTAATATAACACTCTTTAGCTCGTTTAATACAGCCTCTTTAATAGATGGTAGAACCCCTTTATCTAATTTAGTGGCTATTGGTTTCTTGCCCGCTTTAGCTCTCTTTTCTTCTGACGAGATCATCTTAGCACTTCTGTTATCCCATCTTAAATATTGACCATCTTTTGTTGTATAGCTAACCTTCTCTAATGAATTAACAATAGATAAAGTAACCAAGTTTTTAGCCTCAGTGGAGTATTTAGATTTTATATTCCATTGAGTGATATACTCTATATCTCTTGCGGTTGATTCGCTGTATGCTCCTTCGGTGATATTAATATAATTTGTTCTCTTCTTGAAGCTATTCGGTGTTGTCAGTCGCTCTATAGCATTATAAAGATCTTTTAATTCAGATAGATCATATTTCATAACACTCTTCTTCGCATCAATTGAAATCTTAGTCATAGGCAAAATGTCATACCCAATGCTATTAATTCCTAATATATTGCAAACAACAGCAGTCGTACCTGATCCTAAAAATGGATCAAGTATCGTCTCTCCAGATTTTACATTAAACTCATCCAATAATTTGGATACTAAATCTGACGAAAAGCCCTCCCTATATTTTAACCACCTATGTAGACTCTCTCTCTTACTTAGTTGATAGCTAACACTTCTCCTGTCAAAGTTCTCTGTTACCTCAGTAATTTTCATAAATTTAGACTCCAGACGTCTGCGCTCATGATCCTCCGCAAATGAGTCTGCCGAGAATGAACTGACGGTCCAGTTTGAGATGTCATAGTCTAAACTAAAAAGTGTTTCGTTGTGCATAATTAAATTGTTGTTAACCAATTGCAATACTCTACAAATTGAGTGTCGATTGTCATATTTGCAGCAAAGGCCAAATCTTTTCTTTGCAATTGATTGTATATCTCAATTGCCATGCTTCTCTCGATTGCTGCGGCAATAAAAGAGGTTAATATCTCTATATTGTGATTTTTAAATGAGGTACGTATACGATTTAGAGCAGTGTTTGCTGTTTTCCAATGCTCATCAGCACCCGCTGGGTCAATACCTCCTTTTAACTCCCCAAGCATTAATGTATTTTGTGGATGATTAACAATTTTACCCATATCATATGTCGCTTTGTCTGCATTAAAAAGACAAATATCAATGTTCTTACCGACTATTGGAATCTTTAAATTAAATGCAAGTGTTCTACTACCATTATCGTTAATCCAGAACAGAGCCTTAATATCATCTATAATATTGAAGTTGTCTTTCGGAGTTTTATGCCATTTGTTTGACTTGTTACATAGGTAGTAGCTGCTACAAGCTTTGACAGATAAGCATGAGGGGACTTCTAAAAATTAAAGTTTTGATATTCAATAAATTATCACTATCTTTGTAGTGTAATATAAAGCACGACCACTATGATTTTTAAGAGCACAGGCAAACGAGGAT
>JBCQWG010000008.1:0-66776 GCA_047172325.1 Rikenellaceae bacterium | reverse complement strand
CGCCGGTCGCCATCTAAAGTAACAAGTTACTTTAATGCTGCCCCTCGACTTGCATGTGTTAGGCCTGCCGCTAGCGTTCATCCTGAGCCAGGATCAAACTCTCCATTGTAAAATTTTATAATGTTGTTTAGAGTCCTGACTATCTAATTTTTAATTCCTCAAAAAGGAATTGACAGATAAATACTACATTTTTCTTTCAAAAATATATAACCAATAATTCAAAGAACAATTTCAAAAATTTGTTACTCGTTAAAAACTTTCACCCTTTTCAAACACCCCCTTTATTGTAAGGCGGGACTGCAAAGGTATGAACTTTATTTTAAACTACCAAATTTTTAAAGAACTTTTTGCAATATTTTTTTCAACCCTAAAACTTTGTTTCGTTATGCGACTTGTTTTCTGTATTGCGGTTGCAAAGGTAGCGACTTTTTTCTAATATGCAAACATTTTGACATCTTTTTTATAATAATTTTTAATATTTATTGCTAACTGATTGATTTACAGATTAAAAATTATACCCCATCTGAATCATAAAAGAGCCTGCATGAGCATTAAAACCCTCATCACGCAGCTCTGCGGTATAGAGATTGGTCACACCCCCATCGAAAGCAAAACCCAAAACAAAATCATGATAGAGCACCGAGACCCCCACTCGCAGGCCAAAATCGGACCTATGAAGCAGCTGCTGCTCAGTGGGTTCACTGTCGCGAAGCGTCTGCAACATCTCCTTTCGGTAGGGATCAAACTCCCCATCTCCAATTCGGAAAACACCATCCACCGCAACGGCATAATAGAGGCCAACAAAAGATTGAATGCTCCAATCACGAGTCAACTCCAAGTGATACCCCAGCACCAAAGGAACCTCTAATTCCCTCTTAGTGAGTGATGAATCACCCCCATTCTCTGTCAGGAATCCATTGTCGCGCGCTCCACGCTGCTGAAAATAGAGACCACTCTCAATATAAACTGGAATGAATCGCGACACCGGATGTGAATAACTCACACCAAGACCATACCCCGTAAGGTAACGCGTGGAGTAGTCCGGCGAAGAGATATTCGAGAAACTCACCCCACCACGCACACCCCACCACGAATGAGCAATGCCCTGCGCCGAGCCAACTACTGCAAACAAAAGAGACAAGAGAAGAAGATAGATTTTTTTCATAGTTATATTTGTTACACCCTACAGATATAATATACCTATATATATAAGGCAGGTCAAAACTGATAATTTCTATCTTTATGATGCAATAAATAGGCCAAATCACAACCTGCGGTTGCCATCATCCCATCAGCGAGGTCAACCTCGGATTGGGTTTAAATGCCTTCAGGCATTTAAAAAATTAAAGGTGTCAAAAATGTTATGCGAATTTATTCGTGATAACATTTTTGACACCTTTAATTTCATAGCGCAGCTATAAGCCCAATACGCAAGAGGTGATATGCACCCGCGGGGGTGCTTTTCCCCGCCCGCCGGAGGCATAAGAGACTGTTTTCATACGCGTGCCCCACCAAATCATACTGCTTTATGCGAGATGACATCCACCTCGAAGAGTTCCCAGCCGCGTTCGACTGTTGCCCAGTGAGCCTCTTCGCCATTCTCGATCTTTGACATGGCTGCCACGAGGGGGATCATCGCTACACGCTGGTGGGTGTCGATAGGTGTGTCGGCATCGAGCATTGATGTTTGACTCACGAAGTTAATATATTTATCGGTGTGATTCTCACTGGGAGGAGCCCAGCGCTGCACCATTTGGCGAATTGTCGAGAGTCCATACTTCGAGCTATAGGTGTTCAGAATAACGAACATTGCACGATATCCCCACGCAAGAGAGCGAAATTGTTTAAACTCTGGGTCCTCGCTCGGTGTCACTTCACCTCTGAAGCAGCTATCCGAAAGGCGGATGTTGCCCGGATTTCGATTTCTTAATCCTCTACTACTCATACTCAGCGAGGTTAAAGCACTATCCCGGAGATCACCGAACAGCGATTCATAACATTCTCTTCGGGGTCGTACTCAGCGAAGGCTGCCGCCTGCTCATTGAGGTACTCGGTGAGATTCCCCAAGAAGAGTTTTGCACGCTGACGCTCGGTTATGGTTGGAGGATAGGCATCGAGGTTCGCTTCGATGCGTGCGAGGAGCCCCAAGGTGGGGGCTATATACTCCTCGCGCAACTCTTCGTAGTCGCCATCAGCTACAGCATCGCTTAGACTCTGCCCTAGGATTGGTGTTATGTAGCGCAACTGGGCTGCCATTATCACACTCTCGGTGATTGCCCCCTGAGCGACATACTCACCCGTGGCGAAGGCGTAGTCGACCACCTCGGTAGGGGTCATTAATAGATTTACTGACATTGCTAATTTTGATTTGAAGTTGAATAACTAGAGTTTATTTGCGCTAAGAAGAGCTGCTGCATTGGATCCTCCGTATCGTAGTCGAGCCCCTCGGCTTTGCGCGCCTCCCACACCTTCATGTAGTCGGGACGAGAGAGCGATGGGGGACGGTTGATAATCATCAGGGAGTCGGTTGACTCACCCAAGAAGCGCTCCATAACTATCTTAATGGGCTCCATGAGCTCCTCCTGCTCGGATAGGATAATTGTATTTAGCGCCACCTCGTACTCATTGAGGATACGCTCGGAGCTATACGACGATGTGTAATCGAGGCCGCTGAGCGCTCTGAACCACGAGTGAGCAATGACGATATCCGACACCGCTTGGTCGTGTAGATCTGTCCAGTCGCCATCGTTGGAGGAGGTCAAGGGGATGAAACGGGAGTTATCGGTCTCGCTACCATCCTTTATCACGAAGAGCACCTGTCCGGGTTTCCCTCCAAACTTCTCCTGAGCCGATCGAACAACCTTTTCGGCCTCTGCCTCGGAGTCGACAGCATCGTCGAGCAGCATCACACCCGACATCTGGAAGGAGTTCTCCAAGCGTGATATATTCCACATATCTGTCTTATAGGCTATTGCCGAGACATTCATACCGGCAATATAGGGAGGTACTCCATAGTGGTCGAAGGTAGGTTCATAATCTTTGTAGTGAATCATAGAACGCATTGTGCCATCCTCCTGCTGCTCGAAGAGAGGATACACAGGGAGCTCCACAGACTCCTTCGCCGAGAAACCGACCCACGTCGGGTGGAGGAGGATGTGATTTGAGCTCTTCGACACACGACAATGTGAGGCATCGTGATGATAGAGACTAAGGAAGCTACCCTTGCTATCTGTGACAATCTCTAGGAATGCATTTCCGAAGAGTGCCTTATCGAAGGCGAGCTTATAGAGCAGCTGACGCAGAGTCTCACTGCTACCATTGACACTCTCAATAAATTGAGATGTTAGACTCATCTCCTTATCTACCGCAAAGCCCTTTCCTGCGATGTAGTCCGCTTTATCATTGATTATTCTACGATGAATTGTCGAGCGTCGAGACATCTGAGCTAGCGCCAAGGGGAAGAGATTATCATCGCCCCAACGCCAATACTTAGGGCTCCCCTCGGAGCGCTCCCCCACCATCATAAATGGTTCACAACTATTGCTGACGCCAATTTTTGTTTTGGTCATAATATATGATTTTAATTATTATATATTCGATACTGAGTCCGTCGACTCAAAAACCCACTCTTTATACCCTCTCGACGATGGTTTCTCCTCGCTATATGTAGAGCAACTTACGAGCCGCAATGCTCTGTCGGAGGCTGCCGCAGCGCTCCAACCGACACAAATTTCACTTCGAGAGTTAAACCCTATCAGCGCCACGAAGCCACAGACAAGAGCCTCTTCGATCTCTGCGGGGAGCTCATACTCCAGTGAGGTGATCGCCGTGAGTGTATGTTTCACGCTTTTGCTACTCCCAATCCACGCGGCAGCCTCCGTATATGTAGATCTATCTTCGAGAAGTGGAATCTGGCTGCCGCCCTCTGGGAGAGTTGGTGCCGCCCCCACAGGGGAGGCGACACCTAAAGTAAGAGAGGCGATACCACCTAGAGGTCTACTTAAACTCTCCATGGTCTAATCCTCCTCTACGAGTCGTGCAATTGCGATAAGCTCCTCATCTACAATGTCGCAACCAGCCATAAAGACAGCGCGTTGACGATTCTCCATCTCGTCGGGGTTGTACCACATTCTGATCTCCGCACCGGGGAAGTCGGCCGTATTAACCGCCATAACCAAGTTGCGACGATCTGTAAGGATGCAGAACGATTCATCGTAGTCAGTACCTGAGAGGTAGCTTCCAATATGAATGTCGACAACAGGGATTCCATGATACATCAATACTGGACGACCATTGATCGCGTCAATATAAGAGGAGTCGACACCCTTCGAGTCGAGGTGCTTCTCATATAGGTTGTAGATATCCGATGTGACGAAGTATACCAATTGACCCTCGCCCTTAAGATCCTTAAGCTTCTGGTTTGAAGCGTTCCAGATAGCATCGAAGCATGTCACGGAGTAGCTAGCATCCTCCAAGTCATCCTCATAGTAGGACTTAGTTGGAATAGCCAAATCTTCGATATACTCATAGATAGCCTTAAGGAAACCATTAAATGTGTTGTAGCCAGAGGTGCTATCGGTATCACCCACCCACATTGTAGCACGGATCGACTCCGCAATCGAGCGACGGAAGAGCTCTGTCTCGGCTGTCTCCAGCTCGGTGCCTGTAAGATCCTCCATGTTGATATCACTGCGCGACGCAATCTGCTCAAAGACTAGCGAGAAGTAATCCGCAGCCGAGAAACCCATCTCCGCCTTTACGCGATCGAGCTGAATTGTCTTCTGCTGCTTTGTAGCGCCACTACCACCGCTCCAACCATTTGTAGTATAGGCCTGTAGGACGTTGCTACGACCCTTCCACAACTGAATTGTAGTGGGTAGCGGCATATTGTAGATCACCTTTACACCTAGCTCCTCCGCTGAAGGGCCAGATAGCATTGGACGGAAAAAGATTGTTTCAAGATCGTTACCTGTGTAACTTTTTGCTGATTCAATGTAACTCATAATTGTAATTTTTAATTTTTAATGATTAATGATTAATGTCGAAAGGCCTTTACATCATTAGCATAAGCCTTTTGGTTTTTACCCGGAGTAACCTCCGAGAGTGATGGATCCTCAACCTGAGTGAGAACTGTAGGAAGAACAGCTCTCTGCTGCTCCTCGAAGAGCTTCAGAGATTGCTCCTGAGCCTGCTGCGCGGGGATCTCATGGCGCACCGTATAGTCATTTTGTGGCACCTGCAACATCTCGCCCTCCTCCGCGGGGCCATTAAGACCTAGCTTCGCACCAAGCTTTCGCCAGAAATTCTTTATCGAGGAGTTATCCTCAGCCTGCAAGTTGTCGATAAGTGTGTCGGCCAGCCCTGCGTCGATTGTCTCCTGCGCTGTGAGCCAACGGCCGTTGCCACCCTCCTCGGCCATAAGTGCCGAATACTCCTCCGTGGTGCGTCCCGCTCGACGTGCGTAGAGCTCCGCTAAGCGCTCATCGGTCTTTTTGAGTAGCTCCACACGCGAGCTGAGATCTATGGCATTGCCCTCAGCGGCACATGTTGAGTTGTGAACAAGGTAGAGCGCATTTGCCGAGATCTGACGAGCCCCCTCGCTTGCAGCCTGCGCAATTACGGTTGCGGCCGAAGCGACATAACCATAGCAGCGAGTAGTGATCGGGATCTCCAATGAGCAGAGCGCCTCGTAGATAAGTATTGCATCGTTGACATCACCCCCCGTGGAGCGGATGTTGACCACAACGCTCTGCGCCTCAAGCGCCTCGATCTGTGACAGCGACTCCCTGAACCTCTCGTAGGTCGCCACCCTCTCACCGGCGTTCTCAAATTGCCACTCCTCGGCGACGCCTATTGCCCCCTCGATATCTATCACGCAGACATCTAGAGAATTGTTAATTTTAATCTTTTGCATATGTTTTAATCAATTGTTAAAAAAGAACATCGAGCCACCCCACTCACAGGGTTATAGCTCTCAATGTTATAGAGTATCACCTTGAAGCTCTCACCATGCAGAGTCAACCTAAAGGTGCTTCTAAGAGAGGGAGAGCCCTCACTTGGCGCAAAGAGGTTAGAGTAGTCGAAAGCGGTGATAGAGAGCGAAAGTGATATTATCTGAGCTCGCGAATATAGCGCTACTTCACTTTGATACAATCTATTGAGCCCCTCCACACCATCTCGATCCTCGAAGCAGAGAGTGAAATCTTCGTCAGAATCGTGGAAGCAGACATATGGCAGCTGATAGTTCTCACCCGCCACGTCGATCATCCCAAAGAGACGAGCTATACGCGTCGAGAAGCTCAAAGAGTCCACCGTAGAGATATCATCCCTATCACCAACCACCATCACCCCATCATCATCATTTGTCGATGCCGAGAAGATCGGATTGAGCGAAGTCATGGAGGAGGCAGCGGCGGCATATGAGTCCACATCGAAACTCCACTCACCGAAATATTTATTATCGCTCTCACCCATGCGCTGAACCACACCATCGGTCTGCTGATACCCCAGTTTATTGCTGCGATACTTCGTGTGAGCCCAATCCGAAAATTCGATATCCTCACCCTCAATCACCTTATCGCTCCAATCGAACTCCTCACCACTGTAGAATCTATCGAAACTCTCTACAACCACCTCACGTGCAGCATAGTTAGTCACAAACCGCAGGTTGAAGAGATGCTGCAAAGCACCCAATATATCGAGTGCCGTATAGGATTGCATCGCCAGATCTGAGAATGTAATATCCGAATTATATCCGGGATACTCAGCGAAATATGGCTTCACGGAGCTATCCTCATGCAGCGTGAACTCCACTCCCGCCGCGGCACCCTCCAAGAGCAAGAACTCAAATTGCATGGGCGAGGTTGGCGAATAGCTCTGTGGGGAGCTACGCACGGTGATCTCAACCTCCGTTGTGGAGCTCTGGTCGACATACCCATTGTATAGCGCCCAATCCTCTTGATACTCCGTCGCGATATTATCTTCTACAATATCTAACCTCAATGACTCAAAGGCGTTAGGCAGGGTCACCGAAGTGAAGCGACTATCAATCTCCGCGATAAGCTCCTTACTGCCATTGGCATAGACGCCATAGAGGAGATATTGCTCACCCTGCTCAAAGTCGAATATAACCAAGGTATAGCTAAAAAGCCCCGTCGGGGTGAGACGATAATCTGTATAGCGATTTGTGATCTCCCACTTCACGTAACCATCCCCCACTAAATTGAGGGTATCGATACCCTTAAGCCTTGTGCGTGAAGCGATCTCACACTCGCATGTGTAGTGAAGAAAATACTCAAACCCAGCACTAATCTGCGTCAATGGCTTGAATATAACTGCCTCATCATCAATCTGCAACACCCCACCACGATTGTAACACTCGCTATCACTCTCGATCGTCTCTAGGTCGACTATATTGCCCACCGTGGAGTAGATATCGTAGGGCGACATTGAGACTCGTCCCAGAGTGTCGGTCATGGTCGAAGTCGCCTCACTGCGTTTAGCATAGAAGCCCATCGCCTCGCGTGCCGCCTCATTCTCCGCTGAGGAGTAGTTACCACTTATGTAGAGCTCATCGAAGCTCTCCGCCTCGGCCGTATCACTCGAAAGAGTAAATCCTGAAGCCCCAAAGATTGCATCGAGAAGTGCAGAAATTTTAAAAAATGGGTGGTAATCATCTATCGAGCGCAACATGCGAACACCCGTAATATCGTAATCGGAGCCCTCCGCCTCGTAGCTATCTCTAACTATAGGGAAGAATTTCACCGCGGAGTCATCCTCCCAACTACCCTTAATATTGGTCTCATTGAGGGTCGAAGAGTACTCAATGGCAATATCATTAAAGGAGGTTTGAGCAGCCTGAGAAGCCCACAGCGCCTCCAATGTGCGACACTCAACCATCGCATATCGGCTCTGCTGCTCCCACACAATCTGCATAAGGTAAGCCGTGCCACTCATCAGCTCGATGCCATCCACCTCCAGCACTAATGAATACCCCTTCGAATTAAACTTTGTCTGAGGGTGAACATCTCCCGCCACCCCCCAAATTGAACTATTAACCCCTCCTAGGGGGAGCTTCAGGGAGATCTTACTCCCCTCTCTGGCGCTCTCCAAATCGACCATATCACCGCAATCATAGCTCAGCGATATCACAGTCGATGAGTCGATCTCGCACTCCACTCCATCTATCTTGACCTTAACCATTCTCCTTGATTTGAATATTTGCAACCATCAATGCCCCATCCTGACGAATGTACTGCTCCTCTGTGGTCACCTCCACACTCGAATAACCCTCTTCCAAGGTTGCACTCCACACCCTCGCAGCACCTACAATCTCGCTCAGTGCCACCACCTCCTGCTCCAAGCCATAGGCCGAACGCAAGTTTAATTTCGTCGAGCCATCACTCATGCGCACACGATCAACGACCGTCGGAAATGTATAGTGCTCAATGGAACCCATCGAAGAGATCCACGCAAGACGATACCCAGAGGCGGCACTATCTATCAAATTGTAGCTCACCTCGCCAATCAAATCACCATCGCAGAAGAACGAGAGAGTCAATAGAGTGTAATCAATGCAATAATCCGATGCCATGAGAGTATAACTTCGCACCCCTCCATCACTCGCCATCACTCCACTCTTAGAGAGAGTTGACGCACTCTGATCTCGCGGCTCAGCACATAACGAATATGAAAGCGCAGAGCCCGCAGGCGCAATCACAACAACAACATCCCTCTCATCAGAGTATAGAAGCCTCTCACAGGGCATCGTCGTAAGCAGTAGAGGTGGCTCCACCTTAGATGTAGCATAGGTAAATGTTAGATCCGCGGTTGCCGACTCCTCCGCCTCCAAGCGAATATGAGGAAAACCAAAGGTAGGCGTCGCAACCTCACCCTCATCCTCCGCACTCACCACAGGAAGCATAGAATCGAAGAGGAGAGGTGCCAAATCAAGCTTGGCAGTTGTCGAAGAGTAAAATTTTTTAACTCCTAAAAGTTCATCACTCCCCGCATCATAGATATTAACTACGATATCGGTGTCGTCGGTAGTATTATACTCAAAAGGGAGCTCTCCCCACATCGAGGAGTAGTTGTCCGGAGTGTTAATAAACATAAATATATCATTGTTTTTATTGTTAATTATTTCTTAAAAATAGGTGACTACAGAGGCCTCGCAGAGCTGCGCAATATCACCGTGACGAGTAGTAGCAACCACACGCGGAGTGATGGTCATCGCGCTAACCTCTACCACCCCCTCCTCCTTGCTGAGAAGAGTCATGATCTCGATGGCATCGTTCTGCATCTCATTTAATCTAATAGTTTTGTCTTCAAAGCTATATGCATTATAATCTTCAAGCAGCGTCAGAGAGATTTTATGACATATAACCCCCTGATCGCGCCCCTCAACATAGAGCACCTTGGGTAGCGAAATCCACGCCGTAGGAAATGTCGTTATACTCTTCTCCAGCCCCTGCTCTGAGGCTATCAATGGGCTATACCCTTGGGCAAGCGCAAGCGCCGAAATTGTGTTTTCGATCTGTGTAATATCCATGTTAATAACTGTGTTGAAAAGTTGTTTATTAAATGTTGATAGTAAATTCTGCCACCCACCGAAATAGTGAAAAATAACCCATCCCGAAGATCGCCTTTCTGTTTGTCGACACTGCAAATATACAACACAAAAAACCAAAAGTCAAGTTTTTTAACAATAAAAATTCAATCATTGAATTAAACCATTGAACTTCAGGGTGTAATGGGTCTACTCTCTCATATGCCTCCAGCCTCCTTAATTTTTAATTTTTTTTATGATCTATTCGTTTTTTTACATATAAAACACTACATTTGCCTAGTTCGATGAAATATGCAAATAATTACTTTATAATTTGAATTATGAAAGAAACCAAAATTGAAGAGTTACATGACGTAGTTATCCGTTTTTCGGGTGATTCGGGTGACGGTATGCAGCTCACAGGTACCCTCTTTTCGGAGACCTCAGCACTGCAAGGAAATGGCATTTGCACATTCCCAGATTACCCATCAGAGATTAGAGCACCACATGGAACTGTGGCGGGAGTATCTGGTTTTCAGGTTCACTTCGGTGCAAAGGGGCTCGACAATCCGGGCGATTACAGCGACGTATTAGTTGCGATGAATCCAGCAGCGCTCAAGGCTAACCGACAATGGCTCAAGCCCGATGCAACAGTAATTATCGACGCCGACACTATCACCGAAGCGCTTCTCCTCAAGGCTGGCTTCGCTACCCTTGATCCAATTGCGGAGCTAGGTCTCGATGGCTACAATGTAGTTATTGCCCCTATCACCTCCATGACGAAGGATGCTTTAGCTGATTGCGGTCTTGACTTCAAATCTATCGTAAAGTGTAAAAACATGTTTGCGCTAGGTATCTGCTTCTACCTCTTCAATATGTCGGAGGAGCATGCGAAGAGCTTCCTAGAGAGTAAATTTGCGAAAAAGAACCCACTTATCGCCGAGGCAAACGTCAAAGCGATCATCGGAGGAATCAACTATGGAGCAGCGACACACGCCTTTGCAAACACATATCACACACCTTCAGCCCCTCTCACAGCGGGTCGTTATCGCTCGATCAGCGGTAATGTAGCTACCGCATGGGGATTGTGCGCAGCTGCCGAGAAGAGCGGTCGTCCTCTCTTCTGTGGCTCCTACCCTATCACCCCCGCTACCGTGATCCTCGAAGAGCTTGCTAAACGCAAGGATTTGGGCGTTAAGACAGTGCAGGCGGAGGATGAGATCGCAGGTATCTGCACCTCTATTGGAGCTGCCTACGCAGGTAACTTCGCTGTTACAACCACCTCTGGTCCCGGTCTTTCACTAAAGAGCGAGGCTATCGGCCTTGCAGTAATGGCGGAGCTTCCACTAGTCATCGTTGATGTTCAGCGTGGAGGTCCTTCAACAGGTCTCCCCACCAAGACCGAGCAGAGCGACCTTTCGCAAGCTCTCTATGGCCGCAATGGTGAGGCTCCCCTTATCGTTGTTGCGGGATCTACCCCTAGCGACTGTTTCCACTACGCTTTCGAGGCGAGTCGCCTCTCGCTAGAGCATATGACCCCAACGATTCTCCTAACCGATGGCTTCATCGCAAATGGCTCTCAGGCATGGCACATCCCATCGATGAGCGACTACCCTGCGATCAACCCTCCAATAGCCTCTCCCGCAGCTGATGGATCACCCTTTATGCCATACGCACGCAACGAGCGCCTAGCACGCAGCTGGGCCTTCCCCGGAGTGGATGGTCTTCAACATCGTATCGGTGGCTTGGAGAAAGATCAGCTCAGGGGCTCCATCTCGACAGTTCCCGAAAATCACCAAGCTATGGTCAACACACGCGCAGCAAAGGTTGCTAAAGTTGCCGACCACATCCCACACAAGAGCATTGACGTGGGTGAGGATAGTGGCGAGCTTCTAGTTGTAGGCTGGGGCGGAACCCGCGGAAATCTCACTACAGCCGTTGAGAAGTTAATAGCCGAGGGGAAGAGCGTCTCACTATGTCACTTCAACTACATCATGCCACTTCAACACAGAGTCGAGGAGATCTTCTCACGCTTCTCTAAGATCGTGGTATGTGAGCTCAATATGGGTCAGTTCGCAGGCTACTTGCGTCAGACATTCCCACAATTTAGCTTCAGCCAAATAAATAAGTGTGAGGGACTCCCCTTCACCTATGCGGAATTAAGTGAAAAGTTTATCAAATTAATCGAAGAGTAAAGCCATGAATCCAAACTGCAAATATACCCCCGCTGATTTCAAAAGTGACCAAGAGGTACGTTGGTGCCCCGGTTGCGGTGACCATGCAATCCTAAGCGCTGTTCAACGCGCATGTGTAGATATTGCCGAGCAGCGCGCAATTCCCCACAATAAATTCACATTTATCTCAGGTATCGGATGCTCTTCACGCTTCATCTACTATATGAAGACCTTTGGATTCCACACAATCCATGGACGTGCCGCAGCGATCGCAACAGGCGTCAAGGTGGCTAACCCCGACCTCAGTGTATGGGTAGCAACGGGCGATGGCGACTCCTTGGCAATTGGAGGAAACCACTTCATCCACGCCATACGTCGTAACATCGACCTCAATGTAATGCTCTTCAACAATGAGATCTATGGCCTAACCAAGGGTCAATACTCCCCAACAACTCCCATCGGCCGCATCACTAAGACCTCTCCCTATGGTACCGTTGAACACCCATTCAACCCCGGAGAGCTCGTCATTGGCGCTAAGGGATCCTTCTTCGCACGCTCCATCGACGTTGAGTTGAAGCTCACCGAGGAGTGTCTAGTGGCGGGAGGTACACACCGCGGAATGTCGGTTGTCGAGATTCTACAAACTTGCGTCATCTTCAATACAACAACCTACTCTGAGTTCGCAGGCGACAAAGCAAAGCGCGCCGAGAACACCATCGTCCTAAAGCATGGCGAGAAGATGCTATTCGGCACCGAGAAGCAACGCGGACTCGTATTCGAAGATATGCGCCTCAAGGCAGTCACCGTGGGTGAAGATGGCTACACCATCGACGACGTACTAACGCACGACGCCCACACCCCTGAGACAACGCTCCACAACATGCTAGCAGCAATGAAATACCCAGAGCTCCCCGTAGCATTGGGCGTCATCCGCTGCCTCGACGATGCCCAAGTCTACGACGAAGCGGTAACCGCTCAAATAGAATGGGTAGCATCAACAGCAAAGATCAAAAGCGTAGACGACCTACTCAACTCAGGCGAAACGTGGGAGGTTAAATAGGGTGACTCTAAAGTTACATATCTCACCCTGCCCCAACGACACCTTTATGTTCGATGCTCTCATCAATGGGCGCATCGAGACTAATTCGTTAAATTTTGAAGTCGAATATCACGACATCGAGGAGCTCAACAAGGGGGCCCTCGATGGTCGTGCCGACATCTCCAAGATAAGCTGCGCGCTGCTACCCTCAATTGCCGATCAATACACACTTCTACAGAGTGGAGCAGCCCTAGGGCGCGGAAATGGCCCCCTCCTAGTGCGTCGCAAAGGGTCTCAAGCAGAGCTGCGCAACGTAGCGATACCGGGCCTACACACCACCGCAGCAGCACTCATGCGACGCTTATACCCCTCCGTGGAGTCTCTTTCGCCTCTTCTCTTCTCCGAAATTGCGGAGGCTGTCGAGCGCGGAGAGTTCGACGCGGGTGTACTGATCCATGAGGGCCGCTTCGTCTACGCCTCCCGCAACTTGGAGCTTGTCTCCGACCTAGGATTACTCTGGGAGGAGCGCATGCAGCTACCTCTCCCCTTGGGCGGTATCGTCATAAAGAGCGCCCTCGACCCCACAATCCGCCACGAGGTGGAGCAACTCATCCGTCGCAGCATAGAGTACGCCTTCGCCCACCCCACCGCCTCACGCCAATTCATCCGTCAACACGCACAGGAGCTCGACAACACGGTTATAGATAACCACATTGCACTCTTTGTCAACGACTACTCACTAGATCTCGGCGAAGAGGGTTTACGCGCTATATCGTCGTTAATATAAAAAAAAAGGTGACCGCCGAAGCGATCACCTTGGGAATATATCTTGTAATTAGAATTACAATTTTGGACCAGCTGCAACAAGCGCCTTACCAGTGTCGTTACCAGTGAACTTAGAGAAGTTCTTGATGAAACGACCAGCAAGATCTTGAGCCTTAACATCCCACTCAGAAGCTGCTGCGTAAGTGTCACGTGGATCAAGGATCTCAGTAGCAACGCCCGGAAGCTCAGTTGGAATAGTGAAGTCGAAGATAGGAAGCTGCTTTGTAGGAGCTGTGCCGATAGAACCATCAAGGATTGCGTCGATGATACCTCGAGTATCTTTGATAGAGATACGCTTACCAGAACCATTCCATCCTGTGTTTACTAGGTATGCAGTAGCACCTGAAGCTTGCATCTTCTTTACTAGCTCCTCACCATACTTAGTTGGGTGAAGTGAAAGGAATGCAGCACCGAAACATGCAGAGAATGTTGGAGTTGGCTCAGTGATACCACGCTCTGTACCAGCCAACTTAGCAGTAAATCCAGAAAGGAAGTAGTACTGAGTTTGCTCTGGAGTAAGAACAGAAACTGGAGGCAATACACCGAATGCATCAGCAGAAAGGAAGATAACCTTCTTTGCAGCTGGAGCCTTAGATACAGGCTTCACGATGTTGTCGATGTGGTAGATTGGGTAAGAAACACGAGTGTTCTCAGTAACTGAACCGTCAGAGAAGTCGATCTTACCATCCTCAGCTACAGTAACGTTCTCTAGAAGAGCGTCGCGCTTGATAGCCTTCCAGATGTCTGGCTCGTTCTCTGGGCAAAGGTTGATAGTCTTAGCGTAGCAACCACCCTCGAAGTTGAATACACCCTCATCGTCCCAACCGTGCTCATCGTCACCGATAAGTTGACGCTTTGGATCAGTTGAAAGAGTTGTCTTACCAGTACCAGAAAGACCGAAGAAGATAGCAGTCTCGCCAGCCTCGTTAGTGTTTGCAGAGCAGTGCATAGAAGCCATACCTTGAAGTGGAAGTAGGTAGTTCATGTAAGAGAACATACCCTTCTTCATCTCACCACCATACCATGAGTTAAGGATGACCTGCATCTTCTCAGTAAGGTTGAACACAACAGCAGTCTCAGAGTTGATACCTAGCTCTTGGTAGTTCTCAACCTTAGCCTTAGAAGCGTTAACGATAACGAAATCTGGCTCACCGAATGCCTCAAGCTCCTCAGCTGTAGGACGGATGAACATATTTGTTACGAAGTGAGCTTGCCAAGCAACCTCCATGATGAAACGAAGCTTAAGACGTGAGTTCGCGTTAGCACCACAGAAAGCATCAACTACGAAAAGACGCTTGTTAGAGAGCTCATCTACAGCCAACTTCTTCATTACGTTCCAAGACTCAGTTGAAACTGGCTTGTTATCGTTCTTGTACTCATCTGAAGTCCACCAGATTGTATCCTTAGAAGTCTCGTCCATTACAAAGAACTTATCCTTAGGAGAACGACCTGTGTAGATTCCTGTCATTACGTTTACTGCGCCCATCTCAGTTACTTGACCTCTCTCGAAGCCCTCTAGCTCAGGTTTAGTCTCCTCAGCGAAAAGTTGGTCGTAAGATGGATTGTGTACGATCTCTGTAGCACCGACGATACCATACTTGCTCAAATCAATTGTAGCCATAGTCTTAAAAGTATTATTAAAAATTTGTTGTTTTTTGTTTATTCGCCTAAACTAGAGAGAGTTTCCTCCTTTTAGCCTAATTTTGACGGTACAAAGATATATAAATTTTCTTAATGTTAAAAAAATAACAGTAAAATTTTTACTTTTTTTTATATTATTTTTCTATTACATCAATTGAGCCACATTTCTTATGGGGTATACCTATATATAAACGCACGAAAAAATAGTTTCTTATTTTGCCTATTCAATATTTATTTCTATATTTGTTGTGACTTTCATATCAGAAGAGGTAGGGAAACCTGCCTTTAGCTTAGGCGGGCATTTTTATGCTCGCACATCACTATATCTGCACAGGTGGTTTCGCTACTGTGTAGGCTATTAATGTACCTACTGCCTCTTCTGGTGAAAGTCAACAGGTCAGCGAAATCACCATTTTTTTGCTGTCTTGATTGTTTAACCATTTAAAAACAAAGGACATGGAACAAAGACACAAAATCCGATTAACATCCAACACATTTGACTTGGAGCGTGAAGAGGTCAAACGCCTCTACACCTACCTTTCACTATTCATGTATCGCTACCTGCGAACCCCCGATTATCAAGAAAAAAGCCTAATCGAGCAGCTAACAAAAGATTTCAAAAACTACCACAAAGAGATGCTAGCCCAAACAGAGCGAGACCCCAACAACCTAATGCTAAACAAAATAAAGGTCTTCTTCGACCTCCACTACAAGAAGCTAAAAGAGATAAACGAAGAGTATAAAGGGACCTCGATGATGGGATGATGGCAACCGGAGGTTGACATAGATAGATGTATAATGTTAAGCGACGCAAATTTATTTGCAAGAGCTTGATATTTTGCATCTATCGTAGGGCAAAGCCCCATCCCACCAGCGCAACACAAAAGGTCAAAAACGACAGTTTTTGGATCCAAGCTAAGCTTGGTGCCGCGCGGCATGAGCGCGATGAGAGAGTTTTTCAACCCCATCCACCACCAAAAAGTTTGCATTAATAAAAAAAATAGATATCTTTGCGCTAATAATTATAGTTAAAAGTGTGTCATGTTAGGGTTATTTAATAGATTGAAAGGTTTTTTAGCGGGGCTTCTCCTGCTTATTCTTTCGGCTTATTACGTCAACTCTTCGATGATGTATCACCAGCACACGATTCAAGGTGAGACCATCTTTCACTCTCACTTCTACTCTGAGTCTCATACAACCTCTTCGGATGATGGCGGGCACACTGTAGCCGTTATTAAGCTTATCTCGCTGTTGAGTGTTATCTGCTTTGAGGATATCACACTCTTTTGGCATCTCGACGATGCTCTCAGGGTGCTGGAGGCTGTGGTGCGCATTGGCGCCACCTCTGAGGCTCACCTCTTTATCGAGGGCGCTCGCTCTTTAAGGGCACCTCCTATTTTATAATTTTTTTCGGTTTTCAACTCAACTTCGCCACTAAGAGTGGTGAGGGTAGTTGTGTGCACATATTAAAAAAATTATAAAAATATCAAGAGATGAAGAAAATAGCTTTATTAGTAATATCTCTCTTCGTTGCAGCTTCGTCGTTTGCTGCTGAAGGGGTCAGCGTTGACATTGTAGGACATGTGTTAGATGCCAAGAGTGGCAATCACATTCCCTATGCAACTATCACAATCGTAGGAACAACCCTTGGAGCAGCCGCAGATGGCACAGGCCACTACAACCTTAAAAATGTGGAGGCGGGTGAATATATCATCGAGGCTGTGGCGATGGGTTATAGCCCCATTCAAAAAACAATTAAGGTAGATCGCAAAACCAAGAATCTACAGATCTCCTTCAGCCTAGATGAGGATATCATGTCGATGGATCAGGTCGTTGTCTCTTCTACACGTAGTGCAACTCTTCGTCGCAACAGCCCCAACTTGGTGAGCATGCTCTCAAGTGAGCTCTTCGAGACGGTTAACGCGACAACCTTAGCCGATGGACTCCCCTTCCAGTCGGGAGTACGTGTTGAGGATAACTGCCAGAACTGCGGCTTTACGCAGGTGCGCATCAATGGTCTTGATGGCCACTACTCGCAGATCATGGTCGATTCACGTCCTACCTTCTCAGCACTTACGGGCGTCTATGGCCTTGAGCACATCCCCGCAAATATGATCGACCGCGTGGAGGTGGTGCGTGGAGGTGGCTCAGCCCTCTATGGCTCCTCTGCAATTGGTGGTACCATCAACATCATCACTAAGACCCCTGAGTATAATAGCGCAGAGTTCTCGCACACGCTAAAGTCAATCGGCATGAGTGGCTCACTCGATAACAACACCACAGCAAGCGCATCTATCGTCTCGGAGAACCAGAAGGCGGGTCTCTCGCTCTTTGCGCAGTCACGTCAGCGTAGCTCTTATGATGCCAACGATGATGGCTTCACGGAGATCCCAGAGATTGAGTCTCAAACTTTTGGACTACGCTCATACTTCAAGACCAGCGACTTTAGCCGTTTAAACCTACAATATGATGCTACTCATGAGTTCCGTCGTGGTGGCGACAACCTCGATTTACCTGCTCACTCAGAGGGTGTTTACATCGCGGAGCAGGTGGAGCACCTTATCTCGAATGTGGGTGTGAGCTACGACATCTTCTCTCACGACTACAAGCGTAACTTCAATATCTACAGCACATTCCAAGATACAAAGCGCGACAGCTACTATGGTGGTGGCGGCTACGATGATGACGGCCTATGGGAGTCGGCAGATGCTTACGGCACAACGAACGAGACATTGTGGGTCTCTGGAGCTCAACTAACTCAGAAGTGGGATAACTTCTGGTTTATGCCCGCTGTGACGATCGGAGGCTTGGAGTACAACTACAACAACCTTCAAGATATCTACCTACAACAAGATTGGGACCCAATCGAGCAGAGAGTAAGCGTGGTTAGCGCATACCTCCAAAATGAGTGGACCAACGACAAGTGGGGCATCTTAGTGGGTGGCCGTGCCGACTATAATGATCTCCTTGGTAAAGCGATCTTCTCGCCACGTTTCAACCTTCGTTACAACCCATCAAGAAATGTGAATCTTCGTGCAACATATTCGACAGGCTTCCGCGCGCCACAGGTCTTCGATGAGGATCTTCACATCGCAGTAAACAATGGAGAACTTATCCGCACCATCGTCGATGATGACCTCGTTGAGGAGACCTCTCAGAGTGTGAATATCTCGGCCGACCTCTACAAGACCTTTGGTTCTGTCAGCACCAACTTCCTTATCGAGGGTTTCTACACACACCTCGACAACGTATTTATAACAGAGTATAACGAGGAGGATAACTACAACCTCCGTCGCAATGGTGGTGTCGCAGTAGTTAAGGGAGTTACCCTAGAGGCGAAAGCGGCCCTCGCATCGAAGTATCAATTCCAGATGGGTGCAACAATCCAAGAGAGCCTCTACTCAGAGCCTGAGACATGGAGCAGCAGCGCTGAGGCCACCGACCAGATGTTCCGCACACCAGATCTATATGGTTACTTCACCGCAACATACAACCCCTCTTCCAATTGGACTTTGGCCCTTACAGGAACCTACACCGGCTCAATGCTCGTCGAGCATATGATAAGCGACGAGGAGAGCGTAGCGGAGACAACCCCCGACTTCTGGGATGTTAACTTCAAAGTTACCCACAACTTCACCCTCCTTAAATCCGTTCGCTCACAGGTATTCGTAAGCCTAGATAACATCTTCAACCAATACCAAAACGACTTCGACGAAGGCGCCGAGCGCGATGCCGGTTACATCTACGGCCCAATAGCCCCACGAAGCTTCAGCTGCGGCGTGAAGTTTATGTTCTAAATGCTCCATCAGCGAGGTAACCTCGGATTGGGTAAAAACAGATGGCAAAAAACAGCATAAATATTGAGGGTGTTGATGTGGTCTTGGTTAAACAAGGTGGAGAGGATTATATTTCACTCACCGATATACAATCGAATTTATGGGATTATGGGAAAAGATCCACAATCCTAATTTTAAAGGCATCGAATTCGATGCCTTTAAAATTGAAGCAGGGTCGAATAGTTTTGTTCTTACTCCGCAGCGTTGGATTGAAGCGACAGGCGCAATAGGTATAATCTCCAAATCAGGCCGTTATGGTGGCACCTATGCTCACAAAGATATTGCCTTTGAATTTGGCTCATGGCTTAGTGCTGATTTTAAGCTCTATCTTATCAAGGAGTATCAACGATTAAAGGATGACGAACAAAAGCTACTTGGCTGGTCGGCAAAACGAGAACTCGCTAAAATCAATTACCATATCCACACCGATGCCATAAAAGCGAATCTTATCCCCGAAGAGCTTACGGCTAAACAGACCTCTATTCTCTACGCTTCGGAGGCAGATGTTTTGAACGTTGCACTTTATGGAATCACAGCCAAGCAGTGGAGAGATGCAAACCCCGAACTACAAGGTAACATCCGTGATTATTCAACTATTAACGAGTTAATATGCCTATCTAACATGGAGAATATAAATGCAGTACTTATTAATGAAGGTATCGCACAGAGGGATAGATTGATAAAACTTAATGCCGTAGCTATACAACAAATGAGAGTGTTGTCGCAGGTCGAGAATCGAAAATTATTTAAATAACGTGTGTTCAAAATAGTAAAGAGTCAAGGTAAATACACGAGTACTTTCATATGCCTGCGGCAGGCGTGGATTGGATATTGAAACCCAATCCGAGGTTGACATCATCCCATCAGCGCAATGAGAAACTATACCTCCCCACGCAACAAAAAGTCTCAATATGCAAGAAACTCAAAAACAGCGTTATAAAACTCTGCGCGGGTATTCTCCGCTGAGAGGCTTAAATCGTGCATTCCTCCTTGGATCTCCCTTTGGGTTATGTTGGAGCCTAGGCGGGGGGCATATTTGGCTATGTCGGCTACATCTAGCACGGAGTCGCTGGTCATATACTCTTCGCTGTACTCTCCCCACACGCTCTTATCGGAGTACATCACTAAGATGGGGCATGGTATATCGAGCCCTCGTTGCAGCTCTCTCTGAGCGGTGTGAATTGCGCGGAACCACCCCGCGGTGATGGGTAGTGAGTTGAGGCGCTTGAGGCTAGGGTCGAACGACCACTCGCCATCATAATCTCTATGTATGGAGCGGGCGTAGCCCCCTATGGCGTCGCTGCCCCCTTGCACCTCCCAATTTTTGAAGAGGGCTCCCATAAGTGATACTGCGGGCGAGCCGACACTCTCCATGAAGCCTCCTCCAAGGTTCATATCGAAGAATGGGCTATTTAGGATAAGCCCATCTACGCGCAGGCTCTCGCGGTTGTGGTGGCAGTAGAGGGGTGTGGTGAGGCCTCCCGTGGAGTGCGCCATAAGTACTATCTCCTCCATTCCCTCCTGCTGCATTATATCTATTGCAGCATCAATATCTTCGAAATACTCCTCCATATCGACCACGGCAAATGGCGTCTGCCACTCACGCTGGGAGCGACCATATCGACGTAGGTCGACAGCATAAAACTGCCACCCGCGCTCAATAAATGTCTCGGCCATCTCTCGCTGGAAGAAGTAATCATTATAGCCATGCACATAGAGCACAGCGCGTGTAACCCCCTCTAGAGGGGTGTGACGCACGAGTGTTGTGACGCACTCTCCATCGTATGTCGTTGGCTGCTCAATGGTGAGCGCCTCGAACCCCTCACCCAAGATGTCGGGGCGATATTGCGCTGTTGCCGTGAGGCAGCACCACATCAATAGCGATATTAAGACTCTCTTTTTCATCCTCCTACTTTGCTCGGTAGGCCCGCACAACGCCCTTTACACGAAGTATCGAGTGGATCAGCGTATCGACAATCCCGACGCTGGGCACCTCCACATTGACTGTTCCCACAGCGCTGCCATCGGCCCGCGACGAGAGGGATATAGATCTCATATTGAGCTTAAGCTGCTTGCTTATGACCTCCGTTATTTGGTTCACTACGCCCGGACCATCCTTCACCACAACGCTTATCGTAACGCAGAAAGCACCCGAAGCTGAAGCGCGCCACGCGGCATCCAGAATGCGATAGGGGTAGTTCTCGCGCAGGCGTGCCGCATTGGGGCAATCGGTGCGGTGTATGGTGATACCCGCCGTGACGGTGACAAAGCCGAAGATCTCATCACCCTTAATGGGGTTGCAGCACTTAGCTAATTTATAGTCGAGGTTATTAATGCTCTCATCTATGATGAGGGCATCGCTCTTTGTGGGCTCCTCGCGTGGGGTGTTACTCTGCCTCTTTGCGCGCTCCAGCTCAAGGGCGGCAGCAGCGGCGCGACGTGCCTCGTCGACCTCTCCCGAAATAAGGCGCTGAAGGAGCTCCTTGATGGAGGCTATATCAATCTTCTGCGTGGCGATAAGCTCATATAGCTCCATTCCTGTGCGCTGCTTGAAGTGCTTACAGAGGTATGCTACAGCATCATCCATGGTTATATTGAGCTTCCAGTTCTTGATCTTGCGCTCCAGCTCCTCGCGACCTATGCGGGCATTCTTAGCCTGCTCCTCGCGCATGAAAGCCTTGATCTTGGTGCGTGCCTTGGAGGTGACCACCACATTGAGCCAATCGGACTTTGGGGTCTGATTCTTCTGTGTGAAGACCTCTACAATATCTCCATTCTTGAGCGTCTCACGGATAGAGGCAGAGCGATTATTGATCTTTCCTCCCATGCAGGTGGAACCCACATTTGTATGTATGTCGAAGGCGAAGTCGAGCAGCGTAGCACCCTCCGGGAGCTTGCGTATATCGCCATTGGGGGTAAATACGAAGATCTCCTCGGAGGTCATCTGAGCATCGAAGCGATCTGCAATAGACTCCGTTGTAGCCTCCATAAGTTCACGGAGGCGACCGAGCCACATCTCGGAGGTTTGAGCACCTCCACTCACACCCTTATAGCGCCAGTGGGCCGCGATACCTCTCTCCGCCACAGCATCCATACGCTCGGTGCGGATCTGCACCTCCACCCACTTGCCACCCGCCGAGACGGTAGCGTGGAGCGACTCATAGCCATTTGACTTAGGTATAGAGACCCAATCACGCATGCGCTTAGGGTTGGGGGTGTAGCAATCACTCACAATGGAGTAGGCAAGCCAACACTGCTGCTTATCGAACTCCGGTAGACAGTCAATGATAATGCGTATCGCAAAGATGTCGTAGACACCCTCGAATGTCACCTGCTGCTTGCGCATCTTTGTCCAGATCGAGAAGATAGATTTAGTGCGACTCTTAAGGTGATATTTTACCCCCGCCTTATCTAGGCGTTCGGTGATAGGCTCAATGAACTTAGCTATAAAGAGCTTGCGTTCGGCCTCACTCTCAGAGAGCTTCGTGACGATATGTTGATGATCCTCATGCTCCAAATAGCTCAAGGCGACATCTTCGAGCTCCGATTTAATGTTGTATAGACCCAACTTATGTGCAATCTGCGCATAGAGGTTGATCGACTCCCAGCTCTTCTTAGCCCACTTCTCTTCGGGGAAGATACTCAAACTGCGCATCACCTCCAAGCGGTCGGCCAATTTTATAAGGATCACACGAGGATCAGAGGAGTAGGAGATAATCATATCACGGAAGTTGGCCGCCTGCTCCCCATCTGTCTTCAACTCAATATCGGAGATATTCGAAAGACTCATGACGATAAGGAGAACCTCCTCCCCGAAGCTCTCGCGAATATGATTTTGAACCGCCGCAAACTCCTCCGGGGCCGTTTTATGCGCCAAGCGGATCACGTCGTGAAGGATCGAAGCAATGGAGGAGTTACGCCCCAAGCCAATCTCCTCAACAACAATATGTGCCACAGCCACAGCGTGATCGAGCATCGGGGAGCCATCGTAGCGATATTCATCCGCAAGATACTCATCAGCATATATGAGCGCAGCATCAACCAAACTCTGACTTCCGAGAGAGAAATTAGCCTTTATTAGGCTCCTGAAATTTTCATAGCGACTTAGTACCATATGTTCAAAGGTAGTGATTTTTTCTTTTTATCCTGCTATAGTAACGATTTTTTTATTACATTTGGGGTGTTGAACAAATTAATTTACAATTATGAAACAATATATCTCAACAATAGGAGAAGAGGTCGGAAACTCTATTTCACATGGTGTCATGTCGCTCATGACCCTCTGCCTCATACCTCTAGTGGCGGTGCGATCATATATCCAAGCAGGCCCCCTCGCTGCGGCTAGCGTCAGCGTCTTTGCAATATCAATCTTCTTGATGTTTCTCTGCTCCACCCTCTACCACTCGATGTATCCCGCATCGAAGCATAAACAAGTATTCCAAATATTAGACCACATATTTATCTATGTCGCCATCGCTGGCACCTACACCCCCATCGCCCTCTGCGTGATTGGTGGGTGGCAAGGGATATTCATAACCGCCCTGCAATGGTCAATGGTGCTCTTCGGGATCTTCTACAAATCCCTCTCTCGACGCTCCATCCCCGCCATAAGTCTAACGATATACCTAGTCATGGGCTGGACCATAATCTTCTTCGCCCCCCTCTTCTACCGCAACGCCTCCGTGCCACTAATGTCACTCATTGTCGCCGGCGGCATCTTCTACACCATCGGAGCATACTTCTACGCAAAAAAAGGCTTCAAGTACCACCACCTCGTATGGCACCTCTTTATAAACTGCGCCATGGCCTGCCACTATATCGCAATTGTCTTCTACCTCTTTTAACACTTTACAACTGCCTCCGGCGGGCGGGGAAAAGCACCCCCGCGGGTGCATATTACTCTTGCGGATTGGGCTTATAGCTGGCGCTATGAAATCCGAGGTAACCTCGCGGCATGAGCGCGATGAGTAAGGTCTACCCTAGAACGATGTAATAAACTCTATAGTATATTTATCTTGGAGGAGGGGGTTTATTGCTGAGTCGGTGTGTGAGGTGCCGACGAGATACTCCTCGTAGGCTATACGTATCTCAGATCCGATCCACTTCTTTGCGAAGCCGATGTTGAGGGCTATGGTGATGCGGTTTGCGTCGTAGCGATCCACCTCGAAGCTCTCTTGGTTGATGAACTCTATGCCGTTACCCATGTCCCAACGTAGGTGGGGTGCGATATGGTTGATGGCGCAATTCTCATCATTTAGGTAGAATACGCGGTAGCCATGCACATGGGCTGCGGTGAGGGTCTGCTCGCCATCTTGCTGCAATTTACGCTCTGCGAAGGCGGCCTCTATAAGGTAGTTGGAGCCTGCGTAGCGAAGCTCTGCGCCATACATCTCTATCTCTTGGTCGAGAGAGGTGTGGCCATAATAGTAGCTCGCAGCAGCTTGGAGGCCAACCTTGTCGCCAACGGCTATTCGACCCACGCCATTTACACGTTGGCTCCATTCGGGGTTGTTGGCGCCCGAACCATTCATCAAACCTCCGGTGATGGTTATGGGGATCTGCGTGCGGAGCTTATAGCTGAGCATGGCTCCAATATCGCGCGAGCCGATGGTACTCACGGAGCTATCGTCATAGTAGGTGGTTAGATATTTCGAGAGGAACGAGCGGTTGGAGAAGAGGGAGCTGCTTGGGCCACGATCCAGATCGGCATTGAAGTGATACTGCTGCTGACCCAACGATAGCTCGAAGTCGCCCGCCATGTATGCCACATATGAGTCCAAGATAGATACTTTTCCCTCATTGTTGAAGTCAATCTGAATGGCATAGCGCATATGCTCCGAGGTGAGGCCCTTCACACCGAGGCGCGAGTTACGCACATTGAAGCGGTGCATCCCCGTCTCTGTGCTCTGCTCATACTTTGCTCGAACCGAGCCGAAGAGCTCTGGGGTTAGATCGACCTCCTCCTCTTGCTCCAAGAGGGAGTCTTGGGCGAAGGCGGGTGCGGATAGGAATAGGGCTGAGGATAGAAGTAGTAGTTTATAGAAATTTTTCATTTTTTATCTTTTATTATAGTGTATATTTAACCATTACTGTGAAACGACTCGCCTTGGTAGCATCGCCACCAAAGTTTGTGCGGCTGCCATCGAGCCCCTCCAACCCTAGTGTGATGCGAGGTGCAGGAGTGTAGAGGAGTGTCGCTGCGAAGTAGCTGCTACTCTTATATTGCCCTGCAAAATACTCCTCATCGCCAAAGTTCTCAACGATGGAGCCACTTGCAGCAAAGGTAACATTATCACTTATCTTGTACGAGCCACCCAAGGAGAAACCTCCCATCGGAGTGCTCTCTAGAGTTACACCATCGGTCGACATAAGGTTGATTGGGAGTGAGGATATATCGTTGATATAGTTGTTGATACCCTCTCCATATATTCCCTGCGCGAAGAACTTAACACCATTCACATTCAAGGAGCCGGACACCTGAGCACCCCATCCGATAACGCTCTCTCGCTCCTCGCTCGCCTCAGCTCCATACTGCATGGTGCGGATCATGCCGCCAACCTTGATATGACCCAAGGAGCTCTTATGCTGGATGTAGAAGGGGATATTGGGGACCCTCTGGTTCAGATCACAGGCGCCATCAATATAGGATGTTGTAAGCGAGGGCACCTCAAGCGAGATTCCCGCAGTGAGCGTCTCACAGAGCGACGTGCGGTAGCCGAGCATCTGCGTGCGTAGGAAGGTACGCGAGTTAACGCCCGTGATATCAATGGTGGGTGCACTTGCCGCAAGATCACTCATAAAGCTCCATGCATAGCCGGCAATAAAGCCCTTCATGTCGATATATGCTTGACGCAGACGCATCGTGTTGCCTGTGCCCCTGAAGTCACCCTCAACAAAGATTTTGACATCGCCCAAAGCATCTGTCGACTGCACAATCTCCAACGAGAGACGCGACGCGGTGACATCGAAGTTGAGGTAATCCTCATCTCCCCAATCAGTAGATGTAGGAATGTTACTTGGCTGGAAATCATTCTTCGAGCCTACGCTGCCATCGACATCAGCATTAACATTGAATCTGATATATCCCCCAAGCTTGATCTTAAGGTCGTCACCCACCTGCCACTCAAAGGGTGAACCCTGCGCAAAGGAGGTTGCACAAAGTGCTAATAATACAAATGTTAGTAGTACAAATTTCTTCATATGATTTAATGTGTTTTTGTTTTATCGAGAGAAACTAATCCAATCAAGCTCAACCCCAACATCTGGAGCTCCTTTATAGACGATATATATGTCATTGAGACCAGATATAGACTTAATGTCACAACTAAAGGTAGAGCTAGATGCAGACTCTTTTATTGCGATTTTACCGATGACTCTTTCATCCACAGATCCCTTGCGGACCTCTAGGATGCCACCACCCTTAGAGTTGGTAACGCGAGCGCTAAAGTGTCCATATCGCTGCTCGAACTCAACATTTGAGAAACGCACGAAGTCTCCATCTTTGATGTTTGTTAGATGAAATCCCCTCTCCTTGGTGCCAACCTTCTGGAGACCATCTGATTTCTCATAGAACCACTCCGCTTCGATCCTATCCCATGAAGCATTATATCGACCAACGCCATACTCATAATGCTTATCCAAAAAATCGGTGTCTGTAACAACCAATCCATTATCATCCATATGGCAATATGTCATTATGCACTCACGATAACGATAATTAGGTCGTATATAGTAACACCATATGTGATAGAACTGCCCCTTCCAATTAAAGAAACTGCCATGTGCTAAGTTGCCAAGGAGATAACCCTCACCCACAGCTCCTACACATTCGTATGGTCCATAGATATTATCAGAGACGGCATACTCACCACCCCAACTGAGGTAATATTTTCCATCATATTTAAATAGATAGTTTTTATCCATCCATTCTGGCTCATCCGCCCACTCTTCACCATTAATCTCTATAGCTTTTGGCTCTTCGGCCAATGAGATCATATCTTCATTGAGCTTCACAATCTTATATGAGCTCTCTTTATAACCATAAATCATATATGGCGTGTCGTCATCGTCGACGAATATGGTCGGGTCGTGGTCGGGTGCAACTAGATAATCACCCAAAACATCTTTAAATCCACCCTCTGGACGATCACTCTGCATCACACCAATACCACGTATGCGATCCGAGAAATAGAAATAATATTTGCCATTTCGCTCTGCGGCATCACCAGCCCAACAATCTTTACTCTTCTCACCCATGAAGTTATCTTTGGGTGAGATAGTTCCTACATGCTCCCAATTGCAGAGGTCGGTCGTAGAGAAGATTCTCCAATCTTTCATCACCCAAGTTTTATCATCGGGGGTGTTATCATGACCACTATACAGATACACTGTGTCGTTAAAGACTCTGATGTGCGGATCCGAAATACCAGCACCCACCGCAACTGGATTTATTGCTAATGCCTTGACAGATAACGCTGTCACAAGAAGCATAATTACATATTTCATAATATCTATTTAGTTTATTAACTCCATAACACTCCTCTCTTCACCTGCTTTCACCTCAACAGCTACTAACTTATCCTTGTATCGCAAGGAACAACTGCCACCCATCGCTGAATGAATAACCATAGATGTAAGCTCGCCGTTGCGCCATGACATATCCACCTCAAATCCACCTCTAGCTCTCATACCTTTGACACTTCCATCTCTCCACATTTCTGGAAGAGCAGGCAATATATCGAGGATTGATCTACTCTTTTCATCACTTCGATGACTCTGCAAGATCATCTCTGTAAATGATGCTGCTGTACCTAGATTACCATCTATCTGGAAATATTTCTCAGGATAGAAGCTAGCTAGCAGATTTGAATATAGATTGTCTCTATAGAGCGTTGACACAACATCGTATGCTGATTCACCATCATATAGACGAGCCCAATAGTTTGCCCTAGTGCCTGTCACCCAACTTCCCGACCTCTCATAATGGGCAATGTAAGGATCTCGCAGTTGAATAGTTTTAATAGCTGCTGCCGCCAATTCAAGAGTCTCTATTGGATTGATCTCGGCACCCGGACATACACCCCACAATGGAGCTAACTGACCATTCTTAACATCGGGGTATGCGTCATAGGCCCACTCCATTATATCCTTGCGATTTGGATCTATGGTCGTTGGTTTTAGACGATCGCGATAGTAGACAAGACTATCGGTGAAGTTCGTGTTATTATCCCCCACAATCTTAGCCGACTCAATACAATTATTGAAGAGGTCTCGTAGAATTTGATTATCCATTGTCGGACCATCACATAATCTAAACGATGGTCCATCGGCAAATTTGCCATTCTGCTCCAATGAGATTGATGGTGATGTTACGAGATATCCCTGAGTACCTTCAATGAGGTAATCGAAGAAAAATAGTGCTGCATCTTTTAAAGTGTTATAATTCTCACGTAGGAATGTTGTATCTTGGGTGAATTGGTAGTGCTCCATAGCAACTTTAGCACCGGTCTCATTCAGATCTTGAATGAGCTCTATGCAAGGGAGATGACACTCCGACAAATTTGCCGCTTCGCACAACCAATAATTCATAGGAAGGTTAATATTAAGGGTCCACTTACTATCCCACGCTGGAGTCATCTCATCACTCCACACCCCTTGCAGGTTCATTGGCTGCGAACCCTCTCTCGATGATGCAATGGTTAAGTAACGTCCCATTTGATAGAACATCTCATCTAGGTAGGTGCTTTCACCTCCCGCTCTGACATATCGAACACGGCTATCAGTTGTAATTTGAGGAGCTGCATCTGAACCCAAACGTATCTGCATACGATCAAAAAGAGATTTATAATCGACAATGTGTCGTTCTTTCAACTTCTTATACTTTACATTATCCACCTTCGATAATATGTCGCTGCAAAGTTTATCTGGATCACCTGATACATCATTATAATTCACATAGTTACTCTCAGCAGTATAGTGCAACACTAACTCTTTTGCTCCTCTAACATGTATTCCATCATCATCGATTGTACTCTTCCCAAGACCCTCTACAACCTTTATTACAGATGCAAATTTTATAGCAGATTCTATATTCTTACTCTTCGCCGAACCACTACCATTGATCTTGTAACTATCTTTGCTCGCGGTGACAACTATATCATTTTGAAGCGAAGATTGAACAATATCCATATTCAAACCCTGCTTAGCGGTGGTTGTGAAACGTACAACTATTATATCATCGGGGTTTGATGCGAAGTACTCCCTTTGGTAACTCTCTCCATTTTGCTCATAGTATATATTAAAAAGAGCGCGATCTAGATCCAAAGTACGACTATAGTTAACCACCTCTCCTTGGTCAGAAGAGTTTATAATAATTGAGGTTGCTGGCTGGAATGCCTGTTGGTTCTTGGGGATTCCGATCATATATTTATCTGCAATAGCCTTTGCTTTAGTGTTTTGGCGTGTGTTATCAGATCTCTCACCTCTTGCAGATGCTCCTTTGCATTTGGATTAATATAGTCGTGTGGACCACCGGTCCAGATTGTCTCCTCATTCATCACAAGGGTATCACTCGCAACACAACCTGCAACCATACTACCCAAACGACCATTTCCGATTGGTAACGACTCCTTCCACTGTGTTGCAGGCTTATCATAACTTAACATATATCGAGATGTAGATCCATTATCCTCCGATACATCACTACATGAGCTAAGGATAAAACACCCCATTATACTCAATTTAATGAATAACTTTTTCTTCATATGATTTAATTATAAAATTAGCGATTAGCAAATATAATAAAAAAATAATAAATTCAGTCTAGTTCTCCTTAAATTAGGTAATTATACCTATCACTATGAAACACACGAATAATTGCAATATTTCATTAAAAAGTGTACCTTTGTGGCATGAGTATGAGAAGAAAAAGAGCAAACTACCCTCTTATTGAGGGGTTAGAGATTACGACGTTAGCGGCCGAGGGTAAGGCCATGGGTCGTTACAATGATATTGTGGTCTTTGTGCCGCTCACCGTGCCGGGGGATGTTGTGGATGTTCAGATCCGCAATAAGCGTCGTCGCTTTATGGAGGGCACAGTGGTGAATTTCGTGAAGAGGTCACCTCTACGTGAGGAGGCTTTCTGCGCCCATTTTGGGGTGTGTGGAGGCTGCAAGTGGCAGAATCTACCCTATGAGGAGCAGCTGCGTTTCAAAACTGAGCAGGTGCAGGATCAGCTCCAACGCATTGGCCACCTCTCGCTACCTGCAATTGAGCCTTGCTTAGGTTCAGCTAAGCGCACATTCTACCGCAATAAGCTAGAGTACACCTTCTCGCCGAAGCGCTGGCGCACCTTTGAGGAGATTAACTCTGCTGAGGAGTGGAAGCCTTCGCCCGCGCTAGGGTTTCATATTCCGGGAATGTTCGATAAGATTCTAGATATAGATAAATGCTGGTTGCAGGAGGATCCCTCGAATGCTATTCGCCTTGAGATCAAGCGTTATTGCGTTGATAATGAATACTCGTTCCACGATGTGAGGGAGCATGCAGGACTTATGCGCAACATCGTTATTCGTACCGCCTCGACAGGTGATACGATGCTTATTGTGGTCTTCGGAGAGGATGACAAAGAGCGCATTGAGCCTCTTATGGAGCACCTTAAGCAGAGCTTCCCACAGATCACATCGCTCTTTTACATAGTTAACACTAAGTGGAATGATTCTATTTCGGACCAAACACCAATCCTCTACTCTGGCAATGACCATATCATGGAGGAGATGGAGTCACTACGTTTCAAGGTGGGTCCCAAATCCTTCTACCAGACCAACTCCGAGCAGGCATACGAGCTATATAAGATCACGCGCGACTTTGCGGAGCTAAAGGAGGATGAGACCCTCTACGACCTCTACACGGGCACCGGCACAATAGCCAATTTCTGCGCCTCACGCTGCAAGAGTGTTGTGGGTGTGGAGTATGTGCCAGAGGCGATTGAAGATGCTCACATCAACTCGCAGATCAACAATATCAACAATACTAAGTTCTATGCAGGCGACATGAAGCTTGTGTTGAACGATCAATTTGTGGCCGACAATGGTCGTCCCGATGTAATCATCCTTGACCCTCCTCGCGCAGGTGTCGACGAGCCGGTCATCGATGTGATCCTTCGTGCGGCTCCCCAGCGCATAGTCTACGTCAGCTGCAACCCTGCAACGCAGGCACGCGACCTAGCGCTCATGGAGGCTCACTACACCATAACCAAGGTGCAACCTGTGGATATGTTCCCACATACGCACCACGTGGAGAATGTCGTGCAACTAATTCGTAAATAACTATGGTACTAAGCTACGATGTCATTGTAATTGGAGCGGGTCACGCAGGATGTGAGGCAGCAGCAGCGGCGGCACGCCTAGGGGCCAAGACGCTTCTGCTAACAATGGATATGACCAAGTTTGCCAATATGTCGTGCAACCCCGCTGTGGGTGGCGTCGCTAAGGGACAGATAGTAAGGGAGATTGATGCTCTCGGTGGTCATATGGGGCGCATAACAGATCTGAGCACCATTCAGTTTCGTATGCTCAACCGCTCGAAGGGTGCCGCTATGTGGAGCCCGCGTGCGCAGTGCGATAAGGCGCTCTTCTCGGCTCTATGGCGCACAACACTCGAAAATACAGATAACCTATATATATGGCAGGATAGTGTCGTGGAGCTGCTCTTCGATAAGAGTGGCGAGGATGGGTCGACACGCATATATGGCGTAAAAACGCAAATGGGTATCGAATTTTCGGCCCGCGCCGTTATCCTAACCTCCGGCACCTTTATGGGAGGATTGATGCACTGCGGAGCCTCTCAAGCTGCGGGAGGACGTGCAGGCGACAAAGAGTCTACAGGGGTCACCGAATCACTCGTCGCAATAGGCTTCGAGGCGGGACGCATGAAGACGGGGACACCCGCTCGACTCGATGCACGCACCATTGACTTCAGCCGCATGGAGCCACAAGAGGGAGATGAGAAACCCTCTAAATTTTCATATAGCTCCCACACAACAGCAGTAGAGGAGCAACTACCCTGCTACCTTGTCTACACCTCCCCCGAAGTGCACGACACCCTGCGCGAAGGATTCTCCCGCTCGCCACTCTTCAATGGCACCATCGCGGGAATTGGTCCCCGCTATTGTCCCAGCATCGAAGATAAACTTCGCACCTTTGCCGACAAGGAGCAACACCAACTCTTCCTTGAGCCTGAAGGTCGCGACACGAACGAGTATTACCTCAATGGATTCTCCTCATCTCTCCCTTGGGAGGTGCAGTGGGAAGCACTCCACAAAATCGAGGGTTTCGAGAGACTTCATATCTACCGCCCCGGTTACGCCATCGAGTACGACTACTTCCCTCCAACGCAATTGAAGCACTCACTAGCTACAAAACAGGTGGAAAATCTCTACTTCGCGGGACAGATAAATGGCACAACAGGCTACGAAGAGGCTGCTGCTCAGGGACTTATAGCCGGTATCAACGCCGCTAGAGCCCTTGAGAATCGCGCAGAAATTTCTTTAGCGCGCGACAGTGCGTATATTGGCGTCCTGATAGACGATTTAGTGACAAAAGGAGTGGATGAACCCTATAGAATGTTCACATCACGCGCAGAGTATAGAATACTTCTTCGACAAGATAATGCCGACTTGAGACTCACGCCACTTGGCATGGAGATAGGATTGATCGACGAGGAGCGTGCCGCAGAGTTCCTCGCAAAGCAAAAAGCAATAGAGGATCTCCTCACACTCCTCCGCACAAAGAGCGCAAAGATGGAGGAGGTAAACCCATATCTCAAGTCTGTCGGCTCCGAGCCACTGACCCAAGGCCGAAAACTCTATGACCTCCTCGCACGCAATGGCGTAACCATCGAAGGGCTCTCGACAGCGGTTAAATCACTCTCTAAATTTCTCTCAGAGGGAACCTTCACCGCAGAGGTGATCGAAGAGGTCGAGATACAGATAAAGTATAAAGGGTATATCGAACGTGAGAAATTCATCGCCGAAAAGATCCAACGTCTAGAAAATATCCAGATCCCAGCAGGCTTCGACTACTCGCAGATGAAGGCCCTGACAATAGAAGCACGTCAGAAACTTACCAAAATATCTCCCGCCACAATCGGTCAAGCATCACGCATACCGGGCGTCTCACCCTCCGATATCAATGTGCTCTTGATTAAGTTTGGACGATAGGTTTGTCTCTTACTGCGCTCATGCCGCGCGGCACCAAGCGAGCTTGGATTCAAAAACTATCGTTTTTGACTTATATATTGCGCTGATGTGATGAGGGCTTTGCCCTACGATAGATGCATTATAAAGATCTTTTGCAAATAAATTTGCAACGCTCTTTATAATGCATCTATCTATGTCAACCTACAGTTGCCATCATCATATCAGCGAGGTTAACCTTGAATTACTCCACCACAACAGTCCAGCCGTATCTATCTTCGCAGCGGCCGTATTGGATATCTTGGAGTTTGTTGTACATCATTATGCAATATTTGCCGGGCTCTGTGCCATATGTGATTTTCTCTTCGTGGCGGTAGTCGCAGACGGAGCCTATTGGGGAGATTACGGCAGCTGTGCCACATGCTCCGCACTCGTCGAAGGTGGGGAGTTCATCGATTGCTATAGGTCTCTCCTCGATCTTTAGGCCATACTCCTCTGAGGCTAGGGTACGAAGACTCATGTTTGTTATGGAGTGGAGAATTGAGGGTGAAACGGGTGTTATGTAGGTGCCGTTCTTTATTCCGAAGAAGTTTGCAGCGCCACACTCCTCTATATATTTACGCTCTACGGCATCCAAGAATAGCACATTTGAGAAGCCATTATCGTGTGCGCGCTCACCGCTTAGGAGGCTCGCAGCGTAGTTTCCACCGCATTTTGCGCGACCCGTTCCACGTGGAGCAGCGCGATCTGATTCGACATCTATCACTACATCAATAGGGGTCATACCACCCTTGAAATAGGGTCCTACAGGCGATACGAAGATGCAAAAGAAGAACTCTTTCGCTGGTTTAACCCCTAAAACAGCCTCCGAAGCGAGGATAAATGGACGAAGATAGAGCGATGCACCCGACTCATAAGGGGGCACAAACTCGATGTTTGCCTTGACAACCTCTACACAAGCCTCTACAAACTTATCTACAGGGAGACTCTGCATGCAGAGCATATCGGCAGAGATCGCCATGCGCTTGCCATTCTCATCTGGACGGAAAATACGAACCTTACCATCGACGCCTCGAAAAGCCTTCAGACCCTCGAAGATCTCCGTACCATAGTGTAGACACGAGGCCGACATGTGGATAGGTACAGTCTCTTCATCAGTCAAAACGAAATCACTCCATGCACCATCCTTATAGGTTGCGCGGATATTTTTGTTGGTTTTCATATAACCAAAGCCTATCGAGCTCCAATCAATATTGCTCATATTATTATATTTTAAAGGTTAATATTCTCTTTTGCGCTACCCTACCATTGCGCCATTATTTGTCTCCCCTGCTGGTTGAACCAGACGCAGAGCGCCCGAAGCATCCTCCGCCATAAGGATCATACCCTGCGAGGTGATGCCCTTAAGCTCGCGCGGAGCGAGGTTCACTAGCACCAATACCTGCTGCCCGATAAGCTCCTCTGGTGTAAAATGCTCTGCGATACCCGAAACTATAGTTCGCTTATCTATTCCAGTATCCACTGTAAGTTTAAGAAGCTTCTTTGTTTTAGCAACTTTCTCAGCCTCCAAGATTGTTGAAACTCGAATATCTTGTGCTTGGAAATCATCGAAAGTGATCTCACTCTTCTGCGCTGCAACCTCCGTTGTAGCCTCCGCTGCCAAGATTGCGGCACGTGAAGCGGCCAACTTATCGAGCTGAACTTGGATCGTCTCATCCTCAATCTTCTCAAAAAGAAGAGATGGAGTGGCGATCGTATGGCCCGCAGCGATCAAATCAAGCGATCCTAGTGACTCCCACGAGTAGTGTTCCACGTGGAGCATTTCGATGATTTTAGCCGCTGTAAAGGGCATAAATGGCTCGATTGCGATAGCTATATTTGCTGTAATCTGAAGTGCAATGTTAAGAATGGTCTCAACGCGAGCTGCATCACTCTTGATAACTTTCCATGGCTCAGTATCGGCCAAATATTTATTACCGATGCGCGCTACATTCATAGCCTCCTTAAGAGCGTCGCGGAAACGATAATGCTCAATATTGTACTCAACAGAGGCCTTAATCTTAGATAGCTCCTCGATGGTCTCCTTGTCATACTCGGTAAGCTCACCACAAGCGGGCACTACCCCACCATAATATTTCTGTGTCAAAACTAATGCGCGGTTGACGAAGTTTCCTAGGATTGCAACGAGCTCATTATTGTTGCGCGCCTGAAAATCTCTCCACGTGAAGTCATTATCCTTGGTTTCAGGGGCATTTGCGCAAAGAACATAGCGCAATACATCCTCCTTGCCGGGAAACTCTTCGAGGTACTCATGAAGCCACACAGCCCAGTTACGCGACGTAGAGATCTTATCGCCCTCAAGGTTCAAGAACTCGTTTGAAGGGACATTCTCAGGGAGAATATAATCTCCGTGCGCCTTAAGCATTGATGGGAAGACGATACAGTGGAAGACGATATTATCTTTACCAATAAAGTGAACCATCTTAGTATCTTCGCTCTTCCAATATTTCTCCCAATCTGGCGTAAGCTCTTTTGTAGCAGATATATAGCCAATTGGTGCGTCAAACCACACATAGAGAACCTTACCCTCGGCACCCTCCACAGGCACAGGGATACCCCACTCTAGATCGCGACTAACGGCACGTGGATGGAGCCCTCCATCAATCCAGCTTTTACACTGTCCATAGACATTTGATTTCCACTCCTTATGACCGTCGAGGATCCACTCCTTGAGGAAAGGCTCATACTGATCCAAAGGCAGGTACCAATGTTTAGTCTCGCGCTTAACGGGAACAGCACCCGAAAGAGCGCTCTTAGGGTTGATTAGCTCATCTGGAGAGAGCGTTGATCCGCACTTCTCGCACTGATCGCCATAAGCCTTCTCATTTTGGCAACGAGGGCATGTGCCAGTGATATAACGGTCTGCGAGGTATGTTTGCGACTCCTCATCGTAGAATTGCTCCGAAGTTTGCTCAATGAATTTACCCTCCTCGTAGAGTTTACGGAAGAAGTCAGAGGCTGTAACTGCGTGAGTATCAGAGGATGTACGCGAATAGATATCGAAAGATATACCGAAACGTTCGAATGAATCCTTGATAATTGCGTGGTAGCGATCGACAACCGCCTGTGGTGTGATGCCCTCATTTTTGGCTTTAATAGTGATGGGTACTCCATGCTCATCGCTTCCACACACCCACACTACATCACGTCCGCGGAGACGGAGGTAACGTGAATAGATATCCGAAGGGACATAGACTCCTGCCAAGTGTCCGATGTGAACTGGGCCATTGGCATATGGTAGAGCCGAAGTAACCAAGTATCTTTTAAAATCTTGCGCCATAGAAAAAAAATTATGTTATAAGTGTCAAAAATAGTAATTTATTTTTAAATCTGCGTAATTTTATCAACCAAATTTTATATCTTTGATCCTAAAGTAAAGTTAGATATGAACCAACTAGATCAAACAGCAACCACCATTCACCGCTACATGCGACACCGAGTACACAAAATATTGCTCGTCTGTTGCAGCTACGATGGATATATCCTAGAGGAGGATGGCCACATCGAGGCGCAGATAAATCGCGAATATATCGACCTGAACCTCTCCAATCCCCCCTCATTCACCCGCGTGAGCTCCACGGCGGAGGCTCTAGCGATACTCAGGGAGGATGACTCCTTCGACTTCATTCTGACGATGTACAACATTGGCGAGCCCGACGTATTCACCTTTGCTCAACTCTCAAAGGAGATTCACCCGGAGCTCCCTATTACCCTACTCACTAGCTTCTCACGCGACATCTACTCTCGACTCAATAATCAGAACACTTCGGCCATAGACTCGATCTTCTGCTGGATGGGTAACACGGATCTTATCATCGCAATCATCAAGCTCATTGAGGATCGCCTCAATGCCGAGGAGGATATTGGCGAGGGTAACGTGCAGGCGATACTTCTCGTGGAGGACTCGATACGTTTCTACTCCACCTATCTACCTGAGCTATACAAGATTATACTCCACCAAAGCACCGAATTTCTGCAAGACTCATTCAACGAGCAGCAACATATACTCCGCAAAAGAGCACGCCCCAAAATCCTCCTCGCCACAAATTACGACGAGGCAATCGAGCTCTACCAAAGATACAAAAAGAATCTTCTTGGAGTGATCTCCGACGTGGGTTTCGTGCTGCATAAAGGTGATAACTACAGCGATGAGAAGCATGACGCAGGTATCGACCTCTGTAGAATCATCAAAGAGGACAACCCCCTGATGCCTGTGCTGATGCAATCCTCCCAAGATGAATTTAAGAGGGAGGCAACCGAGCTAGGTGTAGGCTTTATCTCGAAGCACTCCAAGCTACTTATATCGAAGATCACCAAATATATAGAGCAGGAGTTTGCCTTCGGAGAGCTTAAATTCACCGACCCCGACACCACGGAGGTGATTGGGCGCGCCCACGACCTCAACGAGATGCAGGAGCTACTCAGCAAGATCCCCGACAAAGCATTTAAGTATCACACCTCACAGAATCATATCTCCAAATGGCTCTATGCGAGAGGTTTATTCCCCCTCGCAGCATCAATACGCAGCATCAATAGCAGCAACTTTAGCTCCACATCGGAGCATCGCAAAGTTGTTGTGGAGATGGTGCGCGACTACCGCATGCTGCTGGGGCAGGGTGTGATAGCCTCCTTCAACAAGGAGACATATAGCGATGTGATAGCCTTCGCTCGAATGGGAGGAGGCTCAATCGGAGGTAAGGCGCGCGGCCTAGCATTTATGAATAGCTCAATTATTCAAAATCACCTCTACGATAGATATAATGGAGTTCGTATAATGATCCCCCGCACGGTGGTGGTAGCAACAGACTACTTCGATCAATTCATTCAAAATAATGGCCTCGAATATATCATATCGAGCGATATGAGCGACGAGATAATCCTCTCCGAATTTATCCTCTCCGAACTACCCCACTCCCTAACCGAAGAGCTCCGTAGCTATATTCGCACCGTGAACTCGCCTCTGGCTATTCGCTCCTCCTCGAAGCTGGAGGACTCCCACTATCAGCCATTTGCGGGCATCTACTCCACATATATGATTCCATACACCAGCAATGAGGATCAGATGCTTAGGATGGTCACAAAGGCTATCAAGAGCGTCTACGCGTCGGTCTACTTCTCTGCATCAAGGGCATATATCAACACCACACAGAACCTACTCTCGGAGGAGAAGATGGCAGTAATCATTCAACGCGTATGTGGCACAGAGCAAGATAACATCTTCATGCCAACATTCTCCGGTGTGGCACGATCCATCAACTGCTACCCTCTGGGCGACGAACGAGCCGAAGATGGCGTCTGCAACATCGCAATGGGCCTCGGTAAGCTCGTTGTAGATGGCGGCAAGAGCCTGCGTTTCTCCCCGCTGCACCCCAAAAAAGTGCTACAGACATCCACCGAGGCTCTCGCACTGAGCGACACCCAAACAGAGGTGCTCGCACTGAAGCTCTCGCCAGATGAGTTCAAAACATCCACCGACGACGCCATAAATATAGATCGCCTCTCGCTGCGCCAAATAGCACAGCTCAGACACTCCAAATATATATGCTCCACCCTAGAGCGCGAATCGGGCAGAATAAGCGACTCCCCACTGACAAAGGGACGCAAGGTGATTACATTTAACTCCATACTTAAGTACGACAGCTTCCCCCTACCCCAGATCATTGATAATCTACTCAAGTTGGGCGAGGAGGAGATGAGATGCCCCGTAGAGATTGAGTTTGCCGTAAATATGGATGTAGACTACTCCATGCCAAAGTTATTTAACATACTACAGATTCGACCCATAATAAACTATAGCGAAAACCTACTTATAGAGTGGGAGAAGATAGATAAGAGCGACCCCCTCCTATATGCCGAAAGCGTCCTCGGAGTAGGCCAAATGAAGGGCATCCACGATATAATATATGTCAAAGAGGAGAGCTTCAACGCCCTCGAAACAGAAGAGATAGCAGACGAATTATTAAAGCTCAACGACAAGATGAACCGCGCAAATCGCACCTACATCCTCGTAGGAATGGGCCGCTGGGGAACCTCCGATCCATTCCTCGGAATACCCGTCAAATGGATGCACATAACAAACGCCAAGGTCATAGTGGAACAAGCAATAACCGGATTCGACATCGAACCAAGCCAAGGTACCCACTTCTTCCAAAATGTAACCTCCCTCGGCGTAGGCTACATCACAATGGACCCCCGCAAAGGCGTCGACAAATTCAACACCCAAAAACTAAACTCCATAAAAGCCTCATACGAAGGCAAATACCTCCGCCAAGTAACCTTCAAAGAGGAGCTAGAGGTCTTCGTCGATGGCATCGAAAGTAGAGCCATCATTAATTGCTGCGCTACGAAATCCTAGGAGCTATGGCAAACGCATGAAAAAAGCTTCTCATTGCCTCCGGCGGGCGTGGATAGCACCCACGCGGGTGCATATTACCTCTTGCGGATTGGGCTTATAGCTACGCTATGAAATCCGAGGTTTGTTTTTTCAATCTTTTTTAATACTTTTGTAATGTTCAACATATTCAAAACAACGGACATCGAGCAACTAACAAAAGATTTCAAAAACTATCACAAAGAGATAAACGACGAGTATAAAGAGACTTCGCTGATGGGATGAAAGCAACCGCAGATTATATCCTCATCTAGCTAACCGACTCAACACTCTTCAAATACCTATCAACGCCCTCTCGGATGGAGTCGAGGCCGAATTTGGCTGGATCTATCTGGGAGGGTTTTATAAATTGGAGGTGGGCTACATCGTCGGCTGCTTGCAGCTCTGAGAGGTCTTCTACTTGGCACTCGTAGAATTGATCTAGGGTGTGGACGTTGAAGTTGCTGTAGGGGTATATATTGGGGAGTGAGAAGAGGTATTTGACGCTCTTCACCTCTATGTTGCACTCCTCCTTTACTTCGCGGCAGATGCTCTGCTCGGCTGTCTCGTAGCTGTCGACGAAGCCTCCGGGGAGATCATAAGTGCCCTTTGCGGGTTCGTTCTTGCGGGTTGCTACGAGGATCTCGCCTTGGGGGTTGCGGATGATTGCTACAACTGCGGCGGAGGGGTTGAAATAGAACGTGAAGCCGCACTGCGCGCAGCGTTTCGACTTCACGTTATTATCTTGAAATTCACCGCCACACTTGGGGCAAAAGATGAATGACTCTAAGAATTTACACCTCTCCATTTTTGTTCAGTGTGTTTGCTATCATCTTCTCAGTCACAGTTTTATAGTACTCCTTGACATCCTCATGGAGGGCTGCTGCGGGCTCTCCTGCGTCGGAACACTCCATTATTGATTGCACGATGGGGATGCTGCCTAGGTGTGGTATGCCTACCTCTGCGGCCATCTTCTCGGCACCACCCTTTCCGAAGATGTAGTAGCGATTATTGGGTAGCTCTGCGGGGGTGAACCACGCCATATTTTCGATGATTCCTGCGATAGGGATGTTGACCTGCTCATGGCGGAACATCTCTACACCGCGCAGCACATCGGCCAAAGCCACCTGCTGAGGGGTTGACACAATCACGGCACTAGTCACCTTAAGCTCAGTGAGTAGAGAGAGGTGAATATCGCCCGTGCCCGGTGGAAGGTCGATTAGGAGGAAGTCGAGAACGCCCCATTTTGTCTGGTGTATAAGCTGCTTCAAGGCATTTGAGGCCATCACACCGCGCCACATAAGGGCATCGGAGGGGCTCACAAAGAAGCCGATAGAGATTAGCTTAAGGCCCTGCACCTGCGCAGGAATGATGTAGTCAAACCCCTTTTCGCTGATTGCCTCCGGGGTGTGCTGCTCACAGCCGAACATCTTATGCTGAGAGGGACCATAGATATCCGCATCGAGGATACCCACTCTAAAGCCCATATCACGGAGCGTGGTGGCGATATTTGCCGTAACCGTCGACTTGCCCACACCCCCCTTCGCAGAGGAGATAGCGACGATATTCGCTATAGCGGTAGTTGCCGTGGGTGCCTCCTTAGGTTTGGGCTTAGGTGCAGCACCCTCCTTGACCATCACCACAATTGAGCCCGCAAGCGCAGGAAAATTACTCTCCAAGAGCGCAGTAACCTGATTCTTAATCTTCACAGAGAAGGGATCCCTCACCTTCGCAAAACGCAAAGTTATGGAGATCTTACCCTCCTCAACTACAAGGTTCTCTACAAAGCCACTACTCACCAAACCCAACTGAGTCTCAGGGTGAAGCACCTCTTCGAGAAGCTCTATAATTCTATCTTTCATCTTAAATGTTTTTATTAGGTGTAAATGTAGTAATTTTTAATTTATAAAGAAAATATTGTGAGATAATATGCATTCCTACGGTTGCTTTTCATCCCATCAGCGAGGTAACCTCGGATTGGGTTTAAATGCCTTCAGGCATTTAAAAAATTAAAGGCGTCAGCTATCAGCCCAATCCGCAACAAGAAGAATAGCTCCGCAGGGAGCACCCTGCCCGCCGGAGGCATAAGAAAGCAGATTTTCACACATTAACAACACCTCTTTAATATAAAATTTGTAACTTTGTACAAAATTTAAAAAGTATGAAAAGAAGAAACTTTACTATTGTAGCGCTATTTGTAGTTGCTTTATCACTCTCTAAGGTCTCTTGCTGTGGCAAGGTTGAGAGTGAGGTTAAACATCCAATCCTAAGTGGTCACCGTGGAACGGCTATTATTGCTCCGGAGAATACTATGGCCTCGATTGACTCTTCGATCCTTTATGGGGTGGAGTATGCTGAGTGCGACGTGTGTGTGAGTGCAGATAGTGTCTTCTACATTCTTCACGACTACTCTGTGGATCGCACCACCAATGGAACGGGTAGGATCAACGATCTTCACTCGTCGTATATTGATACGCTTGATGCTGGCACATGGTTTGGGGAGGAGTTCGCAGGGTTGCGCGTTCCACGTCTACAGGAGGTTTTGCGCCGTGCTAAGGAGGGTGGTTTGAAGCTTACGCTCGACTACCGCAATGGAGATCTTCAAGCGCTCTACGACCTTCTTAAGAGCGAGGGGATGTTGGAGAATTGCAACTTTGTGATGCGTGAGGAGCCATACTTCGCGTTCCGTCAGATTGCACCAGAGGTGAAGACGATGCAGGCATATATCAATGGTAACTCCTCTTTGGAGGCTGATATCGCTAAGTGGAGACCTAATGTCGCTGTTGTAAGAATGGATTCGATAACCAAATCCATGGTTGAGCGCCTACATGCTGAGGATATCCAAGTATTGGCACTTTCGCTCAAAGGAAACGACCCAGATACCCTTGGATATGCTAAGGCGATAGAGCTAGGTATAGATATCATCGCTACGGATCGTGCCGACTACTACGCAAAAAAATATAAGAGATAGTAGAACTCTATAGATGTCATATAAAATCACACTTACGTTAACCCCTAAGCAGGCGGCAGATAGCAAATACTACACTACGCAGGCGGCGCACAAGGTTGGTCTCAAAGAGGGCGACGTGGCGCTGTTGCGCGTTGTGAAGCGCTCGATAGATGCGCGCCAGCGTCAAGCTAAGGTCAACCTCACCGTGGAGCTCTTCGAGGAGAGCGACCCTACCCCACCCCCCATTCACTTCGACTACCCCTCAGTTGTTGGGCGCACCCCGGTGATTGTAGTTGGTGCGGGCCCTGCGGGTCTCTTCGCGGCGTTGCACCTTATAGAGCTTGGATTGCGTCCAATAATCTTGGAGAGGGGGCGCGATGTGAGCTCCCGCAAGAGGGATATAGCCCTTATCAACCGCAATGAGGGGGTCGACCCCAACTCCAACTACGCCTTTGGTGAGGGTGGTGCCGGCACCTTCTCCGATGGAAAGCTCTTCACACGCTCTAAGAAGCGCGGAGACTACCACAAGGCGCTCCAAACACTTCTCTTCCATGGCGCTACCGAGGAGATCCTCTATGAGGCACATCCCCACATAGGTACCGACAAGCTGCCCCGCATCATGACAAATATGAGGCAGAGCATAGTTGAGGCGGGTGGCGACTTCATCTTTGAGGCACGTGTCACCGACCTGAAGATCAAAGGGGATAAGATAGAGGGAGTTTGGTGTGATGATACCCTCTATGAGGGTGCTGCGGTGATCCTCGCAACGGGGCACTCAGCGAAAGATATATATGAACTGCTCCACACGAAGGGTGTCACCATCGAGGCAAAGCCCTTCGCGATGGGAGTTCGCATAGAGCACCCACAGGGGCTCATCGACTCCATCCAATATCATGCTCCTGACCGCGGAGAGTACCTCCCTGCGGCCTCCTACTCCCTTGTTAGCCAAGAGGGTGGCCGCGGCGTATACTCCTTCTGCATGTGTCCGGGAGGCTTCATCGTGCCCGCCATGACCCACCAGCAGGAGTCAGTGGTAAACGGCATGTCGCCAAGTCAACGCTCCTCCCCCTATGCCAACTCTGGATTGGTCACCGAGGTGCGCCTAAGCGACTTCGCACACCTCACCGAGCAGTGGGGCGAGCTAGCAGGATTAAAGTTCCAACAAGAGCTGGAGCATGCAGCAAGGATCAATGGTGGTGAGAACCAAATAGCACCCGCACAGCGAGTCTCAGACTTCGTGGCGGGCAGGGGTAGCACTACCCTACCGCAAAGCTCATATATACCCGGCTTCTGCCCCTCACGCCTAGATAAGTGGCTACCCAACTTCATTGGAGATGGCCTGCGGGCAGGTCTCACCACATTCAACAGGCGTCTGCGCGGCTTTATAACCCCGGAGGCATTGGTCGCTGGAGTAGAGTCTCGCACCTCCTCCCCCGTGCGCATTCCGCGTGACCCCATTACACTTATGCACACCCAAATAAAGGGCCTCTTCCCCGCAGGTGAAGGCGCTGGATATGCCGGTGGAATTATCTCAGCTGCACTCGACGGAGAGCGAATAGCAACAGCTGTCGGAGAGCATATTGTGTTCAAAAAAAACCAGTAAATCTCCCCAAACGGTTTATGAAAAAAGTTTCGTATCGCCTCCGGCGGGCGGTGATAGCACCACCGCGGGTGCATATTACTCTTACGTATTGGGCTTATAGCTAACGCTATGAAATTAAAGGTGTCAAAGAATTACCGCAAATAAATTTGCATAATTCTCTGACACCTTTAATTTTTTAAATGCCTAAAGGCATTTAAACCCAATCCGAGGCAACCTCGCTGATGGGATGAAAAGCAACCGTAGGTTGACATAGATTTTATCCAAAAGCTGACATTCTTAAAAAAGCTCCATCAAAATAGAGATTGACTGCACGGAGCGGATTGATTCGAGGTGATATGCGTAGTAGCTCATGAGAGCCTCTAGGAATGCTACTCTCTGGTGGCGATTGAGGCCTATTTCACCTAGGTGGCGCACGTCGCACTCGGTCATATCGCGGAGGATTATGGCATTCTCCTCATCAAGGTATATTTGGTGGGGAGGCTTGGATAGGGTGTAGCACCCCTCCTTAATATCGAAGAGAGCCCCCTTGGAGTAGTTGTTGGATGGGGAGAAGCCCAGAAAGCGGCTAAGGTTCGAGAGGAACCATAGGTGGAAGTTTGCAACTCCCTCATCGAGTATGTCGAGTGCCTCGATGGAGCCCCAGACGAAGTTGAATAGATGCTCGTTGGGTTCGCTCTCCTTCACTAGGCGGTAGAGCACTTCGGCCATAAATAGCGCAATTGTGGAGCGCCTCACATCGAAAGGTGTTTGACGCAGCGTGATGCCGCTATGCAGCTCCCTGAAGCGATGCAGCTCCCCGCGGGATGGCTTCAGCCCCTCAAATTCTAGCGCGAAGAGGGGTTGCAGCAGCGAGAGCTTGGAGCCGCGACCACGTGTGCTACGCACCCCCTGCACCATGAAACTTTGGCGCCCTGCGGTGTCGGTGAGCATCTGAACGACCAGCGAGTTGTCGCCATACTTCACTGTGCTGAGCACTACCCCACGTCCCTTGTAACTCTTTGACATCTATTTCATTACTATCATCATCGCCCAACCATCGCGCACATTGCTGCTAATATACTTCATGCCAAGCGACTCAGCCTTTTCACGGAGCACCTTTATATCATCCTCAAAGAAACCACTCATATGGAGCGTTCCACCCGCGCTGAGGGTAGCTTCATATCGGTGCATATCTGCGAGGAGGATATTGCGATTGATGTTGGCAAGGATAAAGTCGTAGCTGCGGCCCGCGAGCAGAGAGGCGTCACCCAGCATCGGTGTTATCTGCTGCTCGACTCCATTTTGGAGGATATTCTCGCGGCAATTCTCGTCGGCCCACTCGTCGATGTCGATTGCATCCATAGCTGAGGCGCCATACTTCACCGCGATTATAGATAGCACACCGGTGCCACTGCCCATATCGAGCCCCTTGAGCCCCTTGAGCTTGAATGTAGAGATCATATCCGCCATAAGATATGTCGTCGCATGATGACCCGTTCCAAATGACATCTTAGGCATGATTACAACCTCCGTGCGGAAGTTGGGATCGGGGGCATGGAAAGGAGCTCTTATAAGGATCTCGCGACCCACCTCGACCACTCCGAAGTTACTCTCCCATTGAGCATTCCAATTTTGAGTCTCGATGGAGATGTAGCGAGCACCCTCTATAGAATAGCTGTCGAGAAGCTCATCTACCTGCTCCTTGCAATCTGCCAAACGCTCTTGGGGGATATAGGCCTTAAGCTGCCCTCCCTGCTCGGTGAAGCTCTCGAAAGGGTAGTCGGCAAGCTCTGCCGTTATTATTTCACCCATCTCAGCACCTGAAATAGGAATATTGAGTTCTACGTAATCCATATTATGTTAAATTAAATTATTATCTTTGTACAAAGGTAATAAAACTATGGTAGAAAATAAGAAGAGATGGGAAGATATTGCACGTAAATATCGCATTTATATAAAGCTGGAGAAGAGACTCTCGGAGAATAGCGTAGATGCCTACATGAGCGACTTGGCAGCTTTCGCGCATTACATATTACGTATGAAAGATCTCCCACCACGCAAAGTGGAGCAGGAGCATATCGAGCAATATATGGCATGGCTCTTCGATAGGGGAGCCTCCAAGAATACGCAGGCGCGCATCCTAAGTGCCCTCCGCTCACTCTTCGGCTATATGCAACTATGCGACCTTATCGAGGTCTCCCCCCTAGAGTTCATCGAGGCGCCACGCACCTCACGGAAGCTTCCGGAGGTATTATCCCTCTCGGAGATCGACCGCATAATAAGCGCCATAGACCCCTCCACAACAAAGGGGCTACGCGACAGAGCGATAATAGAGCTGCTATACTCCTGCGGGCTGCGCGTGAGCGAGGCCACCAACATACGCCTCTGCGACCTCTTTTTTGGCGAAGGGTACATCCGCGTCATAGGAAAAGGCGACAAAGAACGACTAGTCCCCGTGAGCCCCCTAGCGCGCGAACGTATTCAACTATACCTCGATGTGAGAGCCCCAAGTGGCAGCAATGAGGAGGTGCTCTTCCTCAACAATCGAGGAAATGCCCTCACCCGCGTGATGGTCTTCACACTCCTCAAGCGCGCCACACAGCTCTCAGGAGTTCAAAAAAAGGTGAGCCCACACACCCTCCGCCACTCCTTCGCCACACACCTCTTGGAGGGTGGCGCCAGCATACGCCAAGTGCAAGAGATGCTCGGACACGAAAATATCGTCACAACAGAGATCTACACCCACCTCGACGCAGAACGCCTACGTGAAACGGTTGAGAAGTATTTGCCTATTTGACACGAGGTTAAAACTGCACGAAAAAGTTTCGTATCGCCTCCGGCGGGCAGGGTGCTCCCTGCGGAGCTATTCTTCTCTTGCGGATTGGGCTTATAGCTACGCTATGAAATTAAAGAGGCTAAAGGCATTTAAACCCAATCCGAGGTAACCTCGCTGATGGGATGATGGCAATCGCAGGTTGACATAGATAGATGTATAATAAAGAGTGTTGAAAATTCATTTTCATAAGATCTTTATTATACATCTATCGTAGGGCAAAGCCCCATCATATCAGCGCAACAAAGGTCAAAAACGATAGTTTTTGGATCCAAGCTTAGCTTGGTGCCGCGCGGCATGAGCGCGATGAGAAACTATAGTCTCATACATTTGCTATAGGTATAAACGAGCGTAGCATCTCTATCTCCGTGCTCCAGCGCTCTGTATCGGGGGTCTCTAGGATAAGGGGGATATCATCGAAGCGTTTATCTGCCATGATATATTCGAAGCAGGTTATACCGATGTGGCCATCGCCTAGGGGTGCGTGGCGATCTACGCGGCTGCCTAGGGGTTTGAGGGCGTCGTTGAGGTGCATGCCTCTGAGGTAGTTGAAGCCTACCACCTCTTCAAATTCGGCGAAGGTGGCGTCGAGGGCCGTTTGGGTGGTTAGGTCGTATCCTGCGGCGAATGTGTGGCAGGTATCGAGGCAGACTCCGACGCGGCTTTTATCCTTCACTCCTGCGATGATGCGTGCAATATGGTGGAAGCTGAAACCTAGGTTGGAGCCCTGTCCAGCGGTATTTTCGATCACTGCGGTGACACCTGCGCTCTGCTCCAAGGCGATGTTGATGGACTCAGCGACACGATCTAGCGACTCCTCAATGGAGATCTTCTTAAGGTGGGAGCCGGGGTGGAAGTTGAGGCGGTCGAGTCCCAACTGCTCGCAGCGTTGCATCTCGTGGATGAATGCTGCGCGGGACTTTTCGAGGCCCTCCTCTTCGGGGTGACCTAGGTTGATGAGGTAGCTATCGTGGGGTAGTATCTGTGAGGGGCTCAGAGAGGCTCTGTCGCACGCCTCCTTGAATTTTGTGATGTCACTCTCAGTGAGTGGTGGGGCGCTCCATTGGCGCTGATTCTTAGTGAAGATCGCTATGGCGGTGGCACCTATGGCAGTGCCATTCTTGGGTCCATTCTCTAATCCGCCAGATACGCTGACGTGTGCTCCGATATATTTCATTGGTGGTATACGTTATTTTTTAAAAAATGCGTTCTTATATTGTACAAAGGTAATAATTTTCTTAAATTTGCGACATTAAATCAATACTTAATATGATGAGAGAATATATCAAAGTGCTTGCCATGATGGTGGCGCTACTTGTGTTGCCCCTTGTGGCCTCTGCTCAGATGACCATAGATGAGCTGAAACCAACTAAGCAGAAGAGTGTTAGTAAGTTTCAGGAGTCCGTAAAAACGGAGGACTCGTTGAGTAATGATTATTTCTCCTTGGCGCGCTACCGTGCCGAGCGTGCTGCAATCCGCAAGGAGCGCAATACATTGGAGATTATCAGCTCGTTGCAGGGCTCTATGACAGCCTACAATGATCCTTGGGTGAATACGTCGGGTGGTGATAACACAACTGCGATTCTGGGTAGTTTCACCCTAAATCACAAATATCAGCGCGAGAAGTTAACCCTCACCTCGAAGGTGACGGCCAACTTCGGTTTCAACAGGGTGAAGATTGATGTGACCGATGATGAGGGGATCACCACAAATGAGGGTGTGTGGTATAAGAACCAAGATCTCTTATCTATCTCGGTTGCTCCGACCATCTCCATCTCGTCGAAGTGGTCGTATGGTACAACCTTTGCATTTCGTACACAGTTCGCCAATGGATATGTATCGCGCTCGCAGCAGGGTGGGGTAGAGCTCAAGAGTGGCTTTATGACCCCCGGTTACCTTGATGTGTCGGGAGGTATGACCTATAAGAGCACAAGTAAGACATTGCCATTCACTATTAACATAGCTCCCTTGGCGCTTAGTGCCATCTATGTGAGCAATGAGACTATTCGCGAGAATTTTGTCTATCAGTTCTCGGAGCATATAGAGGATAACTGGAAATATACTGAGCCCTATGGTGTGAGCCCCTACGTAAGTTCCAAGTATGAGGGTGGTTCCTCTATTCAGATAGATTTCGACCGCACGTTTGAGAAGCTCTCCAAGATCCGCTACACCACCACGCTCTACTCATTCTATGGATGGATGACTCAATCCTCGTATAAGAACATTGTGGAGGATTACGACGATTATATAATAGCTCTTGCGGAGTGGAATGAGACGCAGACAGGAGTGAAGCCAATATTGGGAATACGTCCTACAATTCGTTGGGAGAATACCATATCTATACCAGCTACTGATATCATCTCGACCACGATCAAGTTCCAACTTTACTACAATAAGGCGCAAGATCTTAAGATACAGACACAAACCTATTTGAGTGTTGGTCTGTCGTACACATTTAAGAATAAATAAATATTATAATGGATAATAACTCTTCTAAAAAGTGGAGAATACTCACTCCTCTATTATTTATCATGGTGGCTCTTGCGGGGGTCGTCGGTGGTAGAATCATAGAGAAGAAGAGTTACCAAATTCAATTGAGGCAGATCTCGGCTCTCTTGGGGACTCCCCGCGATAAGGTCTCATCGACACTCTCGTTTATTGCCAATAACTATGTCGATTCCATCTCGCTGGACTCTCTAACGGAGGTTTTAATGCCCCTTATCTTCGATGAGCTGGATCCCCACTCGATATATATCCCGGCTCAGGATATGGCAGATATGAATGAGTCGTTGGAGGGTGAGTTCGATGGCATTGGAGTGGTCTTTAATATGGCTACCGACACGGTTATCGTAATCAATGTTATTCCGTCGGGACCTAGCGATAAGGCTGGTGTGAGGGGTGGCGATCGCATCATAGAGATAGATGACTCCTTGGTTGCGGGAGGTAAGGTGCCGCAGGATCAGATCATGAAGCTTCTGCGCGGCATGCGTGGCACCACCGTGAAGCTAGGGGTGGAGCGTCAGGGGGCTGACCAGCTTATCGAGATGGAGGTTACACGCGATGTGATCCCCATCAAGAGTATCCAATCCTCGATCATCTTGCGTGATTCGGTAGGTTACATCAAGATGTTGCAGTTTGCGCGCACCACACACTCTGAGATTGTGGAGGCTATCGACAAGTTGGAGCAGCAGGGGCTAAAGTCGCTTATCCTCGACCTGAGAGGCAATAGCGGAGGCTTCCTCGATCAGGCGATTGCAATTGCCAATGAGCTACTTCCAAAGGGCGATTTAATAGTCTACACGGAGGATAGAGATGGCTACCAGCATCGCGAATATAGCAATGGAAAGGGTCGTATAACAGATCTCGATATCGCAATATTGATCGACGAGAGTAGCGCCTCTTCGAGTGAGATCTTAGCTGGAGCTATCCAAGATAATGACCGCGGCACCATCATTGGACGTCGCTCATTTGGAAAGGGACTCGTGCAGCAGCAGGTGCCCTTTGGGGATGGCTCGGCCATGCGTCTTACGATTGCTCGCTACTACACCCCTACAGGTCGTTCGATTCAAAAGAGCTATACGCGAGGCGATAAGGAGACCTACGCCGAGGAGATGATTAACCGCTATGCAATGGGAGAGCTCTTCGCGGTGGATAGCATCCACTTTGCAGACTCCCTCAAGAAGATCACACCCAAGGGGAAGGTGGTATATGGTGGCGGTGGCATCATGCCCGACATCTTTGTGCCGGCCGACACCACCGATGTAACAAGATATTACATGGAGGTCTCAGCGCGCAACATCCTCTACAACTTCACCACGAAGTATGCCGATGCCCACCGCGAGAAGATAAATGAGGTGAGCAGCTTGGAGGAGCTCGACGCTCTATTGGAGAGTGACACCTCGCTCTTTGATGACTTCGTGAAGTATGCTTCGAAAAATGGGGTAGCCCCGCTCTGGAGTGATATAAACCGCTCTCGCTACCTCCTTGAGGCGCAGCTAAGGGCTTATATAGGGCGTAACACACCGCTCGATGATGACGCCTTCTATCATAGCATCTACCCGATAGATGTAGTGATCGTAAAGGCTATAGAGGAGTTGGAGCATCCAACACTCATCAAAGAAGAAGAGGAGGAGGAGCAGTAAGATATGATTTCGAGAATAATAAGAATTTTAGTGACCCTAGCAGCGATCGCCATCGCGGTGATAGTGGTGATAGAGTGCAAGAGCTACACCTCGCTACTTCCACAGCGAGAGGATCTCATAGAGGATGTCATAGAGGTGGAAGAGGTGGAGGCGCCTCAGCTTATAGAGCAAGATACAACACAACTTTACAATTAAGAAGAAACAAAAATAAGATATATATAATGGCAAAAGAATTAAAAGACCTCACAAAAATTGAGGATAACTACTCACAGTGGTACAATGAATTGGTAGTCAAGGCTGGTTTGGCTGAGAACTCCGCAGTGCGTGGATGTATGGTCATCAAGCCCTACGGATATGCAATCTGGGAGAAGATGCAGGCGGCACTCGACAAGATGTTTAAGGATACAGGGCACCAAAATGCATATTTCCCCCTCTTCATCCCTAAGTCATTCTTCTCGAAGGAGGCCTCTCATGTCGAGGGCTTCGCAAAGGAGTGTGCCGTAGTTACTCACTACCGCCTTATGAACGATCCTGCGGGCAAGGGTGTTGTCGTGGATCCCGAAGCGAAGTTGGAGGAGGAGCTTATCGTGCGTCCTACCTCTGAGACAATCATCTGGAACACCTATAAGAACTGGATTCAATCCTACCGCGACCTACCAATCCTCTGCAATCAGTGGGCAAATGTCGTTCGCTGGGAGATGCGCACACGCCTCTTCCTGCGCACCGCAGAGTTCCTCTGGCAGGAGGGTCACACCGCACATGCCACACGTGAGGAGGCTATCGAGGAGACCGAGCGCATGATTCATGTATATCAGAAGTTCGCTCAGGAGTGGATGGCGCTACCGGTTATCGTAGGTCACAAATCCCCTAACGAGCGCTTCGCAGGAGCTGAAGATACCCTCACCATTGAGGCACTTATGCAGGATGGAAAGGCTCTTCAGAGCGGTACATCTCACTTCTTGGCGCAGAACTTCGCTAAGGCTTTCGATGTGCAGTTCACCAATAAGGAGGGTAAGAGCGAATATGTTTGGGCCACCTCATGGGGTGTTTCAACACGACTTATGGGTGCCCTCATCATGGCGCACTCCGATAATAATGGCTTGGTACTACCTCCAAAGTTGGCCCCTATACATGTGGTCATGGTTCCTATATTCAAAGGTGAGGAGCAGTTAGAGATCATGCGCGCAAAGATGGAGGCGATAGCAGCTCCACTGCGTGAGGCGGGTCTCACCGTGAAGATCGACGACCGCGACAATATCCGCTCAGGATTCAAGTTCGCCGAGTATGAGCTAAAGGGAGTTCCCGTGCGTCTTGCAATAGGCCCTCGCGACTTGGAGAACAACACAGTAGAGCTCGCTCGTCGCGACACCCTAACCAAGGAGAATGTATCGCAAGAGGGGCTCACAGAGCGCATCATAGCACTTATGGATGAGATCCAAGAGAATATCTTCTCTAAGTCTCTCTCATACCGCGACAGCATGATAACAGAGGTCGACTCATGGGAGGAGTTCGTAGCAGCACTCGACACCAAAGGCGGCTTCATCTCAGCTCACTGGGATGGCACCCCCGAAACAGAGGTGGCTATCAAGGATGCCACCAAAGCTACCATCCGCTGCATCCCAATGAATGTTAAAGAGGAGGAGGGCAAGTGCATCTTCACGGGTAAACCATCCAAATATCGCGTGCTATTCGCTCGAAGCTACTAAGGGCCGATGGACACAGCACAATCACTACGCAAGCAGAATATCGCAGAATATATCCTCTACCTATGGCAGCTAGAGGATATGTTCCGCGCATTGCAATTTAGCCCAGAGGCGATCTACTCTCAATTTGTTGCACCTCGCACAAATCTCGACGAGCAGAGCCGCAACCTCCTGCTAACATGGTATATGGAGCTTGTCGAGCTACTCCAAAAGGAGGGCAAAGAGGAGAAAGGCCATATCGAACACACCCTTCACCTCATAGCGGATATGCACAACCTACACCTCCAACTACTCGAACTACCCATCGGAGCACGCTACCGCACCCTCCATGCACGCCTAGAGGAGGTCCTGCCCGACCTGAGAGCACTCTTCGGCAACGACATCTCCGACACCGAACTAGCCTTCCGCTCACTATATGCAGCAATGCTCTACAGAATAAAGGGCGAAGGAGCCAAAGGAGCCGTCATCGACACATTGGAGTATATCTCCCCCTGCATCGCAGAGCTCTCATCAATATACGGCAAAGCCGAACGCGGCGAAATAGACCTATTTGAACGTAAGGAGTAGTATTTCTTCGTGTGGGTTAACCTCAATCTCGCTGACGGGATAAAAGCAACCTTATGAGAGCTCCCACAATAGCTAAAATCACGTAGCTTAGGAGCAGTTCACGGGTAGAGAGACGGTAATCTATTGTGGTAAAGGGGAGTGTTGCGAACCACTCTACGGTGTAGTTTTGTATTGTTGCTGAGATCTCGATGATAGGTCGCAGGAGGTAGGATAGGGGTTGTAGGGGAGCTATGATCCACACTATTGTTGAGACTATTATTGCGCTTAGTGGTAGCAGCAGAGGGGGTGTTGCGAGGGGGCTTAAGAGGGCGATATACCCGAAATAGTGCGATATTAGGGGTATGGTGGCGGCCGTTGCTATGATGCCAATTATAAGTGATGCCAGAGCGAAGTCGATTATACTATTGCCACTTCTAAGGGCTGTTGAGAGGGGTGCCCCGACCAAGATTATTGCTGCGACCGCTGTAAAGGAGAGGCAGAATCCAACGTCATATATCGCCTGCGGATCTAAGCAGAGGATAATCACGGCAGCTGTCGAGAGGTTATTTAGTGAGTTTGAGCGTTGCGAGAGGAGTGCACCTAGGTGAATCAATGAGTACATGGATGCTGCTCGCAGGATGCTCTCTCCACATCCCGCCATCGCTGCGAAGAGCCATATAGCGACTATCGAGAAGATGTTGACCGCGGCATGACCCAAGGGCAGCAGCGGCATGAAGTAGCTAAGAAGAGTTATTATCAGCAGCACTACTCCAAGATGCATACCAGAGAGCGATAGCAGATGTGAGGTGCCACTCTTGTTGTAGGCCTCTATGAGGGTCTCGTCGAGGGCATCACGCCGTGCGACCCCTACGGCGGCAGCTGTGGCGAAGCTCTCCTCGCTAAGGTTCAGCTCTCGAAGGCGCTTTAGTCCGTAGCTATTTAGGCGATAGGGGATTGGCAGAGGCCCTGTGGGAGCTATTGCTAGCACCTTGAGGAGCGTCACTTGCCCCTTATAGCTGCTGCGAGGGGAGTCAAATGGTTGTATCGTGCAGTGGGCAACGAAAGTTGCATGCTGCAAGCTGTCATCACCCTTGAACCACACTTTATGGTCGCATGCATGCCACGCCCCATCTGGGAGGCGTTGTGCTACGAGCGTGGCGGAGCCTCTATCGCTGGTGCGAAGGGCTACTATGGCATCACTCTGCTGCTGCAATGGGTGGGAGTCACCTCTGTGGGAGGAGGCTATAACCACTCCTAGAAGCGCAATGATAGGGTAGAGGAGCGCTGCATGGCGGTAGCGTAGCTGTAGCAGGGAGAGCAGCAGCAATATCAAGATTGAGTAGAGAGGGGAGATGTGAAAAGAGTCAGATGCCACGATCCCCACGAGTAGCGGAAGCAATATCCAGAACATTGGGGCGTGAGAGGCTCTCTTCATCTATTGTTCTCTTTTGTTACATCCTTCGACGAAACTCCGAGCAGACCACAGAGGTGGCTATAGCGACATTCAGAGATTCGGAGCCTCTTCTCGAAGCAGGGAATGGTGGGATGTATAACTTGTTGGAGATAAACCCTTTGACCACCTCACTAATGCCTTGCCCCTCGTTACCCATTATCACAATGCCGTGTGGGGAGAGCGCCTCACGATAGATGTTATTACCCTCCAAGAGGGTTCCATAGATGGGTACGCCTGCCTCCTGTGCTACTTTGAGGCTCTCCTCAAGAGGGCGGTAGTGCACCTTTACGCGGAGGATAGCGCCCATCGTTGCTTGGATCACCTTTGGGTTGAAGCAGTCGGCGGAGCTCTCCGAGCAGATGATATTCTCTATGCCGAACCAATCTGCTAGGCGGATGATGGTACCTAGGTTACCGGGGTTCTGCACCCCATCAAGCATTAGTATAAGCTCCTCACTTAGGGCGCGCTCGTCGAGGTTGTAGCGTGGAATCTCGACAAGAGCAACGGAGTTATTCGCACTCTTAAGCTGCGATATGCGCGCCATTTCGCTATTCGACACCCACTCTACATTATCACCATCGAAGAGCCCCTCAAGGGAGTAGATCTTCCTTATACGCAGGGTGCCCGCCTCGCGGATCTCTGTTATGAGCTTCTCTCCCTCGGCGATGAAGAGCCCACTTTCGGTGCGTGCTCGCTTATCGCTCAGGGATCTGAGTAGTTGTATTTCGCTCTTGGTCATCTCTTTTTTTCGATTTTGAACTCTCGCCCTTCGAGCGCTAGTTCCGTATTGGGAAATATTGTTTGTGCCTCGTCGCGCAAGGGCTCTAGATCCTTATAGCGAGATGAGAAGTGACCTATAAGCAGCGTGCTCACCTGAGCTGCTTGGGCTGTTTGGGCCGCTTGGAGCGTTGTGGAGTGGCCCCTCTCCTTAGCTGTCTTTGCCTCGATTGCGGCATATGTTGCCTCGTGGTAGAGCATGTCGACACCCGCACACATCTGAGCTGCGGGGGGTGAGTAGGCTGTATCCGAGATGTAGGCGTAGGCGCGTGGCTCGAAGGGTTGATAGGTAAGGTTGCTGTTGATAACTACCTCCCCTGTTGATAACTCTATATCTTCACCTCGTTTTGCCGCTGTGATCTGCGCAATAGAGAGGTTATATTTAGTTATTTTGAACTTATCAACATTTAGAGGAGGCCTCTTCTCGCGAAAGATATAACCAGATGTTGGTAACCTATGACGCAGAGGCACCGACCACACCTCAAGGGTGCGATTCTCGAAGATCATCTGGTGCTTGGTGCAATCTACCTCGACCCACTCCACCTCATACTCCATATCACCTCCAAAAAAGGAGGTGTATGAGTTGAGCATCTCCCCAAAGGGGGCTGGCGCATAGATCTTAATTGCACTCTTGCGACCATATAGAGACATCGTTGAGAGCAGCGGGAAGAGTCCATACACATGATCTGCATGGAGGTGAGAGACGAAGATCGCTCGAAGCTTAAGCGGATTTATACCATATCGGAACATCTGCTGCTGCACACCCTCACCACCATCGACCAAAAAAAATTGTTCATTAATGTTAACAACTTGTCCCGAATGGTGTCTATTAGGTGTCGGCTTAGCCGAAGAGGAGCCCAATATAGTTACCGAAAAACTCATATTTAACGCGAATTACTCCCACTCAATAGTTGCGGGTGGCTTCGATGAGATATCGTAGACTACGCGATTCACGCCGCGCACCTTGTTGATAATATCGTTAGAGACACCTGCGAGGAATGAGTGTGAGAAATCTACCCAGTCGGCAGTCATACCATCGGTAGATGTCACAGCGCGAAGTGCTACGCAACTCTCATATGTGCGCTCGTCACCCATCACACCAACGCTCTTCACCGGAAGGAGCATCGCTCCAGCCTGCCACACATCTTTGTAAAGGTCTGCGCGGTGTAGTGCGTCGATAAATATCTTGTCTACATCTTGAAGTATCTGAACCTTCTTAGGGGTGACATCACCCAAGATGCGAATAGCCAATCCCGGTCCGGGGAAGGGGTGGCGACCAATAAGCGTTGCTGAGATGCCCATGGATAGACCCACACGACGCACCTCATCTTTGAAGAGCAGGCGAAGGGGTTCAACTACCTTTAGGTTCATCTTCTCTGGGAGGCCACCCACATTGTGGTGTGACTTGATGGTTGCCGAAGGGCCATTCACCGAGCATGATTCGATCACATCAGGGTAGATTGTGCCCTGCGCAAGCCACTTCACGTCGCTGATCTGAATCGCCTCCTCGTTGAATACCTCCACGAAGTCGCGACCAATGATCTTGCGCTTTGTCTCTGGGTCGCTTACACCGGCCAAGTCGTTCATAAATTTGTCGACAGCCTTAACTCCCTTGACATTGAGGCCCATACCCTTGTATGAATCTAAGACCTCCTCAAACTCATTCTTGCGAAGTAGTCCAGAGTCGACGAAGATGCAATATAGATTCTCCCCGATAGCCTTGTGCAGCAATACCGCCGCTACAGTGGAGTCAACACCACCCGAAAGACCCAACACCACTTTGTCGGAGCCCAACTGAGCTTTGAGAGATGCTACAGTGCTCTCCACGAAGCTCTCCGAGGTCCACTCCTGCGAGCAGCCACAGATCCCTGCAACGAAGTTCTTCAGCAGGATCTTACCATCCGTTGAGTGGTATACCTCTGGATGGAACTGAATAGCCCATGTTGGCTCACCCTCGATGTGGTATGCGGCAACGGCAACATCCTCAGTGCTCGCTATGATCTTATAGCTGCTTGGGATAGAGGTGATTGTATCTCCATGTGACATCCATACTTGAGTCTCGGAGGGCATATCCACCAAAAGCGGGTCGGAGGCCTCTCCGATAGTAAGCATAGCGCGACCATACTCACGAGAGGGGGCTGGAGTAACCTCGCCACCAAATGCGTATGATAGATATTGAGCACCATAGCAGACACCCAAGAGAGGGAGCTTGCCTTTGATCGCCGAGAGGTCTGGACGTGGAGCCACCTCGTCGCGAACCGAGTAGGGGCTTCCCGAAAGGATAACACCCTTAACCGACTCGTCGATAGCTGGGATCTTATTGAAAGGATGAATCTCACAGTAGACATTGAGCTCGCGCACACGACGAGCAATTAGCTGCGTGTATTGCGAACCAAAGTCTAGGATTAATATTTTTTCTGTCATTATAATTTATTTAGTTATTTCCGCGTGAATAGTTAGGAGCCTCTTGTGTGATGGTCACATCGTGAGGGTGATTCTCCATCACTCCCGAAGAGGTGATACGGATGAACTTAGCATTCTGAAGCGCCCCTATCGTTGCAGCTCCGCAATAGCCCATGCCCGACTTCAAGCCTCCTACCAACTGATATATTGTCTCAGCCAAAGTCCCCTTGAATGGTACGCGCGCCACAATTCCCTCTGGCACAAACTTACTAGAGTTCTTCTCCTCACCTTGGAAGTAACGATCCTTCGAGCCATTGTTCATCGCCTCGATGGAGCCCATTCCGCGGTAGCTCTTGAACTTACGACCATTATAGATGATCGTCTCACCGGGAGACTCCTCCACACCGGCCAACATAGAACCGATCATAACGCAGTCACCACCCGCAGCTAGCGCCTTAACAATGTCGCCAGAGTAGCGCAAGCCACCATCTGCGATAATGGGCACCCCCAACTTGTGGGCAGCCTTCGCACAGTCGAAGATCGCAGTGAGCTGTGGCACACCTACACCCGCTACGATACGTGTAGTGCAGATCGAACCGGGTCCAATACCAACCTTCACACCATCTGCACCCGCCTCAATGAGGTATGTTGCAGCCTCCGCCGTAGCGATATTTCCAACAATAACATCGAGCGAAGGGTATTCAGCCTTAATCGTCTTAAGCATATTCACAATATTGGCAGAGTGTCCGTGAGCCGAGTCCAAGACAACAGCATCTACATCCGCCTCCACAAGAGCCGCTACACGAAGCATCGTGTCGGAGGTCACACCAATACCCGCCGCCACACGAAGACGACCCAAATCATCCTTACATGCAAAGGGGTTATCCTTGACCTTAGTTATATCTTTATATGTGATAAGACCCATCAACTTGCCATCGGCATCAACCACCGGTAGCTTCTCAATCTTATTTGTGAGGAGCACCATAGCAGCCTCCTTGATATCTGAGCTGCGAGTTGTTATAAGATTCTCCTTGGTCATAACCTCCTCAATGGTGCGCTCCATATCGGTCTGGAAACGTAGGTCACGGTTGGTGACAATACCAATCAACATGCCCGACGGATCCACCACAGGGATACCACCAATCTTATTCTCCTTCATTAGAGCTAGTGCATCACCCACATTACTCTGCTTAGAGATGGTTATAGGATCGTTAATCATTCCATTCTGAGCACGTTTCACCTTGCGTACCTGCGCCGCCTGCTGCTCAATAGACATGTTTTTATGAATCACACCAATACCACCCTCGCGAGCAATAGCAATTGCCAAAGGCGCCTCAGTGACAGTATCCATCGCAGCAGAAACTACGGGCACACTAAGCTTGATGTTGCGTGAAAAGCGACTCTCAATCGAGACATCGCGCGGAACCACTTCTGAATAGGCTGGAACCAATAGGACATCATCAAACGTGAGTCCCTCCTTTTGCACCTTTTCCTCTATAAATGACATTGTGACATTAGATTTTAGTTGCCCGCAAAGGTACGAAGAATATTTGGGATATCAAAATTTATAAAATGCCTTCGCAGGGCAAACGCACGAAAAAAAAGTTACTCAACCTCCATACCCATCATAGCAATCAAGTGTTTGTCCGACCAACCACCGACATTTCGCTTTCGCTTAATGCTAATATCTCGCTTGTTTGGGTAGACTCGATACTTCTTCAGCATTGCCAAAGCAGCCTTAAATACGAGCGAAAAATTCATTGCCGAGTTTTTCGCTCGCTTGCGTGAAGCGTCCTCACCAAAGGAGACATCCAACATCCAGTGTAATGAATTTTCGATACCCCAATGTGATCTTATTATATTGCTAAATCGCTGTGGCTCTGCCTCTAATGATGATATGTAATATCTCACCGAACTCTCCTCCTGTCGTTGCTCTCGCTTGATATACCTATCCGAAACAACCTTTACTAGGGTGCGAACACCAGTCCATTTCTCACAATCTATATGCTCCAAATTAGTAGCAATATAACACCTGCGATTCTCAATGCGCCCATGTCCAAAATCTAACTCTTCACTAAATAAAACATCATCCCTACGCTGAAATCTAAACGTATCCTCAATGCCTTGCAGGAGCTCCTTTTGATTGCCCTTGACCGCCAAAACATAATCTGCTTTAGCGTTGATAATATCTTCTGCAATCTCTCGCTGGCAACCCATCGCGTCAATTGTCACCACACACCCCTCAAGGTCGAGAATCTTTATCAACTCGGGGATAGCCGTTATCTCGTTGGACTTCTCAGCAGTCTTGACCTGCGCCAAGCTAACACCATTCGCATGGCAAAAGGCGCTAACCATATGAAAGATGCTACGCCCTTCATTTTTAGCTCCACAGATCGTTTTACCGTCGATGCAGATTATCTCCGAACGCTCTGAGCATAAGGTCTTTACCCAAATGCCAAATTGCTTTTCAAGCATCTCAGGGTTGATACTCGAAAAGAACCGATTAAAGGTGTCGTGCGATGGAATGCCATTTGGCAGAGCGAGATAATTGTTAAAAAACTCCTCCTTGCAGTCGCCAAAATCTTCGACATCTTCCCAATCTTTTGCCCCACAAATCACCGCCGCCACGGTAATGAAAATTATGTCGGTTGACAAATGTCGAACCTTCCAAGGTTGGCGAAAATCCTCTATACTTATTGCAAAATCTAAAATACTCATATTATATTTAACTTATTAAAAATCAAGTAAATATACGAAATTTTAGTGAGGTATGCAAATTATAAGTAGCTTATTTTTAGGCAATTATGCATTTGCTGTTTGTGCCTGTCTACGTGTCGCTGACTGTTTTTTTTCGTGCGTTTGCCCTGTGCCTTTAGGCATTTAAAACCCAATCCGAGGTTAACCTCGCTGATGGGATGATGGCAACCGTAGGTTGACATAGATAGATGCATAATATTGAGCGACGCAAATTCATTTGCAAGAGCTTAATGTTATGCATCTATCGTAGGGCAAAGCCCCATCCCATCAGTGCAACACAAAGGTCAAAAACGATAGTTTTTGGATCCAAGCTAAGCTTGGTGCCGCGCGGCATGAGCGCGATGAGAAACTATATTTAATAAAAAAAGATTAAATGATATAACAAAAGGTTATAATTATAAATTTATTGATAACTTTGTAGCTGAACTGTAAAAGCCTTTTTATGACTAGATCTTTACTTCAGACCTTAGTTTTATCATTTTTTATCTTGGCTCCTCTCTCTTTGCAGGCGCAAGATGCTCTTCCTCAGAATGGTGTGGAGACTAAAAGCGTAGATTTCTTCAAGGAGCGCTACCAATATAACGATATGGTGCACTATCTTGATAATCTTGATTTGTATGTTACGTATCAGGCGGAGACCACCGGCCAATTTAATCAGCCCGATCAATTGATATTCTCTATAGAGGGAAATTCGTATCGTTGGAATAGTTATTATCTTGATGGGTTTCGCATAGATAGTCGCTATTTTTCGGGCTCTACGCTCTATAATCCTAATCTTTATGAGAGTTCTCTTTCGATGGATTATATTGGTTCCGACATATTTTTTGAGCAGCAGCGCACAACAGATGCATATATCTCTGCAAGTTATAATGTGGGAGGCTTGGGCGGTATCTCGTCGGGTACTCAATGGGCTATTAACCTCTTTCATGAGACTGCAAGTGAGAGGCAGTATAAGCCAATCACCTCACGCAATAAGGTTGCGGGGGCTGGCACCTTTACTTCAACTTTTGTGGTGGAGCGGGGCGATGAGAGATATTATCATAGTCAATATATAAATTTCGGAGAGCGTGATATTGTTGATTTTGACAATAGTGGGATCTGTAGTTATTATCCTGAGAGCTATCTTTCAGCACAATTCAATGGTGATTTGACACTTTCTTTAGGCTCTCTTTTTGATTCAACGCATTACTTGATAAATTACTCTTCGCGCTCAAATCTTAATTCGGAGTATTATTATAGTGAGGCAGAAACGGCAGCCTACAATGGATATAGCATCTCGCTTTATGGGGTGTCGGAGCGCGATGATCTGCGTTATACCTCTGGTTTTAGCTTTGCGCAACATAACACCAAGCATGAGGATATCAACTATAGCCGCAACCTCTATGACCAAGATGGAGAGGCCTTCGAGCCGTATGAGCCCGATGGGAATAGCTTCGAGCTGTCGCACTCTATACTTTTGGAGAGGCGATTGAATCCATGGCTCAGCGTAAGCTTCGATGGTTTTAACTCACTACTTTATGCAGCACCTACGACCAAGGAGTTCTCTAATACGGTCTATACGCAGGCGATAACAGATCAGAGTCCAACAGAGCTATATATATATAAGTGGCGTGCGGAGAGTTACGCAAGTGCCCTTTTGGAGAATAGCTTGATGCTTAATGCTGAGCGCAGACTCTCAGATGATTTGATATTTAGAGGGAGGCTTGGGCTTACGCTAGATGCTACTCTTTTGGGAGGTGGCAAGAGCAAGGTGAGCCCTAATGTGGAGGCGCAGGCAAATTTCTCATACAATCCAAATTGTTGGTTCTCAGCCGAGATGACCTTGAGTCGTCGCAGGGTTGCTTATACTATTGAAGATGTTCAATATCTGTCGGATGATTATCTCAATGGTGATGTATACTACGCTTCGAGTGGCTCCTATTTCACCTCGACAGGAGGCGCACTTCATACGCTGTCAGATAATTTGCAGCAGCCTGCATATTGGGCATTCGATCTGCCGCTCAATTTCACCTTTGGGCGTCATCGAATATCTCTCTTACAGTCGGCGCGTAAATATGTCAATAATTGGATCACCTCCTATGATAAAGATGCTTCAGAGTATGGTCACTATGAGTATGATAGCGCTAGTGGTATGGATATCTTCTACCTCGATAGTGGAGCTACTCCATCCTATGTTGTCGAGCACTATGCTGATGGTGTGATGGGGGATTCATTCCTTATGAACTCGCCATTCTATTTCAGCTCGAATGTGCAGTATAGTTACACCTCTCCAAAGTTCTTCTTTAGCCTTGCGTGGCAATCCTATATGCAATCTGGATTATCGACACTTGGCAATGGTCCTCTACACAATAATCTGGGCGTTCTCTCGGAGAGCAGCGCTAATCCCAATACTCTAATCAATGCGGGAAATGTGGGTAGTGACTTTATGGCAGTTGGGCGTCTCGATCAAGAGCGAGCATATGTGATGCGTATGTTTGCTTCGTATAATGTTAGTGAGAAGTTGAGTTTTGCACTAAACCTTAAGTTTAAAGATGGTCAGCCATTCTCCTATTTTGATTCTGCTACATCGTATGATAGCGATGGAAATAGACAGGTGTCAATCTTCCCCTCCACTACGCGCGGTATAAATAGTCTAGATAACGATTTTGGAACGCGTGAAGATGCCTTCTTCAATATTGATATTCGAGTGGCATATCGCACTACAATCGCTCAACGCATGTGTGAGATGCAGCTAAATTTATATAACATATATGATTTTGGCACTGAGCTAACTGAGTATACTTTCGATCAAGATCTCGACAGAACTCGATATGCAATGTCACTTAATATTCCGCGAGGCTTAATCTTCTCCATTAAATATTATCTATAACTATGATATTTCGCAGAATAATATTACTTTTGTTACTGAATATAGTGGCAGTGAATAGCATTATAGCACAGGTCTCCATCGTAAAACCGGATCTAAGCACCTCCACGAAGATTGCTCCCGATTACTTTGGGCCTAATGCTCTCCCAATTCCAGATATGCTCGATGGAACTACCTCGTCGGATATCTTGCTGGAGTTTGGAGGTGATTATTTCGATGGACACCGAGGGGATAAAACCTATGATCTTTACTTTAAGGTCGTCGTTCCCCTCTACTCCGAACGGGTAAACCTTACGGTATGGATGCAGTCGATTGTTGAGTGGTACGAGATGAGCGAGGAGAGTCATGAGCATAGTCGTCTACCGGATGATATAGCCTACACGGGCTATGAGACGGGTGATGCCTATATCACAACCGATATACACCTTATGAAGCAGAGCGCTTCGAGGCCCGATGTGACGTTGCGAGTTGGTCTTAAGACAGCTTTGGGTTATGGCTTTTTCAAGGCGCGCTATTTTGATAATCCGGGTTATTTCTTTGATACCTCCATAGCTAAGTCGTTCGCTCTTGATGGCGACATCTTGAGAGATATTCGATTTGTGGGAAGCTTCGGTTTCCTCTGTTGGCAGACCGATAATGGGCGACAGAATGATGCAGTTATGTATGGTCTGCAAGCTAAGATACGGACTAAGTGGTTTACTCTCTCCGAGAGCTTTGGAGGGTACTCTGGCTGGGAGCGAGATGGGGATTGCCCCATGAGCATAAAGAGTGAGATACGAACCCGGTTTGGACGATATGAGCCATATGTAGCTCATCAATATGGTTTTCGCGACTATCCATTTACGCAATATAGGATAGGCGTTGGATATCGTTTTTGACATTAATGAACAACCTAAATACTACATGAAAAAATTATTTACATTTGCATCTGTCCTGCTTCTTTGGAGTTGTGGCGAAATTGAGGAGGGGTCTCTTAGTAGCCCTGATGGAAATTATCAATTTGACTTCTCTGCGGTAGCGGAGTCTCTTCCCACCTACTCCGTGATGTGGCAAGGGGAGCAGATCGTAGGACGCTCCGCGATGGGCTTCGTGCTTCAAGAGGGTGATACCATCCCCAAGGGGTACACCATAAAGAAGATTCTAAGAGGTAAGAAGGATGAGGTGTGGGAGCCTCTTTATGGAGAGCAAGATAGCTATAGAGATAATTATAATGAGATGTTGTTGGTGTTGGCCAATGATGCAAATGATGGGCTAAATATCCGCGTGCGAGCATACAACGAGGGTGTAGCCTTTAGGTATGAGTTCCCGGAGGAGGCAACGATAAATATCGCCTCTGAGCTATCTCAGTTCGCAATTACGGATGAGGCTACCGTGTGGGTGTCGAATCGTGCACAGAGCTATATCAATAAGGTGAAGCTCGCCGATTTGAAAGATGCCGAGTATGAACGACCCCTCTTAGCGCAACTCCCCTCGTCACATTTTGTTGCTTTGGGTGAGGCGGCACTAATCGACTTTGCGCGAATGAAGTTTAAGAGGGGTGAGCATGGTGGTTTAGCTGCTGCTCTCTCGGAGAATGTGAATGACCTACCTACCGTGGTGCTGGTCGATGAGAATAAGAACTCTCCATGGCGTTATATAATGGCAGGTGAGAGTGCGTCAGAGGTGGTCCAGAATAATGGACTTATATTGAACCTTAATGAGCCATGTGCCCTTGAGGGGGAGGATCTATCTTGGATTAAACCGGGTAAGGTTCTTCGCGAGATGTCGCTCTGTACGGTTGGCGCGAAGATAACCATTGATTTTGCGAAGAGAAATAATTTTCAATATATACTCTTCGATGGTGGTTGGTATGGATATCCTCACACCGATGAGTCGGATGCATTGACCGTTACCCCCTATGAGGTTCGTTCGGCGGGACCCTTAGATATAGAGGAGGTCGTAAAGTATGGCAAAGAGAGTGGGGTTGATGTGATCTTATATGCCGATAAGCGCGAGATCATAAAAAAAGATAAAGCTATGTTTGACCTCTATAGCTCATGGGGCATTACAGGTTTCAAATATGGTTTTGTCAATGTGGGATCTCAATATTGGACAGCATGGCTTCACAACTCAGTGAAGGAGGCTGCGGCACGTAAGATACAGGTAAATATCCACGATGAATATCGACCAACGGGCCTTACGCGAACATATCCCTATATGTTAACCGTGGAGGGAATTAGAGGCGATGAAGAGTCAGTAAAGAATGAGAGCGTCCTAAAGACACTTTTCACTCGTATGATTGCTGGAGCGGGAGATCAAACAATATGCTATCTCTCTGATCGTGTTGAGGATAAGATGGGCTCACGTGCCTCTCAGATGGCCAAGAGTATAATTATATATAGTCCTTGGCACCACATCTACTGGTATGATCGTCCAGAGAATGTCCCTACAGTAGGAGGTGTCGCTAGCGATGCCGTAGATAGCATAAAGGAGAATGAGGAGACAGAGTTCTTTGCGAAGCTGCCAACGGTATGGAACGAGTCAAAGATTATTGATGGATATCCCGGTGAGTTCGGCTTAGTGGCTCGTCGCAGTGGCGATAGCTGGTATGTTGGTGGCTTGGTTGGCGACAGTGGAAAGGTGATAGATGTTGATTTTAGCTTCCTGTCGGATGGCGCTTCATATGAGGCTACAATCTACTCAGATAATATTAATAAGAGTGGAGCACCAGAGGTTGTTATAAAGAGAGAAAGCCTCAAGAAAGGCGATATCCTACCAATGAGCCTAAAGGCAAATAATGGATTCGCAATAATACTTGATAAAAAATAGATCTTTGAAGTGACACCGTCAGGACTCAAACCTGAAACCTTCTGATCCGTAGTCAGATGCTCTATTCAATTAAGCTACGGTGCCTTGTGAGAGTGCAAATATAAGAGTAATATTTGTTTTGACCAAATATTTGGACTTTTTTCGTGTGTTTGCCCTAATTAAATTCTGCCTCCTCTTGTGGTTGAATGACTATGGGCTCAATCACCTTATACTTACGGCTCTCTTTCAATCTACCGACAAATTTTATATCCTCCGTATCAAGATCTATCA